>NZ_NHSQ01000142.1 GCF_016653465.1 Thiocystis minor | reverse complement strand
AGCATGAACCTGTTCGAACAGGAGGGGTCGGCGATCAGCTTGGCCAAGAAGCGCCGCAAGGCCGCGTGGAACGATGACTATCGCGCCAAGGTGGTGTTCGGCTGAGGATTTAAGCGCGCTCGCCCTGCTTGGCGGCCCCCAAACCGCGAGCGAGACAGGAACCTGTGATAGAGTTCCCGCGCAATTCCCGATGGAGAAACCAACGATGTCACTCTCGCTCACAGCTAACGTTCGGCCCTTCGCGTTTTTGCTCGCGACGGTCTTATTCCTCGCCTTGACCGGTTGCCAACCGCCTTTTGTCAAACAAGAGGCGAGCCAGCCCACGGGCAATCGGGATCCGGCCTGCGTCGCCCGCTGCGACCTGGCGCAAAGCCAGTGCGAACAGCGTCAACGTTTGCGCGAAACGCAATGCCAACAGGACTTTCAGCAAATTAGCGCCGATCATCTCGCCTGTGTTGCCACCAGGGGTCGCCCCTGCCAGCAACCCGTCATCTGCCTGGGCGTAGATCTGCGCATTTGCAAGACCCAGCACGAGGAATGCCTCCTGGCCTGTGGACTGCATCTCCCATCGCCGGTCGGTCCCGCGCCACGGACCGACGGACCGCTGCCCACGCCGGTCCCCGACCCCGCCGCTAAACCGGCCCAGGCCGCGGTGTCCAGCAACCCTGATCGCGTCTAACCGCCACGTCGTCTCGGCATGAAGATCATCGTCTACCAGGGGCTCGACACCCGCGCCATCCCCGGCTACGACAAGCTGGTCGGCTATCTTGCCGCCGATGACTTTCGCTCCGCCGAGGTCAAGAAGATCGGCGAGAACCTCTACCGGGCGCGGCTCGACCGCAGCAACCGCCTGCTGTTCTCGCTCTATCGTCACGGCGACGAACACTATGCGCTGCTGCTGGAGTTCGTTCACCAGCATGCCTACGAGAAATCGCGGTTCCTGGCGCGCGGGGCCGCCATCGACGAGGACAAGATCCCCAACGTCACTGCGGAAGCGGCGGATCAGGCCCCGCAACTGCCCTACCTGAACCCCCAGGCGCACCGCTTTCATCTGCTCGACAAGGTACTCTCGTTCGACGACGACCAGGAGGAAATCTATCGTCAGTCGCCCCCCTTGATCGTGATCGGCTCGGCCGGCAGCGGCAAGACAGCGCTGACCCTCGAGAAGATGAAGGAGGCCGTGGGCGATATCCTCTATGTCACCCGCTCGCCCTATCTGGTCCAGAACGCCCGCGAACTTTATTACAGTCACGGCTACGACAACCCGGATCAGAACCTCGATTTCCTGTCCTTTCGCGAGTATCTGGAAAGCATCCAGGTGCCGGCGGGCCGCGAGATCACGCCCGCCGCCTTCGACGCCTGGGCCGGACGCCAGAAGCTCCACCGCGAACTGAAAGACACCCACCGGCTGTTCGAGGAATTCCAGGGCGCCATCACCGGCGCCGACGAACAGTGCGCCGCTCTCAGCCGCGCCGACTATGTGGCGCTCGGCGTGCGCCAGTCCATCTACGGCCCCGAGCTGCGCGAGGCGGTCTACGATCAGTTCGAGCGCTACCGGCAGTTTCTCGACGACCAGGGCTGGTTCGATGCCAACCTCGTCAGTCACGCCTGGCTGGACAAGGTCACGCCCCGCTACGATTTCGTCGTGGTCGACGAGGTCCAGGATCTGACCAACGTTCAGTTGCTGCTGATCCTGCGCGCGCTGCGCGACCCGCGCGCCTTCCTGCTGTGCGGCGACTCCAACCAGATCGTCCATCCCAATTTTTTCTCCTGGTCCAAGGTCAAGACGCTGTTCTGGCGCGAGCAGACCGAGGGCGCCCCGGCGGACCTGATCCGCATCCTCAACGCCAATTTCCGCAACTCGCCGCAGGTCACCGAGATCGCCAATCGGCTACTGCACATCAAGCACGCGCGCTTCGGTTCGGTCGACAAGGAGAGCAATTATCTGGTGCGCAGTTGCGGCCCGACCCTGGGCCAGATCGGACTCTTGCAGGACAGCGAGGCGATCAAGCGTGACCTGGACCGGCGCACCGCCGAGTCGGCGCGTTTCGCCATCCTGGTGCTGCACCCGGAGCAGAAGGCCGAGGTGCGGCGTTTCTTTCGGACCCCGTTGGTCTTCTCGATCCACGAGGCCAAGGGGCTGGAATATGAAAACGTCCTGCTCTACGGCTTCATCTCGGGCGAGGAAAAACGCTATCGCGATATCGCCGGCGATTTGACCGAGGCCGATCTGCAGGGCGAGCTGCGCTTCGCGCGCGGTCGCGACAAGGGCGACAAGTCGCTCGAAATCTACAAGTTCTATATCAACGCGCTCTATGTCGCGGTCACCCGCGCGGTGAAAAATCTCTATCTGATCGAGCCCCGTCCGCAACAGCCCATCCTGACCCTGCTCGGACTGACCGAGGCGCACGCGGGGGTGGACGCGGTCGAGGAACAGCGCTCCAGCCTCGACGACTGGCGCCGCGAGGCGCACCGGCTGGAGCTTCAGGGCAAAGCCGAGCAGGCCGCCGAGATCCGCGAGCAGATCCTCAAGCAGAAAACGGTGCCCTGGACCGTGCTGCGTGGCCCGGCGCTCGCCGAGCTAGAAGACAAGGCGCTGGTCAAGGGCGAGAAAAAGGCCGGCATCGCGCTCATGGAATATGCCCTGGTCTACCGCGACCAGCGCTGGCTGAACGCGCTCATCAAGGCCGATTTCAAGGCCGCCAAGCACCCCGACAAGTCGCACGCGCTGCTCGAAAAACAGCACTATCTGGCCTATGGACTCAAGAACCACGCGGGGGTGCTGCGCGAGGTCGACAAATACGGCGTGGATTTCCGCAACGTCTTCGATCAGACCCCGTTGATGATCGCCAGCCGGCTCGGTAACGCCGAGCTGACCGAGGCGCTGCTCGATCTGGGCGCCGACACCGGACTGGTCGACGGCAACGGACTCAACGCCTTCCAGATCAGCCTGGAGCGCGCCTGCGCCGACGCGCGCTATGCCCGAACCAAACTGCCGGCGGTTTTCGAGCGCATCGCCCCGTCCAGCCTCGACATTCAGGTCGACGGGCGTCTGGTCAAGCTCGACCGCCACCTGATGGAATATCTGATGCTCAGCATCGCGCTGGTGCTTTTCTATCAGCGCCTGGGCCAGAAATGGGCGGATCGTGGCGAGTTACTCACCGCGATCGACTTCGAAGAGACTCTGGGGCATTTTCCCGACTCGCTGGTTCCGGAACGCCGCAAGAAACGCCCCTACATCTCCTCGATTCTGTCCAAGAACGAGGTCAGCCGCGAAGGCCCCTACAATCGCAAGCTGTTCCGGCGGGTGCGCCGCGGCAGTTATCTGATCAATCCGCAACTGGCGCTGCGGGTGGAAGGCGAATGGCGACGGGTTTACGAACTGCTGCAACCCGAGCGACTGGCGCGCGAATTCCTGGAGCCTCGGACCTACGGCAGTTACACCTGGGATCCAAACGATTCCAAAGCGGCAGCCATCGCCAACTTGCGTCAGATGCTGCGCGAGATGACCGCCGAAGGCGCCGCACCGGACTGAATCACGGCAAAAATCGCACCCTGCGGATCGCCCAGAAAGGCAAAACGCCCCACGCCATCGACCTCCATCGGCTCCATCACGAGACTGCCGCCAAGCCGTTTCGTCTCGGCGACGACCCAGTCGCAATCGACGACCCCAAAATAGGTCGACCAGTTCGGCGGCATCGGCCCCCAACGTTTATCCAGTTCCAGCATCCCGCCAACCTCCTGGCCGGCAAGCTCGAAAATGAAATAGTTGGCGTCAGCCAGTTGGCCGCTGGGCCGGGCGGTCCAGCCAAAGAGCCCTTGATAAAAGGCTGCGGCCGCCGCGGTGTCGCGGGTCTGGAGTTCGCACCAACCGCGCGCGCCCACGGTATTGTCGATCTCGGCGCCGGGGTGTTTGCGCGGCTCCCACAGGCCGATTACGGCCTTGGTCGGATCCTGGACGAAGCACAGGCGCCCCGTCTCCATCACGTCCACGACCGGCATGACCACCCGACCGCCAAGCTGTTCCGCCCGCTCGGCGCTGGCCTGCGCGTCGTTCACGGCCACATAGGCGGCCCAATAGGGAAAGGCGCCCTGCTCCGGCGCCATCTCGTAGAGCGCGCAGGCGAGCTTGCCGCCGCTGAACAGATGCGTGTAAGGGATCTCGTAGTCGGTCGGGACATCCCGCGCGGTCCAGCCAAAAATGGCGCTGTAAAACGCCTTGGCCGACTCCGGCGCGTTGGTCGCCAGGTCGACCCAGCAGAAGGTTCCGGGTGGGTAGGTCATCATCTCGCCCATGGTATCGTCCTCATTGGTCCTGGAGATCGTCGTGATTCTTCGGGCGGCGACGCGGCAGAATGTGCGTCGCCGGTTCGACCTCGAGCGCCCGGTAGGCGCGCTCCTCGGCGGCCAACCGCTTGGCATTGATCATCTTTTCCTGACGCACCCGAACCGTGTAGCCCAGCGCGGCCCCGCCGGCGGCGGTGAGCGTAATCAGGCCCAGGGTCATGAATTGAGCGACCATCATGGCCACGCCCAGACCGACCGTCCCTCCGACCACCACCCCGGTCTTCAGACTCATGCCCGCCGAGGCGCGGTTGCGCGCCTTGGCCGCGAGGCGTTCGTTGGAACGCCCGTCCTTGGCCCGCTGCTGCTCGGCCTTGACGCGGATCTTTTCGCGCTCCTTGGAAAAACGCTCGCTGAGACGCGAGACCGCGCGATGCCGATCCGCGTAGACGATGGTGTTGAACCAGAACGCCACCAGCACCCCGATCGCCCCG
The DNA here is from genome assembly GCF_016653465.1 of Thiocystis minor. Lineage (GTDB taxonomy): Bacteria > Pseudomonadota > Gammaproteobacteria > Chromatiales > Chromatiaceae > Chromatium > Chromatium minus. The sequence goes on along the minus strand of NZ_NHSQ01000142.1, from coordinate 63,309 downwards.
CCGAGAAGGGCGAACAGCGGCCAGGTGACCGACCAATCGGTCTTGAGCGCGGTATAGGCCAGGAGCAGGGTGACGCCCTGCAGGAGCAGGATGCCGATCAGAAACCGGATAAAACTGCCGAGACTGTCGGGAATGATGTTCATGAATGGCTCGGATCGCCTCCTTCTGGCGCTCGATTGCCGGACCGGAACGGCCAGGATGCTTAAGTGAGGGACGGCGCGCGCGTCACCCGGTCTCCCGCGGGCTCGCCAGCGAAACGCCCGATCATAAAGACCCAGGCGCTTTGGATTTTTGTCTTGAGATCCGACGTGATGACCGGACTCATTGGAATCCCGAGCAAGCGATCGCGGATCAGGAGCAGACTCTCGACCCGCCCGCTCGCTTCGGGCGGAATGGGACGATCATAGGCATCGACGATGCCATAGATGTATTCGACTCCAATCGTGGACAGGTCCGCCACCAGCCTGGGCGCCTCTTGATCGGTTGGCGTAAAGCGCGGCTCAAGGGTCGAAATCAGGAAGGGTCCGGCCCCTGTGTCCAGCGTCGCCGCCAAACGGGCTTGGCCCTCGCGACGCAGGGACTGTCCAAGATGGCGGCGCATATGATCCGACAGATCGACGGCGACCTGCTCGCTCAGGGGACGGCCGATCTTTTCGGCATTGATCGGAACCAGCAAGGCGGGGGTTTCGGCGCTCGGTCCGGCGGGGTCTTCATCCGTCGTGGAGACATAGGTCTCGATCACCCGAAAGAGTTCGCGATAGCGCACGGCGGCGCTCTCCGAAGGGTTGATGAAACCCTGTCCGAGCAGGACAAAGGTATACAGCCCATAACCGGGGATGGCATCCTCGTAGAGTCGATTCAGCGCCATCGCGCTATCGAGCCGGGAGAAGTCGCCGGTGGACGGGAAATAGAGCATCCCGTAGGAGAGGCGTTCTTCGCGGGGCGCGTCGGACTCCGACTCCGTCATGCTGGAATGACGGGTAAGCCCGGCCCTTGCCGCGGACTGGATTTTGCGCGCGGCGCCGGGTCCATGGATGGCGCGGGCGCGAGCGACAATCGGATCGACGCTGGCCGCCCCGCCACGCGCTACCATTTCAGTCAGGATATCGGTCAGCGTCCCGCAATTGCCAAGCAGCATCGCCTCGGTTCCGGCGGCTGGATCAACCCCCGAAAAATAGAGATCGGCGACCAGGGATCGCAAAAAATAGCGATTGCCAACCGTGCGTGACCTGCCGCAGACGTCCGCCACTTCCTGACGGAGACGGAGCGGATCTTGACTATAAAGCGTAGAGACCGCGCCAGGCTCGCTCGGCAACTCCGCCACTTGAGCGGACCGATCGCCGTCGTTCAACACCCGAGGGGCCTGCGGCAGGGGCATTGGGGAGCGCCTCGCCACGCCTTCTCGCGTCTCGCTCGCCGCCGCGTTCTCGGTGGCGACCGGTTGCAAGGCGCCACAGCCAGCCAGCAATAGAAACAGGCCTGGCAACAGCCATCGAGAAACCGCCATCGCAAGCGCAACCGGCCGCGCATGCCATGGCCTTGCAACGAAAATGGACGCGAATGGTCGATGCGAGCGATTCACTGTTCGAGGGTCTCAAACGACAATCTCAGATGATAAGCATCATAGCGGATCGCGCGCACCTAATCATCGCGTCGATAATCCCCCTCGATAATTCGCGGACGCTCGCTCCGATCTCCAGGCGGCTGGCGAGACACCGGAATCAGGTCGATATAACGGCCGATCATCCATCCCCGCAGCGGCGGGATCAAGAGTAGAAACCCGATACTGTCGGTGAGAAACCCAGGCAGCAGCAGGAAGAAACCGGCCATCAGCAAGAGTGCGCCGTCCATCATTGCGAGCGCGGGCGCCTCGCCCCGGTCCAGCATCTCGCGCACGCGCAGAAGCACGCCGAAACCCTGATGGCGCACCAGCAGGGTGCCGATGACGGCGGTCAGAATCGCGAGCCCGATGGTGGGCAGCGCGCCGATTTCGGAGCCGACCTGGATCAGAAAATAGATCTCGATCAGCGGCAGTCCAATCAGAATGATGAGAAAAAATAGCACGATGGCGTTCTCCAGAAAGGTAAACCGCGACCGGCGCGACCGGCATTGAGGCGAGCGAATCCGCGCCGATCTACTAAAGCATACAGACTATGCCAAACCAGAACCATTCACGGAATAAACCCACAGATGAATGCGCATCACCGCCTGTTATTCTGCGCCTGTCCCGATCGGGAGACGGCGCTCGGACTCGCCGAGCGACTGGTCGAGGAGCGGCTTGCTGCCTGCGTCAGCCTGCTCCCCGGCATCACGTCCGTTTACCGCTGGCAGGGCGAGCTGCAACGCGAGTCCGAGGTTCTACTGCTGATCAAAACCGTCCGGGAGCGCGTCGAGCCACTCATCGAGCGGCTGCGTCAGTTGCATCCCTATGAGGTACCGGAGATGATCGCAGTCCCGATCACCGAAGGATTAGACGACTACTTGAGCTGGGTAACCACATGCACCGACAAGCAAGACTGACTTCCGAGACTGAACCCCCGGCATCCCAAGGCATCGCTCCGCCACGGCGTCTCGCCCCTCTCGTTCAGCGTCTGTACCTCTTCGTCCTGCTGGCGATCGGCGCCGGATTTCCCGTCCTGGCGCAGGACGACTTTCTGCTGCCGGACCAGGCCTTCCGCGTCTCCGGTCGGGCGGATGGCCCGGATACCGTTCGCGTACGCTGGGAGATCGCCGACGGCTATTACCTCTATGCAAGCAAGTTCCGTTTTCAATCGAATACGCTCGGGATCTCCACCGGCAACCCGACCCTGCCCGAATCGGAACTCAAGCAGGACGAGTTCTTTGGCGAGGTGTCCATCTATCGCACCCAGGCCGAGATCCGTCTGCCGGTCGTCCGCGATCCTGGATCGGAAGACATCCTGACCCTGGAGGTCACGTCCCAGGGCTGCGCGGATGCGGGACTCTGCTATCCGCCGCATCGCCAGACGCTGCTGCTGGATCTGCCCGAACGCAGCGCCTCGCTCCCCTCCGCCAGCCCCCGCGCCCTCCCGCGATCCGCGGACATGCCGGCCAACCTCAACCTCGGACAATCGCTGGCTTTCGAGACGGAGGACGAGATCCTCGCCGCCGAGGATGCCTTTCGCTTCCTCGCCGAGGTGACCGCTCCCGACCAGATCCAGTTGACCTGGGACATCGCGCCCGGAACCTATCTCTATCGGCATCTGGTCGAGGTCACACTGGAGGACGGCGGCGAAACCGCCATCGGCGATTTTGAGCGACCGGCGGGCGACATCAAGAAGGATTCTATCCTGCCGGACGGCAGTCTCGGCGATATCGCGGTCTATCACGACCGGATCGACCTCGCCGTCCCCCTGCTGCGCGGCTCCGCCGCTCCGACCGAGATCACGCTGGTCGCCAAATACCAGGGCTGCGCCGACATCGGTATCTGCTACCCGCCGCAAACTCAGCGGATCACGCTCAACCTGCCGGAAGCGCTGAACACCGTCGCGCGGTCGACCGGGCTCCAGTCGTTCGAGCCAGTCTCCGCGCCCGACCCCGATCCGGCCGCCGAGCCGGTGTCCGAACAGGATCGAATCGCCTCGGTCCTCGCGGGCGGCAATCTCTGGGCCATCGTCGCGGTCTTCTTCGGGTTCGGTCTGTTGCTGGCCTTCACGCCCTGCGTTTTCCCGATGATCCCGATCCTGTCCGGCATCATCGCCGGCCACGCCGCGACCTCGCCCGGCACGCCCATGACCACCCGCAAGGCGTTCACGCTCTCGCTCGTCTATGTCCTGGCGATGGCGCTCACCTATACCGTCGTCGGCGTGCTGGCCGGGCTCTTCGGCGCCAATCTTCAGGCGGCTTTTCAGAATCCCTGGATTCTGACCGCCTTCGCGCTGATCTTCGTGCTCCTGGCGCTCTCCATGTTCGGTTTCTATGACCTGCAACTGCCGTCGAGCCTGCAATCCAGACTCGCCACCATCAGCAACCGCCAGCAGGGCGGCACCCTGCTCGGCGTCGCCATCATGGGCCTGCTGTCGGCCCTGATCGTCGGACCCTGCGTCGCGCCCCCGCTGTTCGGCGCGCTCATCTATATCAGTCAGACCGGCGATGCCGTCCTCGGCGGCATCGCCCTGTTCGCGCTCAGCATGGGCATGGGCGCGCCGCTCATCGCGATCGGTGCCTCGGCCGGCAAGCTGCTGCCCCGCGCCGGGGCCTGGATGGAGGCCGTCAAGGCCGTGTTCGGCGTCGCCCTGCTCGGGGTCGCGATCCTGCTGCTCGAACGCATCCTGCCACCAGCGGTGTCCATGCTGCTCTGGGGTCTGCTCCTGATCTGCTCGGCGGTCTACCTGGGCGCGCTGACCCATCTGCCGCCCGGCGGAAGCGGCTGGAGCAAGCTCTGGAAAGGGTTCGGGGTCTTTCTGCTCGTCTATGGCGCACTGATGCTGCTGGGCGCCGCCGCCGGGGGCAAGGACACGCTCCAGCCGTTGCGGGGCCTGACCCCGCCCGGCGGCGGGATTGCCCATGCGACCTTCCAGCGCGTCAAGACCGGCGCGGATCTCGACCGGGCGCTAAATGCGGCCAGGGCCGCCGGCAAACCCGTCATGCTCGATTTCTATGCCGACTGGTGCGTCTCCTGCAAGGAGATGGAACGCGATACCTTCAGTGATCCGGCGGTGATCGCGGAAATGGGCCGCTTCGTGCTGCTCCAGTCCGACGTGACCGCGAACGATGCGGAGGATCAGGCGTTGATGCAGGGCCGCTTCGGCATCCCCGGACCGCCGGCCATGCTGTTCTTCGATCCGGCGGGCGAGGAACGCAAGGGCTACCGCCTGGTTGGCTTCACGCCCGCCGAGGCCTTTGCGGCGCACCTGCGCCGGGCCGCGCCATGAAGCCAGTCAAGGTGATGATGGTGACCTTCCTCGCCGGCGGGATCAGCATCGGGGCAGCCATCTTCGGGCAGCGCTGGGTGCTCGAAAGTCCGCTGATCGAGGGGCTTGGCAAGCAGCCTGAAACGGACATCCAGACCCTGCCGGACTTCCGCCTGCCCGACCTGAACGGCCACCTGGTCGCCAGTAACGCCTGGGCCGGTAAGATTCTGGTACTCAACTACTGGGCCAGTTGGTGTCCGCCCTGCGTGCGCGAACTGCCGCTGTTTATTCGCATGCAAAATGCCCTGCATGAATCGGGCGTGCAGTTCGTAGGGATCGCCGTGGACCGTGTCGAGGATGTCAAAGGCTTCGTCGCGGACGATCCCATCAATTATCCGCTGTTGATCGCCGACGCCGATGCCATCGCCCTGGCGAAACGACTCGGGAACCGGGTCGAGGGACTCCCCTTTACCGTCATCTTCGATCGGCGCGGGCGACGAGTGTTCAGTCGGATCGGCGAGGTGACGGCGGACGAACTTGAGGCACAACTCGCGGGGCTCATCGAGACTGACGGGGATCGACGAACGCCCGCGGACTGACACGCGGCGGATCTTGGGAGGGGCGGCAAGGCGTGGGCGGCAAGGCGTCCCCACGCCATTGCCTGTCGAAGCCGTCCGGGCAACCAAGCCCTGTCGGCTGTGTCAGACGCAGCCGGTGGGTTTCGGCAGACCGCCCCATTTGCAGATCAGCTTCATTGGCCCCTTCTTGAAAATATCGTAGAGATCCTTAGTCGAGACCTTCTGCTTTTTCGCGAAGATCCGAATCGGCGGCACCACGCCATCTTCCTCATACATGGCGCGTGCCTCGCGAATGAAGGCCATAACCTGTTCGGTTATCTCGAAGTCGTCGGTTCGCGCCAGTTCGGCGGCGATCTCCTCGCTCCAGTCGTCGCGGTTAAGCAGAAATCCTTCGTTGTCGAGCGGAACGCTGACGGTGGCGGTCATGATGGAATCCTCATTGAACGTTGATCGGGATAATTGATATTTTTGGTCAGTTTTTACAACGTGGAGACGAGGAATCGCGAATCAACCGGGGTTTAACCCGCCCGAATCGCCTCCAGCACGCCGTCCCAGAAGCGGATCCGCGCGCAGAGCGCCTCCTGCGCGGCCGTTTCGGCCTCCGCGATGCGCTCGGGATCCTCGCCGCAGAGGGTTTCGAGCAGCTTGAACGACAGCGGCCCATGAAAGTCCTCGTCCAGATGAATGTGCCGGTTGAGGTAATAATGGAAGGCGGGCGCCTGGGTCTCGCTGATTTGCATGTGTTCGAGGAATTTGCGGAACATCGCCGGGATCAGATTTTCGCGGCCGATCGCCAGGGCGGCGGCGACTTCGTGCGGCTTGTCCTCGCGGATGAAACAGAAGGTCGTCTCGCTAAAATAACGGGCGGGCAAGGGCACGGTCGGCGAGTAGAGCGCCTGGTCGATGCCCTGTTCCTCGACCAGCTTGAGGAAGCGCCAGGGCATCTCGCCGTCCGCGCCGATCTCGCTCATGGCCTGGCAGTAGGACTCGAAATGGCTGGCATAGCCGAGTTGGCCGCCGTCGAGCGGGATGGTGTCCGATTCTTCCTCCAGCACCAGTTGGTTGATGAAATAGCGCAGGCTGGGATCGCCTTTCGGGATCCAGGGCACCTGGACCGGGGCGATGGCGCGTTGCAGATACTTGATCAGCGACATGAAGTCCCAGACCGAGAAGACATGGTGATGCATGAAGATCCGCAGATCCTCGACGCGCGCGATGGCGCCGTAGATCGCATGTCCGTCGAGTTGCTCGCGCAGGGGTCGCAGATGGTCCAGGTTCAGAGATGCCATGGTTTTCGTCCTCGTGATTCAGTCTTTCAGCGAATGCTGAACCAATGATATACCCAACGAAGGTTCAGGGGATTGCGGGTTATTTCAGATCGAAACGGATCGGCACCCGCAGCGGCCAGGATTGGCGACCGAGCGAGGTTGGAATCGGCTTGAAACGACCGAGTCGGCGCAGGGCGTCCAGCGCGGCGCGGTCGAGTGCGGGCTGCCCGGAGCCTTGGGCGAGTTGGACCCGGTCGATGCGTCCATCCGCTCGGATCACGAAGGCGACCGTCGCGATACCGGTTTGCTCACGGCGCCGGGACTCCACCGGATAATTCTGATGGCGCGCGATGGCCTGTCGCAGGGCGGTCAGATAGTCCTGTTCCGACCGATCCCTGGCCGCCGTGGCGCTTTTCCCTCCCGATCCGGACGGTTGCACCGACTTTCCCGCGCCGGCGGCCGCTCCCGAGTCGGAACGCGGATTGCGAGTCGCGCCCGATCGCGTGGCGGCGGCGGTCATCGGCTCTGATTTTTTGGCCATTACTGGCGGTTTCACGGTCGGTTTCGGTTTCGGTTTCGGTTTCGATTTGGCGACCGGTTTAGGCTTGGACTTAACGGAGGCTTGGGGGCGTGACGGAGCCTTCGGCTTTGGTTCGAGCCTGGCTGTTGTTTCGACTGCCTGCACGCCTGACGCAAGAGGATCGCGCGATGCTCGGACAGCAAGGGGCGGAGTTGGCTCAGGCTCCACCCTCTCGTCCGGCGCCAGATCGGGCAGCGGGCGCTCGTCCTGGCTGACGTCCGGTTCCAGCGCTGGCTCGAAAGGTTGTTCCTGGATGGGAGCTGGATCGGATGGCGCAATCCCCGTTTCAGGCGTTTCTCGCGCGGCCGGCGCTGCCATCGGCTCGGCTGGATCGCCCTCTTTGCCGTCGCCAAACAGCGCGAGATCGAGAGTCACGACGCGCTCCGCCAACGCGGTCGATGCAGGCGCATCGACCCGCAGCAGGGCAGTGGCGATGGCCGCATGAATGCAGGCCGAGAACAGCAACCCGAGCCAGACGCAGCGCCGACAGCCCTTCATGATTTACGCGTGAGGATCGTGAGTCGATCGAGTTGGCGCGCCTTGAGCTGATCGACGACGGCAACAAAGCGGTCGAAACGCGTCGCGGCATCGACCCGGAGAATGATCGGGGTGGCGCGGTCCAGGGTCGCGAGTCGGGCGCCCATCGCCTCGATCGGGAGTGGGGCGGCATCGATAAAGAGCCCGCCCTCCGCATCGATAGCGATTTCGACGGCGGTCGGAACCTGCGCCCCGGTCTGGCTCGCGGACTCCGGCAGACGGATCTCCAGGCGCCCCTCGCGAATGAAGGTTGCCGTGGTCAGGACGATCGCGAGCAGCACCAGCATGATGTCGATGAACGGGATCACATTGATCTGATCCATGCGTTTCATGCGCGCCGCTCCTTACGCCAGCGGGCCTTGAGCACGTCCGTGCGCCGTAACAGCGCGTTATAGAAGACCAGCGAGGGGATGGCGACCACCAGCCCCAGCGCGGTGGCTTTGAGCGCCAGGGCCAGTCCGATCATCATGGTGCCGGTCTCGATGACGCCTGCCTGCCCGATGTCATGGAAGGCGAGCAGGATCCCGAGCACGGTTCCGAGCAGGCCCACATAGGGTGCATTGGCGCCAATGGTGGCGATCACGGTCAGATGACGGGTCAACATCAGGTCAAGGTCGTCCGGGTCATCGAAGGCGCGCAGATCCACGCGGGCGAAATAGAGATAGCGTTCGATGACAAACGTCATCATCACAAAGCTCATGAATCCAAGCAGACCCATGACACCGAGATCCAGATTGGTCCTCAAAAATTCCACGTTCGCAACTCCTGGACGGGCAGCCTATTCGTCAAATTGAGTGGCCCGGCATGCCCATCCGGGTAGAAAACCCGGTCAAGGCCATCGCGAGCCACGGGGCTTCAGGTTCCGCAGAAGGTCTGCTGCACGACCTCGTGCGGTGCAGGCGGCCGCGTATAAGATGCCATCTCTGGCCGTTCGTCCCAGGGGCTGGCAAGCACATCCAACAGCGCTTCCAGCGGCTCCAGGTCGCCCTCGACCGCGGCGTCGAGCGCCTCCTCGACGCGGTGATTTCTCGGAATGACCGCCGGGTTGACGTTCCGCATCCGGGCCGCCCGCGCGACCGGGCTGACCTCTTCGCGAGCGAGGCGCGCGCGCCAGCGCCGGAGCCAGACATCCGGGAGAGCGACTGCCCCGGGCCGAGCTCGAACAGGCACGTCCGTTCCCGCGACAGCGTCGCACAAGGCGCGAAAGGTATTGGTGAAGTCGGCGCCAGACTCGGCCATCGCCTGCAACAACGAACCGAGCAGATCCGCATCGTCCTCATGCGTCTCCATGCAGCCCAGTTTGGCCCGAAAGCACTCGCGATAGGCGCGTTCAAAGCGCTGGCCGAACGCATCGATCGCCGCTTGGGCTTCCTCGCGGGCGCTTTCCGCGTCCTCGGCGATCAGCGGCAACAGCGCCTGGGCGAGTTGGGCGAGATTCCACTGGGCAATGCCGGGCTGGTTGCCATAGGCATAGCGCCCCCGATAGTCGATCGAACTGTAGACCGTGGCTGGATGGTACGCGTCCATGAAGGCACAGGGGCCATAGTCGATCGTTTCGCCAACGATCGACATATTATCAGTATTCATCACACCGTGAATGAAGCCGACGCCAAGCCATTTCGCGACGAGATCCGCCTGACGCACGACCACCGCGTCGAGCAGCGCGCGGTATGGCCGCTCCGACTCCCGCGCCTCGGGGTAATGCCGCGCGATGACATAGTCGGCGAGGCACTTGAGCGCCTCGGTGTCCTGGCGCGCGGCGAAATATTCGAAGGTTCCCACCCGCACATGACTACGCGCCACGCGAGTCAGTACCGCCCCCGGCAGCGCGCTCTCGCGGTAGACCGGCTCGCCCGTCGTCACCGCCGCGAGCGAACGCGTCGTCGGGATACCGAATGCCTGCATGGCCTCGCTGACGATGTACTCCCGCAGGACGGGGCCAAGCCACGCCCGCCCATCGCCCGCGCGCGAAAAAGGCGTGCGCCCGGAACCCTTGAGCTGGATATCGAAGCGCTCGCCCGCCGGATCGACAATCTCACCCAGCAGGATCGCCCGACCGTCGCCGAGTTGCGGGACAAAATTCCCGAACTGGTGCCCGGCATAGGCCATGGCCAGCGGCTCAGCGCCCTCCGGGATCCGGTTGCCGGCGAGCACGGACAGACCCTCGGGCGATTGCAGCGCCTGCGGATTGAGCCCGAGCCGGGAGGCCAGCGAGAGGTTGAGCTTGACCATGTCCGGTCGCGCGACGGGAATCGGCGCAAGCCGGGCATAGAAGCGGTCCGGCAACCGTGCGTAGGTGTTATCAAAGGCGAATGTCATCGATGGGTAACCTGTCTGATCCCGCGCCGCGCCCAAGGGTTTCAACTCGAATCTGGTGACGAATGGAACGCAGTCCAAGAATCGCGGCGGAAATGTCGCGTCCGAACTCGCGTGTCTCGATTTCGCCCCCAGACACGGGAGATGTCTCAGCGGCGAATCAGCGCCAATCGGGAGCATGTCGGAAACGCCCGTCGAGACAGGGCATGCCCTGTCTCGACAACGCCATCCGCGCCCCGCCGCGTCAATGTCCCGTTCGCCCCGCTTCAACCCGCCAGCCGGTAATGCTCGCCCCCCGCGCGCTCGACCATGCCCAGTTCCTCCAGCGCGGCCAGGACTTCGACGATCAGGGGCGTGGTTTTGGCGGGGTTCGTGAAGCGGGCGGACAGGGCGTCGAGCGTCAGGGACTGGTCGCCGAGGGTGTGGCGCACGGCGGCGATCTGTTCACGCATGACGGTCGGCCAGGCGAGTTTGCGCGCTTTCGCGGCGGGTCGCGCGGCGGTGTCCGTGGCGGGGGGCAGGTCGACGGCGGTCTGTTCCGGCGCGCTCCGGGCGCTGGGGTTCTGGTAGGCGGGGCGCAGCCAGCGGATGTGGCCGCGCGCCTCCTCGGCGGCGCGCGCGGCGTTGAGTTCGACCAAACGGCGCAGCAGTTCCTCCTCGGCCTCGTTCTGGGCGTCCGGTTTGTCGGGCAGCGGCGTGGTCGCGCCAGGGCGGTCGACCAGCCGCTCGGCCAGAGCGTCCCAGCCGTAAGCGGCAAACACGGCACGATCAAGGTTGTCATGTAACTCGCGCAGCAGCGACACCAGCCCTTGGGCGTGGATGGTCTTGTCCTTCTCGGTCAGCGTCGCGCTGGCGCGCAGTTTCTCCAGCACGTTGTACATCCCGGTCAGGGTCAGCTCGGGATGGGCGGCCTGCTGGCGCTTGCGGTGGGCGTCGAGTTGTTCGGCCAAGTCGCGGATGGTTGCCTGTTGCTCGGGCGTGGGGTCGGGGAAGGGGAAGGTCTCGAAGCAGGTGGTTTTGACATAGACCGGATCGTTGCCGACACCGAGGCGGCTACCCGCTGCAAGCGCCCAGGCGATGTGCAGGCGGCTCGACAGGATGCCGAACACACAGGCGTCGTCAATCGCGATATTGACGAGCTTGTTATCGGGTGCGATAGCCGCGTCGAGAAACTGAAAGGTCCGGTGCTTGGCGGTCTCGACGGTCGCGATGTAGCGGCGCAAACCTTTGGAATACTCTCGCCACTCGGGACGTGGGCGACCATGAAGCCACCAGTTTTCACGAATAGCTTTGTCGCGGTTCTGATCGCGCTCCGGTTTGACCCGCTCCAGTACCCATTGATAGACCGCCGGGAAATGATTGCGCACTTCGTCGGCAGTCAATCCGAACAGATCGATGACCATCACACCACGGGGCGACTGGGCCAGATCTCGGCCATTGCGATAGGCGCGAATATGCCTTTCCAAACCAGTAACCGAGCCAAGACCGATTAGTTGAGCTTCTTGCTGCGAGACGATAAACCCCGCGCCAAAAAGCATAATGCCGCGACTGGTTAATTGAGAGTTGGCTTGTAAACTATCTGCCCCTGTAACGTTTGCGCCAATGCTCAAATCGGCAAACATCCGCCCCTGCCGTTCCTGCAATCTGACCTCGATTTCATCCTGATCGCCGCCAATCTCGTCGCGCACCTGAAGCAAACGCCCTTCCCGCTCGCCCGCCGCTCCCACTGTCATCGCAATTCGCACCTGCGCGCCATCCGCCGCGTCCACCCAGGGATGATCGGGAATAGCAAACACCAGCGACAGCGGATTGTTGGCCGCCAAATGTGGCTCGATCACCCGCCGATTGAAGGTCTGCCGGATCGAGTTGGTGGTGATGAAGCCAAAGCGTCTCACCTCGCCGGCGCGCACCCGCTCGGCGGCGATGTGCCACCAGTGCATGACAAAATCCGCCGACTCCGGCACCTCCGGCCAGGTGCGGCGGACCGCATCGACATAGCCATCGCCGAGCGCGCGGCGCATGGTGGACGCCCCGATAAACGGCGGATTCCCCACGATGTAATCGGCTTGCGGCCACGCGGCCTTGCGCGGATTGAGATAACGCACCTGCGCGACCTGGGCGGTCTCGTCCGGGATCTTCTCGCCCGTGATCGGGCTGGTCCTGTACGTGACGCCATCCCAGCGCGTCACCGGCTGGCCGCCGGCATCCGTGACCGCTTCCACCGCGTCATAGTCAATCAGGGCGTCGCGGCATTCGATGTTGTGGAAATCGCGCAAGACCGGCTCGGGCGGATTGACCTGGCCGTAGGTGCGGAAATGCCATTGCAGATAGCCGATCCAGAGCACCATCTCGGCGATGCGGGCGGCGCGCGGGTTGATCTCCAGGCCGAGAAACTGATGCGGCGCGACGGTCAGCCCTTCCAGATCGAAGGAGGCGGTTTTCATCAGACTGCCGAGCACTTCCAGCACCTCGCCTTCGAGACGCTTCATGTGTTCGAGGGTGACATAGAGAAAGTTGCCGCTCCCGCAGGCGGGGTCGAGCACGCGGATTTGGCATAACTGGTCGCGGAACTGGCGGATCTCGGCCACCGCTTCCTTGATCTTGCGCTGCTGCCGATAGGTCAGCGCGGCGGCCTGGACCTCGGCCCATTCGGCGCGCAGCGGCTCGATGACGGTGGGCAGAACCAGCCGCTCGACATAGGCGCGCGGGGTGTAGTGGGCGCCGAGCTTATGGCGCTCGCGGGGGTTGAGGGCGCGTTCCAGAAGGGTGCCGAAGATGGCCGGTTCGACAAAGCGCCAGTCGGCGCGGGCGGCCTGGAGCAGCAATTCGATCTGCGACGCGGTCAGCGCGATGACGTGGGCGTCGGCGAAGAGTCCGCCGTTGAAGCGCGGAACCTCGGTGTCGAGCGCGGGCGCGAAGCCGCCGGCGTTCATGGTCTGCCACAGGCTGTGCAGTTGGCGGCAAAACGAGTCGGGCTTGGTTTGCAGGCGTTCCAGCAGTTCGGTAAAGCTGCGCTCGGGCAGGAGTCCGACATCCTCGGCGAACATGGTGAAGAGACAGCGCATGAGAAACCCGGCGACCGCGTCGGGTGCCTGGCCGTCCGTTTCGAGCGATTTGGCCAGGGTGGCGAGCCGGTCGGCGATGGCGCGGGTGATCCTGCCGGCGTGGCGGGTGGGGTCGAGGCTGAGCGGATCGAGCCAGAGGGCACGCAACAGCTCGCGGGTCTCGGGTTCGCGCAGTTGTTCCAGGCGAATGGTGTGGCGGCGCGCGTCGGGGAAGGCGACATAGCGCCCGCCCGAACGACTGAACTCGGCGTAGAGCGTGAAGGATTTTCCAACATCGACGACGAGAATGAAGGGCGGACGGCCTTCTTCGGGCGGCAGGTCGCGCGCATAGTTCTCGGCCTGCTGACGCGCTTTGGCAATGGCGGTGTCCCAACCGCCGCTGCCGGTTTGCTTGCCGGTGTCCTTGCCTTCCAGGAGAAAACAGGCGCGCCGGTAACAGTCGACCGCGCGCGGTGTCTGGCCCCCATCGGCCAGGCGTTCGATCAGCTTGCGCTCGAAGACATAGGCGTTATCGCCGACTTGCGCGCCGGACGGGTCGGGCTGGGGCAAATCGAGCAGGGTGCAGAGTTCGGTCACGAACATCTGGAGATTGGCGCGCTCGTTGCCGCCGCGGCTGATGCCGCCTCCCCAACGTGCAATGAAGGCTTCGACGGCTTGCTCGGTCATGTTCGTTCTTCCTGAAACTTGCAAAGCGGGCGATGATCGTCGCGGTCGGTCGATGGCGGCGACGGAGAGAGCGGCGGCGGCATGGTTGAGTCTCGGCGGGCTATACTGATGACATCGATTGACGCGGCACGAGGGCCGAACGATGGAAACGATTTTTGACTACGATCCAACGCCGGAAGAGTTGCGGTCTCTGGCGGGGCCGTTTGGAAAGGAGCGATATCTGGAGAGAGTGACACCAGACGACGCGCTGGCGGGATTGAGTATGTTGTTCGCGATGCGCCGGGATGGCGCGCGCGCGGATGCCTACGCGCGCCGGATCGAGGACGACGATCTGCGCTTTGAGTTCTGTCACAATGATTTGATATCGTCCAGTAAAGCCGTGAATGCGGCATCATCGCGCACCGATAGGGCGTCCAGGGCGGCATGAATCATGGCCTTGCCAATCCCTGACCGCTTGGCAAGCTGTTTCGCCATCAGGTCGGTGGCTGACAAAAGATTTCCTTGCGCATTGATCGCCGCGAAATCACCCGCCACGCCGACTGGATCAAGCCCGCAGCGGCGAACAATTGCCCATAAGCGGCGCACGGTTCTCGAATAGGAATACCCGTTCTCAAGCACCCAAGCCTGATGACTGGCTGTTCCTCCAAGTCGCTCGAGGAAACGCGGATAGGTTAGCCGGGCGACGGCTTGATTCAGCGTTTCCGCAAATCGCCGAGTTGGATGTTGCGGCTCAAGCGTCTTGATGCCTGCGTTACCCGTCTGCCGGTTATGCCAGATTTCATGCCAGAGGGATTCCAGCGCGTATTCCTCTTCGCGCGTCATGCCGCGAGTTCCGCGCACGCCGCCAGACCGCCGAACAGATCGCGTCGCGAGTTGAACCTTGGTGCTCGACCTCGCGAAACCAAAAACCGCCCTTGCCATCGGTCGCCATGTAGAAGTCGTCATCCGGCCCACCCTCGCGCACAAAGGTAACGCCGCGCGGAAGATCGCCGGGTAGACGATGGGCATATTCGCGTAGCAGCACCTCCAGCGTCGACAGATCCTTGGCGGGGAAGCGTCGCGCCAGGCCACAAATCGGCCAAGCGCCAAGGGCGTCGTCGGCGTTGGTCTCGAAGGCCGTCATCAGGCGAGTCTCGACTCAGCGTTAAGAATCGACATCCCGCGCCCAGAGACGCAGCGCGACCAGCACGCCCGCAAACAGCGCCAGTCCGCCGCCGACCCAGAGACTCGACACCAGCGGGGCGCGCTCAAAGATCGCCGCCTGATAGAAGATGGTCGCGGTCAGAAAGGCGACCCCGGTGGTCCAGAAGCCGACGAAGACCGCCCAGGCCGTGCCCGCCTCGCGCACGATGGCCCCGATGGTCGCGACACAGGGAAAATACAGCAGCACGAACAGCAGATAGGCGAAGGCTCCCGCCTGGCCGTCGAAGCGCGCGGCCATGGCGCCGAAGGTACCGCTCTGCACGCCCTGTTGCGCGGCGGCGGTGTCGGCATCGCTCAGATCCCCGACATCGAGCCCGAGCGGATCGAGCAGACGCGCGCCAAGCGCCGATAGATTCTCGCCCACCGAGGCGCCCGCCCGGCCCAGATCGCGCCAGAGATCGAAGGGTTCGGGTTGCGGCGGCGCCTGTCCAGGGAGCAGTCGCGCGGTCGCGTCCTCGGTGGCCAGCCGGCCATAAAGCGAATCCAGCGTGCCGACGATGACCTCCTTGGCCAGCACGCCGGAGAAGACGCCCAGCACTGCCGGCCAGTTGTCCTCGCGGATGCCCATGGGCGCGAACAGCGGGGTGGCGGCACGGCTCGCGGCGGCCAGGATGGAGCGGTCGCTGTCCTGGTTGCC
Source organism: Thiocystis minor (assembly GCF_016653465.1). GTDB lineage: Bacteria > Pseudomonadota > Gammaproteobacteria > Chromatiales > Chromatiaceae > Chromatium > Chromatium minus. The sequence goes on along the minus strand of NZ_NHSQ01000142.1, from coordinate 47,588 downwards.
CAGACTCAGGTCGCTGCCGACAGTGTCGAGCACGTTGAGCACCAGCACCATCAGCACGATCACCTTGCCGGCCTCGCGCAGAAAGAGCTTCACCCTGTCCCAGGTGCGCAGCAGCACGCCCTTGACCGTGGGCAGATGATAGGGCGGAAGCTCCATCAGCAGACCCGCGCTCTCGCCTTTCAAAAGGGTATGCTTCATCGCCAGACCGGAGAGCAGGGCCACGGCGATGCCGGTCAGATAGAGCGCGAACACCAGATTCTGACCCGAGTGCGGGAAGAAGGCGGCGGCGAAGAGCGCATAGACCGGCAGGCGCGCGCCGCAGGACATGAAGGGATTCATCAGGATGGTCAGCTTGCGCTCGCGCTCGTTCTCCAGCGTGCGGGTCGCCATCACCGCCGGGACGTTGCAGCCGAAGCCCACGATCAACGGCACGAACGCCTTGCCCGGCAGCCCGATGGAGCGCATGAAGCGGTCCATCACAAAGGCCGCGCGCGCCATGTAGCCGCTGTCCTCCAGGATCGAGAGGACGATGTAGAGACTCGCGATGATCGGGACGAAGGTGCCCACGACCTGAAGACCGCCGCCGATGCCATCGGCCAGCACCAGGATCAGCCAGTCCGGCGCGTTCAGGTTCCCGAGCAGGGTGCCGAAACCATCCACGAACAACGCCTGGCCGGCGAGATCGAAGACATCGATGAAGGCCCCGCCGATGTTCATGGTGAACATAAACATGAGATAGATCATCAGCAGAAACAGCGGGATGCCGAAGCTTCGGCTCAAGACCACATGATCGATGCGGTCGGAGAGCGTGCGCCCGACCCGATGGCTCTGACGCGCCACCCGCTGGCACAGCATGTGGGCGTGACCGAAACGGGTATCGGCGATATGCAGGTCCGCGTCCTCGCCGGTGCGTTCGGCGATCTGATGGCGGCAGTCGGCCGCGCGCGCCAGCGCCTCGGCCCCGACCGCCTGCTCGGCGATCGGATCGGACTCCAGCAGCTTCAGGGCCAGCCAGCGCGCATTGGCCCGGTCGGAGACATCGGTCAGCAAGGGCAGCAGAGCGGTGACCGCCTCCTCGACACAGTCACCGTGCGCCAGCGCCAGACCCGCCGGCTCGCGTCCCTCGGCCACCGCCAGCAGACGCGCCTGCAACTCGGTCAACCCCTCCTTGGTGACCGCCACCACCGGCACCACCGGACATCCGAGCGCGGCGGACAACTGGCCGGCATCGATCCGCGTGCCGCGCTTGCGGGCCACGTCCATCATGTTGAGCGCCACCACGATCGGTACGCCCATCTCCAGCAACTGCACGCTCAGATAGAGATTGCGCTCCAGGTTGCCCGCATCCACGACATTGACAATGAGATCGGCCTCGCGACTGAGCAGATAATCGCGCGTGACCACCTCGTCGAGCGAGTTGGCATCCAGGGAATAGATCCCCGGCAGATCGATCACCCGCACCCGTCGGCCATCCAGTTCCAGCGCGCCTTCCTTGCGCTCCACCGTCACGCCCGGCCAGTTGCCCGTGGTCTGGCGGATGCCAGTGAGCGCATTGAAGAGCGCGGACTTGCCGCAGTTGGGATTGCCGCCCAGCGCCACGGTGAGCGGGCGCGGGGTCACCGACGAATCGGGGCGCTTGGAGACGATGCTCATCGTGTGGTTACTGTCCCGGTTGCGGGTCGATACGGTTCAGATCCGCCGCGCCATCGAGGGGAGCGGACAACGTCGTCGGATCGCCCTCCGGCTTGGTGGCGCCAAGCGCCACCCAGAGCTTGTCGGCGATCCCGGTGCCCACGGCAATCCGCGCCTCGCCGCTCGCCAGCACCAAACCCTGGCTGCGGTGCTGCACAATATGAAGCAGACTGCCCTGCCGCAATCCCAACGCCATCAGACGACGGGTCAGATGACGCCCACCGCGGATCTCGGCCAGACGCGCCGGGGTGTCATGAGGAAGTTCGGAGAGACGGATCAGGTCGGCGGGCTGCGGCATGGCTGAGTACGGGGACGATGGGCGATCGGGCGCCATTGACGAAAGTGGGGAGCATAACCCGAACCGGGCAGAGGATCTGTAGCCAATCGATTGCCTTTTGCCCGCAACCCGCGACAATAGCGCCGAACATCCTTGTCCCATCGCCCGGGAGTCCGCCCCATGAATCCAGAGAAGGTCGTCTTCGGCTTTTTCATCGTGCTTGCCCTGACCCTGAATTTCGGGTTTTTCGTCGGCGAGATCGACAACCCAGACCACCACCATGCCTGGGAGCTGTTCGCCGTCGTAGTGGTCAACCTGATCGCGACCATCCTCAAGTTCGGCGATCGTACCCAGATTGGCGCCGTGCTGATCGCCACCAGCCTGGTCGCCATGCTGCAACTGCTGGCCGCGACCCTGGTCTGGACCATCGCGGTCCATGTCACGGAAGCGGGCATGACTCCCTCGGTCATGGCCAGCATCGTCTCGCTCGCCGGCGGGGCCATGATCGCCAATGTGGTCTCCGTCATCCTGCTGATGATCGAGACCCTGATGCTGCGCCGCTGAACCGCGTCCGGCATGGATACGATCATCTTTCTCATCCTGCGGCGCATGCGCGCGCCGCTGCTGACCCTGATCGTCGTCTATGCGCTGGCGATGGCGGTGCTGGCGCTGATTCCGGCCCAGGACGCCGCTGGCCGCCCGACGACGACAAGCCTGTTTCATGCCTTCTATTTCGTCAGCTACATGTCGACGACGATCGGCTTCGGCGAACTGCCGAATGCCTTCACCGACGCCCAGCGCCTGTGGGTCTCCGTCTCGGTTTTTTTCACCGTCGCGGTGTGGATCTACGCCATCGGGACGCTGATCGCGCTGTTGCAGGACAGCGCCTTCCAGCGCGCCATCCTGGAGCGGCGTTTTCGCAATCGCGTGCGGCGCATGCACGCCCCCTTCTACCTGGTCTGCGGCTATGGCCAGACCGGCGGCGCGCTGGTGCGCGCCTTCACCGATCGTCATCGTCATGCAGTGGTCGTCGACATCGATCCTGATCGGATCAATCTGCTCCAGCTCGACAATCATCGCGAATATGTGCCCGCACTCTGCGCGGACGCGCGCAGCCCCAGTACGCTGGAGGCCGCTGGCCTGAAGCACCCGATGTGTCAGGGCGTGGTGGCGCTCACCAATGTCAACGAGGCGAATCTCAAGATCGCCATCGCGGCGAAACTGCTGCGGCCCAAGGTCAAGGTCATCTGCCGCGCCGATTCGCACGAGATCGAGGCCAACATGGCCTCCTTCGGCACCGATCATATCTATGACCCCTTCGACATCTTCGCGCTCTATATTGCCGTGGCCATCCAGGCGCCCTGCCTGACGCTCCTCCTCAACTGGCTGTCCGGGGCCGGGGACGAGGCGCTGACCGAGCCCTTGTATCCGCCGAACACGGGACACTGGATCATCTGCGGATACGGCCGTTTCGGTAAGGCGATGTACAAGTATCTCAAGGAGCAGGGATTGACGATCGCGGTCATCGAGGCCGCGCCGCACAAGACCGGCATTCCGGCGGAGGGCGTCGTCCATGGACGCGGCACCGAGGCGGTGACCCTGGAACAGGCGGAGATCGAACGGGCGGTGGGACTGGTGGCCGGGACCGATCACGACGCCGACAATCTCTCCATCGTCATGACCGCGCTGACCCTGAAACCCGACCTCTTCGTGATCGCCCGCGAAAATCATCTGGATAATCAGGAATTGTTCGATCGGGTCGGCGCACATGCGATCATGCACCCCAGCGCCATCATCGCGAACCGCATCCGGGTTCGGCTGGTCAATCCGTTGCTGGCGGATTTCTCCAACCTGGCGCGGTTTCAGGAGGAGACCTGGGCCTGCGAGCTGGTGAGCCGAATCGTTGCGCTGGCCGACGAGCGCATGCCCTATGTCTGGGAGTTCGGCATCAATGCAAAACAGACGCCGGCACTCTGCGAAGCCGAGGATCGCGGCTTGAGCGTCACCCTGGACACCCTGCTGCGCGACCCCCGCGAGCGCGCGAACCGACTGCCGGCGCTGCCCCTGCTATTGGTCCGCAACGAGGTATTTATTCTGCTGCCGGGACCGGAGGAACGGCTGGGCGAAGGCGACCGACTGCTCTTCTGCGGTCGCGAGGAGGCGCGCTGGCGCATGGACTGGCTGTTGCGGAACATCCATGCGCTGCGTTACGTTGCCACCGGCCAGAGCCAGCGCGAAGGGGGCGTCTGGCGCTGGATCGCCGCTTGGAAACGGTCGCGATGATGGCATATCCAACTATTGGCACTTGCCCTTCTGAGGAAAAGGCCCATGCATGCGTTGATGCAACGACTTACGCAAGACCACGCCCGGCAGACACAGCTTCTCGCGCTGTTCGATGGTCTGCTCGATCGCTTCCATGAAGGCGCCGAGCCCGATTACGACCTGATGAACGAGATGCTCGAATATCTCGACAGCTATGCCGACATCGTCCATCACCCGACCGAGGATCTGGTGTTTCAGCGTGCCCTCGACAAAGGCGTGACGCAGCCCGAACTGTTCGAACTGCTGATGCGCCAGCATCCCGGATTGAGCCAGGTCTGCAAGCGTTTTCGCCAGTCGCTCAACGGCATCCTCAACGAGGAAGTCCTGCTGCGCGAAGATGTCGAGGCGGATGGCCGCGAGCTGGTCGCCAGCCTGCGCACGCACATGATGATGGAGGATAGCGACGCCTATCCGCTTGCCCTGCAAAGGCTCGACGACGGGGATTGGGAGTCGCTCGCCGCGCAGGCTCCGACCGTTGAAGACCCGCTGTTCGGCACCCCGGACCCGGTGCGCTTCCGGGCGCTCTATCGTTACCTGTCCGAACAGGCCGAATCCGAGACCACTGGATGACCTTCGTCAACACACCCGATTACCGCCACGACACCCCGGAATGCCTGGGGGTTCTCCTGACCAATCTCGGTACTCCGGACACGCCCGACGTGCCCGACGTGCGCCGCTATCTGGCCGAATTCCTCTGGGATGCGCGCGTGGTGGAGATGGCACGGCTGCCCTGGTGGCTGATCCTGCATGGCGTCATCCTGCGCACCCGTCCGGCGCGCTCCGCCAAAGCCTATCAATCCGTCTGGACCGCCGACGGCTCGCCGCTGCTCGCCATCGCTCGACGCCAGGCTAGCGCGCTTCAGGGTCTGCTGACCGAGCGTTTTCCGGGACCGGTCAAGGTCGCCCTGGGGATGCGCTATGGCAACCCATCCATCCCCTCGGCCCTGGCCGAGTTGCGACAGGCCAATGCCCGTCGCGTCCTGGTGTTTCCGCTCTATCCGCAGTATTCCGGCTCCACCACGGGGTCGGCCTTCGATGGCGTCACGCGCGAACTCTCCCGCTGGCGCTGGCTGCCGGAACTGCGCTTCATCAACCAGTATCACGACGAGCCCGGTTATCTCGACGCGCTGGCGGCCAGTATCCGCGTACACTGGGCCGAGCACGGCGAACCGGAGCGACTGCTGTTTTCCTTCCATGGCATCCCCAAGGACTATTTCGAGCAGGGCGATCCCTATCATTGTCAGTGCCAAAAGACCGCGCGACTGGTCGCCGAGCGGCTTGAGCTGGCGCGCGAGCGTTGGTTTCTCTCGTTTCAGTCGCGCCTGGGGAAACAGGAGTGGCTCAAGCCCTATACGGACACGACCCTCAAGGACTGGGGCGCGGCGGGCGTGAAATCGGTACAGGTGCTCTCGCCGGGGTTCTCGGCGGACTGTCTGGAGACCATCGAGGAGATCGACGAAGAGAACCGGCATCTCTTTCTCGACGCGGGCGGCCAGGACTACAGCTACATCCCCTGTCTGAACGACAACCCCGATCATCTGGAGATGCTGGCCGATCTGATCGCGCGCCACAGTTGCGGTTGGCCAGAGTTGACCGGCCCGGCGGTCGGGACGGACGAACTCGCCCAGCGGGTCGAGCGGGCGCGGGGCATGGGCGCGGCGGACTGAACGATCTACCCGGCTGATGCCGCCTGATCAGGCAGTACGGATGGCGTTGTCGGCGACGGTGTAGAGACAAGGCAATGCCTTGTCTCTACGAGACCAACCAACCCGCCCGCCTTGACGATCGCGCCCCTTGGCCGGGGATGACCGCCGTCTTGCAGTCGGCCCTGGGGAGTCCCACTTGTAGTCTGACAAATACTCACGGTTTGCGATAAAACCCGCTCATGGACCAACATCCACTCCCCACCGAGATCAATCTGCACCAGCAATCCGGGGTGCTGGAGCTTGCCTTCAACGATGGCGCCCGGTTCCGTCTGCCATGCGAATACCTGCGGGTCTATTCGCCATCGGCGGAGGTGCGCGGCCACTCGCCCGCGACGGCCAAGCTCCAGGTCGGCAAGGAGCGGGTAAAAATCACGGATATCCAGCCGGTCGGCCAGTACGCGATCAAGCTCTTTTTTGACGACGGGCACAACTCCGGCCTCTATGACTGGCAGTATCTCTACAAGCTCGGGCGTGCCTGGCAGCCGTTGTGGTTCGAGTATCTGACCAAGCTCAGGGATGTCGGCTATGTCCGACGCGAACCAGATCCCTTCGACGAACTCAAGGCGCGGGGCGAGGCGCCTTCCGAGTTGCCCGCCGGCACCACGGCGGTTTGATCGTCCCGGATCGTGACGCGACACGAGGAGTCAATCCATGAAACCACCCGCACTGGAAGGGCGATCTCTTCAGCGGTTCGCTCAAATTTGGCCAGATCCGCCGCATCGATCTCGATGGAGAACACGTGATCGGCGAGGAGAAGCTGACCATCGGCACAGCCGGGTGCGCGACGTGCGCCAGGGGCCGGACGGCTATCTCCAATGTTCTAACCGACCGGACCGATGGGGCTCTCTTGCGGATTCGACGTTGCAAAGCGGGTTGCATGTTGGAGGCTGAAGGTATCCAATCACAGCGGTCGGGATTTCCCGACCGCTATCCGATACGACGATAACCTCTCGCTTGCAGGAGTCAATGATGAACCGCTTCATTCTCTTTCCCGCCCTTGCTCTCACCTTGACGTTCGTCGTCGCGCCCGCTAACGCTGTCGTGTACTGCAAAACCGCGGGTGTACCGAAGGGCTGCGTGGTGCGCCCCGGCGTACCCGTCGCGCCGGTGGTCGTGGCCCCCGTAGCCCGCGCAGTGGTCGCTCCAAAGCCCGGCAATTGGAATGGCGGCGTGAACCGCATCGGCGTCCGCCGCTAAATCACGTCAGCGCCGCGGGCTGGGTTGAGTCAGCGCGCAACTCAGCAGCGACGCCGCGATTCGCTGGGTTTCACGCTGTTTATCCCGGTCTTGTATGAATTCCGGAGCGTGACGGGGTATTCACCCCGTCACGCACGTTTCAACATCCTGTCAATCTTGCGAAATCCTGTTCATCCTGTCTATGACCGGGCGGATCACGGGGACAAGGTTTCCTGGAAATCACCTAAATACCTTGACTTTGTCCCGACCGCTCGCCTTGGCGGCGTACATGGCACTGTCGGCATGCGTGGTCAATGCGAGTTGGTCCTGGCCGTGCTCCGGATAGACCGCGATGCCAATACTCGACGAAATGAAGAGCGTGGTCTCGGCGACGGTCAACGGCTGCTTCAGCGCCTGGCGAATCTTGTTGGCGACGATGGTCGCATGATCCGCGCTGCCGATATGGGGCAACAACACCACGAACTCATCCCCGCCGATCCGACCGACCGTGTCCGATTCCCGCACACTACCGGACAGGCGCTTGGCGGTTTCCAGCAAGACCAGATCTCCAACGGCATGGCCGTGGGTGTCATTGATCGGCTTGAATTTGTCGAGGTCGATCAACAGCAGGGCGAACTTGGTCCGGTTCCGCTTGGCCAGCGTCAGCGTTTGCGCGACGCGCTCAAAGAACAGGATGCGGTTGGGCAGATGGGTCATCGCATCGTGGTGCGCCAGATAATCCAATTGCTGGTGGGCGTGTTTGCGCTCGGTAATGTCGAGCTTCACCGCGACGTAGTGGGTGGTTTGACCCGTGCGGTCTTTGATCGGGGCGACATGGGCTTCTTCCCAGTAGACCTCTCCCGATTTGCGACGATTGATCAGTTCGCCGCTCCACGGCTCGCCGCCTTGCAGATGGCTCCACATCTCCCGAAACGTCGCCGGCTCGGTTAACCCCGATTTCAGAATCCTGGGGGTTTGGCCGATCGCTTCGGCGACCGAATAGCCGGTGATCTTCACGAATGCCGGATTGACATACTGGATGACGGTGTTCGGTCCGGTAATCACGACAGAGGCTGGGCTTTGTTCGATGGCCGTCGATAACACCGCCAGGCGGCCGTTGGCCTGTTGGAGGTCGCTCAGGCTGCGGCGCAACCGCCGGTTGACGCGGCCAATAGAGAGCGTCACGCCACCAACGACACCCGCGAACCCCAGGGCCGTCGCAAGAATCAGGTAGAGCCCGGTGAGATCCGCCTCGGGGTGGGGGTCATAAAGAAACCCCGTGAGAGAGACCGTGGCAGGTAACAAGCCGATCTCGGCGTAGGTCTCGGCCATGTGCGCCCAACGCCCTGGGTGCATGTAACCGATTTCGATCAGGTCCGCGCGAATCAGCGGACGCAGTTGCACGGCCTCGAAGGCGTAGTGCTCGCGCGTGTCGCGCCCGGCGTATTTCGTCAGAATCAGCTCGATGATGTCCTCGGGATGCGCCAGCGCATACTCCCAGCCCCGCAGACTCGCCGCGCGAAACGCGCGGACCCGCTCGGGATGGGCCTGGAGTTCCCGCTCCGAGGTGAACAGATTGTCGGCGTAGAAATCGATCCCGACCGAGCGTGGCGTATACATTTGATAGGGGACGTGCAGACGGTCGAGCAGTTCGGGCTCGTTCGACAGATAGGCGGTCAGGGCGTCGATCCGACCGTCGATCAGATCCTGGATCTCAAAGCTGTGATCGAGCTGAATCAAACGCTCGGGAGGAATGCCCTCGCGCTTGAGATAGGCCAGGATTTCATCGGCGTCGGGCTCGATCATCACGCGTTTGCCGACGAGATCGTGAATGCTTTGCGCCGCCTGCCGTTGGCGAGCGATCAGCACGAGCGGCGAATGCTGCAAAATCACCGCGAGCGCCACCACGGGTTTTCCGGCGGCGCGGGCGAGCAGCAGGCTACTGGTGCCAACGCCATAGTCCGCCTGGCCCGACACTACCCGTCCGACCACATCGACCCCTGGCAGACCTTCCTCGAACCGCACATCGAGTCCGGCTTCGCGGTAATACCCCTGTTCCTGCGCGGCGTAATAACCGGCGAACTGAAAGCAATGGGTCCACTTCAGTTGCAGGGTCACGGCCTCGCGCGCACGCGCCGGCAATGACGACAGAATCAAGGCGCCGGTCGCGAGCAACACCAACAGACCGAGACGCCAGTGCATCGCTGCCGGCCTGCGCCAATGATGAGACATCAGGCTTTCCCGTCGGCAATGGACATGGCTCGATACTTACTCGAATCCTTTGGGAGCCGCCTGATGCCAATGCGTCACATGCTGGAAGCGATGCGCGACATTGAGCAACCGCGCCTCCTCGAAATAATTGCCGATAATCTGTAGCCCGACCGGCAAGCCGTCCACGGGTTCAACCGGAATCGACATCCCCGGCAAGCCAGCCAGATTGGTCGCGATCGTATAGATGTCGTTCAGGTACATGGCGACCGGATCGTCCATTTTGGCGCCGACGGGAAAGGCAGTCGTGGGGCTGGTGGGACCCATGATGACGTCGACCTGCGCGAAGGCGCGTTTGAAATCGTCGGCAATCAGGTGACGAATCTTCTGCGCCTTGAGATAATAGGCATCGTAATAGCCGGCGGACAGCACGTAAGTGCCGATCATGATGCGCCGCTGGACCTCGGCCCCGAAGCCTTCGGCGCGGCTGCGCTTGTAAAGGTCTTCCAGATCCCTCGGGTTCTCGCAGCGATGGCCGTAGCGCACGCCATCGAATCGCGCGAGGTTGGATGAGCACTCGGCGGGTGCGACCACGTAGTAGACGGGTACCGACAGCGGGCTGTTGGGCAGGCTGATCTCGCGGATCTCGGCGCCCAGGCGCTCATATTCCTGGATGGCGTCCTGGATGGAGGCGGCGATGCGGCTGTCGAGTCCGGCTCCGAAGTATTCTTTGGGCAGACCGATGCGCAGTCCCTTGAGGTCGTTATCCAGTGCGTCGACATAATCCGGCACCGGAACCTCGGCGCTGGTCGAATCGCGCGGGTCGAAGCCGGCCATCTCGTCGAGGATAAAGGCCGCATCGGCGGCGGAGCGAGCCATGACGCCAGCCTGGTCGAGCGAGGACGCGAAGGCGATCATGCCCCAGCGCGAACAGCGCCCGTAGGTGGGTTTGATGCCGGTGATGCCGCACAGTGCGGCGGGCTGGCGGATGGAGCCGCCGGTGTCGGTGCCGGTGGCCGCGGCGCACAGATGGGCCGCGACCGCCGCCGCCGAGCCGCCCGAGGATCCGCCGGGCACCCTGTTCTCGTCCCAGGGATTGCGAACCGGACCGTAAAAGCTGGTCTCGTTGCTCGACCCCATGGCGAATTCGTCCATGTTGGTCTTGCCGAGCACCACCGCGCCGGCGGCGGCCAGTTTCTCGACCACGGTGGCATCGTAGGGCGCGATGAAGTTGTCGAGCATCTGCGAGCCGCAACTGGTCTTGATCCCGGCGGTGCAGAAGATATCCTTATGGGCGATGGGGATACCGGTCAGCGGGCCGGAATCGCCGGCTTTGAGCGCGCGGTCGGCCCGTTCGGCGGCGGCGAGCGCGGACTCGGCCGCGACCGTGACGAAGCTGTTCAGACGCGGGTCGAACCGCTCGATCCGGTCCAGATAATGCCGCGTCAGTTCGACGCTGGAATAGGTACGTAACCGCAGATCGGCGGCAAGTTGGGCGATCGTCTTGTTCTGCATTATTCGATGACCTTCGGAACCAGATAGAGCCCGCCCTCGGTCAGCGGGGCGATGGCCTGAAACAGGGCGCGCCGGTCGGGCTCGGTGGCGTCGTCCGGCCGCAGCCGCTGTGTCATGTGGAGCGGGTGCGCCATGGGTTCGACGCCCTCGGTGTCGGCGGCGTCCATCCGGGCGACCAGATCGAGAATGTTGGAGAGATCGGCGGCGTAGCGCTCGGTCTGTTCGGGGGCGATGGCGAGCCGCGCCAGATGCGCGATCTTTTCGATGTCGGAACGATCCAGTGACATGGCGATCCTAGCGTTGGCTGAAAGTCCCGCAAAATAGCATAGGGGCGTGGGTGGTGGAACTCGCCTCGGCGGATCCGGGATGCCTGTCATTGGGAACGGTCTCCCCCAATACCTTGCCGATCCTCGCCTGCATTGCTAGATTAGCCGCCCAATTACCCTTTGGATTTGATTCCTGAAATCCTGACCGACTCATCGTTGAGGATGCCCGAACGAAGGTTGGCGTTCCTCACCCCTTGCAAGGTAACTACCTGATGTTTTTCAGAAGCATTCGCGGGATGTTCTCGAACGATCTGTCGATCGATCTTGGCACCGCCAACACACTGATCTTCGCCCGCGGGCAGGGAATCGTGCTCAATGAACCCTCGGTGGTCGCCATTCGTCACGAGCGCACGGGAGGCGGCAAATCGGTGGTCGCAATCGGCGAGGAAGCCAAGCAGATGCTCGGGCGTACCCCGCAGAGCATTACCGCGATCCGGCCCCTGAAGGATGGCGTCATCGCCGACTTCACGGTCACCGAAAAGATGCTGCAATACTTCATTCACAAAGTGCATGAGTCGCGCATGTTCCAGCCCAGTCCGCGGGTGCTCATCTGCGTCCCCTGCGGCTCGACCCAGGTGGAACGGCGCGCGATCAAGGAATCCGCCGCCGGCGCGGGCGCGCGCGAGGTTTATCTCATCGAGGAGCCCATGTCGGCCGCCATCGGCGCCGGATTGTTGGTGCACGAGCCGCGCGGTTGCATGGTGATCGATGTTGGCGGCGGCACCTCCGAGGTGGCGGTGATCTCGCTCAACGGTATCGTTTATTCGGAGTCGGTCCGGGTCGGTGGCGATACCTTCGACGATTCCATCATCAATTATGTGCGTCGCAACTACGGGACCCAGATCGGCGAGGTGACGGCCGAGCGCATCAAGCACACCATCGGAACCGCCTTCCCCGGCAATGAGGTACTGGAGATCGAAGTCAGGGGCCGCAGTCTCGCCGAGGGAGTGCCGCGCAGCTTTACGCTCAACAGCAACGAGATCCTGGAGGCGCTGCAGGAACCGCTCTCGATGATCGTCCACGCGATCAAGATGGCCCTGGAGCAGACCCCGCCGGAGCTTGGCTCCGACGTGGCCGAGCGCGGTATCGTGCTCACGGGCGGCGGCTCGCTGCTGCGCGATTTCGATCGGCTGATCGAAGAAGAGACCGGACTGCCGGTCGTGCTGGCCGAGGATCCCCTGACCTGCGTCGCGCGCGGCGGCGGCAAGGCATTGGAAATGCTCGACGCACAGGAAAGCGGCCTCTTTGCGAGCGAATAGCTGCGCGCGCGATGAATCTTGCCGCCGAAACCGCTTTGCGTCGGCCTGGCAATCTGTCCAGCACCAAGAGATCGATGCCATCCGGGATCTTGCCGAGGAACGCCACCATCAAACCACTGTTTGTCCATGGACCCTCGCCAACCTTCCGGGTGATCCTGGCGGAGATTCTGGCGATCGGGCTGATTGTCGCCGACCATCGCTACCATTACCTGGACACGGTGCGCTCAGTGATCGAGGTGGCGATCTATCCTTTGCAGTTCGCGGCCAATCTGCCGGCACAACTGGCACGCGAGGCGCAGGAACGGCTCGTCGGCGAGGCGCAACTCAGGCTTTCGAACGAAAACCTGCAACATGAAAATCTGGTTCTTAAGGGGCGCCTGCAACAATTCGAATCGCTGCGGGCGGAAAATATGCGTCTGCGCGACCTGCTTGGCTCCTCCTTCGAGGTCGGCGAACGCGTCCTGATCGCGGAGATTCTGGCCGTGGATCTTGCCCCTTCCAGCCAGCAGGTGATGATCAACAAGGGCACCAATTCCGGCGTCTTTGCCGGCCAGCCGGTCCTAGATGCCGAGGCCGTGATGGGTCAGGTGATCCGCGCCAATCCCTTTTCGTCCACAGTGCTGCTGATCACCGACGCCAATCACTCGCTGCCGGTGGAGGTCAACCGCAATGGTCTGCGCACCATCGCCGCCGGGAAGGGGCCGAGCCAGGAACTCGAATTGCTCTATATTCCGAAAAACGCGGATATTCGCGTGGGCGACCTGCTGGTGACTTCCGGAATGGACGAGCGGTTTCCGTCGGGCTATCCGGTCGCGCGGGTCAAGACGGTGCGTCAGGATCCTGACAACCCTTTCACGACGGTCATCGCGGAACCGACTGCGCGACTTGACCGCAGCCGAGAGGTTCTATTGGTTTGGTCCATGGGCGCGAAACCGGACCACGCCACGCTGGCCGCCGACGCGCTCAAGCCTTTGTATCGCCATGAGCGAGACTGAGCGCCGGGGTCTGTGGATGGTTCTGTCGAGCCTGGCGCTCGCCATGTTCCTGACGATTGTGCCAATGCCCGCCGGATTGGAGGACTTCCGCCCGCAATGGGTTACCCTGACCCTCCTCTTCTGGTGCCTGACCCTGCCCGAGCGGGTGGGCGTGTTCTGGGGGTTCGGAACCGGATTGATGCTCGACGTACTGACCGCCTCCGTCCTTGGTCAACAGGCATTAGGGCTGTCTCTGGTGGCCTATGTGGCGGTGAAACTGCATGCGCGGATCCGTCTTTTCCCGCTCTGGCAGCAGAGTTTCTTCGTGTGGGTGCTGCTGCTGGCCGAACGTCTGCTCACCCTTTGGATCCTCGGCGCCACCGGTCAACCCATGCCGACCCTGAGCTATTGGGTTCCGACCTTCATTGGCCTGCTGATCTGGCCCTGGCTCTCTGCCGCCCTGACCCAGGTCGAGCGACGCATGGGGACGGACTGAACGGATGCGCCCGCGCTGGAATCAACGCCGATGCGTCTGACGAGTTTCGAGGACCGCCGGCGCGAGCAACGGCTCGTCGCCACGCGCGCGCTGGTGGCGGGGGTATTGGTGCTCATCGGCCTGTGCCTGCTCGCGTTGCGTCTGCTCCACCTGCAAGTGGATCGTCATGATCACTTCTCGGTCCTCTCCAAGGACAACCGGGTGAAAGTCCAGCCCGTCCCGCCGTCGCGCGGTCTGATCTACGATGCCAGTGGCGTGGTGCTGGCCGACAATCATCCGACCTTTTCGCTGGAGATCACGATCGAAAAGGTCGCGGATCTGGCGGGGACCATCGACGAACTGGCGCGGCTGGTGCCGATCGATGCCAACGACCGCGCCCGCTTCGAGCGTCTCAAGCGTCAGCGGATGCGTTTTCAGGGGGTGCCAATTCGGCTCAACATGACCCCCGAGGAGGTCGCGCGCTTCGCGGTGGACGGTCATCGTTTTCCCGCCGTCGATGTTCGCGCCGAACTGATCCGAACCTATCCGCTCGGCGAATCCACCGCGCATGTGCTGGGGTATGTGGGCCGGATCAACGAGCGCGAAATGACCTTGATCGACACCAGCAATTACGCCGGCACCCATTTCATCGGCAAGGGCGGTCTGGAGAAGGCCCATGAGGATGTGCTGCATGGACGGGTCGGCTATCAACAGGTCGAGGTCAACGCACGCGGACGCATCCTACGCACGCTGGAGAGCACCCCTCCCACGCCGGGCCAGGATCTGTCGCTGTATCTCGACATGGCCCTGCAGCAGGAGGCGATCAACGCCTTGGGCGAGCGGCGCGGCGCCGTCGTCGCCATCGACCCGCGCGATGGCGGCGTGCTGGCGATGGTCAGCAAGCCGAGCTATAACCCGAATCTGTTCGTCGAGGGGATCAGTCAGACGGATTACAACGCCCTGCTGCACTCCATCGACAAACCGCTGTTCGATCGCGCCGCGCGTGGCCAGTACCCACCGGGTTCCACCGTCAAACCCTTCATCGCCCTGGGCGGACTGGCGACCGGCTTCACCACCGCCCGCAAAACCACGCACTGCTCCGGCGCCTTTTCACTGCCCGGCCAAAGCCACCGCTTTCGCTGCTGGCGCAAGGGCGGGCACGGCACGGTGAATCTGGAGCGGGCCATCGTGGAGTCCTGCGATGTCTATTTTTATTCGCTGGCCAACCAGATGGGCATCGACCGGCTGCATGGATTCCTGAGTCAATTCGGCTTTGGCGCGCGCACCGGGGTCGATGTCGCCGGCGAACTCCCCGGATTGCTGCCCTCGCGCGAGTGGAAACAACGGGTGCGCAAACAGCCCTGGTATCCGGGCGAGACCCTGATCGTCGGCATCGGTCAGGGCTCCTTCCTCGCGACCCCGCTGCAACTGGCGGCGGCCACGGCGACCATGGCGAATCGGGGGCATTTCATCCAACCCCGGCTGGCACGCGCCAGCCGCTTCCCAGGCGCGGACACGGAGAGCGAGTTCCCGCGGGTGTCGCGTGACGTGGAGGTCGGCGATGCGCGCTATTGGGACAACGTGATCGACGCCATGAGTCAGGTCGTGGAAAGCCCGCGCGGCACGGCCAAGCGGATCCGTAGCCCGGACTACCGCATCGCCGGCAAGACCGGCACCTCCCAGGTCTTCACCATCGGGCAGAAGCAGACCTATAACGCCGCGAAAATCCCCGAGCGCATGCGCGATCACGCGCTCTTCGTCGCCTTCGCCCCGGTGGAGGATCCGCGCATCGCCGTGGCCGTGCTGGTCGAGAATGGCGGTCATGGCGGCTCGGACGCCGCGCCGGTCGCGCGCCGCGTCATGGATGTCTATCTGGGCGGATCCACGCTCCTCCCTACGGACGCGACCGGCGATGGCGGCAGCGATGGCGACTAAGACGATCTCCGCGAGACTCGATCAGGACGCGGAAACCGCGAAGCTCGGTCTGTTGCAACGGATCCACCTCGATGCCCCGCTCTTGCTCGCGCTCCTGGCCCTGTGCGGTTTTGGCCTGCTGGTGGTCTACAGCGCCGGCGATCGGAACCCGCTCATCGTCGAGCGCCAACTCGCGCGGATGGGGATCGCCTTCGTGCTGATGTTTGCCATCGCCCAGGTGCCGCCGCTGATCCTGCGCCGCTGGTCCTTCGCGCTCTATCTGCTCGGAGTCGCCATGTTGGTCGCCGTGCTCCTGTTCGGCGACATCGGCAAGGGCGCCCAACGCTGGCTCGACCTTGGCGTGGTGCGGTTTCAGCCCTCGGAACTGCTGAAACTCGCCGTCCCCATGGCCGCCGCCTGGCTGCTGTCCATCCGCCCGCTGCCACCGCGGCCAGGGTGGATCCTGCTGGCGATCATCCTGACCCTGATCCCCGTGCTGCTGATCGCCAAGCAGCCGGATCTGGGAACCTCGCTCCTGGTCGCCAGCGCCGGGGCACTGGTGCTCTTCGTCGCGGGATTGAGCTGGTGGATGATCCTGGCGCTGGCGAGCGTGGTGGCCGCCATCGCCCCGGTCGTCTGGCTCTTCATGCACGACTATCAACGCGCGCGGGTGTTGACCTTTCTCGATCCCGAATCGGATCCGCTTGGCACCGGCTATCACATCATCCAATCGCAGATCGCGATCGGCTCGGGCGGCATCTCCGGTAAGGGCTGGCTCAACGGCACCCAGTCCCATCTCGAATTCCTACCTGAGCGTCATACCGACTTCATCTTCGCGGTGATCGGCGAGGAATTCGGCTTCGCCGGCATCCTGGCGCTGCTGGCGCTTTATCTCTTCATCATCCTGCGCGGACTCGTGATCGTGGCCCGCGCGCGCGATAACTATGGCCGTCTGCTGGCGGGCGGGTTGATCCTCGTGTTCTTCGTCTATGTCTTCGTGAACACCGGCATGGTGACGGGTTTGCTGCCGGTGGTAGGGGTTCCGCTGCCGCTGATCAGTTACGGCGGCACCTCGATGGTGACCCTGATGATCGGATTCGGCATGATCATGGCGGTCGAGACGCATAAAAAGCCCGTGCGTCCTTAAGGCGATTTTGGGAATGACGAATTCCCAGTGTTCGGAAAACCTTGCGACGGGGTGAATACCCCGTCGCGCTTTCGTCGTTCTTGCTTTCGTTGTCGTTGTCGTTGTCGTTGTCGAATCGAATAACGACAACGACAACGACAACGACAACGATCATCGCGGATGCCCCGTTCCAAACCGTCGTGCATTGGTTTGATTCGCGCTCCCATTACGCTGGTCGTGATTGGAAGGCATTGACTATAAGTTGGCAGTTGGCAGTTGGCAGTTGGCAGTTGGCAGTTGGCAGTTGGCAGTTGGCAGTTGGCAGTTGGCAGTTGGCAGAAACAAGACGGGCTGATGTCCTGGAAAGTTGCTGCCGATTTTCCGTCTGCTCCAGGTTCCAAGTTTGCCAAAAGGCCGCCGGTTGGAAATACCAAACCGCTTTTCGTTTAGGCTGTTATGGCCTATACTGAATGTCATTTATCGCATTTATGGCCGATGGCTGCGCCCTATGCCCGTCGCTCGCCTCCTTGCCGCGCTTGCCGTGGCCCTTTTCTTGAGTCCAGTCGCAGCGGCGCCGGACGAGGATCGCGCGGGCGTCCAGCGGTTCATCGCCGGGATGACCGAACGTCATGGCTTCGACCCTGTCGCGCTCCAGACCCTGCTGGAGACCGCGCGCTACCGGCAAACAATCGTCGACGCCATGAATCGTCCCTACGAGGACAAATCCTGGCGCGATTACCGAGCACTCTTCCACACCCCGGAGCGGATCGACGCCGGTGTCGCCTTCTGGCGCGACCATGCCGAGACCCTGACGCGCGCCGAGACCCTCTTCGGTGTCCCGCCCGAGATCGTCGTCGCCATCCTCGGAGTCGAAACCAGCTACGGACGTCACCTGGGCGCCCATCGGGTGCTGGATGCGCTGACGACCCTGGGCTTCTCCTATCCCAAGCGGGCGGATTTCTTTCGCGGCGAGTTGGAATCCTTCCTGCTCCTGAGCCGCGAGGAAGGGCTCGACCCCGGCAAAATCCTGGGCTCCTATGCCGGGGCGCTCGGAAAACCCCAATTCATTTCCTCCAGTTACCGCGCTTACGCGGTGGATTTCGACGGCGACGGACGGCGTGACCTCTGGCACAGCGACCCGGATGTCATCGGCAGTGTTGCCAACTATTTCAAACTCCACGGCTGGCGGCCCGGCGAGCCGGTCGCCTTCCCGGCCGAACT
The DNA here is from genome assembly GCF_016653465.1 of Thiocystis minor. Classification (GTDB taxonomy): domain Bacteria; phylum Pseudomonadota; class Gammaproteobacteria; order Chromatiales; family Chromatiaceae; genus Chromatium; species Chromatium minus. The sequence continues at coordinate 29,397 of NZ_NHSQ01000142.1, read as the reverse complement.
CACGGCCAGCCTTCCCGACGGCCTCGACATCGCCGAGAACACGCCGCTCAAGCCCAACCGCACGGCGGGCGACTGGCGCGACGCCGGCATCGACTGGCGCGCGTCCATCGCTCCATCAACCCCGGCGAGCTTGATCCGGCTCGCTGGACCGACCGACGAATACTGGATCGGTCTCGACAATTTCTATGTCATCACGCGCTACAACCACAGCAACCTCTACGCCATGGCGGTCCTTCAGTTGAGCGAGGAGATCCGGGCGCGCCATGTCGGCGAGCGGTGATTGAGCGCGCGATCGTTTGGAGACACTGCAATATGCGAACAGACAAGCGCCTCTCGACCACGCGGATGGCCGACATTCGGCCCGCCGCATCAGCAGGCGCAACGGTCGTCTGGATGGGGATCCTGCTGCTTCTCGCGCTGCTCTCCGGTTGTGCCAGCCAGGTCGACCGACCGGACGGTGACGACATTCCCCCGCGCATCGCCCGCATTCCGGACGCGGTGCCGCGTGTCGAACCCCTGTCCAAGTCCGGAAATCCCGAGTCCTACGTGGTCTTCGGCAAGCGTTACCGCACCCAGCGGAGCAGCCGCGGCTATGTGGAGCGCGGACTGGCATCCTGGTACGGCAAGCCATTCCATGGGCGCAAGACCAGCTCGGGCGAGATCTACGACATGCACGCCATGAGCGCGGCGCACAAGACCCTGCCGCTGCCGACCTATGCGCGGGTGACCAACATCGAAAATGGGCGCAGCATCGTGATCAGGATCAATGACCGCGGCCCCTTTCATGGTCCGCGTCTCATCGATCTGTCCCATACCGCGGCCGTCAAGCTGGGCGTCGTCAAGACGGGAACGGCAATGGTTGAGGTGCGCGCCATCGATCCGAAGCGTCCGAAATCGGACCCCGGCCCATTTCTCGCGTCCTCGGGCAAGGCCAACGCCAGGATTGCCCGCGCTGTCGCTCCATCCGGTCCGCCCGCGCATCCCGAGCGCGCGCCCACGCGGATGGCGAGAGGCAACTCGACATCCCCGCCGGCGCCCGCCCTCGGGGACGCACCGCGACCCGTCGCGACAGTCGCATCCCGCGAGCAACCCCCCGGCCATGGCGAAACGCTGTATCTCCAGATCGGCGCCTTCGGCGATCCGCGCAACGCCGAGCGACTGCGCGAACGTTTGAATGGCCAGTTAGGGCACGATCCCATCCGAATCCTGACTCCGGAGACCGGCGGCGCAGCGCTCTACAAGGTCAGAATCGGTCCGCTAGCCTCCGAACAGGACGCCGACCGACTGACGCGGCAGCTCGTAGCGCTTGGCGTGGACCGTCCGCAACGGGTGACGAACTGATCCGGGGTGCCAAATCCGGGGATGGGGGGTTAGAATAGACTTCGCTCCAACCCCGCCATCCCCCAAGCCCCGGACCCCTCATGAAGTCAGCCTCCCCGATCTTGTTCCTGTGGTTTTTTCTGTGTGCCTTGCCGCTCTCGTCGGCGACCGCGCAGCCGCCGATTCCGGCTCCTCCCGAACTTGCGGCCAAGGGCTATCTGCTGATCGATTTCAACAGCGGCAAGACCCTGATCGAGCAAAATGCCGACGAGCGTCTGGAACCGGCAAGTCTGACCAAGATCATGACCGCCTATGTGGTGTTTCGCGAACTCGCCGGCGGCAAGATCAAGCTGACCGACCAGGTCATGATCAGCGAGAAAGCTTGGCGGACGGGCGGCTCGAAGATGTTCATCGAGGTCGGCAAACAGGTCGCCCTGGAGGATCTGCTCAAGGGCATGATCATCCAGTCCGGCAACGATGCCGCGGTAGCGCTGGCCGAGCATGCCGCCGGCAGTGTCGACGCCTTCGCCAACCTGATGAACGATCATGCCAGGCGGCTGGGCATGGCCGACAGTCATTTCACCAATCCCAACGGACTCCCCGATCCGGAACTCTACACCACCGCCCGCGACATGGCGCGTGTCACGCTGGCCCTGATCAGAGAGTTCCCCGAGTATTACGCCTGGTACAGCAATCGGGAATTCGTCTACAACAACATCACGCAGCAGAACCGCAACCCGCTGCTTGCGCGCGACGCCAGCGCCGACGGCGTCAAGACCGGCTATACCAAGGCCGCCGGTTACTGTCTGGTGGGATCGGCCAAGCGCGAGGACATGCGCCTGATTTCGGTGGTCATGGGATCGGCGACGCCCAAGGCGCGCGCCGAGGCAAGTCTGGCCCTGCTGAACTACGGATTCCGGTTTTACGAGAGTCATCGTCTCTATCCGGCCAATCAGCCGATCGAGTCGATTCGCGCCTGGTACGGCAATCTTGAAAACCTGCCGGTCGGTCCCGCCACGGATGTCTTCGCGACCATTCCGCGCGGCGCCTACGACAAGCTCGACGCACGGCTGGAAAAGACCTCCGATTTCATCGCCCCGATCGCCCAGGGCGCGCAAGTGGGCGACATCGTGGTCGCACAGGGCGATACGGAGATCGCACGGGTTCCTCTGGTCGCGCTCCAGGAAGTCGCCGAGGGCAACCTGTGGCGCAAATTCGTCGACAGCATTCTGAAGCTGGTCGACAGTCTTCTTCATTGACGCAATCGAACGATCCCCGCGCATCGGCCATGTCCGACCCTCAGGAAACCTTGTTCTCGTTCCCTTGCAGCTTCCCGATCAAGGCGATGGGCCCGGCCGACCGCGGCCTGGAGTCCGCGGTGATCGAGATCGTCCGCCGGCACGCGCCCGGTTTCGACGAAACGGCCGTCTCGATCCGACCCAGCCGGGGCGGCAAATGGATCAGCGTGACCGTCACCATCGAGGCGCACGGAAAACCTCAGCTCGACGCCATCTATCGAGAGTTGACCGCGCATGAACTAGTGGTCTGGGCGCTGTGAGCGACGACCGCCCTACCCTGCGCGAGCCTCCCTTTCGGGTCCGCCGCCTGCCCGGTCTTCAGGATTACCCGGCCACGCTCGCCGCGATGCGCGACTGGACCGATGCCCGCCGCGAGGACACCCGCGACGAGGTCTGGCTGCTCGAACATCCGCCTGTCTTCACCCTGGGTCAGGCCGGCCGCCTGGAGCACATCCTGGCGCCGGGCGCGATTCCGGTCGTCCAGTCGGATCGGGGCGGACAAGTGACCTATCACGGCCCCGGACAGTTGATCGTCTATCCGCTGCTCGATCTGCGGCGGACCGGTCTCGGCGTCAAGCGGTTGGTAAACCTGCTGGAGCAAGGCGTCATCGATCTGCTCGACGCCTATGGGGTCGCCGCGGCGCGCCGCCCCAATGCGCCCGGCGTTTATGTGGCGAATGCCAAGATCGCCTCGCTTGGCCTGCGGATCCGCCACGGATGCAGCTATCACGGGCTGGCCCTGAATGTCGCGATGGATCTCGAACCCTTCCGACGCATCAACCCCTGCGGTTACGCCGGGCTCGCCATCGCGCAGGTCTCGGATCTGGTTCCAGGGATCACGGTCGCCGACGCGGGCCGGGCGCTGACAGAAATCCTCGGATGCCTCCTAGCCCCTCCTGGGATCGCCGAGTTGCACTCGGCTCTTCGGCCTTCAGGGCAACGCGAACAGGCCGAGTACGACCCGCCGGACGCGCGTTAACAGCACTCCTCCTCGACTCGCTCCAGCAAGTCCAGTGCCTCCTCGCGTCCATACTGCTCGAACAACTCGCGGATCGCGTTGACCTGACTTCCCACGAAATACAGCTCGTCATGACCCCTTCGTTCCGACTCGATCAATTTGGTCTCGAAATAGGACTGCCAAGGCGACGGCCGGGCGGCATCGCCAATGCACTCCCGGATCGAGAGGACGATGCGCCGGGCATGCTCGTCACAGGCGATGCCATCGAAACTGATGTAGCGGTCGGTTTTTTCCACGGGACACGACACCTTTGATACCTCATGGCATGTGGTTCTGTCGGACAGTCGACAATTGCCGCAATGCGGCGTGAAGATCAATCGGCGGACGTTCGTCGCGATGATCAGCTTCTATATAGAGATCAATCGGATAGATGGCCCCGGCATCACGTTGACGGGGCACTTGATGGAATAAAGGCACAATACGCGCCAGTTTTTGCGGTCGACTGCGCTTTCCAGGTTCAGGGACTCAGCGCACCCCGGCGACCGGTCGCATTTCCTTGTCGCAGACCCCGCCGACTTCCACCGTGTTCGTCGTGCCTTCGTCCCGGCAGGATTCGCCCCGATTGGAGAGCCTGCAGGTCATGCCCAGTGGCTTGCCGTCGCTCAGCCAGTTCGGGGTTTTGCGATAACGCCCGACCGCCCCCGAGCGGCAGCCGCTCGGGATGCCGTAGGCCGGGCAGGATCCCGGCGCGCGCAGCGAGACCTTGCGGGCATCGACCCGGAAACCGGGGTAGTTGTTCTCGATCCGCACGAGATCCCGGTCCGGCGCCTCCTCGAAGCGAAACTCCTCGAAGGCATAGCCGTCCGCGGATTTGGTGCCAACCTGGATACGGGTATTGGCGATCAGCGCGAAATCGTCGCCCTTGCGGGCCACCGCGCCGGACATGTATTCCACCCGGTCATGGTTCGGGAAACATTTGCCCATGGCCGGCGCGTGATAGTAGTGACGCATGGACGTGAGGTCGGTCAGCGAATTGTTCGGGAACACCGCTCGCAAATCGGCATCGTCGCCAAACAGAATCCGCTCGACATCGGGCAGACTCTGGGCGTACATCGCCTGGAGCTTGGCGTAGCGGTCATCGCTGGCCAGATCCGGGCGGAGAAAACAGGAGGTCAGACCCGAGATCTGGGTCAGGTATTCGTCCCAGATGTTGTACTGCGAAACCGACGACGCGGCACCCTGAAAATCGCCCGGAAAGCCGCAGCCCTGATTCTTCCGGCACTGCCCGACGGCGCGGTTACGGATGGAGAGTGCGATGATGTTGCGTTCGCAGGCGCCATAGGCATTGCAGCCGCGCCCCAGGTGGCCCTCGTAGATCGCCGTGCGCATGACATAATCCAGATGCTTGGCGCGGGCGAGCGTGGTCGGCGAGCCCAAATCCTGATGATCGCGGATGAAGTCGTCCCAGGCGCGCTTTAAAGCGGGACGCCGACCCGTCAGTTTGACATTCGCCCCCTCGCAGTCGCTGGAGGCATGGAAGGCGCGCACGATGCGGTCCAGTTCGCTGACGCCCGACTCCGCGCGTCCACCGCCCGCGCGGGGCGGATCGAAGGACGGTGCCTTCTCCAGTGCGTAGAGATCGCGAATGCCGATGACATGCCGAGCGCCCGCCGGACAGTGGTGGTTCTTGACCTTGAGCGCCTTGCGCTCGGCAACCGTGCGCTTGAAGACCTCGGTCGACGCGCGGGACGCCTGGCGCGGATCCACCACGGTCTCGAAGCCGACATAGGGCGTTCCGCTTTGATCCGTCAGTGGCTTGCCATCGCGGATCGGCAGACAGGGGATCAGCGAGGTGCCCTGGGTCAGGGTTCCCGCGCGGGACAGATCGCCGGCATTGAAATACGGCACCTCCAGTGGGCCATTGAATTCGTAGACCGTCATCACGGGCGTGGCGGGGATTGCGGCCTGGACAGTACCGGTGGCGAGGAGCGCAAGCGCGCCCAGGAGTTTACGCATGGTTGGATTTCCTGTGTGGCTGGAAGATCTGTGATAGGTCGCTCGTGCTTCGCTGCTCAAGTTCCGAGACCGGAGCCTCCTCGTTGTCGTTGTCGTTGTCGATTATTCGCCATGTCGAGACCACGACCACGACAACGACAACGACAACGACAACGACAACGACAACGACAACGATCTGAGACGGTCTTGGACTTTCGCACAGTTGCACTAGGCTAGGCCATGTCCGGGATCGAATCCAGCCGCGCGCTGGCGACCCACGCATTGTCAGCCCCGCCAACGGGTCATAGACTGCCCGGTTTTTGGACGGATTGATCAGACATGCCGGACCCTGTCCCGCGAGTGGTTTCTGCTCGCTTCAAGCGGGCCGTCCCGCCGCCGATCGCCATGACCCGGAGAGTGCCATGAACCCTCGTCAACCTATCGGCGTTTTCGATTCCGGCGTCGGGGGGCTCTCGGTGCTGCGCGAGATCCGTCGCGAATTGCCCCACGAGGATCTGTTCTACGTGGCGGATTGCGGCCATGCGCCCTATGGCGACAAGCCGCTGGCGGCCATCGAGTCGCGCGCGGTGACCATTACCGAGTTCCTGCTTGATCAAGGCGCCAAGACGGTCGTGGTGGCCTGTAACACGGCGACCGGCGCCGCGGCCAAAGTGCTGCGCAGCCGCTATCCGATCCCCATCGTGGCCATGGAGCCGGCGGTCAAGCCGGCGGTGGAGCGCACGCGCTCCGGTGTGGTGGGCGTCCTGGCCACCCGCCAGACGCTTGCCAGCCAAACCTTCGCGGAGTTGCTGGGCCGGATCGACCTGAGCACCCGAATCCTGCCGCAACCCTGTCCCGGTCTGGTGGAGCGGGTGGAGTCCGGCGACCTCGACGGCGAGCCGACCCGGACCCTGCTCACCGGGTTTCTCCTGCCGCTGCTGGCGCGCGGAGCCGACACCCTGGTACTGGGCTGTACCCACTATCCGCATTTGACGCCCTTGATCGAGGAACTGGCCGGTCCGGACGTCGCGGTGCTGGATTCGGGGGCGGCGGTCGCCCGTCAGGTGCGGCGACGCCTGACCGAGGCCGGCTTGCTGGCGCCCGCGGATCGGATCGGCCGCGAGCGCTTCTGGACCAGCGGGGATCCAATGGCGACCCAGGGGCTGATCGCCCGACTCTGGCGGACGGATATCGTGCTGGAGCCGTTCGATACCGGCGCCCGGAAGAACGTGATGGGTTATTCTCTCTAGAGATCACCACGCGAGGCGCGACGTCATGGCTGGAACATCGGGTGCGCGGGGCGCTGCGGTTGCGCTGACGATCGGGTTGCTCCTGCTCGCCGGGCCCGCCCTGGCGGACGACCCATGCCTCAAGCTGGTGTTCGACCGTTACTGTCTGGGCGGCGATGTCACCCCTCTGCTGCAAACCGCGCCAGCCCCCGCGGTCTATCGGAACGTGGCGGACAGTCTGGCTCTGGTGTTTCCCGACGGCGACAATCAGCTCTATGTGCTGGCCTTTGCCAAGCGCATTTACAAGGTGGTGCGCGCCTACGGGGTCTCGACCCAGCTTCGCTTTGACGACACCTATCGCCTGCTGCGCGAGAAATATGGCCCGGGCGAAGACCAGAGTCAGTTCCCAGAGTATGCCGAGACCCCGGCCGCGCGCCTTGCCTCGATTCGCCGCGGCGACGGACGCGCGGTGCACCAGTGGCAACCCTCCCCGGCCTGGCGTATCGAACTCTCCTGGACCCGTGAGCTGGGGATTTCGCTGAACTATATCGCGACCGAGTTGGACCGTGCGCGCGAGGCGCGGATCGAGAGCGGACTCTAACGACAAGAGCATGGATTGCGTCATTTCAAGCGGTCGACCCGGCTGGCCCGCGCGTATGACCGTCGGAGCGAACGCGGTTTACTCCGGGCGGCGGACTGGCTGACCCACCATGGCATCGCCGCTTGCGGCAAGACCGGTCAGGGTGACATCGATCAGTCGATTGCCTGTCACTCCGGGGGCGTCCGCCACGACATGCACCGGCAGATAGTTGGGCGTATAGCCGAAACGGCTTTCGCGCCGCTCACCATCGTCCGGCCCTTCGCAGAGCACTCGTGCCCGTTTGCCGATCTGTGCGCGCAGAATCTCCCCTTTCATCCGGACCGCGAGCGCCTGCAAGTCCTGACAGCGCTGTCGTTTCGTCCCCGCATCCACCTGATCCGGCAGCGTGGCCGCCAGGGTTCCCGCCCGTGGCGAGTAGCTGAAGACATGGATATGTCCGAACCGCATCACCTCGGCGAACGCCAGGGTGCGCCGCCAGTCGTCCACATCCTCGCCCGGAAAGCCGACGATGATGTCGGTCGTGATGTTGAGATCCGGGATCAGGGCGCGGCCCCGTGCAACCAGCCGGGCGAATTCGTCAGTCTTGCAGCGGCGGGCCATGCGCCGCAGCACATGATCGGAGCCGCTTTGCAGCGGCAAATGCAGATGGGGCATGAGCCGCGCATCGGCGAACAGCCCCCAGAAGTCATCTGGCAGATCCCAGGGTTCCAGCGATCCCAGACGCAGACGCGGAATCTCGGTCTCGGCGAGGATCCTGCTCACCAGCGCGGCCAGATCGCCGTCCGTGTCGCTCCCGTAACCGCCCAGATGCACGCCGGTCAGCACGACTTCCTGGAGACCAGCACGGTGCAGACGAGTGATCGCCGCGACCGCCTCGCTGACGGGACGACTACGCTCCTCGCCGCGCGCCTGTGTCGTAATGCAGAATGTGCAGCGATAGCGGCAGCCATCCTGAACCTTGACGAAGGCGCGCTGACGACCGCGAGTGAACAGCGGACTGGCGTCATTGGTGATCGCCAGTTCCGGCATGGACGGGATGGCGAGTGCGTCGAGCGCAATCTCGACCAGTCGATCCTTGTCCTGGTTGCCAACCACCAGATCGACGCCCTCCCCCGCTAGCGACTCCGCCTCCAGCGCGGCCAGGCAGCCGCTGACGATCAGCCGCGCCCCTGGATTGACGCGATGGCTGCGGCGCAGGATTTGGCGCGATTTGCGCACCGCCTGTTGGGTGACGGCGCAGGTATTGATCACGATCAGGTCGGCCGGATCCTCGTCGCCGACGACCTGACATCCCTGCGCTTGAAAGCGGTCGGCCCAGTCTTCCGATTCCGCCTCGTTGAGACGACAGCCCAGCGACAGGAGCTTGACGCGCATTCAGCCGCGCCCGACTCAGGCAAGCGCCGTGCGCTGGCTGGACGCCGCGCCCGACGGCGGGAGCGGCGCCGGCGAGTTCTGGTGCAGCAGGAGACGCCAGCCATCGGGGCCGAGACGGAATACATTGGTTCCGTAGATGGCCGGCAGCGGTGATCCGTCGTGCTGGGCGCCGGTGCGTTCCTCGATCAGATGAATCGCGAGGTCGCCGTTTTCGATCCAGAGATGGTGTCGCACCTCGATCTCGAACCGGGCGCCCTGCTCGAAGACGGCGCGCCATAAACGCCGGACCTCCGGCCCGGTAGCCAGCGGGGTCATGGGCAACAGACAGGCGATCTTGTCGGACGCCTCCCAGACCTCGTCCATGGCCACCGCGTCGCCCGCCTCGAGCGCGTCGTAATAAGCGTCCTCGGCATCCTGTGGGGTTTCATAGTGCATGCGTTGGGATTCCTCGACGCTGATTTCGTGGGATGACTCTGGACGCGGCGGCGTCCGACTTAGCGGATGGGTGACGGCCAGCGCCCACCCAGCGCGCGCGGGATCCGCAGCCGGATGCGGTTATCGCTAACCTCGCGGGACAGGTTGGCCAGATCGGCATCCGGTGGCAGTGCAATGCGGCGACTCGCCGAACCACGCGAAACCTGGTAACTCCGCCGGAATCCCTCGCCACGGGGCAGGGTTTCTTCCTCGCTGGTCTGCATCTGGGTGCTGTAGGAAATCGCCAGACCCCGGCCCGCCGGCCGGATCTCAACCCGCTCGGGATCGATGTTCTCCAGCGCGATGTCGATCAGATAGGCGTCATTGGTCGACTGACGCGCGATCCGCATCCGGCTGGTGGGCGGAACCTGACGGCTCTCTCTGTCCCTGGGCGCCAGGGCGCCGAATGGGCTAGGGGGCATGACGGGCCAAGCGCCCGGATCGCCGGGGGCCATCGGACCGAAGGGCGCCCCGAGCGGCCGGCCATTGGGAACCGGGTAGCCAGGATAGGACGTCCAGGCGAAGGACAGGGTAGGCAGGATGGCGATCAGGGCGACGGTTGTCAGTGAAATCTTGCGCATGGAGAACTCCCGCGAGTGTCGTGACAGAATGAGGCCGACCCACGAAGTATAGTGCGCGAGACATCAAGGACGCACCCGCCAGGTCGGGCAATTGTCTGGGTCGATCAACCCCTCTCCGAGCAGCCAGTCGCGCGCGTCCGCGGCATCCCGCTCGAACCAGGCCAGCGCCGATCCCAGCCGGAAGCTATAACCCCATGCATCCATATCCGCGCACAGACGCTCGTGCCCGACACCGGGGATGGCGTCGGCCAGCAGCAGTTGCAGATAACAGACCGCGTTCTCCTCGGCATCGTCGCCCCCCGCATCCGTCTGCAGTGTGTCGCGACGGCGTTGATCCATGCAGATCCAGTGACAGGCTTCATGCAGGATCGAATGCAGCGGCGTCGTGGGGAGCGCATAGAGCCGATCGCCAACCAGCCCGGCCTCGGGATCGCCCCAATAGGAGCCGGGGATAGGACTCCCGGCATCGATCATTCGATAGCTCAGCCCAAAACGGCCCAAAAGTTCGACGATCACGCCTTCCTCGGCGAGAATGTACATGCACCCTCTCCTCACTGATCCGACATCCGCCACCATGCCAACCGACCCGCTCTCCCAACTGCTGGATACTCTGGATTTCGCCTGGCGGCGCGCGCCGGCGACGCGGCACGCGCTCACCAACATCCAGTGGCGCGCGGACGCCTGCGATGCCGGCTCGATCCTCTTTTTCCAGCGCTTCGACGATGGACGCAGCGATGACGAACTCTACCGCCGCTATCTGGCCGATGGTGCCTTTTCGGTGCTGGTCACCAACCGCCCGCTCGATTGCTTCAAGCGCCTGCCGGACACCGCCATCTATGTGACCCGACCCGACGACTGGCCCCGTGTGGTCGGGCAGTTCTGCGACCTCTGCTATCCGTTGGAGACACACCGACTGCGGTTCATCGGGGTCACCGGAACCAACGGCAAGACCACCACCGTCAAATATCTGGAGTCGATCCTCGCGGCCCACGGCCAGCGGGTGCTCTCCATCGGAACCCTGGGGCTTTTTCGCAACGGCGAACGGCTGGTGGAGACCGGATTCACCTCGCCGCCCCAGATCGAACTGCGTCGCCTGCTGCACGCCCAACAAGACCGCTGCGATGTCGTGGTCATGGAGATCAGCAGTCACGCACTGGACCAGGGACGCGCCGACGGCATCCCGCTTCAGAACGCCGGGTGGACCAACTTCACCCAGGACCATCTCGACTATCACCACGACGAGTCGTCCTATTTTAACGCCAAGACGCGCATTCTCGACCTGATCCAGGACGGCGGGCGACTCTATTGCAGCAGTCCGGCCGTGGCCCGCCAGCTTCGGGACGCGGGGCTGTCGCGCGTGCAGATCGAGGTTCTGGCGCCAGCGAACCTGGAGCCGGACGCCATCGCGGCCAAGCCGTTTCTCGCGCTCGAACACAACCGTCGGAATTATGCGCTCGCCACCGCCCTGGCGGACGGCGTGCTCGGCCTCGGCGAGCGTACCGACTGGCGACACCTGAGCCCCGTGGACGGGCGCTTCGAGTGCCGGACCATCGGCAACCGGACCATCGTCATCGACTTCGCCCATACCCCGGATGCGCTGGACACCATCCTGACCGCCATCCGCGACGGCTTCCCGCAGGCCCGCATCCTGACCCTGTTCGGCTGCGGCGGCGACCGCGATCGCAGTAAACGCCCGCTGATGGGCGCCGCCGTCGCGCGCCAGTCCGACCACTGCATCGTGACCTCGGACAACCCGCGCACCGAGGCCCCCGAACGCATCATCGCGGACATTCTAACCGGCATGCCGACGGACGGCGTGGAGGTCATCGTCGAGCGACCACAAGCGGTCGCGCATCTGTTCGACTGGCTGGCGGAACGCCCGACGGACGAAGCCTGGGTGGCCCTGATCGCGGGCAAGGGACACGAACGGTATCTCGACCGCGACGGACACAAGTCGTATTACAGCGATCAGGACGAGGTGGAGCGCAATCTGAAACGGCTCGGTTGGGCTGCATAAGCGATGCGGTTCAATGCCGTGAAATCCGCTCCAGCGTCGCGTCCAAGGCCAGCAAATGCGGCTGTTTGAGACTGGACCGGGCGGCTTTCATTGCCGCCCGGACGGACTGCCGGCGATCCGCCGCGCTCCCGGCCCGCAATTGTTTCCTGCTTCGACCTCAACTGGCGCTCGCTGTCGGCGTCCGACGCCTCGATGTCGTTCGCGAACCTTGGAGGCAAACTCGCCGTCCTCGCCGCCATCGCTTCGGACCCTCGCAGCGACGTCAAGTCCCGGCCTCTGACCACCACAGACAGGTGCCGGTCGCGTCATCCTCGATGAAACCGTAAAACCGGCCCATCCAGTACGCCAGCAGATAATCGATTCCGGGATACATCTGGTTCGGTGTCCCCGGATCGTAGAGCTTCCAGGGGTTGCGCTCCCATACGAAAGTCGCGGGAACCCGTTCGTCCACATTCACGGCAACGGCCGAAATCCCTGGACATTGGGTGCTTTCCGGATAGATCCCCCGCAAATCCCGCGGCAACGCCCAGTTGGGCGCGGTCGGAAACAGCGCCAGTTGCGCCACATGCTCATCGAGCACCGCCGGCACATCGTCTTCCAGCGGCGCCTGCGAACCATAGATCAGCGCAAAAAACACATTCTTGTGCTCCGCCACCTCGGCCCACAGCGCATCGCGCAAAACCTCCTGCCGCAAGCGCTCCTGACGCACCGGATCGGTTTCCAGCCGAACCCAGTTGAACAGCGGCATAAAGCCGATATTGAGCCCAAAATAGCCTTCGTCGCAGCGGTTCGTATTCCGCCAGCCCGTGGCGATCTCCAGCCATGCGCCGACCTTGCGCTCGTAATGCTCGGCGATCGCCTGGCGCCGGCTGGCGTAGGCCGGAACGTCGTCGGTCACCTGGAGCGCGACCCGGAAGATCGCGGCCAGTTGGATCGCCTGTGTCGGTTGCGGGAGACTGGGGAAGGGGCTGAAACCAAAGATTTGATTCAGCAGATCGGTGGCGTTGGGCGCGAAAAAGAGCACCCCTTCTCCGGCGGCGGAGAAGGGGTCGGTCTGGAACGTCAGCGACGGAATGCCGTCGGGTGCGTCGGCCGTGCTGAACACCGCATAAGGAATGCTGACTTCCCGCGTCGTTGCACGGCCGTTAACGCTGATCCGCACCGGCCTGCGCTCGCCGCTCATCAGTTGTTCGACGAACTCCACCACATCCTGACGAATGGTCTCGCGAACCTCGGGGTTACTGGTGGCCTGATAGGCCAGCGAGTAGCCGAGCAGCACGCCCTGATACTGATCGCGGCTGATATTGCCGCGCCAATGCCAGAGCGCATCCTCGAACGGAACCTCCCGATGGACTTCCGGATCGTCCGCGCTCAAGATCGCCTGCACCGGCGCCGGGCTATCTGCGGGCGCGGCATAGCGGGCGAGATAACCAGGGTCTCCCGGAATCCTCCACCAACGGTGCAGGGTCGCGACCGTCTCGTCGATGGAACGCGCGGCATCCGGGGCGCCCGTGGACAGAAACCGCAGCGCCTCGGAGGCCAGATAGGCGCCGGTCCAGATGGCCGAATCGCGTCGGCCGCCATAGTCCGCGACCTCGGTCAGCGACGCATCGGTGAACCGAGTACTCATCACGCCCCCGGCGGGCAGCATCCACCGATGCAGAACCGTGGCGTAATGGCGCGCCCGATTGTGCAGCTCGCCCGGACCGTCCGTGGGGTTCCTGACCCAATCGCCGACGGCGGCGTCCCAGAGCGTGCAGTTAGCCCCGTTGCTGGTCGCGCCGTAGAGACAGACATCGGTGCAGGTTGCGGCAAGGTAGGTACTCTGGGCTGGCGCCTGAGTTGCCGTCAGCATCGTCAAAAGCACAAGGGTTAAGCGTTGGGTCATCGGCTTTCCAAACAGCTACTTATGCGCGCACACCAGAGACATGATCGACTTTTCGGCGATTCAGCTCCGCATGATAGGCCGCGGCCACGTCTTCCACAGAACCCACCAGGCGCGTGACCCCTTCTTCGATCCAGATTGCCCGATCACATAGCTCCCGAATGGTCCCCGCGTTGTGCGAAACCAAAACAATGGTCTTGTCCGAGCGAATACGCTCGCGCATTGCATTCGCGGACTTGACTTTGAATTCTTCGTCTCCGACGCCGAGCGTCTCGTCGATCAGCAGAATGTCAGGGTCGAGCTGATAAGCCACGGAAAATCCCAATCTGGCCCGCATCCCTGAGGAATAGGTGGTCAAGGGCTGATCGATAAAGCCACCCAGTTCAGAGAACTCAATGATATGTTCCATTCGGGATTCGATCTCACGACGCCGCAAACCCAACAGCAAACCGCTGAGAATGGCATTCTGACGTCCAGTCAAATGCGGCACGAATCCAGTTTGTAATGACAGCAAGACCGCCGTGTAACCGTGATTCGTCAAGACGCCGCGATCATGCGTGATAATGCCCGCCAACAACCGAAGCAAGGTACTCTTGCCAGCCGCGTTGCGACCGATGACGCCCAGCGTCTCGCCGTGGCGGAGATCGAAACTGACGTCTTTCAGAACCCAGAAGGGGGTGGCGCGACCGAAGCCGAGGCGACCCTGGCCAAAGGCCAGGCCGACCCGGTCCAGCGATAAGAGCGGGATGATCTCTGTCGCGGTCATCTCAGCGGACCACTCGGGGGTAGTCGCGGTCATGCCTCTGAATCAGCTTCACGACCAGGGTCAGCAAGGCGAGCGACAGCAGGGCGATAAACGACAAGCGCCCCCAGGCCGGCCACTCGTTGTGGAGCAGAATGTTGCGGTAATCGTGAATCAGACTCGCCATGGGGTTGAGATAGAACCAGAACTGGTAGCGTTCGGAAATGTCGTCCGTCGAGAAGAAGACACCCGAGGCAAAGAATTGCAGTTGCAGCAGATTCTCCACCAGGAATTTGAGGTCGGGGAGATAGGGCACCACGGCGGCGAGGAGAAAGGCCAGCGCCACGCTGAAGAGCAATTGCACCGCCAGGACGAGGGGCAAGGCGAGATAGGCGCGACCAATCCCATCGCCTGACAGCCAGAGAAAGATCAGCAACAGGACAAACACAAAGCCAAATTTGGTGAGATCCGTGAGCAGGGTCACTGTCGGAAACACCAGTTTTGGCACATGCACCTGATTCATCAGACCTTTGCCAGCGAGGATCGAGTTGCCGGCATGCGAGAGCGTCTGCTTATACCAATTCCAGATCACCAAACCGACGAGCAGAAAGGGGACGAAGCCCTCGCCACCACGCTGGAAGATCAGGCCAAATACCAGATAGAACACCAGCATGGAGAGGATAGGGTCGATCACCCACCAGAGGTAATTGATATAGGTCTTGGCGGCCTCGGCGCGCAGGTCGGCATAGGTCTTGTAGAGGATGAGATCGATCATGCGGGGATCGATGAGATGCCACTTCGTCTGTCCGTCCGGTCGAGCGGTAGCGGTCACGCAATCGTTCATCTCTTAGTGGAATACCTGAACACGCGGCGACTATTGGCCGCTTAAAAATTTTGCGGATGGTAGCATGACATCGTCGGGGCAGGAATCGTTTAGAGCTGCCGGGTCAGTGGCAGTGGCGGATACCGCCTGATGGTTGGTAGAATGCCGGGAGGCGCCGCTTCGTTTACGACCCCACTGGATCGATTCGCCTTGATCTGTCGCGGTAAAACGGCTGATGTTGATCTTGATCGCCCTGTCGTTCGTTAGCCATGTTGACAGCCAATTGTCCGCGCCGCAGAGCTGACGGACTCGCCAGATAAGCATTGACCAAACACGTCGCTGACAAAACGCTGGTTTTGTCGGAAGGCGGCGTTTTTACTCAAGTGACTGCGAGGCGGTCATGTCGATCGTCACGACCGACCGCCACCAGGAATTATGACAAGGTAGACTTATGCAGATCATCGTACTCGGCATGCATCGCTCCGGCACTTCCGCCATCACGCGCCTGATTACCATGATGGGTGCCGAGATCGGTCCGGCGCACCTCATCGGTGGACCGGCGACCGACAACGAGAAGGGATTCTGGGAGCGGACGGATGTCTCGCAGCTGAACGACGGTCTGCTGGCGTCTGTTGATTGCACTTGGGACGATGTGGCGGACTTCTCGCCGGTTAAGCTAGAGCGGCAGGCCGAAATCGATGCGCTTCGTACACAGGCGAAGCAGGTCGTTTTTCAGATGGACGCTCGTCGACCCTGGGTACTCAAGGATCCGCGCCTGTGCCTGACGCTACCGGTTTGGCGCCCCCTGCTTGAAGTCCCCGTATGCGTGCTGCCGCATCGTTCGCCGCTGGAGATCGCCCAGTCGTTGCAGGCACGAGATGGCGTATCCCTGATGAGAGGCGTCGCCTTATGGGAGCAATACACGCTTGCCGCCCTGACCGTCTCCCGAGGTTTACCGCGCATCGGGATCTCCTATGCGCGGCTCATCCAGGATCCCATCGCAACGCTGCGAGATCTGTACGAACGCTTGTGCCTGACCGATGTGGTTGGTTTGCGCATGCCGTCGGAGCGCGAGATTGGTGCCTTCGTGGAAAGCCGTTTGCAGCATCAACGCGCGAGTCTTGAGGATGCCGATGGCATCTTGAATCTTTCGCAGCGTCATTTGGCAAATGCCATGGAGGACGGCTCCGCGCTCGACTGGCAGACCATTCCCAAACTGTCGGCGGGAGCAACCGAAGTTCTTCATGACTATCGGCGTCAGCATGAGCATGAGGCCCAGGCGCGCGAGACGTTGAGCCGCGCTCAAGAACATGCGCAGTCCTTGCAGCTTGAGATCGAGACTGGCCGCATGGCGGTTGACGACTTGCGGCAACAGTTGGACGCAGCGCGGGGCGAAGCGGCGGGATTGACCGCAAACCTGGCAACGCGAGAGACCCAGCTCGCCGACCTCACCGCTCAACTGCATGAAACCCGAGCGGCCGAAAATGCCAAGGGTGAGCAGATCGCGGCGCTCACCGCCAAACTCGCCGACCTCACCGCCCAACTGCATGAAACCCGAGCGGCCGAAAATGCCAAGGGTGAGCAGATCGCGGCGCTCACCGCCAAACTCGCCGACCTCACCGCCCAACTGCATGAAACCCGGGTGGCCGAAAATGCTAAGGGTGAGCAGATCGCGGCGCTCACCGCCAAACTCGCCGACCTCACCGCCCAACTGCATGAAACCCGGGTGGCCGAAAATGCCAAGGGCGAGCAGATCGCCGCACTCACCACTGAGATGGAAATCAGCCAGCAGGCGTTTAGCGATACCCAGCAGCGTTTGGAGATGACTCAACACGAGTCCGCGCAAGCGTCTGCTCAACACCAATTGGCGCTAAACATCAAACAGAACGAGATCGAGGCGATCGCGCAGCAAATCACCGCATTGAATGCGCAACTGCGACAACTCTATGCGAATGAAGTCGCCAAAGACGGAGAGATTACATTTCTGTCCGGCGAGTTAAAATTGTTGACAAGCTGGCTGGATGAAATTGACCGCTGCTTTACCGCGACCCTGCGGTCATGGCGTTGGCGCTTAGGTCATCGCTCAGTTTCTTTCGTCGAGAAACTGCTTTGGCGGCGACGCGTAGTGCTCGGTGCAGAGCATATTCAAAACCTGCTTCGCTATTTTCAAGATTGGACCAAGAATGCCCGAACCTGGGACATGCTGCCAAGATCCACCATGTTGCCGGCAACCGAATTCGTTCCCGCTACATCCATCGCAGGGATCGCGGATTCAGACAGATCCAATCTGACATCCTACGATCTGATCTGCTTTGCTAATATCGACTGGGATGCACGTTATCAGCGGCCGCAGCAGCTTGCCGCCCAGTTCGCACGTCATGGGCATCGGGTTTTCTATGTCATCGCTTCACGCGGCCTCGCACCGGATGATGCTCAGGGTTTTCGCGCAACCCTGGTGGCGGAGCGCATCTATGAAGTCGAATTGATGGCCCACAATCTAGCAGATCGTTATTCGACTGTACTCGATACCGCAAATACCGATTTGTTTGCGCAATCTCTCGGTCGCCTGCGTGATGCTTTTGGCATTGTCGATGCGGTCTGCCATGTGCATCTGGCATTCTGGGCGCCACTCGTGCTACGCCTGCGCGAGTCGTGGGATTGGCGCGTGCTGTACGACTGCATGGATGAGTGGGAGGATTTTCCGGGTATTGGCAAGCCGCTGCTCGACGCCGAAATCGAACTCGTGCGAAAAAGCGATATCGTGACGGTGACCGCCGCTCTGCTTGAGGAAAAATGGCGTGTTAATAATCCGCGCTGTGTCCTGGTTCGCAATGGCGTGGATTTTGATTTTTTTCGACAGCACAGCCAACCCAATCGCATCCTTGGCGACCTTGCTCATCCTATCGTCGGCTTCTATGGTGCGCTTGCGGAATGGGTCGATCTGGGTCTGATGGCCGCGGCAGCGAGGGCGCTCCCCGACTGCCATTTCGTTTTAATCGGGGATGTCTTTGTGACAAACCTCGAAGGTTTAGACGACCTGCCAAACGTGCATCTGCTAGGCCGCCGGCCTTATACGGACATGCCGAAGTATTTGTACCACTTTGATGTTTGCCTGGTTCCATTTCGGCTAAGTCAGGTTACCCACGCCGTAGATCCGGTGAAGTTTTATGAATATGTCAGCGCGGGCAAACCAGTCGTCTCTGTTCCTCTCAAAGAATTAGATATTTATAAGGACTATCTGTATTTTGCGGATCGACCCGAAACCTTCGTCGAGCAAATCCGGTGCGCATTGGCGGAGAATAGCCCGGCCTTGCGTCAGCGCCGCATCGAACTCGCCCGCACAAACGATTGGCGACATCGCTACGCATCCACATCGGATGCGATCAACCAGGCATACCCGCGTGTCAGCATCATTATCATCACCTATAAAAATCTGGAATTGAGCCAGCTTTGTCTCGAAAGACTATTGCGCAACACCACTTATCCAAATTACGAAATCATCGTCGTGGATAACGATTCACGAGATGGCACGTCTGGTTATCTGCAATATCTGCAGGAACGTCACGATCATATCAAGGTGATCCTCAACAATCAGAATCGAGGCTTCGCGGCAGCAAACAATCAGGGATTGGCGATCGCGACCGGTGATTACCTTGTGCTGCTCAATAACGATACCGTCACGCCACGCGGCTGGCTTGCACCGCTGCTTAGACATTTACGAGATAGCAAGATCGGCCTGGTTGGCCCTGTGACCAACTTCGTTGGAAATGAAGCGAAAATTGATGTCCCCTATCTGACGATGGATGAAATGGAACATTTCGCAGTGGACCACATGCGCACGCATGCGGGACAGGCATTCGATATCGGCATGCTCGCGATGTTCTGTGTCGTGATGCGTCGGGATGTCTATGATCAAGTCGGTTTCCTGGACGAGACGTTTGGCATCGGTATGTTTGAAGATGACGATTACAGCAATCGGATCAAGCAGCTTGGGTATCGTGTCGTGTGCGCTAAGGATTCTTTTGTTCACCACTTTGGTCAGGCGGCATTCAAGAAACTGATTGAAACGGGTGAATATCACGATATTTGGAAAACAAACCAAGCTTACTATGAAAAAAAATGGGGGGAATGGACTCCTCATGCACATGAATCATAAAGGATGATTCGCTTTAAATCATAATCTTGCTAGACACTCCGGCTTTCCCGGAGTTTACAACATGATGGGGATTTGAGATGTCGGACGCCTTAGAAAATGCACGCCCACTGTTTATTCTTGGTGTTCCGCGTAGCGGAACGACGATGCTTGCCCGGCTTTTAAACACCCATACAGGTATCGTGCAAACTTATGAAACAGCAGCTTTTCTTTTATTTGACCACATCATCAAAAACACAAAACACGGAGTAAAATCAGGTATTTATTATGGAAAAGAATATCAGGAACTCTGGTCAGAACAATTAGCGCAGGCAGCTAAAAGCATCATTAATTCTTTCTATCAAAAGATCTGTGAATCAGAAAATCGTCATAATGTACGTTACTGGGGAGACAAGCATCCTCACCATAATGCATGCTTGCCATTTCTTGAAAGACTTTACCCAAACTCATTATATGTATATATCGTGAGAGACCCGCGGGATACCATATGTTCAATCATTAAAATGAACGACTGCGGCATGGACGAAGCGTTTAAGATATGGAGTAAGATTGCTAATGATTACGAAAAATTTTGCGAATCAACCGACCATTCTCGAATCTACACACTTCGCTATGAAGATATCGTTCAAGACTACATGGATAAACTCGAAGCGATTATGGATTGGCTTGATCTAGAAATCGACGATAATTTTCGAGAGCTTATTATAAACAAGCAAGGTTTTGATTTTCATAATCCAAATGACACATCCCAGTTTAATTTCAACGAAAGATCTGTAGCAAGATGGAAGCAGAATTTAACGCCGCAAGAAAATAGCCATGTGCTGAATTCCGCATCAGAATATATGGAGAAATATCACTATATCTGAACAGACTTTTCTCGCCGCATTTGTAACTAAAACGGTTTACATTGACGCTGCGAAAAAGATCATACTCCTGTCGCCAAATGGCATTGACTCATCCTGGCTGTCTCTACTGTTGCAAATTTAAGAATCACACATGAAAAAGAAGATTCTCTGCATCGTCGGCACCCGCCCGGAAGCCATCAAGATGGCCCCGGTCATCCTGGCATTGAAGGCAGCGTCATGGGTGAATGTGCGCGTACTGGCCACGGCCCAGCATCGACAGATGCTGGATCAGGTATTGTCGCTCTTTGATATCGTGCCCGACATCGATCTCGATGTCATGCGCCCCAATCAAACCCTACCGGCGCTGACCGCGCGCCTGATGACGGCCCTCGACGCCTGTTTCGAGGACGAAGCGCCGGATGCCGTTCTCGCTCAAGGCGACACGACGACGGTGATGGTCGCCGCGCTGGCGGCCTTCTACCGTCGCATCCCCTTCGGTCATGTGGAGGCCGGGTTGCGTACCGGCGATCTGTTCAATCCCTTTCCGGAGGAAATGAACCGAATCGTGGCCGGCAATCTCGCCCGCTGGCATTTTGCGCCGACCGAGTCGGCGCGACGCAATCTGTTAGCCGAGACACTGCCGGAAGACGCGATCTTCGTGACCGGCAACACGGTGATCGACGCATTGCTCGATATTGCCGAACGCTGCGACGACGTCGCCCCCGCGATCCCGTCGGGACAGCGTTTGGTGCTGGTGACGGCGCATCGACGCGAGAATTTCGGCGAGCCGTTCGCACAGATCTGCCGCGCCATCCGTCATCTGGCTGACCGTCGCGAGGATGTGACCTTTCTCTATCCGGTGCATCCCAATCCGAACGTGAAAGAAATCGCCTGCGCTCTGCTTGGCGGTCATCCGCGCATCCAGCTCTGCGAGCCGCTGGATTATCTGCCGTTTGTCGCGGCGATGAAGCGGGCGCACTTCATTTTGAGCGATTCCGGCGGCGTGCAGGAAGAGGCGCCGGCCTTGGGTAAACCCGTGCTGGTGCTCCGGCGCGAGACCGAGCGGCCGGAAGCGGTAACGGAAGGCGTGGTCAAACTCGTCGGGCCTGACTTTGACGCCATCGTGCGGGAGTCACTGCGGTTACTCGATGATGCCGATGCCTACCGCGCCATGGCGCGCGGCGTGTCGCCCTATGGTGACGGCAAGGCCGCCGCGCGGATTTGCGAAATTTTACGCACCTCGTTTGTTTGACTACTACTTCTCGTCCAATTTTGTTGATACCGCGATGAATTCAAGTTGTGAATTAAATCATGATTATAAAAAAAGACTGCTCACCAAAGTCGATGGTAGCCACATTGACAGCCAAAGCGTCAAGGACAATCAAGTCAATGCAAAAATGGGAGGGGATAAACTTTATACAATTCAGATTCTGCGCGGGGTCGCGGCGATTTTAGTTGTTCTGTTCCACGCCACTATGCTGTGTTCTTCCAAATTTAATTTGGCTCCTTTTAACCGATTTTTTTTATTCGGTTTTTCCGGAGTTCATATTTTTTTTGTGTTGAGTGGATTTATTATTGTGACCATTCATTATCATGACATTGGCCGTCCATCCAAGTTAATTTCTTATTTAAAGAAGCGTTTTTCACGCATCTATCCGAATTATTGGCTAGTGCTTACTTTAATTTCGCTCTGGTATCTTTTCGTTATCAATATAATGCCGATACACATAACGCCGACGCTCATCTATCAGAACCTTAACTTATTTTTTCCGCCACCGAAATTTATTAATCCCGTCAGCTGGACCCTTTCCATGGAAGTTTTTTTTTACTTTATTTTTTCTATCCTTATATTGAACCGAAAGCTAGGCGTCCTCGCATTATCCTTATGGCTAATAGGCGTCTTATTGACCCAGTTTTTTTCGATTAAAATACCCGTTATCCCGCGTTATGTTTTCAGTAAATATGTCATTCTTTTCTGGATTGGCATGCTTACCGCTTATATGCTCATTCATATGCGAAATATTGAGACTGTCAGGCGAGAGTGGTTTGCTTGGAGTCTTGGGACATTGGGACTTATCCTGTTTTCCGCAACGGCATTAGCGGTGTGGGGCGGCGGAATTATAAATTTTACTCATTGGATTCCGCTTTTTGGTTTTGGTCTCGCTGGCGCACTGTTGATTTTTTTTACGCTATCGAATAGGGCTGAATCATTTATTCAGAACAGAAAAATTCTCACCTCACTTGGCGATGCATCATATTCTATTTATCTAATTCATTACCCCCTGCTGCTTGGCCTGATATTCATATTGAGGAAGCATGTAACAGTTGATAACGGGTTTTCAATAGCGATTTTCTTTGTCGTCATAAGCGTCATTGCCGTTATTAGTGGCTGGCTTTTTCATTTATTCCTTGAACGTCCTCTATTGAAATTTGTTCGCGGGGTCTTGTTTTTACGTGCGCGTTAGATGCTGCCTAAACCTCAAAACGAATCTGCCCACGCTTTCGGAAAACAATTTTGGATAATCTTTAGATGATTTTCAGCTCCCCAGAATTCATTCTTATTTTTCTTCCAATCTCTTTTTTTGGTTACTTTTTGCTTAACCATTATCGCATGGTGCCTGCGGCTAAAATATGGTTAGTCGCCATGAGTTTTTTCTTTTATGGGTACTGGAATATCGCTTATTTGCCGCTGCTAATAGGTTCTATCTTATTTAATTTTGGAGTCGGTACAGTGTTGGCGACGGATCCCTCTATGGCTCATAAGGGTATTTCAACGCTACAGCCAAAATTATCACGAACTACACTGCTAACTTTTGGCATCGCGGCAAATCTTGGATTACTAGGGTATTATAAATATGCCAATTTTTTTCTGGATAACCTGAGCACAGCTTTTGCTTTAAACGTGCAATTGCAAAATATTATTTTGCCGTTAGGTGTGAGTTTTTTTACATTCACACAAATCGCTTATTTAGTAGACAGCTATCAAGGAAAAGTAAAAGAATATAACTTAACAAATTACATGCTTTTTGTTACTTTTTTCCCTCATTTAATTGCGGGGCCTATTCTTCATCACAAAGAGATGATGTCTCAATTTGAATCAAAGTGGACGTTGGCTATCCGTTATCGACATCTTTTTGCTGGTTTTTTTATTTTCAGTATCGGTTTTTTTAAAAAAGTAGTTATCGCTGATACCTTTGCGGTTTGGGCTAATTTAGGTTTCGATAGTAATAGTAATCTAGATTTTTTTAGTGCTTGGGCAACGAGTTTATCTTATACCTTTCAACTTTACTTCGACTTCAGCGGCTATTGCGACATGGCCATCGGCTCCGCATTACTATTCAATATCTGGCTACCGCTGAATTTTAATTCGCCATATAAAGCTTTGGATATCCAAGACTTTTGGCACCGCTGGCATATGACCTTAAGCCGCTATCTTAAAGATTATTTATATATACCATTGGGCGGAAACCGCCGTTCTACTGGGCGAGTTTATGTCAATCTTTTTGTTACCTTCGTGTTAGGTGGACTTTGGCACGGGGCTAGCTGGATGTTTGTCATCTGGGGGTCGCTGCATGGATTTGCGTTGATTATACATAGGATATGGAGAAAAATGGGAGGACGGTTGCCGAACTGGCTGGCCTGGTTAGTTACTTTTCTTTTTATTAATACTACTTGGATTTTTTTTCGCGCGGAATCGATGACCGATGCTTTACGAGTGCTAACTGGCATGCTAGACCTGCATTCCATCCTACACTTTCCAGTAAATATTATTCCTACAGAGCGATTGGCTTGGGGTGGGATATTGATAGACAAGCTAACTTTTTTGTTGCCAAGCGGAATAGCCGCTAATTTGCCAAGCTACGTCGCTATTACAATAGCATTTATTATAATTTCACAGATGAATTCTCAGGAATTTATGAGAATGCCTAGTCGTCGAACAGCTAAGCTAATAGCTTGCTCGTTGCTTTTTAGTGCCGCCTTTTATGTAATGATGATTTCCACTAGCACCGTTTTTCTTTATTTTAATTTTTGAGTTTGGCGCATGAAAAGATCTGTTATTGCTTTCTTTTTTATTACTGGCTTTGCGATCATGGTCGTGCCAGCATTAAATTTTTCATTGGCGACTTTAAACGTCGTCAAATACAGCAAAAAGGAGACAAGCGCAACGCTTAAAGAGAGCAAGATGTGGCAAGGAAAGGGTTTTTATAATATTGATTTTTTAATGCCATGGCTAGGTAAAATAGGTTATTATTTTGGGATCTCAATCAGCCCAAAGCAGTTTGTTATTGGCCGAGAGGGCTGGCTTTTTCTCGGTGACGCTTATGCCAAATCAATAACAGTTAAAAGAATATCGGCAACGAAAGATAATCTTGTCAAAATTAACCGCATTGCAGTTAACACCACTAGTTGGTGGCTCTGGCTCAAAAAAAACGGGGTAAAATTGTATCGCATCCAATTGGCTTCTGACAAAAGCACCATCTATCCTGAATATCTCCCCCAATGGGCAAAGCCAGTGGCAGATCATGCAACAAACAAGCTTCGTGAACGGGTTAATCCAGCGATTTATATCGATAATAAAGCTGCTTTATTGGAGGCAAAATCACAATATGGCAAGTCGCTTTACTATCGAACCGATTCGCATTGGAATAGCTTTGGAGCATGGATAGCCTATCTTGATTTGGCGGAAACGATCAGAAAATCGGGGTTTTTAGGAATTCAGTGGTTGACGCCAAATCATGTGCGATTTATGGATAGACGCGATATCCCTGGTGGGGATATCGCTGGTTTTCTTTGGATGAAGGACATTTTAAGCGATATTGAGGTGCCAATGAAAATAGATATTGGCCGGCCTTTATTTGTCGAACATATAAACTTTCAGACAAAAAAGAGCATGGCGCGGACTAACAACTTAATATTAAAGGAATCACCCAAACCTATATTAGTTAAATCACCGAATGCACTTAATAAGGCACGCCTACTTTGGTTACGTGATTCATTTGGAACAAAAATATCTCCTTTGATGGCTGCTACTTTCAGCGAAATACTTCAATTGCATTACAATAAGGCAACCTCAGAAATATTTTCACAGATGGTGCTCACATTCAAGCCAGATTATATTATTATTACTTCTGTTGAGCGGAATTCTTTGTCAGACTGGTTCCAGCAGCCGCCTCCTGAGTAAAAGATAATGATCTTTTGCTCGCCACAGGTGACCACGCTTTTCTGCTGGCTTTTGTAATAAAATTGTTTAATTTCCTCATGCGAGTCCTGCTCTTTGCCTATGAATTCCCGCCCATCCTCGCCGCACAGTCCTTGCGTTGGTATTACCTCGCCAACGAACTGGCCAGACTGGGCGTCGAGATCGATGTCCTGACCCCCTCTTTCCGTAACCTCTGGGGGTATGATCCAACCTTCGAAAAACACGTCTGCATCCACCGCTGTTTTCCAGGCCCCTTCATTGGCTTTTCAGGCTGGCTCGCGGCCCGTTTACGGGCAGGCGCCGCAGTGGACGAGAACAGGCAAGTCGAGCCAGCGCCGATGTTACCCCTCTCCGAGCGCCTCTACCGAACGGCAAGACGTCTGCTCGATCAGATCTTGATTCCCGATGTCCGCACCGAATGGCTGCCCTTCGCGTGGCGCGCCGCACGCCGGTTGCACGCCGAGCGTCACTACGATCTGGTCATCAGCTCGCACGAGCCTGGAGTCGATTTGCTGCTGGGTTTGCGCGCCCAGCGACACTGGGGCATTCCCTGGATCGCCGATCTGGCCGATCCGCTGGTCGCGCCCTATACGCCGCGCTGGCGCGTTGCCCTGGACCGAGCGCTGGAGCGTCGCGTCTGCAAGCGTGCCGACGCCCTGCTGGTGACCAACGAGCCCATCGCCTGGCGCCTGACGGAGCGACATGGTGTGCCGCCCGAGAAATTGCTCCTGATTCGCCAGGGCTTCGATCATCGCGATCGGCTGACCGAGACGGAACCCGCGCCCGCGTGGCCGGCTGACCGTTTCGTGCTCTTGTATACGGGCACGTTTTACCAAGGCTTTCGCGAACCAGGGCCGCTGATCGAGGCGCTGGCTCGACTGGAAAACGTGCAGACGATCTTTGTGGGCGACATGGGGCCTTTCGTTGCCGCCCTGAGTCAGCTCGGCGAGCGGGTGACGCTGCTCGGCAAACGTCCGCACGCGGTCTGTCTGGCATTGCAACGGCGTGCCAACCTCTTGCTGAATGTCGGCAACCGTCAGGACGATCAGGTGCCCGGCAAGGTCTACGAATATCTCGGCGCGGGCCGTCCGATCCTGCACATCGCGGGCAGTCCGACCGATCCGGTGCCCGGCTTTCTGGAAAGCACGCGCCATGGGCGAGGCGTCGCGGCGGACCCCTCGGCCATCGCCGCCAGCATTCGCGAACTCCAGATGCGCTGGCGTAACGGCACACTCGATCCGTCGTTCGATTTATCGCCGCTGTCGGTGCAGGAGTATTCCTGGGCCGCAGGGGCCGCGCGTCTGCATGAGCTGATGACTGGCGTCTCGCACTGACCGGAAGCGGCGCGATGCCAAGCGGCCGGAACGATCATCCGAAATCCGGCATTTTGAACCGCAAAGGCGCCATCGGCACCCGTCATGCCAGCGCCGATTTTTGACAGGATGAACAAGATTAAAAACAACTCATTAAAAACCCTGTCCATTCTGAAAAATCCTGTCGATCGAAGGCGCGCCCAGGCATGAGTTTTTCGGGAAACGGCTTGAAAGTACTGACCGTCTCGGAGTATGGCGACCCGCAGGTCGGCGGCGCCGAGCGCTATTTACATGAAACCGCCTCGCGTCTGCGTCAGCGCGGCTTGGAGCTGACCTTTCTCCATGCCGATGCTGGAGATCCCAGCGTCCTGCATCCGCCGTGGCGTCTCTTCAGCGGCGGCTATCATCCCGCCTGGCCGCGCCAGATCGACCGCCTGCTGCATACGCAGCGCCCCGATGTCATCTATGCCCACTTCACCGTGCCCGGTCTGGTCGATGTCGCGGTGCGCCGCGCCGCACGGCTGAAAATTCCGGTCTGTCTGGTCTACCACAGCGACGTGACCGGCGCGGCATGGCTCAAGCGCCGGCTTGGCGAGCTGTATTACCGCCTCATCGGACGCGGTACCATCGCCCGCGCCAGTGCGCTGCTGATCAGCAGCCCCGCCTATCGCGCGGCCTCGCCCTGGCTGGCCGAATGGGAGCGCCTCCCCGTCTTTTACGCCCCGCCTGGGGTCGATGCGGCCATCGCGCGGGGACAGCGCCGCGCGGACGCGCCGCCTTATCTGTTATTCGTGGGCAAGGCCGACGCGCCCGGCAAGGGTTTTGACGTGCTGTATCGCGCCTGGCGTCGGCTGCGCGCCGCGCAGCCGGATCTGGAGCTGATCGCGGTGGGCGCCATCCCGCGCCGCGCCTATCCCGGCGCGCGCTTTCCGGGCACGATCCAGGATCGGCGCAAACTGGGCGATGAGTACGCCTCCGCCCTCGCCACCGTGCTGCCGAGCCTCACGAGCGCGGAATCCTTTGGCATGGTGCTGGCTGAGGCACTCGCCGCCGGCTGTCCGGTGGTGGGCTCGCAGGTGGGCGGAATCCCCGCCCTCATTACCCCGGACGAGAACGGCTATCTGGCGCCACCCGGCGATGTCACCGCCCTGACCGACGCCCTCGCCCAGGTGATCCGGCATCAGGGTCGCTTGCGTGCAAACATCGCGCGCCCGCAGACGCTCCAGCGATTCAGTTGGGAGACCACGACCGAGCAGGTCTGGGCGGCGCTACAAACGCTGATTCCACCGCGCTGAACCGCCCTTGAACGCCAGTTCAAGCTGGCCATGACCAACGACCCCGTCCCGCCGGCGAGGCGCCCCCCCCCCGCTCAGCGCAGGTGCCCGGACGCCACCGCCTGATACAACTCAACGTCCCGGCGATGGAAGGCCTCGATGCGACGGCGCAGCGGCCCCTCCTGGAGATAGCGTGTCCCGATCGCTGCGCGCCCGACGTTGACCTGCGGTAAAGCAAGCCGCCCCGCCTCCCCCAGAAAGCGCCGCTCGAATACCGCGAAGTCCGCCTCCATCCGCTCGACCAGCCCGATAAACGCGAATCGGCGCACCGGAAAGCCAAACAAAAATTGATGATAGAGATCACGCAGTTCCCGACTCAGACAAAATCGCTCCAGGCTCCACTGCTGCTCGACCACCCGCCGCTGCAAAGCCGGCAGAGCACGGGGATCGGTCGCCGTCATCCAGTAGTGATAATGCGAGATCAGCCGCTCCACGGGATCCCGCAGCCAGGTCGCAAAGACCGGCGCCGAATCCAGCCAGCGATACTTCAGCGGCAAAAAATGCCCATGGACGCAGCGCACCGGTGGCGGCAGCCCAGTGCGCTGGAGATGCCACGCGGCCCGCAGCGCCTGCCACTCGCGATGCGGGCGAGGCGTAATGAGCGGACGATCCGCATAGTCGGCAAGCAGACCCGTCTGGAATCGCTGCTCCAGCACATGGCGCAGACTGGTCCCGGCGGTTTTGGGTAGATGCAATGAAATCAACAGCATGAGTTTTTCTGTCCAGTCTGTCGGGCGATCCGCCCGGAGGATATGGCGTGGCCCTGGCTGACGGCTGGTCGTGGTCGCGCGTTCACGCACCGGTCTGGCGTCTCAAAGCGTGCGCCGGTTCAAAGTTTGGCTGTGATGTTTTTGGTACGTTGAAGCCAGTTTGGCTGTGGTTTTTTTGGTACATTCAGGTCCGTTTGGCTGTTGTTTTTTGGTACGTTTAGGTAAGTTTAGTGTGATCTTTGCGGTACAAGACGGTTGAATCCCGCGCCAATCCTTGCTAGGCTTCACACCGTCAAGTCCATTGACTGGGGCAAAGCACAAGATGTCTAGGCAGCGCACGGAGTCAATTTACCCTGAGTCAAGATTATGAAGCGTGTCTTAGTCTTGAATCCAGCCTGGATGGCCAGGGCGAGCGCGCTTAAACATTCCGTTTTTCGGGTAGTTGACGGATGATCGCGAGAAACGACTATCGGAGTTTCTCATGTCAGCCAGCCTTCTTGAGCATTTTGCGTCCCTGGAAGATCCCCGGATCGAACGTAACAAGC
>NZ_NHSQ01000141.1 GCF_016653465.1 Thiocystis minor | reverse complement strand
ATCAGCGGTTCGCCAATGTCTTCAGACCGCAAAAGACACCCGGAGCACCCACACAAAACATCTGAACAAATTGCTAAAGAACTGCTGGACAATGCCGAAACTCGTAAACTTCCGCACCGCCAAGACCGACCATTCTACGCTCCCTCGCTCGCTTGTCAACCCCCCCTCGTCGACCCAACTCCGTTCCGCACGTCAGCCCCTCCTGAGCAAGCCGATCACTCTACCGAACCAGAGAGGGAGGTGTCAACCTCGAACACAGGAAATCAGCAATTCCCGCTCGCCTCCGAGGCGAGCGGGAATTGCTGAGATTCCACGGGCAGCAATGCCAGGACCGACATGAATACGCTATGATCTGCGATTGCTACTGGGCGTAAAACCGAGACATTTTCCCGATCTGTAGAATGGCTTTATGGCCCGGAGCACCGCCCGAATGCATGACATGGCGGCACGGTGACACGAGAACTCGCGTGGATCTGGGACACTACCAAAAACTCCGCCGGTTTCGGCTCGCGGCCAGGCGATATCGCTACCATAATACTTAATCAATCTTTATGAGCCCCCGATGCCTTCCTCGATGCAACCCGACGACCCCGGCGCCGAACAGCCATTCATCTCACACCTGATCGAATTGCGCGATCGGCTGATCCGCATGCTGATTGCCATCGGGTTGATGATTCTGATTCTTTTCCCGTTTGCCAACGATATTTACACCTTTGTCGCAGGCCCCTTGATCGCTCAGTTGCCAGAAGGCAACAGCATGATCGCAACACAGGTCATCTCGCCCTTCCTAACGCCTTTTAAGCTGGCGCTGGTGACAGCCGTGTTCCTTGCGATGCCCTACTTGCTCTATCAGCTTTGGGCCTTCGTCGCGCCAGGCCTCTATCAGCATGAGCAGCGCCTCGCGATTCCTCTCATGGTCTCCAGCATTCTCCTGTTTTACATGGGCGTGGCCTTCGCCTTTTACGTGGTATTCCCATTGATCTTCGCCTTCATGGCCGGAACGACACCTGAAGGCGTGGCAATGATGACCGATATCGCCGCCTATCTAGACTTTGTTTTGGCACTGTTTTTTGCGTTCGGACTCGCCTTCGAGATCCCGATCGCCACCATCCTGCTGGTCGCGCTCGGCACGGTGACGCCCGATGATTTGGCTAACAAGCGTCCTTACGTGATTGTCGGCGCCTTCATCATTGGCATGCTTCTCACTCCCCCGGATGTGTTCTCCCAGACCATGCTAGCCATCCCTATGTGGCTGCTGTTTGAACTCGGCATACTCTCCTCGCGCCTTCTGCTACGTCGGCGTGAAGATGGACAAAAAGCCCCCCATCCAACGACATCGACAAATGGCAGCACCACATCCGCATCATGCGCGAGAGTACCGGGTTACGCAGACGCATCCGCGCGGACAACCACTAGCTCATCCAGAACCCGGGGCGAGTTCGACAGCGACCTAGCGGTTCGTGTCGACGACCCTGAGCGCTGGCGACCGTTAACGGATGAGGAGATGGAAGCGGAGCTGGATCTCGTGGATGCCGATCAAGCGCCCGAGTCGGAATCCCGAAAAGTCAAAACGCCTGATGTGGGAACCGGAGCGATCAATTCGGTCGAAGAAAAAATCCTGCGAGCAAATCGGTTACGCGAGTTGCACAACAATTTTGCTGCGCGCCAGATACTTTACGAGGTACTTGAAGAAGGCGACGCTGATCAGCGACGCGTCGCGCGCAATATTCTCCAGCAACTCGACCATGCTTAGCGCCAAGCACACTTGCTCATCGGCGAATACCGCGATCTAACCAAACGCCCGACACAAGACTCCACGCGCGTCATGAAGACGCGCCGAGACTGCGGTAGTCTTTATTTCTGTGTGATGGATCGCGCTTTTGCCCTTGATGTAGCCGATCACTTGGGACACGGCATACTTCGGCGGAATCGAAATGCGCATGCGCACATGATCCGACATCAGATGTCCCTCTTCGATTCGGCTTTCCTTATTGCTTAGCTAACGGGTGAAAGACATCCCCGAGGTGCGACCGCCGTTGCCCGTAGAGCACGCAGCGGCGATATTTCTTTATGAAAACAACAAGATATTTGCACTCCCATTTGGAGTGACTTAGGCTCTCAAACTCGTCCATCGGGACTCTCCACAAGCGTGTGTTTGGCGGCTCACGCGGCGGAGTGTCCCCGATGGACTCCCGGAAATGTCAAACGGCTACTGTCCCCCCAGCAAAGCTGGGAGATTACCGTTTTATTTATTGCTTTTATCAATGGCTTTAGTCGGTTAACATAAATATTTCTGGTAGCACGAAGTACAGGAATGGCCATGGGCTCAGGATCCCAGATTCACTATAAACAGAATCGTTTGAAGCAGCTTCGAGCTTTCTGTCACGCCGCGCGCACCGGCAGCGTCAGCGCCGCTGCCGAGAAAATCTTCCTGAGTCAGCCGACTGTCTCTCTCCAGATCCAGGCGCTCGAACGGGAATTCGGCACGGTTTTATTCGAGCGACGCGGCCCCAAGATCAAATTGACGCCTGAAGGCGATCTCTTGTTCCAGATGGCGGAGCCCCTGGTCGAAGGCATGGATAAACTGCATGATGCATTTGCCACTCAATGTGGCCGAGTGGACAAAGGGGTGTTGAATGTCGCCGCTGGAGAATCGACGATTCTTTATATCTTGCCAGAGCCAGTGCGCGCCTTTGTCGACCAATTTCCGGGGATCGAACTCAAGCTCCACAATGTCACGGGGCGCGATGGCTTAGCGATGCTGCGCGCCGATGAAGCTGATCTTGCCGTGGGCTCGATGCTGGAAATACCCGATGACATCACTTACCGCCCCTTCGTGACCTATCAGCCAACCTTGATCACTCCTCTGGATCACCCGCTCGCGAACAACACTTCTGTGACGCTGGAAGAGATCGCGCCTTATGGACTGATTTTACCGCCACGACACCTGAGCACTTGGCGACTCGTGGATCTCGTCTTCAAGCAGCATAACCTAGGGTATCGAGTTACCATGGAAGCGGGTGGCTGGGAAGTGATCAAAAAATACGTCGAGCTTGGCCTTGGCATCTCGATCGTCACCGACGTCTGCTTGACCGGCGCGGAAAATCTGGGGGTCATCCCAATTGGACAGTATTTCCCCAGGCGCAGTTACGGAATCGTGCAGCGCAGGGGAAAGTTTCTATCGCCCCAAACCAAGTGTTTCATGAAGACACTGGATCGGATCTTCGCCGATCAAGTCGTGGAGCCACAACCCCAGACCGTCGGCGACGCACAATGGGAAGATGCCTTCCTGGGCTGAACAGTCCAGGAAGCATCGCGAACGCCAACCTCCGGGGACGCTGGCAGTCTGCCCGCGCCGGATGGCGAACCGATGGTTGAGTTCCCGCATAGAGGACGTGTGTTTAGCCCGCTGATCGGGCGAACTTGGCCGTCGTCACTCTATCGTACTCTGTACGACTAACGTAACGGGTTTGTTTAAACTTTTATCGCTATGGATCTGACTAAACGAATTGGCCAACGCCTGCGCGCGGCCCGGCATGAGCAAAAGCTCAGCCTTGCCGACCTCTCAAGCCGCACGAACGCACTCTCCAAGTCTCGCATCAGCAATTACGAGCAGGGAATTCGCCGGATGGGGCTTGAAGAGGCACATGAGTTAGCGGTTGCACTCGGGACGGTGACACCGACCTATCTGCTGTGTCTCGACGACAAGGATCCCTTGT
Organism: Thiocystis minor; assembly: GCF_016653465.1. Lineage (GTDB taxonomy): Bacteria > Pseudomonadota > Gammaproteobacteria > Chromatiales > Chromatiaceae > Chromatium > Chromatium minus. The sequence goes on along the minus strand of NZ_NHSQ01000141.1, from coordinate 6,940 downwards.
CGCCGCAAGAACGGCAGTTAATAGAGTATTTCCGCCAAACGGATGAACGCGGCAGGGACACGATCCTGAAAATCGCCGTGGGAGAGTTGGATTTCAGGTCGGCCAATGTCGCCGATGACGCGGAAAACCCACGACAGGATTAGCGGCCGCCAGGATCGCGAGCACCTCTTGACGCGCGCGACAGCGGAACGTGATGGACTTCCGGGATGCTGACGCATCTCGCTGTCGCGAAATCTCGCACGCCAATCGACATGTTCTGCGGTCGAGATGCGGGGGAAGGGGTTCAATGGTCGGCAGGAAACACCATTTGCAACGGTGTTTCCTGAAGACCGTCAAACACGCAGTTATTTATATGCCCCAACGCCGCAGAAAAATCCCTCCTTGTTGGTCATGACATAACTGGTCTTCTCGCGGATCTCATCGCTGCCTGGATAGGGCCAGTGATAATCGACCCAGCCTTCCCCGGACGACTTGGCGACGGCGATCATATTCTTGAAGAGTTCATCCCCATACTTATTGAAATCCAGCAGGTTCTTGCCAACCAGTTCGGGCTTCATCGCGTGCGAAAGCATGACGCCCTCAAGATCCATGCAAAAGACGTAGAGATCTTTCTCTTTAAAGCCGCCATCATCGGCGGCAAACATCGCGAACGCCTTGTCCCCGCCCATCTCATTGACGGCGGCCTGCGCCTTCTGCGACATCGCCTTAGCCTCATCGGGGCTGGCCATATCGCCGGCGATCGCGAGATTCATGGTCGCGCCGAGCAGCGCCATGGAAGCGGTGACGAAAAGTGATTGACGCATCATCTGATCCTCTCTCTAGTTATGGATTTTTTATAAGGCATATGAAGATAGTACAAAACATGGACAGGGATCCAGTCCGAATGCATCGAGCCTCCCTCGAATCAACAGATCCGCGGCAATTGCTCGCCGGCCAGCCAATCGACGATCCGGCTCCCGCCAAAGCCGGTCTCCATCTGCACGAAGTGCAGTGCGTCCTCGACGACCTCGCCGATGATCGCCGAAGCGGTTCCCTTGGGATGCGCGCGCATGCTCGCCAGCAGGGCCTCGGCGCGTTCGGCGGGACAGATCGCGACCAGTTTGCCCTCGTTGGCCACATAGAGCGGGTCGAGCCCGAGCAGTTCGCAGGCGGCGGCCACCTCGGGGCGCACCGGGATCGCCTGCTCGCGGATCTGCATCCCAACGCTCGACTGATGGGCCAGTTCGTTCAAGGTCGTCGCCAAGCCCCCGCGGGTCGGATCGCGCAGACAGTGGATCTCCGGGACGACGTCGATCATGGCCGCCACCAGATCGTGCAGCGCGGCGCTGTCGGATTGGATCTCGGTCCCGAAGCTCAGATTTTCGCGTTTGGAGAGAATGGTGACACCGTGATCGCCCATGCTACCGCTGACCAGGATGGCATCGCCGGGCCGCGCCCGATCGCCGGAGATCATGATGCCGTCCGGCACCACCCCGATACCCGTGGTGGTGATAAAGACGCCGTCGCCCTTACCGCGCTCGACCACCTTGGTATCGCCGGTCACGATCGGCACGCCAGCCGCATTGGCTGCATGGGCCATGCTCTCGACGATACGCACGAGCTCGCACAGCGGAAAGCCTTCCTCCAAAATGAAACCGGCGGCCAGATAGAGCGGCCGCGCGCCGGCCATGGCGACATCGTTGACGGTGCCATGAACGGCGAGTGAGCCGATATCGCCGCCGGGGAAAAACAGCGGCGAGATGACGTGTCCATCGGTACTCATGACCAAACGTCCGGCTGGCGGCATGAACAGGGCTTGATCGTTGCCCTGGGCCAGCAGTTCGTTATCCAGAGCTTTCTGGAACACCTCGGCGATGAGTTGCGCCATGGCGCGCCCACCGGAACCATGGCTCATGTCCACGGCGCCGTTTTTCAGGTCCAGTCGAACGGGGAAGCGTCGGTCGGTCGTCATCACAGCAGTTTCACCAGCGCGGCGGTCGCGGCAATTTGTGCCAGAATCAAGGGAACGATCCATTTCAGCAGATCTGTCTTGACACGCTCGATGTCGGTTTTGAGTTCGCCGCGAAGCTGTTCGATGTCGGTTTTGATCTCGCCACGCAGCTGCTCGATGTCTTTTTTCAGACGCAGTTCGGTTTCGCGCAGATCCGCGCGAACCAGCTCGATGTCGGTTTTCAGTTCCGCGCGAACCTGCTCGATGTTGGCTTTCAGATCCGCCCGCACCTGCTCGATCTCCTTCCTGAGGCGCAATTCGGTTTCGCGCAATTCGGCGCGCACCTGTTCGATGTCGGCTTTCAGATCCGCGCGCACCAGCTCAATCTCTTTTTGCAGACGCAATTCGGATTCGCGCACATGCCCCTGGGTCGCCAGGTCCGGCAGATGCGGATAGCGTTCTTCAAGTCGCTCGAATGCCTCCGCGATAACCTTGGCGCGGGTCTTATCGTCCGGCGCGCTGGCAAGCGCTTCATAGAGTGCGATGACTGAGCTCATGGATCTGTTCCGCTGATCGAATACCAGGCTATCAATCTGCCAGCGCGCGAGGCTTGATGCAAGTCAGGACGGCGGCCGTCCGCCCAACCTCCGAGCTTTATCGAGGCTCGCGGAAGCGCGCTCGGATTAGGCCATTGCCGTCCGCGACGCCGGCGTTTCCCTGAACCGCCCATAGCTCCAGTAAGCTGCGCAGGCACCTTCGGACGAGACCATGCAGGAACCCATGGGATTGTCCGGAATGCAGACCGTGCCGAAGAGCTTGCAGTCGGTGGGCTGCTTGACGCCGCGCAGGATGGCGGGACATTCGCAGCCCTTGACCTCGCGGGATTCGCCGAGCGTGACCGGAAAGCGCCGCTCCGCGTCCAGATCGGCATAGTCGTCGGCCAGTTCCAGCGCGCTGTGTGGCAGAAAGCCGAGACCGCGCCATTCAAAGCGCTCGCGCGTCTTGAAGACCTCCGCCATCAGCGCCTGGGCCTTCCGGTTGCCTTCCTCGGTGACGGCACGGGTGTATTGGTTTTCCACCTCGCAACGGCCGCTGTTAAGCTGACGCACCAGCATCAAGGCCGACTGCATGACATCCAGCGGCTCGAAGCCGGCGATGGCCACCGGCAGACCGTATTCGCGAGGCACGAATGCATAGGGTCGGCTGCCGATCAGGGTACTGACATGGGACGGACCCAGGATACCATCGAGTTGCACCCCGTCCGGGCCGGCCGTGGCCAGGATGGTCCGTAGCGCCGAAGGGGTGAGGACGTGATTGCAGAAGACCGAGAAATTCTGGAGCCCTTCGGCCCGCGCGACCTTGATGGCGACGGCGGTCGGCGGCGTGGTGGTCTCGAAGCCGATGGCGAAAAAAACCACCTGGCGCGAGGGGTTCTCGCGCGCGATGCGCAGGACATCCTGGGTGGAATACACCATGCGGATGTCCGCGCCCTCTGCCTTGGTCTTGAGCAGACTCCGGCGCTCGCTGGCCGGGACGCGCATCAGATCGCCATAGGTGCAGAGGATCACGCCATGCTGGACCGCCAGCGCGATGGCATGGTCGATGCGACTCATGGGCAGCACGCAGACCGGACAGCCAGGGCCATGAATAAAGCGCAGATTGGGCGGCATCAGGTGCTGGACGCCATAGCGGAAGATGGCGTGTGTATGACCGCCGCAGAACTCCATCAGCCGATAGTCGCGGGACGGATCGACCTCGGCGGCGATGGCTGACGCCAGTCGGCGCGCCAATTCAGGGTCGCGAAATTCGTCGATGTATTTCATGCCTGATGCCCCGTGAGAGGGTCGCTCGCCAGGGTTGCGGTGTCCTGCATCTCATCGAACAGGCCGATCTCCTCGATCAGCCGCAACGTGTATTCCGCCTCCTCCTCGCTGAGCTTATTCAGGGCATACCCCACATGCACCAGCACGTAATCGCCGACGGCCGCATCGTTGACCAAGGCCAGCGAAATTTCCTTGGTGACGGCGCCGATGGCGACCAGCGCGTTCTCCCCTGCCGCGTCGATCTGAGTAATTCTGGCTGGAATGGCTAGGCACATGGGACAAACCTCGGAATGGATTGAGCGGTGGAGTGTTAAAGAGTTGTGGGCGATCCGCGCGAAACCCGACCCCGAGGGCGCCCTTCTTCCACGTTAGACACGGGTTTCGGAAAGCGTCAGATCGAACGCGACGCAGGGATCGGTGGCCATGATCAGGAGTTCGGCCCGCCGTCTCAAGACATCATCCGCGGCATCAGGCAAGGCCGCGAGACTGCGCGCCAGGATGCCCCGCGGATGAAAATTCCATTCCGTCGGCGCCAGGATGCGGTACGTCGTCACCCGCTCCCGTTCCACCCGCGCCAAATGCACCAGGAGTCCGCGGGCAGCATCGGCACGGCCGATTCCGATCCCCGCCATCATCGGGACGGGCGGGATGAGCGGGTCAGGCATCTCCTCTGCCCGTTCACGGCGGACCTCCGCGAGCAGCAGCGCGACTTCCAGAAGTTGCGCCGCCAGACGCGACAAAAGCCCGCGACCGTGGCGGTCGATCAGATCCCGAATCAGCCCGCAACCGGCGCGACGGGTAAAGGGGCTGGTTTCCCTGGCGACGCCGCGCCAGGTGGGACGGGCGAGAAAATCCACACCCTCGGGAGCGTCGATCAGGGCGATCAGATCCGCGTCTCGGAGATCTGGCAACCCGGTCACGTCCGCCTGACCGAGCGCCGCCTCGTCGGCGTCGATCAGCCCGCGCATCAAGCGGGCGGCGGGCGTGTCGACAGTCTCGATCCAGCGGTCGAAACCCCCGCCATCGCGCACCTCGTCCAGCCATCGGGCGGGGTGCGCGCCGAACACCTGCCGCGCGAGGATGTCGTCGAGGTCGGCCAGCACGCGCGCATCGCCGCGCCGATCCAGAACGACAGAGCTGGCGCCGGGGCGAAACAGATCGCCCTCTGGATCGGACAGCCGGAACAGATCCTTGACCAGGGAGAGAATCTTCGCCATGGTCACGCGATCCGGTGTCTCGCCCAGCAGACGCGGCCAATCGAGAAGGATGCGCCACAGATGCTCGCGGATGGTCTCGACCGACACCATTCGCCGGCGGCGCGCAACGACCGCCGGCGCGGGGAGCCGGCCGCTGGCACCCTCCAGCGACGCGACACAGGCAAACGCCTGGGCCTTGGCGCAAATGGAATACAGCAGGGGCAGGAGGGCGGCGGTCGCCGCGGGCGCACGACCGGCGAACAGATCCGCCGCCGTGACCGGTCGGGTCGAGGCGATCCGACAGGTCAGACCCCGCGAGGTCCGTTCCAACTGAATGTTGAGCGTGCCGGCCGGATCGGACATGCTGTACGCGAGGATTCTCTTCGGTGAGCAACGAACCGCCAGTGTAACCGATCGATCTCGCCTCAAACCCCAGACTTCGTCGGCTCATACGACGGTCCCAACCTAACCTCAAGACGTCTCGCAAGTACCCCGCAACCATGCTCACATCCGAACAACTCGCCGGCCTGCGCCGGGACATTGAATTCAGCGCCGAACTTGGCGGACGCACCCTGACGCTTCAGAGTACCTGGGGGCTGTTTTCGCCCCGCGAACTCGATGAAGGGACGCGGCTGCTGCTGAGTCATCTGCGCGTCGAACCCGGCGACGACTGCCTGGATCTCGGCTGCGGCTATGGTCCGATCGGTCTGGCCCTGGCCACCCTGGCGCCCCAGGGACGCACCCTGATGGTCGACAAAGATTTCGTCGCGGTCGATTACGCCCAGCGCAACGTCCGACTCAACGGGATCGACAATGCCGAGGCCCAACTCAGCAACGGCTTCGACCGGATCGAGCCGGGGCGGGAATTCGATCTGATCGCTAGCAACGTCCCCGCCAAGGTCGGCAAGGAACTGCTGGCGATCCTGCTCCATGACGCTCATGCCCGATTGCGGCCCGGCGGTCGACTCTATCTCGTCACCATCAACGGCCTGCGCCAGTACATGAAACGCAACCTGACCGAGGTCTTCGGCAATTACGACAAGCTCAAACAGGGGGCGCATTACACGGTCGCGCTCGCGCAGCGAGCGACAGACCGCGCCTGACCGATCGGCGGCTCGCCCGACAGCAAGCCCGCGCGCCGAAATCAGGCGAGACCGAACCGACGCCAGTCATGCCGGATACGGTTCGGCATCACTGCTGCGCGGCCAGGATGCCCAGGAGTCGCACGGCTTCCTTCCCGATTTCGCTGTTGGGATCGAGGTCGCGTGCACGCTCCAGCGCCTCTTGTGCCTCGGCCCGGTTGCCGGTTTGCAGATTGACGAACCCGAACGTCAGCCAGGGCCGCTGTAGTGTGGGATCCTTCGCCACCGCCGCCTTCAAACTCGCGATTGCGCCCGCTTGATCGCCGGTGTATAGGAGAGCCAGCCCGAGATCGTTGTGCGCCTCCGCGTCCTCCGGACTCAATTCGAGGATCCGCCGATACACCCGCACGGCTTCCGCGTAACGCTGTTCGACGAAAAGCTGATCCGCGCGCTGATGCAGAAGCGCGGGGTTGGTCTCGGCGATCGACTCCGGAATGGCGCTGCCGCCGACTTGCGAGAGCGCGCCGGGGGTCGAATTAGGGCTGGACGGGCTCTGGACGGCGACCGGGCGTGTGGGGTGGCGTAAATAATAGTCGCGGGTCAGGGCAAAGACAGTAAAACCATAGAAGAACAGAAAGGCCGAGAACGCCAACCAGTGCAGTGGGGAGAGTTTTGGCATGGGAGGAACGAGAAACGTGAAAAGTCGCTCGATCCTAAAAACCTGACCGGTTACTGTCAAACATTAAACCGCATCTAACCCGGATATTTCATAGACCTGTGGGCAGGTCCAGAAACCGACGATCTTGGTGGGGTTCAAAGGCGATTCAGTCGCCAGGAGGGGGGCCGACGCGGGCGAAGCGGGCGGATTGAACCCTTGACGGTCGGAACAGGGCGGCCTGGGCGCCCTGG
>NZ_NHSQ01000140.1 GCF_016653465.1 Thiocystis minor | reverse complement strand
AATTAAATCAGCTCGAAGGCGAATAAAACGTGACGCAGGCGGCATTCGCCGCGGCCCTGAAAACGGGGAATGAAAAGCGTGATGCGCATCGCGAAAGCGAGCGGGGAAACGGGCAAACGCGAACGGCTAGGGACCGTGGAGAGGCGGCGGACAGGGGGAGAGCGGGAACTCTGAGCCGGGGAAGGCGGAACGCGGGTCAAGGCAGCGCACGCGGCGCGGGAAAGAGGAAAGGGCGGACGGTGCGCCGCCGCGCGTCAGTCGGGCTGAGGTCCGAGTAGCGCAGCGGGCGGCAGGTCGGCTTCCGCCGCGACGACCCGATAATAAGGCTTGCCATCCGTGGGCAATCGCAGCCGCAGTGGATTGGCATCCGGCTTGACGAAGGCTCCGACAGGTCGATAAGGTCCCATCGGTTGGTCGGCGGATTCCAGTCGATAGCGGCCCGGCAGGAGCGCAAAGGTCTTCAGAACCCAGGCCGCGCCGTCGAAGGTCAGCTCATGACCGCCAAAGGGCCGTGCCAGCGGCTCGCCGATCAGGATGCCCTGCCCCGGCATGAGCAGACTCTTCCAATAGGCTTCGATCAGAGTTGCGCCACTGAGATAGGCTCCGATCAGAATGACCGGGTCCGGGAATTTCGCGGGGAAATTGCAGGGTTCGACGACACTGCCATAGCTGCCGGTGGCTCCTGCATCGAGCCAGTCCAGGCTGCTCATCTGGCGACTGTCGGTCAACTGACCGCCGGTCGAGGTCAAATGATCGGCGATGGCGCCCGGAAGGAACTGGTTTGTCGCGATCTCGGGCACCCTGACCGCGCCGGTGAGATACACCAGCACATCCGGCTTGTGGGCGATGGAATCGTCCTCGACCCGCTCGATCCGGATGGCCGTTCCAAACAACGCTTCGACGCGTGAAAACGTCTGGGCACGCACGCTGCGCGCGGCATCGCTGGTTTTAACCAGATAGACCGTCCCAGTGGGACGCGTGTCATCGGAGGCCACGCCACGGTCGATCAGCGCCCGGACCGCATCCAGACGGGAACCAGCCAGCGCCATGGTGGGTCGCCAGCCAAAATCGGTAAAAGGACGCTGGCTAGCCGAGGCGAAATAGGGGCTCGACTTCGTCGTGCGACAACCGTCAGCGCAGAAAGACTCGTCATACCCCGCCGCGAAGGCTGTGGTGATGGACATGCAGCCGACCCGATAAGGCTCGGTCCAGGTCAGGGCATAGGCCTGCACACGCTCGGGCGTCGCCGCCTTCACCCGAGCATGGATCGCCTGGAACCGCTCGGGCGTCATCATCCGTCGATGCGGGGGAAAGCTGACGTGGATCAGATTTTCAGGAGGAATCCGACGCTTGGCGCGGTATTCGCGCGCGATCCGGCGACTGCGCGGATCCCGATCGTTGACGATGACGCCAAGTTCCTCGGGGCCGAGCGCCTGGCGGGGCAGTAGCACCAGCGGCGCCAGCGTTTCTGGCGGTCGGCCCGTCTCGGCGAGCGTGCCGAGGCTCGCCAGCGCGAGCCACAGAGACAGATGGATCCAGACTCGTCTCCGCCGAGAGGGTTTCAGCCAAGCCATTTCCAACTCAAGTCGTTCAATTGCTTTCGTTGTCGCTGTCGAATCGAATAACGACAACGACAACGATCGTCGCGGATGCCCCGTTCCAAACCGCCGTGCATTGGTTTGATTCGCGCTCCCTCGCCGGTCGTGATTGGAAGAGATTGACCGGTTATTTGCGGGGAGTTGCCTTACAGCCCCCCAAGCGTTTCGCGCGCCTCCTCGATGCCAGGGAAGGGGCTGTTGGCGTCCAGTGCGCTGGTCAGCAACGCCTTGGCCTCATCGCGCCGCCCCCGTGCGGCATAGACCATGCCGAGGTGATACTGCATCTCCGGTGGATCCGGATCGATCAGGCCAGCCGCTTTCTCCAGGGTCACGACGGCCTTTTCGACCTCGCCGGCACGGAACTGGACCCATCCGAGCGTATCGAGCAATACCCATTGATCCGAGCCCTCGAAGCGTTGCGCCAGTTCCAGCGCCCGCGTCAGGCTCGCGGGATCCGTCCGGCGACTGGCCAGCAGCATGGATAGATTGTTGATCACCGCGTCCGCTTCCGAATTGCTCTTGAGCACTTCTTCATAGGCCGCGATCGCCGCGTCATCGTCGCCGGACTCCTGCAGGGCGATCCCGAGCCGGAAGAGCAGGAAGGCGTTACGGTTCGTCGCCTCGACCCCCGACCGCAGGGTCGCGAGCGCCCCTTTCAAGTCGCCGCTCTGTCCCTGTAGCTCGGCCAGACGCGCATAGGCGTTCGGCGATTTCGGGAACAGCACGATGACCTGCTTGAACTGCTCCAAGGCGTCGGGGTAACGCCGTGTCGAGGCGTAGACCTCGCCCAGCAGATTGAGCGCGGCGGCATTCGCGGGTTGCTCGGCGAGCAGCTGCTTCAGCCGTTGCTCGGCCCGATCCGCCTGGCCCAGGGCCATGTGACTGCGGGTGAGCGCCAACAGCGGCTCGACGGCGTCCGAACGCTTTTCGAGCGCCTTCTCGAACTGCTCGATACTCTCCTGCAGCCGATCGTTGCGCTGGAAAATCAGCCCCTTGAGATAATAGCCCAGCGGGTGCTCGGGGCGGGTCTCCAGGATCCGCGTGGCGGTTCGTTCCATCGCCCCCCAATCCTGCTGACTGAGCTGAATCCGCGCCAAGGCGCTTTGCACCTGATCGTTTTCGGGAACACGGTCGAGAAAGCGCTCCAGCGTGACCGACGCCCCCTGCATGTCGCCACTGTCGACCCGCAATTGGGCCAGCGCCAGATAGGCTTGCGGTTCGGTCGGCGCCGCGTCGATCGCCTTTTCCAGCGCGTCCTGCGCCAGCGTGGTCTCCTCTTTCAAGACGTGGGCCTGCGCCAGCAATAACAGCGCACTCGTCGCATTCGGTTTGTTCTGCAGGACATTCTGAAGATCCGCGATCGCCTGATCGGCATCCTTGCGCCCGACCGCAATCGCAGCCCTGACCAGCAGCGCATCGCCATCGCGCGCGTCTTCCTTCAACACCTCCTCGACCAGCCTCGATGCCTCATCCACGCGCTTGTCCGCCATCAGCAGCGCGGCGAGTTGGGTGCGCGCCTTCATCCCCTGCGGCCCCAGCGAAGCGCGTTCGATGATCGTGCGATAGACCGTGACGGCATCCGCGCCCCGCCCGGCGGCCCGCTCCAACTCGGCCAGCGCGAAACGCAGATCGTAGACATCGGGCTCCACGGCGATAAAGTCTTCCAGCACCTGAATACCGGGATCGACGCCCCGCTGTTGCGCGGCCCATTCGGCCAGCAGCAGCTTTGCCTGAAGTTGCTCGGGATTGGTCTCGATGGCCGCCCGCAAGGCCGCTTCAGCCGCATCCTTCTGGCCCTCTTGGGTGAGAAACGCAGCCAGACGCGCAACATGCGCCAATTCGCTTGGTTCCAACTTAATCAGTTGCTCAAGCTGCGCCCGTGCCGCCTCCGGCTTGCCGGATGCCTGATACACCCCGGCCAGCATCAGCCGCGGGCGTACCTCGCTCGGATGGGCCTGAATCGCCCTCTCCAGGAATTGACCGGCCGCCTCGCGATCGTTGCGCGCCATGCCGATCTCGGCCAGCAGGGCAAGCGCATTGAGATGCTGAGGATCCACCGCCAGCGCCGACTGGGCGTCCGTCTCGGCGGCGTCCAGATCGCCCTGACGTCCTCGCACCGCAGCCCGCAGCGCCAGCGCATCCGCGTGCTTCGGATCCGCGGTCAGAATGATTTCGACATCGGCCAGCGCATCGTCGATCTGATTGGAGTCGAAGAGCAACTGCGCGCGGCTCACGCGCGCATCGACATTTTGCGGATCCAGCTCGACGGCCTTGCCATAGGCACCGAAGGCCGCGTTCCAGTTCTCCTGCGCGGCCTCGATTTTGGCCAATTGGTACCAGGCCGGCGCGTGCTTCGGATCGATCTGGAGCACATTCTTGAACTCCAGTCGCGCCTTGGGCTGATTATCATGCGCCAGCAGCTCCATGCCGCGATCGAAATACGCCTGCTTGCGGTCCGCCTCGCCGCAGCCGACGAGCAATGCAACCAGCATCGACGCCAGCAGAAGTCCTCCAAACACTCGTTCCATCACGACCTCCTTAAGATTGTGTTCTCCGCGCGCCAAGGAAGGACCGACGGTCTTTCGATCATCGTTCACGCCGAACGCGCATCCGCCTCCTTTGGGGTCGCGGCTTCGCTCCTGTCCGGAGATGATCAATTTCCGCCGATTGAGTTCGCGCGTCATCATGCCGATGACCTGGAAAGAAGGCAATGATCGATCAGACCTGCGCCCAGCGCGGGACGCCTCGTTTCGAACGCCTCACTCTCGCGTTTTTTCGTGCTCCGCGAAGCTCGGTTCAAGTCAAGGTGTAACGGAAACATAACAGTTTGACATTTTCCCGCCCCGACCACAGAGGCTATATGCCAGCCAGTTCGGAATTTTCCATTTTTTCAAGCTATAGTTTAGGATCTGCGACAGACTGTGCCAGGAGACGGACAACCTTTGGCACGCTGGCCGCGTCCATTGCTGGAAACGCGCATGTTTAACCCGGAATCGGTTGGGAGACGCTTGATGCGCAAGGAATTCCAAAAAAATATCCGCGGTTTCAGGAATGAAGGCCACTGTGCCGCGTTTCGCCAACCTTACGCTTCAACCACCGTTCAAACGCACCTGAAAAACCAACTTTTTATTTTTGCTTACTTTATTAATGGCCCGTCAATTGCTGCATACTCTTGCAAGAAGTTCGGTTACCGAACGCGCGGATGCACCGGCGGCTTTGCCTCTCATCAGGCCCGGACCGCTTCGCATTTTGAGATTTTGAATTTCATCAGGAACGGCATAAATATGAGTAACCTCATAAATGGGTTAGCAATTTCCACGATGATCAGCCTCTTTTCCATGTCCGGCATGGCTTCCGCTGCATCCGTGAATTATGTTGTCAACAGCGATTTCGAGGAGTCCGAACTAAAACCTAATGCGTGGAAAGTGTTTTCCGAGATCGATGGCTGGACCACGACCAAAGACCCAGGAATCGAAGTGCAGAATGGCAATGTTGGCGGTTCCACTGCGTATTCAGAAAATCAGAACGTCGAGTTGGACAGCCAGGGCAATTCCGGCATGTCCCAGAAAATCAAGCTCGATACGGGCGATTATTTTCTTTCCTTTGCCTATCGCGGCCGCACGGATGCCCCAGACACGAATAGCATTACCTACAGTTTTTTAAGAACCGGAATTCCCAAAGACACCGTCAAGGGCGTATCGAGCGAGGCTTCGCAAGTCTTCGATTTTCACTCCACCCTGGCCGACGCAACAACGATCACCCTGAAATTCAAAGCGACGGAGACGAGCGATTCTTTCGGCGGTTATCCTGATAAGGCTCGCGTCACCGGCGTACCCATCCCGCCTGCCGTCTGGCTCTTTGGCTCCGCGCTCATGGGTCTGGTCGGAGTTGCCCGGCGCCAGACCACCAAGGTCTGACGAACAAAGCACGCTCTTTGCGTCGACAGACCATTCTGGTCTGTCCCGTCAGGTCTTTCTGCCCTCGCGACACAGGTTGATGACGGCGACTTCCGGAAAAGGCTATACCGCGTAGAACCCCGCGCCGACGCATCAGTTCCGCGACCACGAAAAACGCCCCGGCCGGCCCTAACGACTTCGAAGGTTTCCCGAGGCGTTCAAAGATTAAGCGTTAGAGCATTGGCTCGGTGGGGGGGCGTGACTAACCGGCATCCGTGCCAATCATCAGCGTCATACCGTAGTCACTCTGCCCAGCCTATCTCGCTACGCGGGCTCAACCAGCGGATGAGCCACCGTGCCGGGAATGACAACCGGCCCCGGTTGAATGACCAGCGTGGATGTTGGGGTTCACTCTCGTTCACCCCAATCTACGCGGGCTGGATGTAACACTGCCTCAACACAGTGACAGTTTTGAAAAAGTGTCACAGAAATGAGCCAGTCGGTTTTTCCGCTTTACGGTGTCGGGCGAGGTGGCAGGCAGACGCGCTTATTTATTAAAATATAAAGGTTTGGTAGTGCCCCACTCCATATGACGAGATCTAGCTTAAGTCACTGATGTAAAAGAGTAAAAATGTTTCGCTATCATATAGCTTTGGGCACTACCAAAGGTTTTATGGCTTTGAAATACAGGAATTCGTGGAAGTTCGGAGAGACACGAAGCAGGCTTTGCCTAGGCTGTCCGAGACCATTCGAGGACGATCGCCGTCACACTCTTGGTACAGGGAATCAAGAGCCAAAAGACTCAGCTTCTAGAAAAACAGAATGATTTCAGCTGCTTAATTATCGACACCGGCGGCTTAAAGAGCCCCGGATATTCCAGAGTATCACCGATGCGACACTGCAAGCATGGAACGAGATCAACATTCGACATAAGCTGTTGATTTTATTTTCTTCAGAAAGTGGCATTTATATTGCTAAATAAAATTGTTGAAGGATCCATGAACTTTTGTTTCGTTGCGCATCCTGAACTCAATTGACCGACCTGGACTTTAGCTGTGATGGATCACAACCGTGTTCTGCCAACAACATTCAGTGACAACATTCGGAGTGATTTATGAAGAAGCATTTCTTAAACCGGTTCTCTGTATCTAAGCTGCTGTCAGCAGCCGCGCTACTCTGTCTCTTCAATGTGTCAGCAGCGAATGCTATGACGCTTAACTTCATAGGAGTAAATGACATGACATTCACTCCTCCAGGTCAATTCAACATAGGGGATTTTAAGGTAGGTGATACAGGTATCACCGGGGCTATTGGCGGCACTTACGCAATCGGCACGGCTACTCCTGTTAATTTTCCGTTTCAAACGGCACCACTTTCTCTTATTTCTGGTACTGGTACTAATTTATTTACCCTCAAAGATGGTGATAACACTTTTAGCGCCACCGTCTCTTTTACCGATATGAGTATGTTTTCCAATATCGGAGGCGTAAAAGGGGTACAGGGCACGGCTAATCTAACTAATTTCAATCTCTTAGGTAATACCAGCACTACCCTGAACAACTTCCATGCTGCTGGCGCAGGGAACACAATATTTTCGTTCTCGTTTTCAATTCCTACTGCGGTCAATATTGATTATTTGAAAACTAATGGTGGTAGTACCGCTTGGTCTGGTCAAGCATCCACTGCTGTACCCATCCCCGCCGCCGCCTGGCTCTTCGGCTCCGCGCTCATGGGTCTGGTTGGTGTTGCCCGTCGCCGGTCCAGCAAAGTCTAAATCCGCACGCCGGGGATTCGCGCTCCGGCATTCGTTGCCGGTTTCAGCGAACGCAACCTCCCCCGGAACGACCGCTCCAAAGCCCTGCCACATGGCAGGGCTTTTTCATGGCCATCAATGAGCAAGGCTGACGGGGAAAATGCGCAACTCCGAGCCGTGTAGATACGCATCGCTTACCTTACGTCCTCTCAATCGGCACGGACGCTGTTTGATCGATTCTATGTGCTTGATTCAAAAGCCGCGCTTCTTCCCGGAACACAGCGGTTTTTATGCCTCGGCGCAACTACAACCTACAAACTCATTTGATCTCGGGATGGTGCTTGCCTACAATTGCTGCGTATCACCACAAAGGAGATGATCATGAGTGTTTCGATCCGAATCGACGATGCCTTGTACGAAACGGCGAAGGTGCGCGCCAAGACCGAGATGCGCTCCATTCCTCAACAAATCGCCTACTGGGCCAAGGTTGGTCGTGCAGCACTCGACAACCCCGATCTGCCGATCGAATTCGTGCGCGATACGCTGCAAGCCATGGAAGAAGAGTCCGAACCGTTTGAATTTCCGGACGAATGAAAGTCACGCTGCAACAGCGCCCGTCTTTTAAACGGGCCTACAAGAAACTGCATGCCAACCAGCGCGATGCCGTCCATGCGGCCATCCGTGAGATCGTTGCCGATCCCACGCTTGGCGAAGAAAAAAAAGGCGACCTCGCTGGCGTCAGGGCGTACAAATTCGACTGCGTCAATCAGCAGTTCCTGCTGGCCTATCGATCGAGCGAAACGATGCGCACCCTGCTTGCCGTCGGCCCTCACGAGAACTTCTACCGTGACCTGAAACGCTGACCCAAAACCGTCACTCCGGAGCCAGTGCGGGATGGGCAAAGCAAAGCGTGCCCATCTTGCCTACGCCGAGCTTGAATGATGGGCACACCCGTCTACTCCTCGCGCTCCGAACAAACCACCTCCCACGGGCTTTGCCCATCCTACGCCATTCGGTCGCGTGGACAGACTATCCTGGTCTGTCCCGTCTGGGGCCGGAAGCGGGAGCCCTGTCGCAGCGGGTCGGTTGATGGATCCCATCCCAAGCAAACCAGACGACAGGCAGGTCCATTCACTAACCGACGATGAAGAGACCGCCGCTTTCCCTAGACCTTACCTGTCGTATTGCCTAAGATTCGGCGTCATTCAGGGGAATGGGTGGCGTACCCTTGTTCAGCCGCACGGAGCTTTCAGTGTGGCTCTCGTGGCACTGCGGTGCGGTGTCACGAGCGAGGGTGACTGATTGGACGCGACGAATCGTTTTTCGGCATTCAGGAGTGCAGGTACATCGTGGACGAGCAGTTACAGACCCTTGACGACTATCTGGCCATTCTCAAACGCCGCAAGTGGCAACTCATCGTTCCCGCGGCGATCCTGGCGGTTCTGACGGCGGCGGTCGCGGTTCTGCTTCCCGCCTCCTATCGCTCCTCGGCGACCATCCTCATCGAACAGCAGGAAATTCCCTCGGATTTGGTCCAAACAACCGTGACGAGTTTCGCGGACCAGCGGATTCAGGTGATCAGCCGACGCGTGATGACGACCGAGAATCTCGGCCAGTTGATCGAGCGCTACGACCTCTATCCGGAACTGCGCCGCAAGGTCAGTCTGAACATGGCCGTGGAGGAGATGCGCGACCGCATCAAGCTGGACATGATCAGCGCCGATGTGATGGATCCGCGCAGCGGACGCGCGCAGGAGGCGACCATCGCCTTTTCGCTCTCCTTCGAAAACGAATCTCCAGGGCAGGCGCAAAAGGTCACGAGCGGTCTGGTCTCGCTCTTTCTGCAGGAGAATATCGATCAGCGCCAGGCGGCGGTGACCGACGCGACAACTTTCCTTCAGGCCGAGGCGGACAAGCTTGGCGAACAAATCGCCATGCTGGAAGCGCGGCTCGCGGCCTTCAAGGAAGAGCATGGCGAGGCGTTGCCCGAATTCGCCTCGCTCAATCGAGAACTCATGGCGCGCACCGAGTCCCAATTGCGCGACAACATCCAGTCGCAGCAAAGCCTGGAACAGCAGAAGCTCTATCTGGAATCGGAGCTGGCGCAGATGGACACGACCGGGGCAACGGACGCCTCGACCCTGCGGCTCCGGGAACTGGAGGCCCAGTACGCCCAGACCATTTCGCGTTATTCGACCACCCATCCCGACCGGATCCGACTGGAACGGGAGATAGCCACGCTCCGCGGCATGGTCGGCCAGACGAGTTCGGGCGAACTGCAATCCCGGCTGGCCGAGCTGCACACCGAGCTGGCCGTACTGCGCGAACGCTATGCCGAAGACCACCCGGATGTCGTCCGCTTGAAGCGGAGTATCGAGGCCACCCGCAAGCAGCTCACCAAGGTCGATCCAGCCAGCGGTCGCCTGGCTCGGAACAGGGTCGCGACCGATCCGGCCTCGGTGCAATTGCGCACCCGTCTCGATTCGGCGCGTCAGGAAATCGAATCGCTCAAGCTCAAGCGCGTGGAGCTGGAAAAGGAACTGGCGAAATACGAGGAATACGTCAAGGCATCCCCGCGGATCGAGCAGCAGTACAGTGCGCTGACCCGCGACTATGACAACGCCATGAACAAATATCGCGAGGTGCGTGATAAGGTGCTGCAGGCGGAGTTGGCACAGTCGCTGGAAACGAACCGCAAGGGCGAGCGTTTCCTCATGATCGAGCCCCCGTTGGTCCCGGAAAAACCCTTCAAACCGAATCGGCCCGCGATCCTGGTGCTGGGCGTCGTCCTGTCGCTGGCGGGCGGCGTGGGCCATCTGGCGCTGCGCGAGATGCTGGACAAGGGAATCTACGGGGCGCGCGCGCTGCAAGGCATCGCGAATTTTCCCTTGCTCGGGGTCATTCCATTGATCGAGACGAGCCTGGATCGCCGCCGCCGGATCCGGCGGCTCCTACTGACGATCGCCGCGGTTTTACTGGCGCTGATCGGGGGGGTGACCGTATTCCACCTCTTCGTCATGCCGCTGGATGTCCTCTGGTTCGCGCTCATGCGCAAACTCGATCTTCTCATGCTGTAGCCAAAGACTATCGCCGCTTTGAGGTGTCCGTATGGATCGCTTAACCACGCTGGAGAAATTCGCGCTCAGGGAAACCGCTTCACCCAGCCGCGCTCTCGCGGAGCGCCCTTCGCTGGCGGACGAGAAGCGCGACCTCCCCGCCGCCAATACGCTGGCGACGGCCTCCGGCGTGGATGTCGCCTATACGCGAACCACCACCGTTCAGGTCGATCCGGCACGCCTGCGCGAGCAGCGTATCTTCGTGTCCAAGGAACATGATCCGATCGAACATGCCTATAAGGTGGTGCGCACGCATGTGTTGCAACGGATGCGCGCCAACGGCTGGCGAACCCTGGCGATCACGAGCGCTGGCGAAGGCAACGGAAAGACCCTGACCGCGATCAACCTCGGGATCAGCCTGGCGCGCGAGGTCAATCAGACGGTTCTGCTGGTGGATTTGGATCTGCGCCGTCCCTCGCTCGGGCGCTATTTCGTCCCGGAAGGACACCCCGGGCTTAGCGACTATCTGATGGGCGAGGCCGAACTCTCGGAGATTCTGATTCACCCGAACATCGAGCGGCTCGTGATCCTGCCCGGTCACAAGCCCTTCATTCACAGCTCGGAGATTCTGTCTTCCCCCAGGATGGTTCAGTTGGTGCGTGAAATCAGGAGCCGGTACGAAGATCGCATGACCCTGTTCGACATGCCGCCGCTGCTCGCCAGCGACGATGTCATCGCCTTCCTGCCCTACCTGGACGCGGTGCTGCTGGTGGTCGAAGAAGGCAAGACGACGAAAGAAGAAATCCAGCATGCGCAGCAATTGCTTGGTGTCGAAAAGATCATCGGGATGGTGCTCAACAAATCCGCCAGTTCGGGTTCGACGCCGTCCTATTACTGAGCCAGCCAGACACCGTCTCTCGACAGCGAGAATGCGAGCAATTTCACGCCTTTCGCCCAGCACATCCTGTAATGTCACATTTGTGTGACACTTGCCGTCTCAAAATCGATATACTCGCTCATCAAACTTGATCGTCAGCATCGTGATGGACCACCGGTACTCGGCTGGCCACCGCATGTGAAGCCTGCCTGGATCTCTGCCCGAGACCTAGCCGCATCAGTCAAGGATCAACCGTTTATGCGCAAGCTTCTCGTTGTTTCACAAGAGAATCTACCCGAAGAGATCGTCAACTTCCTGGAACAGAAGCATTGGATCGTCGCCCATGCGCCTGATGCCGCGAGCGCGCTCCGACTCGATGCCGAACACCGTTTTCTGGTCGGCCTGATCGTTTTCCCGGATTCCGCCGACCCTCAACTGGAGGCACGCCTGATCCAGCAGGCGATGTCGCTTCCCAGCCTCAAATGGGTTGCCACACTCGCTCACGACCAACTCGACCGACTCGCGATCAAGCGCTTCATCGCCGAAAGACTGTATGACTTTCAGGTCTTGCCGATCGAGGGCGCCCGGCTTGCGATGATTCTCGGGCATGCCTATGGCATGGCCAAAATCGAACACGACTATCGACACAAACATGCGGCCACCTACCACACGCACTTCGGGCTGGTCGGCAACAGCCCCGTTATGCAGGCCCTGTATCGAACCTTGCAGCGCGCCGCCGAGTCGGATGTGTCGGTGCTGATCACGGGGCCAACCGGCACCGGCAAGGAACTAGCCGCGCGGGCCATTCATGAGCATTCCGGACGGGCGAAAGGACCGTTCGTCGCGATCAACTGCGCGGCGATTCCGCACACGCTGCTGCAATCGGAGTTGTTTGGGTACGAAAAGGGCTCTTTTACCAACGCAAGCGCGCGCAAGATCGGGTATATCCAGACCGCGTCCGGCGGTACCCTTTTTCTGGACGAGATCGGCGATATGCCACTGGAATCGCAGGCGATCCTGTTGCGTTTCCTGGAAGATAAGATCGTCACGCCTCTGGGCAGCACGCAAGGCAACTATATGGACGTGCGGGTCATTGCCTCGACCAATGTCGATCTCGCCCAGGCCATCAAGGAAAAAGCGTTTCGCGCCGACCTCTACTATCGGCTCGCCTTTCTGACCGTCGCGACGCCCAGTTTAAGCAGCCGGGGGGACGATATCGAGCTGCTCGCCCATTTTTTTCTTGACGAGGTCACGAAAAATCGCCGCAAGCGCGGCCTGAGATTCGGCAAGGAGGCCCTTGCGGTCATGCGCGGTTATGCATGGCCGGGGAACATTCGCGAGTTGCACAGCGCCGTCCATCATGCGGCCATGAGCTGCGAGGGCGACGAGATCCTTCCAGCGGATCTCAAGATTCGCATCGAGCCGGGAAACAAGCAGGCCAGAAAACCTCAGGGAAACGTCGCTTACCGCAAAAGTGCGCCCACACACTTGATCCTGGGCACCCTCAAGAGCGGACGGGAGCAGTCAGAGAAGCATAATCTAGAGTTTGCGCTTCAACGCAACGATGCGAACGTCAGCCGTACCGCCCGGGATTTGGGCATCTCGCGCATGACGCTCTATCGACTGATGGCAAAACACGGCGTCTCCCGCAGCCTCCCTGACTAAGTCGATGGGCGAATCCCGGGAACCGATGCCGCTCAGACTGGAGCCGCATCCTCAAGGGAACCGCCGGCCTTGACATGGAGCGAGTACAACATATCCTCGTCGGCGATATGGTCGATCAGCCAATCCTGCGTGATATCCAGGGCGCGATCGGCGAGATCCTGGCTTGGGCCAAAGATCATGAGATCATTGTCGAGTTCATCCAGATGCCGGAAGAATCTGGCGTGCAGCCTCAGATGTTCTTTTAGGCCAGGATAGTCATGCCTGCGCATGAACGCCTCTTCGGTCTGAAAATGCTGCTCGGCGTACTCCCGCATGAACGTCATGGCCTCGACGACGGCGCTTTTCCCCTCGCGATCCAGAATCTCTTCATAGAGGCGATGCGCGGCGATGAAAAAACCCTGATGCTGCCGATCGATCTCGGCGATGCCGACAAGGTAAATGTCTGACCAGTCTCTTAACATAGACCACCTCTATCTTTGCGTATTCGGTATCGGCTTGCGATCATAGCCTGTTTGCGCATCGCCCAACAATGCAGTCAAGTCGGATGGCTGAGCCTGAACGGCCCATCGCTCGGGCGAATAGGAGACCCGCGTCTAAAAAAGAGTCGCACACGATGTGATCGTTTTTGCTACAGTTAAGCCATCGGGATTTTGGATTCCCGCCAACCTTGGAGAGACCGTATCGTGGAACCTGAATTTGCCTCACTTACGCGACGGATCGGGAGCCGTCTTCGCGCGGAACGCCAGCGCCGTGGCTGGTCCTTGAGCGAATTGTCCGCGCGCACGACGGACCAGTTGTCCAAATCCAGGATCAGCAACTACGAGCAGGGGATTCGTCGGATGGGGCTGGAAGCGGCGCATCAGATCGCGGCAGCCCTGGAAACCGTCTCGCCGGCCTGGTTGCTGTTGCTGGACGAATACAACCCCCTCAGCGATGACGAGTTACGCCTCGTCGAGGGCTTCCGCGCACTGGACAAAAGCGGCCAGCGTCAATTGCTCGACATGGCAAAAGTCCCGTCGTCGGACGAATCCTCGACATAACCCCTCCCCCGGTGGCCGGTCACTCGACCAGCCACCTTCTGCGCCGGCCGCGCTCCGTGCTTGCTCCCGATCAAGACGCATCGCGGCTTAACCGATCGCTCGCACGGCTTGCATCCCGCCGACCGGCCCGCATCCTTTTGGTGGCCGAGTCGCCGCTTGACGACCCGTCGACGTCAACCATTATTTGTTCTTCATTGGAGGAATCCCCATGCGCAAACCGCTCGGCATGCTCATGCTCGTCCTGCTCGCGATTGGAACGACCGTTCAAGCCGAGGTCCAGACCAGGGCGGTCGCGTATGACGATGAGGGTACGCCGCTGACCGGCCATCTGTTTTGGGATGACGCCATCGCTGGCAAGCGCCCCGGCATCCTGGTGGTTCACGAGTGGTGGGGGCTGAATGACTATGCGAAACAGCGCGCGCGCATGCTTGCCGAACTGGGCTATGTGGCTTTTGCCTTGGACATGTACGGCAGCAATCGCGTCACCGACCAGCGTGGACAGGCCAGCGAGTGGATGCAGGAAATCACCGCGGACGTTGATCTCTGGCGCCAGCGCGCTGGCCTGGGCCTTGAGCAACTGAAAGCGAGCGCGCTCGTCGATACCGGGAACATCGCCGCAATCGGCTATTGCTTTGGCGGCGGCACCCTGTTGCAGATGGCCTATGGCGGGACCGATCTCAAAGGGATCGTCAGCTTTCACGGCTCGCTGCCGGCCGCGCCAGAGGAGGTCAAAGGCAAGATCAAGCCAAAGCTCCTGATTCTGCATGGCCAAGCGGATACGTTCGTCGCCCCGGAGGTGGTGACAAACTTCCAGAATCGATTGGAGGCGGTAGGCGCCAACTGGGAGATGAACCTCTATGGCGGCGCGCGCCACGGCTTCACGAACCCCAAGGCCGGCGAATACGGCATGGACAATCTGCGCTACGACGCCCAGGCCGACGCCCGCTCCTGGCAGCGAATGCAGGTCTTTTTCTACGAACTCTTTGGCGGCTGAGCGCACAAAGAACGTGTCCATCGATACATTCCCGATTTGACCGGCACAAGACCAGCCACTTGGTCGCGAGGGCGGGACGCCCTCGCGACCAAGTGGATTAAACGGTTACCTGCCATCTGACAACTGACGACTGACGACTACCCCGAACATTGACTCTGGAAACGCCATGCCTTCTTTCCCGCTTTGCCCGCAATGCGCGGCCGAGAACGTCTATTCCGACGGCACGCTCTACATCTGTCCCGATTGCGGTCACGAATGGTCCATGGAGGCGGCGAGTCGCGATGACGGGGGTGGCGACGCCGTGGTGAGGGATGCGAACGGCAGCGTGCTCGCGGATGGCGATGCAGTGGTGCTGATCAAGGATCTGAAGGTCAAGGGCTCCTCCACGACGCTGAAGGTGGGCACCAAGATCAAGAAGATCCGCCTGGTCGGCGGCGATCACGAGGTGGATTGCAAGACGGAGACGGGAAGCTTCATGCTGAAGGCGTGTTACCTGCGCAAGGCATAAGATCGTTCCGGTCACTCCCGGATACCGCGCACGGCGCCCTGGGATCGGCGAGCTGTCCTCGGCGATCCCAGGAGACGCGGAGGTCAGAAGACCTTGACGAGCTCCAGTCCGAGCAGATGCGCATCCATCGAGTAATCGCCATTGAGCGCATCCGTGCCATTGAGTGCGCCGCCGGGGAGATAACGGGTATCGCCGCGATAGTCGCGATCCTGTGCGACCACGTACATGTAGCCCGCCTCCAGCGAATACCCCTGCCCCAGTGCCTGGGCGAGACCGAGACTGAACAGGTGACGGTTATTATCCGGCACCCGGGCACTGAAGCGATCGTCCCCCTGGCCGGTTTCATCGTAGGCATAGCCGACGCGCAACTGAGTCTCGGGGCGCAATTGGTAGGTGGCGCCAAGGCGATAGGCGTTGGCGTCATCCCATTGATTGGAGTCGGTGAAGATGGGCGCGCCGGTGTTTTTCCCCTTGATCTTGAGTTCCTTGAATTCGCTCCAGCCGGTGCGCGTCACGTCGAACTCCACGGCCAATCGATCGTCGACGGCGTAGCGCACGCCGATTTGCAGCCGCCAGGGCAGATCGAGATCCAACTCGGCCGCCTGCGTCGGCGCCAAACGTCCGAGTGCAACCAGGGTCGGGCTGAGCGCCCGGTAATCACCTTCGAGCGCAAGGGTCGCGGCCGAACGGAAGGCACCGCCCAGACTCCAGGCGCCGTGACGGTAGAGCGCGCTGAGATTGAAGCCTAAGCCAGTCCCCTCGCCGTCGCCGCGGAGTGCCCCGGCGGTCGAATCGAGCTGTGCGGTCTTGGACCAGTAAATGTCCAGCCCGCCGGAGAGGCTCAGATCGTCGGTCACGCGATAGGTCGCGGTCGGGCTGAAGTCCAGAATCTCCAGTTTGCTGGCGGTCGGATGATTGCCGCGCGGAACCTTAGGGTTGAGCGGCGGCGGGACCGGCAGCTTGACGGTGCCGCTCACCGCCGGAAAGGTGCCATCCCGCCAGCGCGTCTCAAGCCCGAACGGAGCCGTCAGGCCCAGACCGAGCCGCCACTGGTCGTTGAGCCTGAACATGCCCTGGAACATCGGCCCCGCCAACCAATCCGCGCCCTGACTATCGTGTTCGCCACTGGCGGTTTCGACGCTAAAACCGGGACCGATCACGATCGTCCCGAGAGACAGGCTGGAGGCGTCATGGAAACCCATGGCGGCCGGATTGTAGGGGAAGGCGCCCGTTTCGTTGGGGTTCGCGACCATCGCGTTGGCGGTCCCCAATCCGGCGGTGGAGGCTTCGGGCAGCGAAAAACCGGCCGCGCCGGCTGGATTCTGGACACCCACCGCGCTGGCCGCCAGGATGAAACCGATCGAGCGTGTGACCCGGTGCTTGAGCATGAGACGTTTCCTCAAAAATCATTATTTTTTATTCGGTTTTTAGGCGAGTAAAACTGAAACTATATCGTCACGAGCGTCTATGATATAAACATTTTCTATGTAGGTATCTCATAATAGAGTGACATCTCGATGGCTGATCGCAGACTTCAGGTGTTTCATACGGTCGCGCGGCTGCTGAGTTTTACCAAGGCCGCGCAAACGCTCCACATGACTCAACCGGCGGTAACCTTCCAGGTCCGCCAACTGGAGGAACACTTCAACACCCGATTGTTCGACCGCACCCATAACCGCATCAGTCTCACCGACGCTGGTCGCAAGGTTTGCGAATCGGCCGACCGCATTTTCGAACTCTACGCGGAGATGGAGAACGCGGTCCGCGGCATCACTGGTCAGATCAGCGGCGTGCTCACCATCGGCGCCAGCACCACGATCGCCGAGTACATGCTGCCCCCATTGCTCGGAGATTTCAAGGAGCGCTATCCGGATGTCGCCATCCATCTCAAGGTCTCCAATACCGAAGGAATCGTGTCGATGGTGGAGAATAATGCCATCGATCTCGGGGTCGTGGAGGCGCCGGTCGCCAACAAAAATCTGGTGGTGGAGATCTGCAAACGCGATCATCTGGTGGCGATCATGCCCCCCAGTCATCCGCTTGCCTCGCTCCAGCAAGTGACTTTCGAGCGATTGCTGGAATACCCCTTCATCTGTCGCGAGGAAGGCTCCGGAACCCGCGAGGTCATCAGCGACCATTTACAGCATCAACCCGATGGCGGCCATTCGACTCTGAAGATCGCCATGGAACTAGGCAGCCCGGAGGCATTGAAGGGTGCGGTCGAAGCGGGCATGGGCGTCTCCGTGGTCTCCGGGACGACCATCCAAAAGGAGTTGAAGCTGGGAACGCTGGTCGCCCTCCCCTTGGATCCACCGCTGGACCGGCCCTTCTCTTTCGTGCACCAGAAACAGAAATTCCGGCTGCGCGTGATGGAGGAACTTCTGGAATTTGCCCGTGACTATTGCCGTCGTCAATGCAAACACACTTAGCCCGCTCCCGCGCCGCTCGGTTATCATCCCTCCACGGTTACCATCAGACCAGGCGCACTCGTACTCGCGGAGGATCGACATGCTGAAACGGACCCTGGAATCCGCCGATGGCGGAACCCTTGCGAAGATCTTCCAGAAGCTGTCCCCCGTCGATCGCCAGACTCTCCTCGCATTTGCCGATTTTCTGGCT
Organism: Thiocystis minor; assembly: GCF_016653465.1. Taxonomy (GTDB): domain Bacteria; phylum Pseudomonadota; class Gammaproteobacteria; order Chromatiales; family Chromatiaceae; genus Chromatium; species Chromatium minus. The sequence goes on along the minus strand of NZ_NHSQ01000140.1, from coordinate 4,247 downwards.
CAACGCGCCCAACCCGAAGACGCCGAAAGCTCCGGAAAAGTGGCGCTGCGAGAACCGCGGTCGCTGCCACGTCCAGACACCGAAAGTGTGGTCGGAGCGATCAAACGCCTGTCGTCTATCTATGACATGCTTGAGCGCGGAGCGCTGCTGAATGAAACCTCGGCCCTGATGTCCGCTCATGTTTTGCAGGGCCGCACGGCTGTCGTGGTCATTGATGAACTGGAAGCGCTGTTTGCCCGCCATTATCAGGATTACCGGCTCAAATACGACGCCAACAACGAGCGGATTGCCTGATGAATATCGTCGCAAACTGGTTTCAGCGTCATTTGTCCGATCCACAGATTGTCTTTCTGGTGCTCCTTCTGCTGATTGTCTTTGCGGTCGTGATCACCCTGGGGAACATGCTCGCGCCCGTGTTGGCCAGCATCGTCATTGCCTACCTTCTTGAGGGCCTGGTCGGATTCCTGGAACGCCGTCGCCTGCCTCGCCTGCCCAGCGTGCTGATGGTCTATCTTCTCTTTTTGTTGTTCGTGGCGCTGGTCCTGGTTGGCATCATGCCACTGGTTTCGCGGCAGATCACCGATCTCGTTCAGCAGTTACCGACCATGATCTCGGAGGGAACCAATGTCCTGACGGCCCTGCCCGAGAAATACCCCGAACTCCTGACCGCGGCTCAGATCGACACACTGATCGCGGCGATCCGCTCCGAGGTCGTCACCTTTGGACAACACGTCGTTTCCTGGTCGCTAGCAAGCGTGGTCGGCGTCATCACGCTGCTGGTCTATCTGATTCTGATGCCGTTGCTGGTGTTCTTCTTCATGAAGGACAAGGATTTGATCCTCAACTGGTTTCGCCACCAACTTCCCAGACACCGCGACATTGCCGGGGATGTCTGGAAGGACGTGGACCGGCAGATCTCCAACTATGTGCGCGGTAAGGCATGGGAAATCCTGATCGTCTGGGGTGTCAGCTATGTCACCTTTTATGCCTTTGGGCTCAAGTACGCGATGTTGCTGTCCCTTTTGGTTGGGCTTTCGGTCATCATCCCCTACATCGGCGCCGCGATGGTCACGTTTCCGGTGCTTCTGGTGGCTTGGTTCCAATGGGGATGGTCTTCATCCTTTGCCTGGCTGACGGCAGCCTATGCCATCATTCAGGCGTTGGATGGTAATGTGCTGGTTCCGCTCCTCTTTTCCGAGGTGGTCAATCTGCATCCGGTCGCGATCATCGTCGCCATCCTGGTTTTTGGAGGGGTTTGGGGTTTCTGGGGAGTCTTCTTCGCGATTCCACTTGCAACGCTCGTTCAGGCCATTCTGACCGCTAGGCCACAGCGATCGGAAATCGACAAGGCGGTCGCCGGATAGCGGCCCCGCGTGCTTTCCGGCAGACACAGCAAAACGAATTTTTTCGCTTTGGACGCGGTTTAATCCCTATCACCGCCGCATCGGCTGTCCAGTCGCACCCGCCAAAGCAGAAAACCGCCAAGCAGGAACAGGAGCGCGAGCGAGAGGATGCTGTCGCGCGGACCGGCGCCGGGGACGACGATGGGGGTTAACGCGATCAGCAGCGGGCCGAGCAGAGTGGCGAATTTACCCACCATATTGAAGAAACCGAAAAATTCGGCACTCTTGTCGACCGGGATCATACGGGCATAGAGCGATCGCGACAGACTCTGCACACCGCCCTGAACCAAGCCGATCGCGATGGCGAGAATCAAAAAGTCCTCTGCAGTGCGCAGGAACCGCCAGGCATAGACGATTGCCAGAAAATAGACCGCAAGGCCGATCAGGATCGCTGGTCGCGCGCCGATCCGCTGACCCAGCCAGCCAAACAGGAGCGCGGCGGGAAAGGCGACGAACTGGGTGACCAGGAGCGCGGCGATCAGCGCGCCCTGATCGAGCCCCAGCACCCGATCGCCGAAGAAAACGGCGGTCTTGATGACCGTGTTAACCCCATCGATATAGATCCAGTAGGCCACTAAAAAAAACAGAATCGCGCGTAACTTTCTGATTTCCCAAAGTGTGCGCTTCAACTGTCGCCAGCCCTCGCGCACCGCACGCCCCGCCGGTACAGAATCTCGGATGGGCATCTCTGTCACGAACAGCAGTAGCGGCACGGTGAACAGCGCCCACCAGACGGCCACGGAGAGAAAAGAGGCGCGGACCGCCTCGCCTGGGTCGGCGAGACCAAACCAATCGGGGCTCTTGACCATCAGCACATTGACGGCGAACAGCAGGCCCCCGCCCACATAGCCCAACGCGTAGCCGAAGGCCGAGACGAGGTCGAAATCGCTCTCGCTAGAGACGTTTGGCAGCATGGAATCATAGAAGACGTTGGCCCCGGAGAAACCGACCGTCCCCAGCGCGAAGAGCGCGAGTCCAAGCGGCCATTGTCTGGCATGGACCCAGACCAGCCCTGCGGTCATGAGGATGCCGATCATCGCGAACAGGGCGAGAAAACGCTTGCGGCTACCCCCGCGATCCGCGATGGCGCCCAGGATCGGGGCGGCAACCGCCACCAGCAGGCTCGCGCCAAAAAGGGCGACGTTGAACCAGAACTGCGCGTCCCGGGTCGAGAGGTCGCCGCTGAGGGCATTGTAGAAAACGGGAAAGAAACCCGCCATCACGGTCGTCGCGAAGGCGGAATTGGCCCAGTCGTAAAACGCCCAAGCCAGGATCGGGCGACGTATCAGGATGGTCGGCACTTAATTCACACGCACGCGGAAGACGGCAATCGAATGCTCGGAATGATAGCCGCTGCCACCGCACCCCGTGTGAAATACTCTGCTTGGCAGCAATTCTAAATTTGCCCCCGCTTCCCGCCCGCGCGGCGTGCGGGCGGTGGCCGTGCGGGCTCAAGTGCCTCCAGCATGAAGTCGAACAGGTGTTCCCAGGAATCGAAGGGCAGATACTGGGTCAGTGCACGCAGATGTTCGAAGAACGTGCGGCGTGACGGCAGGTGACGCCGCACCGCCTGGTAGCCGGGATGGAGCCGGTCGAGCACGGTATGGACGAGGAACGCCAACAGGATCAGGCTCGCTAACAGGGCGGCCAGATGCTGCTTACCATGACCATAGTTGTGTTCGAAATGATATCCCTTGGTCTTGAGCGTATTGTTGTTTTCGTTCTCGATCTTCCAGCGACTGCGTCCGGCCGCCACCAGGTCGATGACGTTGTCGGCATTGACAGGCTCGGAACTGGCCCACGCGTTGCGGTAGAGCACCTGGCCCTCGGCATCGGTGGTGATGAGTTCGCACCAGCCGACCAGCAGGGCGTCGTTCCCGTCGCGCAGCGGCAAGTCATTGAGCCACCGATAGGTATCGGTGAGGCGCTGGGTGCCCGTCCAACGGGTCTTGACCACGGTGGGCACCTCGCCGTTGCGCTCGAAGTCCGCCACCCATTCGTACAGGAGCGGATGTGACGGTGGCAGGCAGACGAATAAGAACGCACAGCCCTGCGCCAGCACCTGCTGGCAAAACGGCTGATGGCAAGACAGATCATCACCCAACAGGGTCGTGCGCCACGGGGCGATCCGTGCCCCCCACTGCTGAAGCCAGCGGGTGGCAGCCGTAAGTTCACAATCCTGCTTCGCGTGCCCGTCCTGGGGATGGACGAAGGCCGGCGGCAACGGGAACACGTCCGCTTGCCCGGGGGCGACGATCACCGGCGTCACGGCGACATGATAGAACTGGGTCTGGCCGTTGCTGAGCGTGCGCGTGGAGCACTGCGCACAGTGGACCGCGCACGAGCAGTGGTATTCGGTGCCATCCAGGGCGATCAAGAGGCGTCCATCGGCTTGGCGATGGGTGTCCAAGGCACGGTGCTGATGCAAGGCGTCGACCACGTCGAGGAACACCGGGGCCAGACACTCCGGCGAGATCGGGTCGAGCAGGTTGCCGATCTGCTGGGTGCTCGGAATCTCGTGCACGCCGAACAGCGAACGGGCATTGTTGCGTCCGCGCGCTTTCTGCATCCGCCGCTGGTAATCCAGAAAGGACGGGCTCTGCATGAAGAACACCGAAAAGGCACTCAAGGCGGCGTCACCGATCGCATAACGCTGGTTGTTACCGCCCTTGCGATGGTCTGGCAGGTCGAACAACGCCGCACGGATGCCCGCCACCAACCCCGTGACCGAGTAAAGGCTGGGCGCGGGAGCCACAGGGGCTACTGGCTTCAGGACCATCGGGATCTCCGGTGGACTCTCAAAGAGTCCTTCATAGCATCATGGTCTTAAATTTAGAACTGCTG
>NZ_NHSQ01000139.1 GCF_016653465.1 Thiocystis minor | reverse complement strand
CTCGCCATCGCCGCGCCGCACGGGGGGCGCAGCCATCACGCGGGGCGGGGCGCGTTTGTCTCCTCGCCAGCACGAATGCCGCCCAGGGTTCCGATGACGACACCGTGGTCGAGGTGCGCCGCGTTCCTGCCATCGCCCGCGTAATAACTCACATTGGAGGCATCCTTCGGCAAGCCGGCCCAGATTTTCGAGAGATTGAACGCGAAGGCGTGGTCGTCGACGCGGCCTGCGATCCAGCCATTGACGCCTGCCTCGCTGACCAGCGCCAACGCCAGGCGATCCTGAAGCGCGGGGGTAAAGCGTTCGTCGCCGCTCAGTTGCAGACGCTCGGTCAGTGTCGCGAAGGTCTCGGGAATGAGCTGATAGCGTCCGATGGCCGATCCGCCATTGCCGTCAGCCAGCAACTGTTGCTGAAACGCCTTGACCTCATTGACCGTCAGCGCCGACAGATCGACCTGCTGCTGATCGGCGTGACCGTACCAGGCGTTGTAATTGCCGTGCGACTCCGGTGCCGAGATCAGATCCAGCACGCGCCCGAGGCCGCCCCCGGTCGCGCTGGTGTGGATCAGGGCGAGTCCGTCAGACATCCTGGCGTTTTTTTTTCCGTCATCGTCCGTGGACGGAGAACCGTGCGCTCCGAACGGTGCGGGTGACAACGCCTCGCCGTCAGGCGCGGTCGCGTTGTACGCGCCGATCAGGCGCAGGTCGGAATCGTCGCGCGAAGTCACGGAGCGCTCGATCAGGTCGGCGATGTTCTCGCCCGTCCCGGCGGGCGCTTCGGCGATGACCGCCGCGCGGGCGGTCTGCGACGCCGCGCTCGGCAACGCCGCGAAGAGATTCGCCGACGCTTCGCGATACAGGCCGGTTTGCGCCGGCGTCAGTCCGTGCCCCGCTACCTGGTCCAGGCGCGTGTCGATCATCGCTTGGCGGGCACGCTCCCAATTCGGGATGCTCCCCGCCGCCGCCTCGCCGGCCTTCCAGGCCGCCACCGGATCGCCGGTCTCGATGAGCGTCGATCCGAACGCCTTCAAGTCCGCGCCCAAATTAACGATTTCGGCACCTAGGCTGGCCTGGGTCAGCGCCAGAGTCTCGCCGGTCTGAATCATCAGGCCGCCAGCTTCGTGTTGGGCCACGCGTGCCGCCGGTCGCGGCAACTCCGCTTCGTGTCGCAGGTTGTCGGCGAGATGCGCCAGTTTGTCGTGGTTCAATTGGCGATTAAAGTCCGCGCCCTGGTTCGACACCGCAGCGCCAGCGTCGGTCGCGAAGGCGGTCACCGCGTCGCGTCCTTGCGCAACCTGGGAAATCGTGCCGTCGGCATTCACCCGCATCGACGCCAACCCGGCGCCGACCACGCCGCGCACGTCCTGCAACCCGGCGCCCTCGACCGCCGCGCGCACCGCGCCTTGAGCCGGACCCTGGGTGGCCAGCCCGGCATTGACCTGGGGATCGATGCCCTGGGGAATCGGCACCCCGAGCAGGTCCGAATAGACGCCCATGGCGGCCCCTTCGGCCTGCTGTTTTTCCGCCGGGGTCATCGTGTCGAAGCGGTCCCCGCCATACTGGCCGAGCAGCATTCCCATCCCCGCCATCGCGTGCGCTTGGGCGGGATCGCCGACCACGCCGGCGGCTTGCAGCGCGTCGGCTTGTTTCGCCACGTCGCCCGCCAAGCCGAAGCGATCGATCGCCTGCGCCAAGCGGTGTTGCGCGCCTGGATGCCGCATCAGCATTCCCGAGGTGTCGATCGCACTGTAGCTGGCGCTCGTCCCCGCCGAGCGCGCAAAGGTGGCCGCTTCTTCATACGAACGCGAGGTACTGATGACATTCGAGGCGCTCTGCGTGAGTTGCGTGTTTTCCGCTTGGCTCAGTCCCTCCGTGAACCCCTCGCCTTGGGTGCGCGACACGTCCGACGCGAGTCCTTGGCTGAAGCCCGCTTGCAGCTTCTCGTCGGTATTCACGCGGTTGACGATGGCCTGCGCGATCGCCGTCTCCCGGCCATCGGTGATCCCGTATTTCTGTTCGATTTTCCCGGCCAGCGAGGCTCCGATGCCGCCATCCCGTTCGCCCGCGTTTTTCCCCGTCAACCCCGCCGTGAGCAGCGTCGACATCCCTTCGGTGCTGATCCCGGTATCCTTGAAACTGCGCGACAGGTCTTCGGCGGCCGAGCGGGTGGCGTCAGTCGCCTGGGTATAGGTCGCGCCGAATTTATCGCTTAACGCGAACTGGGTAGCGGACTGGCTGTTGGCGGCGGCGGTGCGCGCGAAGGCTTGACCGACGCTCGATTGGAAGCTCTCCTGTGCCTGTTCGGCCTGGGTATCGGCGGATTTCAGGCTGGACTGCGCCGTCTGTCCGGCATTGAAGGACCAGGACAGACCGCTTGCCCCCGGTGCGCTGGTGCCGCCCAACGCCGTGTGTTGCTGCAAGGGTCCGTTGGTCATGGCCGCCCCTGGCTGCAAAATGTCGGGGGAGGTCATTTTTTCGTTGATGTGATCCGCCCCTTGCAGCCGTCCGGCCAGATGGGTGGCGGTGATGGCGCTGCCGTAGATCAGCATCAGACTGATCGCCGGGGTCGAGGCGATCAGGACGCCCGCGGTGCCCAGGTAGTCCTGCAACAGCAGATCGCTCTCGTAGAGCGCCCGGAACGAGGGCAGGACCGCGCCGTTGTGGGTCGCCAGCGCCTCGAACGCGCGTTCCGTGACCATCAGAAGATACAGATTGGAGATCGCCAGGATCGGCATCCACAACTGGATCCACAACCCGAACATCAGGTATTTGCCGACCATGCCGACGCCCAGCGGTCCCAGACCGATTGCAAACGCCATGAACGGGCCGATGGCGAAAATAAAGCCCTCGAAGTAGACCATCATGGGACGCATGATCTTAATAAACAGCGTCTGTTCGGTCGCCCACTGACTGTTGCGCTGGGCGATCGCCTGCGCGGCTTGCGCCGCCGCGCCCGCATCGCCGAGATCCCGGTAATGCTGGATCACGCCCTTCTCGACCATCGGCAGGAGCGCGGCCATCGTCATGTACTGCTGGGCGTCGACCGCCCCACCGGCGAGCGCGGCGAGCGCCCCGCTGACCCGCGTCGTCACCGAGCCGCTGGCGGTGCCGAGCTTGGCGGCGAGCGAGGCTTGAAACGCCGGCAGGAACGCGAGACTGGTGTAGTCTTTGAGCTTGGTATAGGCGTCGACGCAGGTCAGGGTTTCGCGCGCCAGGCCGAGCGAGATTTCGGTCGTCCCGGTGACGATCGGCGTTTGCAGCGCCGCATCCACGGTCGTGGCTTTCAGCAGGCGATCCAGGGTCGCGCCGTCGATCTGGCGATCCACGCCATAGAGCACGCAATCGGCCACGTAGTTGATCCACGACTGTTCGACATTCGCCCCGGCGCTCGGGCTGTTGGCATCGCCCATAGTCAGCCGCGAGAGGGCGGTCTTGCGCACCGTGGCGAGCACCTGCAAGGCGTCGACATAGCCGTGCTCGGTCATGGTGGGCGTGGCGAAGGCTTGCTCGAACAAGCGCGTGATGCCATAGCCCAGATTCGACACCGTGGAGCCAACCAGCGCCGGGCCGAGCGGCACGTTATCGACCACGCGCGCGGTGCCCGAATAGGCCCCTTCGATGGTGACCGACACCGTGGGGACGAACAGCAGGGAATACAGAATGAACGACACCAGCAGGTGCTGGAACTTGATGCTTTGAGCGCCCTGCAGCAGCCCCTGGACGGCGATGATCAGAAAACCGATGAGAAAGCCGATGCTGACGAATTGGACGAAATCCCCGGAGGCGAACAGCATCGCCACGGCATTGAGCACCTGTTGGAGAAACACCGGATCGCCGATGGAATAGATAGTCCACATGGAAGAAATGTCCTAAAGGAAGGTCCGAACCGCTGATGCGCAGGGGAAAAGCGTCGACGCTGCCAAGCGACCCGCTAGGGTTCGGCGTCGCCTTGCAACACGTTGGCCTGCACGAGATCGAGATAACTGACCCCTTTGCGCGTCGCGAGCAGGGTGCGGAAGCTCTCCAGCAGGGCGTTGGGGTTGCCGTAACGCGCCGCCAGGGTGTCGGATTCGCGCCAAATGTCGGCGCGCACGGATTCGAGTTGTTGCAGCAGTTGCGTGGTATGGGTGTGATCCAGCCCGGCGGTGGCCAGACGGACGCTTTTCAGCATGTCGCGGACCATGACCTGCACCAGTTCGATGGCAACGATCGGGGCGGCGCGTTCGGCGAAGGCGAACGCCATCCCCGGCTCCGCGACCGCCAGGGTGCGAATCGCCCCGCCCAATCCCCAGGGCGCGTGTTCCATCAAGCCCTGTTCCTCGGGGGTCAGTGCCTCGACCCCGAGCATGAATTTCCGAATCAGTCCCGTGCTTGAGGCATTGCCGATCAGCAGATCGCGCACGCGCGGGATCATGCCGTCCAGGGTCACGGATTCCTTGGTCGGGGAGCGGCATTCGTCGCGCGACGGACAGCGCCAGAGCATCACGGTTTCCCCGCTATCGCGGTTGCCATTGAGCAAATCGCTCACGCTCAAGGTCGCCTCCAGCGTCGTCACGGGGAGACTGTTGCCGCCATCGGGACTGGGTTGCGGCCCGCCGGCCTCGGAGCCGACGATCAGGCTGCCGG
>NZ_NHSQ01000138.1 GCF_016653465.1 Thiocystis minor | reverse complement strand
TGGGCGGGTTGGTCTTGCATAGAGTCGAACCTGGAAGGGGACTGAAAGATGACGGGCTCGGAAGGCGGAACTCGCTTCTGTCATTGCCCTGGTGCTGCTTGGCGCTGGGTCGATCCAGCTCGTCTTGGGTGCGGATTCTAACGCAGCAGCAGACAAACCTTTGCGCTCGATGACGTCGGGCAGCGTTAAACCCGTCTCGGTCATCACGGCTGGCGGGACGAAATCCGGCGAAAGGCAGGGCCGAGCCAGCCCGTCTGCTGTAGAGACAAGGCAATGCCTTGTCTCTACCCCGCGTCGTGTGGCGTCGCGAGGACAGGCGATACGAAGTGCGTATTCGGACTTTACTCGTCGCCGTGGTTTATTCCTCCGCGCGCACCCGCAGAAAACTGGCGAAGCGCGGAATTCCTTTGTCCGTATAGCCCAGATACTTGTAGGTCACCAGACTGCCAAGCGGTGGCGGCTCGCGCCGCTCGGCATCCGTGAAACCGGTTCCGAGACGAAAACGCCGTCCATTGGCATCCTCCACCAGCAGCGCGCCGAGCATCCCCGCGTATTTTCCCTGACCAGGCAGATATTCGATCACCCGCGCCTCGGCATCCTGATAAGGCTTGACCTTGAGCAGGTCATCCGTGCGCCCTGCCCGATAGTCCGCGCCATCGCGATGTAGCATGAGCCCCTCGCCGCCGGCCTGGACGACCGCATCCAGACGCGCCATCAGATCCGCGTGGTTCGCGATCCGGACTTGTTCGACGGGGACAAGATGGGGATTGGCCGCGTCGGCAAGCACCTGTCGCAACCGCTGGAGCCGCTGACCGAATGGCGCGTCGAGATCCGGCAGATCGAAGACCATGAAGCGGATCTCCCGCCAGTCGTCCGGCGCGGGCTCCAGTCGCCGCACCGTTCCCGACAGACGCTCGAAGGTTCCGCGTCCCATCCAGAGTTCGCCATCCAGCGGAATCGCGGGAAATCCCGCCGTGAACCCGTCGGGCGACTGGATCGGACGCCCACCACGGCTGATCAGGCGTGCGCCATCCCAATAGGCGCGCACACCGTCGAGCTTCTCGCTGACCCAATAGGCCGACAGATCGACGCCTTCGGTGTAAACGCTCGCCAGCATCAGCGCAGGCTTCGCCGTCGGCTGGACAGCGATGCTGGACGAGTCCGCCGATCCGGGCTCCACGAGAAGACAACAGAGCAGCGCAAGCCACCAGGGTAGGCCACGGATTCGCGAGAATGACATTGGTCGGGATCTCCTTTCAGCAGCCGAAAACGGCATCGATCGCTTCCAGGGCTTGCGTGTCGGGTATCGGCATCGGAGAAGGCGATTGGTACGCCCCCAATTTCCGGACTCGGCTAGAACTGGGCAACCGGTCGCCACAGAAGACCCAGCGTGATGTCGTCGCCACTGCCCTGTTGCGAGGCTTCGTTCAGCCAATCCTTCAGATGGGGTCTCACCGCTTCCTCGCCCTCATCGCGCAAGAGTTCCCAATAGTCACGCGCGACCTGCTGAAACCCGGCCTCGTCGCGGTAGGCATTGGCGTAACCGTCGGTGGCCGCCAGGATCAGCGCGGGCGGGGCGCCAGCCAAGGTCTGAAAGCGCACCCGCACCTCGTTCCACGCCTTGGGCGAACAGAGCGAGGTCGTTTCATTGGCGATCAGGCGTGCATCCTGGGGGATCGGACGCGTGATCTCGCCCTCAGCGGACACCGTGAGAAAGTCGCCATCGCCCAGTTGGAGATAGAGGATAAAGCCCGGAGCCACGACCACGGCCAGCAGGGTCGAACCATAGGCTAGCGACGGATATGATTCCACTTGCTGCCGAGCGGCTGTGTCGAGCGTCTCCAACTCGGCTGAGGTAAAGGGCTGGCGCTGGAGCGACCGGTTTACCCCTTCCAGCCAGTGTCGCACCAGTTCCAAGGGCAACTGCTCTTCCGCCCAGCGTTTGATCTGCGATGGGCGATCCAGCTTGAACAGATGCCCGCAGACTTTTTGCGCCACCACCACGGCTAACCGTGCACCGCTCCGGCTGCGAAAGCTCTTGGCGCTGCCGTGACCATCCGCCAAGGACACCAGCAAGGCTCGGCCAGCATCGAGCCGAACGATGCGTACCGCGTCCTGATTGGGCAGGCCGGCACGTTCATGGGCCGCGCCGCGCACACTGGCCCGGAGCGTTCGCCACGCCGGGAGGGCGGAATCGGTCACCGGCGTTACCACACATCATCCGCCGACTGCGGGCCGGCGGCCGTGACCGGCGGGGCCGGGATCGGGACATTGAGCCCGGCCACCACTCCGCTCGCCTGACTGGCCGGGGCGGAGGCGGACTTGAGCACGGCGGTCGAGACCCATTTGATATGACGCACCAACGCCTCGGGGTTGTTGGCCTGCAAAGGTTTCAATTCCGGGTGTCCGATGAAGGTCTGCAAGACCTCGGTATCGGCGTCCTCGCCAATGGCGATGGCGATCCGCACCGCCTTTTTGCCCCAGGGTTCAGCCATCAGCATCCGCAGTCCCCCGTTGAAATCGTCGGTCGGACAGCCGTCGGAGATCAAGACCAGCACCGGCGGCAGGGCGCGATCGCTCATCGGGGGGATCCGCAGTTGTTCGGCCAGCATGCCCAACGCCCGGCCGAGATCGGTCACGCCATCCGCCGGCAGGTCGGTCCACTTGAAATCGGCCACCGGCGTTGGCTGCGAAACATGCCACTGCGCCCCGCTGGAGAATTTCAGCGCCCGCACCAGCACCTCGGCGTTGGGGTTCTCGTCGGCCACCGTGCGCATGTGCGGCAGCGCCTCGCGGATCGCGTTATTGAGCGCCTGAATCTTGCCGTCGATCGACATGGAGCCGGAGCAGTCGGCGATCCAGATGAAATGCAATGGGCGGGTTGCCAGTTCGCCTCCGGGTCGTTTGGCCATGCGTGAACTCCTTGTTACTGAGATGAGGGGATTCGTCATCGACTCATTCGCGACCTGCTCCCAAGGCTTCCTTGGGAATACCATCGACGAAGCGCTGCTTCGAGTCGCGTCAGGATCGGGAAACAGAGCTTCCGAGGGCTGGGTTCCCAAGCGGAGAGACAGTGAAAATATTCTCGCGGTAGAGGAGCCGCAGATGAGCAATCATCCGCGACCACCTAGCCCCTAGCTAAGCCGCTCTCGCCAACGTCATGTGAATTTCCAGCGTCTCGAATGGAACCTGAATCCTGTCGTCATCCCCTCGCTCAATCAAGCCAAGCTCGATCAAGCGCAGGGTATCCGTCTGCACAGTCGAATCATTGCGCCCCGTTGCCTTGGCTAGTGCATCGATGCGGCATGGCCCGAGACGCGCCAAGGCATTGAGCAGATCCAAGCGCGCAGGCGTGATATCCAAAAACAACGTATGTGCCGATTCGAAACTTAGGACATAGTCAGCGTTGCCGCCCGCCGCCAGATCGGCCAAGGCCGCATCGAACACCCCTTCCGCATGCGCAATATCGATAATCGCCTTCATCGGTTCCACCTCGACACATCCGCCCGGAAGTCCGCGATCAAACGCTCCGGGGTCGTAAAATCATAGGGTTCTTCGCAATCGCCGAGGTGTCGGTGATCCCCCTTGCCACGCTCATTGTCATAGCGCACTACACAAACGCCATCGATCACATAGGCAAGCCGGTATTTGAAGCGATGTTGGCAAGGGGGAACCGGCTCGGGCGTCTCCCAGATCACCAGATGCACTCGGCTTCCGTCGTCACGGCGTTCACAACGGTTCGTGAGCGGCTTGGCTTTCATGCCTGGCATCTTAACGGTAGATCGCCGGCATGCAACATGGGCCGCGAGGAAAACTCCAGGCGTTCGTACAGATTCCGCAACCGTAAGGCACAATCGACCGACGTCAGGATCGCCGTCTCGTCGAAACGCCGATCGTCCGTCAACAGCTACTGGCTGTCATCCTGGCGGGCGTCATGTTCCACCCGGCATTCGGTCTGGACTTGCGAAGAGCCGGGATAGCAAGGTTCAATCACAGGGATCATGCGGCGGGATAGATTCTCGTCAAGCAGCAGTTTCATGCCGCCTTGATCCAGGTGACCGTTTTTTCATGTTCAGCGGCAAATGCTAGGCAAGCCATCACATCCTCCTGAGTCAACTCCGGGAAATCGTCGATAATGTCAGACACCGACATGCCATTCGCCAGCCAACCGAGGACATCATAGACGGTGATTCGCAGACCTCGCACACAGGGTTTGCCGCCGCGTTTGCCCGGTTCAATTGTGATCAAATCTTGATAGCGCATCGTACATCTCGCTCTAATTCAGCGGGACGGGGTATTCACCCCGTCCCGCACGGACGATAACTCCAGGCGTTCGTACAGATCCCGTAACGGCAAGGCGCAATCGACCGACGTCTGGTTTTCTCGTTTCCGCGCTCTGCGTGGGAATGCCGTCTTGGCCGCTCCAGCGGTCCGATTACAGGCGTGACGCTGGAGCGTCGGGATTTGCTACCACGCCGGAGTGTGGGAGCCAGAAGAAAACGTTCCGGACGGGGCGAATGCCCCGTCCGGTTTGAGCCAGAAGACAAAGTCACTGTCCTCCGCGCACGAGACGCGCATATTCGGCGTAGCTCTTACCGTTGTAGCCGACGTGGCCATTGCCGAAGTCGACTTCCCATGCACTTCTCGGGCTGATGGCGTAGGACGAAGACGACCAAAACCACCCGCCCAGGCGGGGGATGTTGGGAAACACCGCCTGTACGATGGTCGGTCTCACATATTCACCTTCACATGATTCGGCAGTCATCTTCCAGGTCTGGGGCTGGCGACTGGAGCAATACGCCAACGTCTTTAGCTCATCAAGCGTCGGCAGCCGCCAATCATCATGCCCGGCGAACGTGGGCCAGTGCTTCTGCCGACCGTTGGACATTGCCTGATCCCAGGTCATCTTGCTGGCCTCCCCCACGCAGTTTTCTCCACTCCAGGTCTGCCCCTCGCTGCATCGCTTCCACATCAGGTCCGTCGTGGTATCGGTCACGGTGCCATCGCCGTGATCGTAGTAGCGAATTTCAGGTTGTTGTGGCTCCGTGTTGATCTCAGGTAGTTTCGACTCCGTTATTGGCAGTAAAGCCATGCCGAAGGGTAGTAGCACAAGCACGAAAACGAGCACCCCTAGCCATCCGCGTCTGGAACCGTGTGTGCTGGATGGCGACGGTTGATGAACCGCGTGCGTTACAGACAGCGGAGTTGATGGGGTAGGTCGGGCTTTCTGGGCGATGGGCGGCGGGGATGGTGCGACGGGAGCGGACTTGGGGATGGATGATGGCTGCGCGATCACGCCCAATGCGAGCGCCCAGGCATCCACCGCCCACTGCGCCGCCTCGGCGGTCATGGCCAGTTCATCCTCCAGCCGTTTGCCGACCCGCGCCAGCACCATCGACGGCGGCACCCCGGCCGGCGCCTTGAGCAGATCCTCCGCCACCCGGTTTTTCAGGGCGCTGACCAGGACGAAGATCTCCCGCTTGTACTGCCCGCAGTGATCCTTGAGCAAGGCTTCGCAGCGGCGCGGGTCGTCGCACAGCGAACGGCCGTATTCGACGATCAATTCGCGGAGCTTGTCACGGGGTTCGTCGTGCATGGGTCAATTCTCCATCGCCGCTATATCCGAATCTCGCCTTCCATCTGGCCAAAATTGACCTTCACGCCCGCTGCCAGTGAGACACTGCGCCCTGGTTCGACATCGCGCACGGCGTCATCCGTCGCGGTCATTACCCACTTGACGGGCGAAAGATTCTTTAGGCCCCAGAGATCGGGATTCTGTGGGTGCCGCTGGATCGCCGCCAGGGGTTGCGACAGATCGTAGCGCCGCTGCGGGTCCAGGTGATGGGGAAAGAGCTGGGTGTCGTGATTGAGCATGACCACATCCCGTCCCACACGCAGTCGGAACGGGAGCGTCAGGGGTTTTCGACACGACCAGCAGGCACCCGGTTGTCCGCCATTGGTCCGCAAGGCTTCGCCATCGTAGAAGTTTTCCGCCCCGCACTGGCCGCAATAAAGAATGGCATCGCGCAACTGGACCAACGTAGCCCGCCATTCGCTTTCGCGCACGCGGGCATGTGGATCGTGCAGACCGGCGGTAAAGGCGTGGATAAATCGCTCGCGCAAGAAGGACGGATAGAGCGGCCAATATTCCAGGGCATTGTCATGCACGCCGGGCACGGGGCGGTTGGCATCATTGGCGGGGTCGAAAATGAACAGCGGGTCGGTGCCATAGAGCCGCGTCATGGCCGGGAGATCGAAGCATTTGATCGATGCCTCCTGTTGCCCCTCCAGCGGATGATGGATATGGAGCAGGTAGAACAGCAGGACCGACAGCGAGAAGAGATCGGTTTGGGTACTCGGCGAGGCATCGCCCCGGACCACTTCCGGGGCGATGAAGCGTGGTGTACCCAGGACACCGCTGGTCCCTTCGCCATTGATGGCGACGTTGTCGTTATCGCAGACTTGAATATCGCCGGTGTCGGGATCGAAAAAGACATTGCCGAAGGAAATGTCCCGATAGCAGAAGCCTTGGGCGTGGAGTTCCAGAAAGGCTTGAGCCAGTTGCAGGCCAGCGGTCGCGAGTGCTTGAAAAGACGGCTCGATCCGCCGCTTCATCAGATCGACGATGCCTTTGAAGCGCGCCTCGCGCAGCGGCATGATGTAGCCGAAACCGGGCACGTCGGGCGCCGCCGCCAGTTCCATCGGCCAGAGGAATTGGGCGCTGGGCGGGCCTTTGCGGATCAGGGTTTCCAGGCTCTGCCGTTGGGCGAGCGTGGCCTGTTCAGCGAAGTACCACTTGAGCGCGAGTGGCTTGCCGTCGAGCAGGGCGCGGTAGACTTCGCCCTGACCGCCGCCACCGAGGAAGGTCTCGACCGTGCAGGGATGGCCTGAGAGGGTTTGAACGGTGGAGCGCAGTTGCAGGAGTTGGTGCATGCGTCGGTCCCTGATGGTTGTGATGACTTATGGGAGAATGATCAAGGTCGGCGGAACCTCCGCGACCTGCCGCCGCGACTAATGACCATACTGGGCCGGCGCCTTGCCATGTGTCTCCAGCACTACTGGCATTTCCTCCGCTGCTTCGGTGTTCAGACGCTCGGTGACGATCCCGAATTCCCACTGGTCGCCAAAGTCGAACAGGAAATCGATGCGCATCCCCTCGGACAGCGGGAGATCGCCGATTCTCGTCTCGTCCACGAGCGCATTGTCTGAATCGCCCGCCAGATAAGAATGGTCGATCTCGATGGTGCGACCGAAGCGGTCCCGGTAGCTGAAGCGGTACAAATGGTCCGCATCGAAGTCGAAAGCGGAAAGAATCGTGATCGCGAGTTCGTCGAGACTGTCTTCGCCGCCGATGAGGATGCGCCGCCAGCAACCCGCACCCAGCGATACCTTGAACTGGTGCGGACCGGGCTGAAAAGGAGACTCCGGAATCTCCAGCTCCTTGTGCCAACCCGTGATCGCGGGGCGGATGATCTGGCTCCATTGCTCGAAACGCGCCAGTGGCTCGAAGAACCCCTCGAAACCGAGGATCGGCGCGACCGCGTCGGTCTCGGACACCAGCGTTTGCCGGACGAAATGCAGATAGTGACCCAGCAGGGCCTTTCCCCAATCGGTCATGCGTATCCACTCGGGCCGCCACCCTTGACCTTCCGCGGGTGGTATCGCCCGAATCTCGAGCAGGCCGAAACCTTCCATCAGTGCCAAATTGTAGAGACCGGGATAATACCGGAGCCGATCCGCCGCCTGCGGCGTTTCGAACCTCAGGAGGCCGTCTTGCGGAAAGCGCTCGATGAAACCCATGATTTTCGTCAGCGCGTCCCCGCCCCAGGTTTGACGCTCGCCAAGTATTTCTTCCCTGGAACGTCCCCACCAGGCTTTCAGCAAGGCGAAATAGCGCTCTGCGCCATTGAGTGACGACCAGGAGGCCAGGACGACGGGGTCGAGCTGAAGACGCGGTTTCCTGGACTGGGTATCGATCAGGGTCAGGCCACTGGCGCGCAGCAGCAGATACAGACCGTTGATGTACGGATAGGATTTCTGCACCGCGCGTTTCAGACGCAATTCCAGTGGATGCGTCAGACTCCGATTGATCGTCTCCAGACAGCTCAGGGCGAGCAGATGGGCGGGGGTGACCGGCAGGCCCTGGTCGCCCATCAGGCCCAGCAGGGCCTCGAAGTCCTGGAGGATGGTTCCCGGCGCCCGCTGTTCGAAATCCTGTGTTTCGAACACCTTGATTGGCATGGGTGTCGCATCAAGAACCTGGAATCTCTTATTCTCGGGGCGGGGTAAGGGGCGATCAGTGTCCAACATTGGCCTCCAGGGGTGTATCCCCGTGTTCGGAAGGTGGCTTGTCCTGATGTGCGTACCGTGAAAGTCACGCACCGCGCCCGCTCCCGATTGGGATAGGGCCAGGCGAGGGGCATGGGAGTGAATCCGGCGACCCGTCCGCCAGTCTCTGGCAAAGGGATCAGCATAACCCCCCTCTATCAACGCATCAAAAACTACGATGCAAAATTTCAAGGGCCTGCCATAGCCGCGGGCATCCGTGGGGGGTATCTTAGCGAATTCCGATATTCGGGCGTTCGTGCGCACCGGATGACCTGAACGACACAGACTTTCTCCGTGCCTCACCGCTGAGTCGTTCGCCTTAAGCCATATCCGCGAAGACGGAGGAAAGTCCATGACGGCAGTCGTCGCAACCAATGAGACCATTCTGGTGGTCGGCGGTGGCATCAGCGGCATGACCGCTGCGCTGGAAGCCGCCGAGACCGGGAAACGGGTCGTGCTGGTTGAAAAGCGTCCCTATCTGGGTGGCCGCGTCACCCAGCTCTATAAATATTTCCCGAAACTCTGTTTCCCCACCTGCGGCCTGGAAATCAATCAGCGTCGCGCCAAGATGAACCCGAACCTGACCATCCTGACCCTAGCAGAGGTGACAGGGCTCACGGGCAGCGAGGGCGACTACACCGCGACCGTCAAGCTCTCCCCGCGCTATGTCAACGAACGCTGCACCGCCTGCGGCGACTGCGGCACGGCGGTCGAGGCCGAATTCGACGATGACTACAACTATGGTCTCGGCAAGCGTAAGGGCGCCTATCTGCCTTACCGCATGGCGCATCCGGCGCGTTACGTGCTCGATCCAGCCATCATCGGCACCCCGGACGCGGACAAGGCCAAAGCCGCCTGCAAATACGACGCCATCGATCTGGAGATGCGCGAGGAGACCGTTGAATTTCGCTGCGGCGCGGTGATCTGGGCGACCGGCTGGAAGCCTTACGATGCGGCCAAGATCCAGCCCTACGGCTATGACCGGATCGCCAACGTCATCACCAGCGTCGAATTCGAGCGCCTGGCCGACCCCAACGGCCCGACCGGCGGGAAGCTCGTCCGCCCGTCCGATGGCCGCGAGGCGAAAAAGGTCGCCTTCATCCAGTGCGCCGGTTCGCGCGATCGCAACCATCTGCTGCACTGTTCGCGCATCTGCTGCATGGCCTCGCTCAAGCAGGCGACCTATGTCGCCGACGCCTTCGCCGATGACGCCGAGATCAATATCTATTACATCGACCTGCGCGCCATCGACCGTTTCGAGGACTTTTACAACAAGGTTCGCGCCAACCAGAACATCAAGTTCATCAAGTCCAAACCGGCGTCCATTGTCGCCGACAAGGACGGCAACCCGATCGTCCATGGCGTCGACACCGAAGGCTACAACCGCTTCGCCGAGCCGCACGATCTGGTGGTGCTCGCCATCGGTATGGAGCCGGCGGTGGACAAGGACGCCTTCCCGGTGTCGATCGTCATCAACCGCGAGGGCTTCATCGAGGCATCGCCCGAGAACGGCGGCGTCTTCGCGGCGGGTTGTGCGTCCGATGCGCTGGACGTGAACCGATCCGCGCAACATGCCACCGGCGCCGCGCTGCGCGCCATCCAGGTCGTCAACCGCGTCGCCAGGGCGGAGGTCTAACACATGGCAGTCGAAAAGAAATTGGCCGGCTATCTCTGCACCGGCTGCGGGATCGGCGAGCGTCTGGATACCAGTCAGCTCGTGAATATCGCCACCCGCGAAGGGAAGTTTCCGAGCGTCAAACAGCACGCCATGCTGTGTTCGCCCGAGGGCGTCAAGCTGATTCAGGACGACATCGACGCCGGCGAGGCGACGCATCTCATGATCGCCGGCTGTTCGCGGCGCTCCAAGGTCGAAGCCTTCAGTTTCAGGAACGTCGCCATCTCGCGCGCCAATCTGCGCGAGGGTGTCATCTGGGCGCGTCCGGACACGCCAGAGAACACCGAGACCACGCAGGAGATGGCGGACGACTACATCCGCATGGCCTGCGCCGAAGTCAAGTTCATGACCGTGCCGACGCCCTCCGGCGAGCAGGAACTCAACAAGAACATCCTGGTGGTCGGCGGCGGCGTGACCGGCATGACGGCGGCGCTGGAAACGGCGGCGGCCGGTTATCCGGTTCATCTGGTGTGCGACGAGGACGTGCTTGGCGGGGTCTGGAAGGATCTCTACAAGCGCGTGCCCTTCCGCGCCGCCGCGTCCGACGTGCCGAACGGGCGCGATGTCGATCTGCCGGGGCCGGAAGATCCCGGTATCGCGGACATGATCGAGCGCGTTCTGGCCAACGAGCGCATCACGGTCCACCTCAACGCCAAGCTCTCCAAAACCTCTGGCGCGCCGGGTCGCTTCTCCGCCGATATCGACCGTTCATCCGGCCCGACGGTCACCGAGAACTTCGGCGCCATCGTCCAGGCCAGCGATTTCAAGCCCTACGACGCCAACCGGCTGCCTGAGTTCGGCTATGGCAAGACGCCGGACGTGCTCACCAATTTCGAGCTGGAACGTCTGGCCAAGGCGGCCAACGGCGGTCCGCTCAAGCGTCCGTCCGACGGCAAGGTGGTCGAATCGGTCGCCTTTATCCAGTGCGCCGGTCAGCGTTCGGACAAGGAGGGTCATCTACCCTATTGCTCCGGCTTTTGCTGCACCGAGTCGATCAAGCAGGCGATGTACTTCCGGGAGCAGAATCCCGACTGCGACACCACCATTCTGTTCGACGATCTGCGCACCCCCGGCGCAGCGGGTGAGGATTTCTACCGCTGCGGCCAGCAGGCGATGGTCACCTTCACCAAGGGTCAGGCCAGCGCGGTGGTCCAGAACGGCAAGGGGCTCAAGGTCCAGTTCAAGGATCTGATCCTCAACGAAGACACCGAGATGGACTGCGACCTGGTGGTGCTCGCCACCGGTCAGGTGCCCAACAACGGCCCCGATCCCTACGCCCAGCTTGCGGTCGACGAGGCCGAGAGCGAGGAGGAAAAGGAAGCCGCGCGCCAGAAGCTGGCCGTCGCCCCACCGTCGATCCTGAATCTGGACTACCGCCAGGGCACCGACCTGCCGCAGCTCAAGCACGGCTTCCTCGACAGTCATTTCATCTGCTTCCCTTACGAGACGCGGCGCACCGGCATCTATGCCGCCGGCCCGGTGCGGCGTCCGATGGACATGAAACAGGCGATGGAAGACGCGGTCGGCGCCGCCATGAAGGCGATCCAGGCCGCCGAAAGCGCGGCCCAGGGCGCAGCCGTGCATCCGCGCGTGGGCGATCTCAGCTATCCGAGCTTCCGCAAGGAGGGCTGTACCCAGTGCAAGCGCTGCACGGTGGAATGCCCCTTCGGCGCCATCAACGAAGACGAACAGCGCTATCCGGTTTTCAACGAATCGCGCTGCCGGCGCTGCGGTACCTGCATGGGCGCCTGTCCGGTGCGGGTCATCTCCTTCGAGAACTACTCCATCGACAGCGTCAACCAGCAGATCAAGGCGGTCGACATCCCCGACGAGTTCTCCGAAAAGCCGCGCATCCTCTGTCTCGCCTGCGAGAACGACGCCTATCCGGCGCTCGACATGGCCGCCCAGGCCGGAATCGAGACCACGCCCTTTGTCCGGGTGGTCCCGGTGCGCTGTCTCGGCTCGGTGAGCCTGTCCTGGATCACCGACTCGCTCAACTCCGGCTACGACGGCATCGTGCTCATGGGCTGCCGGCGCGACGAGGACTATCAGTGCCACTTCGTGCGCGGCTCGGCGATTGCGGCTGAACGGCTCAGTAAGGTCGGCGACACCCTCACCCAGCTCAACCTGGAGCCCGAGCGCGTCGTGGTCCACGAGGTCGCCATTACCGATTTGGCACGGGCGCCGCGGTTGCTCAACGAGATGGCCGAGATGATCGGCAAGATCGGCATGAGTCCGTTCAAATTCTAAATCGCGACCGGCGCGACCGGCACGGCGTGTGTCTTGACTGAACCTCGGGAGCACAAAACGCCGCGTCAGGGTCGCGATTTAGAAGCGTCAATTTATTAATCGATTTAAATCGCGTCTCCACCGATGGCCGTGAGTGGCGATGAGTCCAAGATCACTCGAACCCGACCTGTCGTGCGGGACGCGATTTAACCGGAGAACCTTTCCATGGGCGACCTGAATACCGCAATGATCGAGAAGTATCGCAACCGCTTCTTGAAGGAGGTCGAGGCGAACGTCGAAGAAGGCGAGTGGGTCAAGATGTGCATGCAGTGCGGCGTCTGCTCCGGCTCCTGCCCGCTCGGCAAGTTCTGGGAGCATCCGCCGCAGGAGATCTTCATGATGATCCGCGCCGGCAAGCGCGACGAGGTGCTGTCCTCCGAATCGGTCTGGATGTGCACCTCCTGCTACAACTGCATCGTGCGCTGTCCGCGCGAGTTGCCGATCACCCACATCATGCACGGCCTGGCCCACTACGCCAAACGGCTCGGACTGGTTCCGAAGAACCAGCCCACCGCCAAGTTCGCCCAGATGTTCTGGGACAACCTCATGGTCAAGGGCCGCGTCAACGAGCTGAAACTGGGGCTGAATCTCTACTTCATGAACGGCATCGGCGACGGCGTCAAGGTCGCGCTCAAGAACCAGAAGATCGGCCTGGGCATGCTGAAGAGCAAACGCATGAATCCCCTGGAAGCCGTGGGCGGTCATGCCGTCAAGGATCTGAAAGGCTTCCATGCGGTGCTGAAAAAAGCCCAGGAACTCGAAGACAAACGCCTCGCCGATCACGGCGCCTGAGTTGGAGAATCGTCCCATGGCCAAGCGTCAATACTCGTTCTATCCCGGTTGCTCCTCGCAAAAGGGCGCGTCCTCCTCCAACTATCTGATCTCGGTCCAGACCATGTGCGAGGAACTGGAGGTTCAGCTCAACGAGATCCCCGACTGGAACTGCTGCGCCGCCTCCATCGGCTACGCCGGCGGCGGCGAACTGCCGCGCCTGACCCTCTCCGCGCGCAACCTGGCCTTGAGCGAGCAGCACAACCCCGGCCAGGACGTCGTCGCCACCTGCGCCGCCTGCTGGCTTTCCACCCGCGAGGCCCAGGAGCGGCTGCACGAAGACCAGTCGCTGCTGGCCGAGGCCAACACCGCGCTCGCCGAGGCCGGGCTTAAGCTCACCAAAGAGATGCCGATCAAGCACATGGCGGAGGTGCTGATCGAGGACATCGGCTACGCGGAACTGGGCGCCAAGGTCAAGCGTCCGCTCGCAGGGATCAAGATCGCAGGCTACGTCGGCTGTCAGACCAACCGCCCCTTCGGCATCGCTGGCGAGTCGTTCGAAAACCCTAAATATCTCGACCAACTGGTCGAGACCCTAGGCGGCGACTCGATCCCGGACTATGAAAAAAAGGTGCAATGCTGCGGCGGCGCGCTCGCCTTTTCCGAACCCGAAAAATCGCAAGAGATGGTCAAGGGCATCATCGAAGCGGCCTACGACCATGGGGCCGATCTCATCGTCACCCCCTGTCCGGTGTGCCAGATGAACGTCGAGGTCTATCAGGATCAGATCAACCAGACCTACGGGACTCAATTCAAGATGCCGGTGGTCTATTACTCGACCCTGATGGCGGTCGCCTATGGGCGCTCGGCCAAGGATGCTGCGCTCAATGGGCAGGTGATTCCGGCGAAGAAGCTGGAGGCGATTGCGGGGAAGTAGATCGACTGGATCTTCCTCGTGACTGAGAAAGCCCGCGGATGCGGGCTTTTTTGGTTTCGCCAACTCCGCCAATGGGCATCCCGATTGCGTTGACATACACTTCGACATCTTACTGAGTAGGATGAGAGAGAAGGCAATGTCGACCGTAACAGTTTCTGACAAGGGCCAAGTGGTCATCCCCGCCGCGATCCGCCAACGGCTCGGGATCGCACCGGGTAGCAAACTGGATTTTGAGTTGGAAGGCGACAGCATCCGGGTCCGGATGCTCCGCGCGATCAAGCCGACACGCCCCGAAGACGGCTTCGGACTGCTGAGGTGTGATCAGTCCGGAGAACGCAATCTATCCGACTTCGACGTCGCCACCGCGATGCGGGACGAGCGCGATGATCGCCCTTGATACCAACATCCTGGCCCGGTTCTATGTCGAGGATCCCGGCGATCCGGAGGCGGCCAAGCAACGACCGATCGCCTACGAGATTTTCACCACGAGCCCGAGCCTCTTCGTTCCGCTCACCGTCGTGCTGGAACTCGAATGGGTGCTGCGTGCCTTCTACCGCTTTGACGCCGCCCAGGTCACCCAGGTGATGGAGCACCTGCTGGGGCTGCCGAACGTCAATGTGGAAGAAGTCGACCGGATCGCGGCCGCGTTGGAGCATCTCGGTCAGGGACTGGATTTTGCCGATGCGCTGCATCTCGCTGGCAGCCGTCACTGCGAAGCGCTCTATACCTTCGATGACCGTCGGTTTGCGCGCCGCGCACAGCGTCTGTCTAGGCGTCCGAGCGTCGTAGTCCCGAAGACCTTCCCCAATCTACCTGGGCCGGATGCAACATGAAAATCCGCATCGTCAGCGCAAGTCGCCGAACCGACATCCCCGCTTACTACGGATCATGGTTTATGAATCGTGTCCGCGCCGGTTGGTGCGCGGTCCCGAATCCGTTCAACAGCAAACAGGTCTCGCGTGTCGAATTTAATCCAAGGGAGACGGTTTTTGTCTTCTGGACCCGCTGGGCCAGTCCTTTCATCAAGCATCTCGATGAACTGGAACGACTTGGCTATCGCTTCTATTTTCAATACACGCTCATCAATAACCCGAAGGCCATCGACCCCAACTCGCCACCATTCGGGAAGGCGATTGATGCCTTCCGCCGCCTCGCTGACCGCCTTGGGCCAGAGCGATTGATCTGGCGCTACGACCCCATCCTCCTGTCGCAAGCCACGGATCACGCCTTTCATCTGGAGAATTTCTCCTCTATCGCTGAGCGGTTGGAGGGCGCGACCAAATGCGTCGTCGTCAGCATCGTCGATCCCTATGACAAGGCCGCGCATCGGCTGAATCAATTAGGCAAGGAGCAGCCCTGTTTCCAATACATCCCCTATCAGGCCGAACGGGATGCGCCCCTGTTCATGCGTCTCGCGGAGATCGCCCGCAATCATGGTCTGACGATTCAATCCTGTGCCGAAGAAATCGATCTGACATCGGTCGGTATCCAGCCGGGCAAATGTATCGACGACAATCTCATTCGCGCATTATTTGGAATCGATGTCAGTCATAAAAAAGACAAGGGACAGCGTAGTGCCTGCGGTTGTGTCGAGAGCCGCGAGATTGGCATGTACGATTCCTGTCTGTTCGGTTGCACTTACTGTTACGCCACGCGCAGCTTCGCGGCGGCTGAAAAAAACCACGCCGCCCATGACTTTGAGTCTGAATCCTTACTCGGCAACCATCGTGCGCCGCCCCCCAAGATTAAGCCATCCTCGTCCTCGGTCGTCATTCCTGTTCAGTCTGATTTGTTCGATTAGGACTTCTGAGCATGGACGCCTACTCGCCCGAGATCATCGGAACGCTGGAAACTCTCATCGTGCCTGGCAAACAGGTCCGGATTTCGCCTTATGTGGAGGCGATGCAGTTCCAGCGATTGTTTGGCGAAAGTCCGGACCCGAAGAACCGTTTCGAGAGTGCCCGCGCCATCCTCGACGCCAACCAGAAAAAAGTCGCTGAACTTGTCGAGATTTGGGGGGACTTTGTCAACGGCGAGAAGAAATTTCGCGCTGAAATTTATGATGACGGCTTCCTGGATGCCTATCTGGCCTACTATCTCACGGTCAATGTCGGCAAGTTGCAGATCCTGTTCTTGGAACTGCTGCGTCAGCGTCTCCTTCCGCCGCGCTTTTCTCTGCTGGATGTCGGCATTGCATCTGGTACGACATTCACCGCCTTGCTAGATTTCGTCGCGGCTTGGGAAAGCGTTTGCCTGCTGCATGACACGGTTTGTCCAATCGAGTCCATCGAGATGATCGGTGTCGATGCCCAGCCATCCTGCCTGAATTACAGTCGTCAAGCCGTCACCACCCTTGTAGATTTGATTGCAGCGTCTGACACATCCGGGTTGCCATTTACGGCTTGGGCGAAGGAATCACGGTGGATCGAGCAGAGTATCGGTCAGGCACCTCTGGAGATACCCAAAAATCCAACACTGTTCGTCTGTTCGAACATTCTGAGCGAGGACGGCATGGAAGGCCAGGGACACGCAACGATTGAGCAGGCCGTTCGCAATCTACCGCACCAGAGCATTATTTTGCTTCTGGAACCCGGCGACAAACCACGTTCGATAAAACTCAATCAATGGCGTGTGCGACTGCTTAATGATGATCCCGCGCTGCATCTCGTCGGTCCTTGCGGGCAGGAGTACGAATCGCGTGTTCCTCAACACTGCGGTTCCTGCTGGAACGCCCGTCGCGAGTCGCTGCACCGTCCGCTGCTATATCAACGCTTTTGCGAAGAAGCCGAGAAGCAACCGCAAGGAGGAAATCCGAAGTGGCAGGTAGACCACGAAAACCACCTTCTGTCGTGGAGTTATCTGTGTTTTGTCCGGAGCGCGGCCTGGCAAATTCCTCAAACACCCTCGATTCCTCCTGGCGGAATTCTTACCCGATTCATCGGACGCTATCGCGCCAACCAGACCAATCAATATCACCCGGCAGCCGATAGCGAAACGATCCCGGTTGCCAGTGAGACCATCAAATTCTGTCCGGCGATTTGTGGCGATCAATACAAGGCACTGACACTGGGCAGGGTGCCTGGTTTCGTGATGCCGCTAATGGCGTTTGGACAAACTGTCCAGATTCAGGGGGCAATTGAGCAAGACTCGGTATATCTCCGCGCCGGAAAAGTCCGAGCGGAATCCGTTCAGCCTGTGCAGATGGATACTCCGAGCGATTTTTTGACTGCATATTCGGCAACAGTTCGTCGTGGAATCGATTCCGTTGCCTATCGCCTCTTCGGATTCCCAGGCATGCGCGAATTTCAGCATCAAATCCTGGAGCGCGTCCTGACGGGAAAATCTATCTTCGGCATTGCCGCCACGGGTGGTGGCAAGAGTGAATGTTTTATCCTGCCAGCGATGTTGTTGCCAGGAATGACGGTTGTTATCTCGCCGTTAAAATCCCTCATGCAAGATCAATACGATCAGCGTCTCTGCGCACGTTATGGGCTGGATACGCTGGCGACCTTTATCAACTCCAGCATCTCATTCCAGGAGAAAGAGACTCGCATCCGACGGATGGAGCTCGGCTATTACAAACTCGTCTATCTGACCCCCGAACAATGCGTCCAGACTCGTATCTTGGACAGTCTGCGTCGCGCCGACCAAGCGGTCGGCTTTCGCTATCTCGCCCTCGACGAAGCTCATTGTATCAGCCACTGGGGTCATGACTTTCGCCCCGCCTACCTCAACCTTTTAGCACGGATCAACCAGCATCAACTCCAGCCCGTTCGGATCGCACTGACCGCCACGGCCAGTCAGCAAGTACGCCGCGATATCTGCGACGAATTATCCCTCAACCGGCAACCATTGGAGCAAGGCGGCGATCTGTTTGTTTACTCAGCGAATCGACCAGAGTTGAACCTGATCGTCAAGTTCACTGGTACCGTTCGGGAGAAGGTCGAGGATCTGGAAGCTCGACTAAAGCGGTTGCTTCGTGACAATCAAAGTAATCGTTGTCCGGGTGCCGCAATCATTTTTATGCCCCACACTGGGCCGGGAGAAGCCACGTCGACGAATTACAAAGGCGAACGACAGGATTTTTCTGGACGGCGGACTGTCGCGCATTTTGCGAGCCATCTTGAACGTGCGTTGCACAAGCGGGTTGGCATCTATCACGGCAAGATGGAAGACAACGCCGAGGAGGTCCCGGACACCGAAACGCCATCACGGGATCAAGGCCGCATCACCGCACTGCCACATGAATTGGGCGAGATTCGAGATCGCAATCGCCGTGATGAGCAGGAACGCTTCATTCGTGGCGATACCGACATCATGGTCGCCACGAAAGGTTTCGGCATGGGGATCGATAAACCGAATATCCGGCTCGTGCTGCACCATTCCACGCCAGGAAACCTGGAGGCATACACCCAAGAGGCGGGACGCGCCGGTCGTGATGGCGATTTTGCAGATGTGGTGCTTTATTTCAGCCCGCAGCCCGTTGGTGATGCCAGCGGGCAAGGGCAATCAGACTCCGAGATTCAGCGTTTCTTTCTCGATCAGAAATATGTTAGAGAACTCGATGTTCGCGCGATCCGCCATTTCCTGAAAACCAGGGTGGAACAGGCGGATGCGTTCCATTTGTCAGGGCGACTCTATTTCACGGCCGACGAGGTCATTTCCCATTTCAATCAGATCATGGCAAAGGGCTATTCCTGGCCTGATTTCCCGCCTCGCCAACCCGCAAGAGGCTGGGAAAGCCCGGATCATCGGCTGATTCTGGACCGTGGTCATGATTACGAGAATCGGGTCAATTTAATCACTCGCATCCTTTCCGTCTGTTACGAAATACGCCCCCTGGTTGACGGGCATCGGGTGAGCCTGCTTGACCGCGTGGACAGCGTTGGATCGTTCATCAAGGGAGCGAGGATTGAGAACGCAAACGCAATTCTTGCTTCTAACCCGGATATTTCATAGACCTGTGGGCAGGTCCAGAAACCGACGATCTTGGTGGGGTTCAAAGGCGATTCAGTCGCCAGGAGGGGGGCCGACGCGGGCGAAGCGGGCGGATTGAACCCTTGACGGTCGGAACAGGGCGGCCTGGGCGCCCTGG
>NZ_NHSQ01000137.1 GCF_016653465.1 Thiocystis minor | reverse complement strand
TCGCGGCGCGCGTCGCCCAGAGCGATCCCGCGAAATTCGTCTTCTGCCCAGCCCATGCGATCCCCAATGAACGTGAATGCTCAAACCTATTTTACCCGCACACGGGGAGTTGTGTGTAATGGGATGCATTAACGCCGCGCAATTGCTGGGTGGCGACATGCCGCCTTGCCCGTAACGAGAGACCGGTCGGGCGTTGGGATGCCCGAGCATCGAGGGCGGCATTGCTCCGCCCTTTGACGACAGGCCATGCCGGGGCAGTCTGTCCGTTTGAGGAGGAATCGGCCATGGAGCAAACGCGGCGGTGAGCACCAATCTCTCTAACCATCAGGGTTTGCTTGCCAGATCTGCTGCGAGCCCTGTCTGGCTTTGGATCTTTTGTTTCTTCGCGGCTGTACCGACACTGGCGATGATTGAGCGATTCGTGCAGGTTTCCCTAACAGCCTACCCTTTTGCTCCGGTTGTCTGGACAACACTCTTGCTCCAGATGCTGTATCTATTGGGGCTCTTCGTTTCCTGCAGACGATTGTTTTCGATGTCTCTGGCCCCGGTTCGTCACATCGTGGGGTGGCATGTCCTGGGTGTTTTCACGCTGCTCTTTCTGCTTTTTCTGGTGGTCTACCCGATCGCCGATTCCGGCCGATTGGGCTTTTATAGCGATCGTGACGAGGCGATCGATGTCGCGGTCAGACAACTGGCGGCAGGCAACTATCCCTATCGCTGTAAAGCTCTGTCCGGGATCCATGATGGCTGCCCGGAAATCGGTACTCCGATTGCCCCCTTGCCGGGCGCATTGCTTGTCTCGGCACCTTTCGTCTTGGTCTGGGGCAGCGCGATCCAATCGTTTTTCTGGCTTGGTGTCTTCTATTTTTCTTCGAAGCGGCAGACAGGCAATGCAAACCTTTCCTCGGTTCATCTGCTCTCGCTGCTCGTGCTTGCCCCAGTG
Organism: Thiocystis minor; assembly: GCF_016653465.1. Classification (GTDB taxonomy): domain Bacteria; phylum Pseudomonadota; class Gammaproteobacteria; order Chromatiales; family Chromatiaceae; genus Chromatium; species Chromatium minus. The sequence continues at coordinate 28,956 of NZ_NHSQ01000137.1, read as the reverse complement.
CTCGTCGCGGAGATCCTGACGGGCGGCGATCTGAGCGCGAATACGCTGGCGGTGACCTCGTGCATTCTGCTCTCGCTGCGTGCACGGACGCCAATGTTCGGGATCGTCTGTGGACTCCTGCTCGGTGTGATGCTGTCCTGGCGGGCTCATTTCTTATTGGTGGCGGTACCGCTCGCCGCATACCACATCAAGTCGCGGGAGTTGGATAAACTATTGACGATCGGCTTAGCCGCGGCAGTCTCTTTTGTGGCCGTGACGGTTCCGTTTTGGCTGGTCGACCCCGACGCGTTTACGCCATGGACGGTGCAGCAGCATTTCGACGAGTTCAGACAGATTCTGCCACACGGCAACCTGGTTGCAATCGTCATCGCGGTGCCGCTAGGCGCGGTACTCGGCTTTCGCTCACGTACACATGCAGATCTGCTGATCGCGTGCGCGGCGACCCTCATCGTTCCGATGCTGCTCGCGATCTTGCTGAACTCAATGAGTCAAGGCCGTCCTACGTTTCTGTTTTTTGGCTGGTATGCGATCAGCAGTCTATTTTTGGGAACGCTCGGCGCGTTCATGCAGCACATCAAGGCGAACGTAACCGAGAGGGATGCCGCGCACCCTGGCGCGGCGATCCTCTGATCGCAGTCAGCCGCGGCCGTCGACTGATGCCTGTCCGCGTTGGCTCGGGAGCCGACTGGCCTTGTCTTTGACTGTTCATCGATCAGTGGTTAAGGTTTCAGCGGCGGCTGCCTGTTGTCGCCGGATCTTCCCGTCAACGATGAATCGCTCCCGGAGTTCATGTCCATGCAGATAATCCAATCTACCCAAGGGTTAAAGATGTCGTTAGCGTTGGGGATGTCGCTCGCGCTGACTCTGGCTTGCCCGATCCAGGTCAGCGCGGCGCCCATCGATCTCGTGCTCACCAGAACTTCTACTTTGACGAATGTCGATGATAGCGAAGGGCTTTGGCAGTACGACGGAGGCGAAATCAGCCTGGGTGGCGATCTGGTTGGATACTATGCCCGTAAGAAGCGCGTCAGCGATGGCGTGATTCTGAACGCGGCGACTGTCGAAATGACGCTGTTCGCGGATGGCACGAGCCCGCCTCAGAATCTAACGTTACTGGGTTCGCATAGTTTCAATAGCGGGGATGAAATCGGAAGCGTGAGCGCGGCTTCGAGCGATTTCAGCGCCTTTATTGGAATCCAGTTTTCCATTGACGGTGCGAGCGACGTGCTGACCCTGGAAGCGCCCTGATTCGTCGGCATCGCCCGTCGGTCGATGCGACGGGAGCGATCCAGGGATGGATCGCGTTGGTTCTTCCTGAATGCGAAGTCGATACCGTATGATCGCCGCTAGCGCTGCGAATCTGTGATCGCTCGCCACGACGCCTGTTCACGCTGAACGCGGTTTGAGCGGCGTGACCGCGCATCCATCCTCATCCTCTGTATCGCAACCTCAGGGAGACTCTCATACCATGTGCGGAATCGTCGGCGGTATTGCCCAACGTCCGGTCGCGGCCATCCTGCTTGAGGGGCTGCGGCGACTCGAATACCGCGGTTACGACTCTGCGGGGATTGCGGTCCTCGACGCATCGGGTTCGCTCAACCGCGCGCGCACGCTCGGCAAAGTCGCCCGTTTGAGCGAGGAGGTCTCCGCCCATCCGCTGCCCGGCACGCTGGGAATCGCCCATACGCGCTGGGCGACCCACGGCGAGCCCGCGACCCACAACGCCCATCCGCATGTTTGTCGAGACCGTTGTGCGCTGGTCCATAACGGGATCATCGAGAATCACGAGGTTCTGCGCCGGGAACAACGCAGTGCCGGACACCGGTTCACGTCCGAGACGGATACCGAGGTGGTGGTCCATGCGGTCTACGACGCGCTCCTGGCCGAGCACAGCCTGATCGAGGCGGTCCGTCAGGCCACCGCCCGGCTACGTGGCGCCTATGCGCTCGGCGTGATCGACACGCAGGATCCGGAGCATCTGGTCGCGGCCCGCCAGGGCAGTCCATTGGTCATCGGGGTGGGCTTCGGGGAGCATTTCATCGCTTCTGACGTGTTCGCGCTGTTGCCGGTCACCAATCGCTTTATCTTCCTGGAAGAAGGCGATATCGCTGAACTGACGCGTGAAAGGGTCCGCATCTGGGATCGCGACGGCCTTCCGGTCGAGCGCCCGGTCAAAACGTCTTCGGTCGCGGTCGATGCCGCCGAGCGTGGCGAATACCGCCACTTCATGCTTAAGGAGATCTTCGAGCAGCCACGCGCCATCGCTGACACGCTAGAGGGTCGGCTGGCCGGCAACCGGGTCTTGCCGGAGAGTTTTGGCAGCCAGGCCGCCGAGCTGTTCAGCGGCATCCAGGCGGTCACCATTGTCGCCTGCGGAACCAGCTTTCATGCCGCCTTGGTCGCCCGTTACTGGATGGAGTCCATCGCTGGGCTGCCTTGTCAGGTAGAGGTCGCGAGCGAATACCGTTATCGTACCCATGTCGTTCCTCCGCATGCCTTGTTCGTGACCATCTCCCAGTCCGGAGAAACGGCCGATACGTTGGCGGCGCTGCGTCTCGCCAGGGCGTCCGGCTATGACACGACATTGGCCATCTGCAACGTGCCCGAAAGCTCGCTGGTGCGCGAGTCCGATCTGGTCCTTCTGACGCATGCGGGACCGGAGATCGGCGTCGCGTCCACCAAGGCATTCACGACCCAGTTGGTTGCCTTGCTGTTGCTGACCACGGTTCTGGGCCGCTTTCATCGTCTCGACGAGGCTGGCGAAGCGCGCCTGGTGGGGCTGATGCGCGCATTGCCGAGCAAGATTGAAGGGGTGTTGTCCCTGGATAACCGCATCGCGGTGCTGGCCGAACAATTCGTCGACAAGCATCACACGCTGTTTCTGGGGCGCGGCGAACAATATCCGATCGCCATGGAGGGTGCGCTCAAACTCAAGGAGATCTCCTATATTCACGCCGAAGCCTATCCGGCTGGCGAGCTTAAGCATGGTCCCCTCGCGCTGATCGACGAGGACATGCCGGTCGTCGTGGTCGCTCCCAATAATGCCCTGCTGGAAAAACTCAAATCCAATCTGGAAGAGGTCCGCGCGCGGGGTGGCCAGCTCTATGTTTTTGCCGATTTTCAGGTGCCGATGGAAGAGGGCGATGGGGTCACCGTCATCCGCCTACCCGAGACCGATGACCTGATCGATCCACTGATCTTCACGGTGCCGCTCCAACTCCTGGCCTACCATGTCGCCGTGCTTAAGGGCACGGATGTGGATCAGCCGCGCAATCTTGCGAAATCGGTCACGGTCGAGTAGACACTGAGTTCGAGGACTGCTAGCGAGTTGGCAGCCGCGGCAGGCACGGACTTCTATACTGATGCCCAAGAGCGCGGCAGATGCCAATCGACCTCGCCGCGCGCAAGTCTCTCGTCCCGCGGATGCACGGATGAAACGGCAATAGCGGCAGCGAGTCTTGCTCCGCCCCGGGAGATGTCAGCCAAAATACAGCAAGTTGCTGAAAGCGAAGATGATCGACCTATGGCCGAGGCACTTATGTCCAATGTCCTGCCGTTTGGCGGCCGCGACGCATCCTTGCCACGAGAGATGTCGGAGGATGCGCCGTCCCTCCTCTCGACCTGCCGTGACCGATTGATTCAGAGCGTGACCTCGGTTTTTGTCCAGCACCTCGGTCGCGCGAACGACGAATTTCTCGGCATGGCGGACCGCGCGACCAACCTGGAGCAGCAACAGACCTGCTTCGCCGCCATGAACTTTCTGGCCAATCGCGCTCAAGGGTTGCTCGGACAGTTCCAGGGGGTGTATGCCGCCAACTTCGATGCGAGCATGGCCGCCCTGAACTCCGCGCATCCGCGTCACAATCAGCGCGTCCCCGACGAGTTGAAATTGATCGATACCGATGAGTTCGAGCAGGATCTGGCGATCGGTAAAGTATCCACCCGCGCCGCCTTCAATTGCTCCCAACACCTCGTCGCGCTCGATCGCCGACTTGGCGTCCTGCTGCATGTTCAGCGTCTCAGTCAGGACGACAATCCACTGCATCCAGGTCATCTGTTCAGCGCCATGCTCCAGGCCCTGACCGAGATGGATGTCAGCCGGGAACTCGCCCTTGCGCTGCTGCAATCGTTCGAGCGTCAGACCGCCGCCGAACTTCCCGGCATCTATGCCGAACTCAATCGTTATCTGGCCCAATCGGGCATTCTGCCGACGATCCCGTTGGCCAGCCCCCAATCGCTTTCAGGCACGCCACTCATCGGCAATCAAGGCGGTTCCGGCATGGTGTCGGGGGGTGCTCCCTTGTCCGAATCAAACAGGACGGCTCCGCTCAGGCAAAGCCCTGAGGCGATGTCACCCGGCTCGGGTGCCACGGTCTCTAGCGTCAATCAAGATGTCTTCAGCCAGCTACTGCAGGCGATCCAGACGGCAAATGCGCTCCACGCATCCGCGCCTGCCGGCTGGCAGTCGGGATCGTTGACGGCTCCGGCCATGAGCATGGGACCGCCAGCGCCCTCGAACCTCGGCGTCAATCAGTTGGTCGAGGCGCTGAGCGGTTTGCAGCGCGGATACGCCGATCCACAGTCGATGCCGGGAATGGGCGCGGTGCGGATCGATCCCGCGCAGGGCAATGTCCTGCAGCAAATTCGGTCGACGCCGATGGCCAGTTGGTCGCATCCGATGGATGCCATGACCATCGACATCGTGTCGATGCTCTTCGATGCCATTTTCAACGATCCGGATCTCTCCGCCGCCATGCGTGCCGAGATTGCGAAGTTGCAGATCCCGGTGCTCAAGGTCGCGCTCCTGGACAAAACCTTTTTCTCCGACCGCAAGCATCCGGCCCGACGTTTGCTTGACGCGATCGCGACCTCGGGTATCGGCCGCCATGAAAACGACGAACCGCGTCTGCTCGGTAAGATCCGCTCCATCGTTGAGAGCGTGGTCAGCGGTTTTGATTCGGATATCCAGATTTTTTCGAGTCAGGTGCGGAAACTTGAGGAATTTCTGCAAGACGAGGAGGGCCGCGCCCAGGGTAGGGCCACGCAAATGGTTGCCCAGCTCGAATCGGTGGAGCGCCGGGAGATCGCGGCGAACCGGGCCGCGACGGAGATCGAGTTGCGTGCCAAGCGCCACAAGGTCGCGCCGCTGATTGTCGATTTCCTTGAACGCCATTGGCGTCTGGTGCTGGCGGAGACCTTTGCGCGCGCGGGCGACAACGGCCCGGACTGGAGCGAAGGTCTCCGGCTGATGGATGAATTGATCTGGAGCGTGGAGCCAAAATTTGGCCAGCAGGAGCGCGACCGGCTGCTGGTGCTGCTACCCGACCTGCTCAAGCGACTGCGCCAGGGACTTGAGCGTGTCAAACTGGATGGCGCCTGGGACGATTTCTTCAGCGAATTGATCCGTCTGCACATGGCGGCCTTGCACAATGACAATTCCTCCGATGTCGCGACTCGCGAGAGCCAGACGCGCGGTGTACCGGACCCTCCGAGGCCGAGTGGAGTCGGTGACACGGTCGCCGACATCCAGCCGCTCCAGGCGCCCAAGCCGGAGCCGACGGACGCGCGGGCGGATCGCCATCTGAGCCTGGTGCAGGCGCTGGAGGTCGGCGCCTGGATCGAATTCCAGAGCTTTCGGGGCACTCGCAATACCCTGCGGCTAAACTGGGTGAGCGAGTTCAAGCGGGTCTATCTTTTTACTAACCGGCAGGGCGAAAACGCCATGACATTGGCGGCCACCAGCCTTGCCGATCATCTGCGTAAGGGGACCGCGCGTCTGCTCAGTCAGAATCCGCTCACGGATCGCGCCGTCGCGCAGGTGCTGCAAAAGGTGGGTCCTACATCCGCCGAACCAGGCGCGGGATCTCGGTCTCCAGGCTTTGTTTCGGAGTAAAGCCCAGCGTTTGTTCCAGCTTTTTCGACGAATACCAGTCATCTCCAGTGAGTTTTGCCAGTCCGTCCAGCGTCAGCGGCAGTCGACGACCGAGCAGGCGCTCGCCGATGGTTCCGCCCGCGGCAGCGGCCTGCAGCATCCACAACGGCGTGCTCCAGCGCGGAATCGGCCGTTCTAGCGCGAGCAGAATCCGCTCGTAGATCCAGCGTGTCGAATAGCCGCGCCCATCTGTGACAAAATAGGTCTCTCCACGGCTCGCCGGTTGTCGCACGGCCAGCAGCGCGGCGTCCACCGCGTCCTCGATATGAATGGCCGAGCGGCGATTGTCGATCCGGGGCCAGGGCGGAAAGCGTCCCGCCGCGATGGCCGCGATCATGCGCGAGAGGTTTCCCTTGCCGTCCAGTCCATAGACCATGGGTAGCCTCAGGATACTGGATTGGATGCCGGCGGCCCGTCCGGTCTCCAAAACCCGCTGCTCGGCCGCCAATTTCGCACGGCCATAGAGTGTGTCCGGTTTGGGGGACAGCGTCTCGTCGGCGGGGCATCCAGGCGCGCCGGCCCGATCGCCCATCACCTTGATGGTGCTGACGTAGATCTGCCGCTGGATGGCCGATTGCGCGACCTGCGTCATGAGGTTCGCCGTGCCCTCGGCCGTGACTGGCCAATGGCTGGGGGCGTTGTAGAGATCGGCCTCGTCGGTTCGGGGGGCGTAACTGGCCAGATGAAAGAGCGTGTCGATGCCGTTGCAGATCGATTTCAGGCAATGCGGATCGGTCAGATCGCCCGCGCGTACCGCCACCGGGCGATCCGGCCAGAGAGTCCGTGCCGCTTCGGGATCGCGGGTCAGGATCGATACCGGGCAACCTTCCCGCAGGAGGGCAGAGACCAGCCGGCGGCCAACCTGGCCGGTGGCACCGGTCACCAGAACGTTTCCAAATGCCGCGTCGCGCTTTTCGTTCATGACGTCTCCAATCGCTAACGCGCTTGCGTCCTCCGTGGGCCGGGCTACAAAAGCTTGACGAGGGCCGCGATCGCGGCGACCTGGGCGAACATCAGCGGAACCAGCCATTTGAGTAGATCGAGCTTGATGTCCGCGATCTCTTTTTGCAGACGCAGCTCGGTCTGGCGCAGATCGGCGCGAATCTGCTCGATGTCACGTTTGAGGTCGGCGCGGACCTGCTCGATGTCCGCCTTGAGATTGGCACGGACCTGCTCGATGTCCGCCTTGAGAGCGGCGCGGACCTGCTCGATGTCCACCTTAAGATCGGCGCGAACCAGTTCGATCTCTCTTTGCAATCGCAGCTCGGACTCGCGCACATGGCCCTGGGTGGCCAGGTCCGGCAGGTGCGGATAGCGTTCCTCAAGGCGTTCGAAAGCCTCGGCGATGACGCGTGCGCGGGTGCGCTCGTCGGGGGCCGTGGTGAGTGCTTCGTAGAGTGCGACACTGGAAATCATCGCATTACTATGCGACCGAAAATCGATGCAGGCAAGTCAACCGAGCCAGAAGGACGTACACGCTGTTCCGCTTGACGCGAGGTGGATACCGCCTCATGCACGTTAAGGTGATTTCCTGAAAACAGGCTACACAGAGAGATGCGGTTAATGGACAGGATTAACAGGATTTCGCAGGATTAACAGGATATAAGTCGTTGTTTATCAATCCTGTCAATCTTGAAAAATCCTGTTAATCCTGTCCAATTCCAGAGCTTTTGATCGGGTACGGACTTTCCCGAAAATCGCCTAAGCTGCTGTCGCCTCATCGGGCTTGTCCTAAACCGCGTCCGCTCCGACTATCCTAGATGCGGCCAAGGTTAATCCAATCCAAAAACATCGCATACCGCACTGGACGCGGTTTAGTGGCCAGGGACGTTCGGCAAGAGTCGGTTTACCGCGAGCCTTTGAAAATGCCTCTTGCCAACGATCGGACATAAGCCGCGAACCGAATCAAGAAAAAATGCAGGCGGATGCCAAGGATGACCAGAGCGCTAAAGGGTCGGGGATAACGATGCGCTTGGAACTTACGGAAAAAACGCTCCATGCCGCGATGTTTGTGCCGCTCCACGGCTATCGGGTCGCTAGTACTGCAAGCCCCCTTGTGATGGATGACGCTGACATCCGGGATCAGCGCGATCTTCCAGCCTGTCCGATGGAAACGCACGAACCAGTCCAGATCCTCGCAGTGCAGAAAATAGCCTTCGTCGAGCGGGCCAACCGCGTCGAGCGCCCGCCGGCGGACGAACATGAAGGAGCCGGAGATGGCCTCGACGTCGGTGGGCGAGGTCGGCAGCGGTTCGCGGTCATGGTTCAAACGTCGACCGCCCGCGCCGGGCGTCAGCCGATCAAGTCGAGTCAAGCGTTTGAACGCGATCCAGGGATCCGGAATGGAGCGGCGGCACGCCACTTGCTCGCTGCCATCGGGATTGAGGATGAGACAGCCCGCCATGCCGACATCCGGGCGGCGGTCCATGAACCCCGCGATTCTGGCCAGCGTCTCGGGTCCGATCAGGCAGTCCGGATTCAGAAACAGCAGGTAGTCGGCATGGGCCAGCGGCAACGCCCGGTTATTGGCCCTGGCGAAGCCGAGGTTGGCGCCGTTTTCCAGGACGCTCAAGCGTGGTTCCTGGCTCCGGGCGGCTTTCAATCGCTCCAAACTGTCGTCGACCGAGCCATTGTCGCTGACGATGACCTCGACCCGGAGGCTCGATGACAGCACGGCCGCCACGCATTCCGCAAGCAGCGGTCCCGCGTTGTAATTGACGATGATGACACTGACCGCCGGCGCGGGGGCGGCGCTCTGGGGCGGAGTCATGGCAGCGGCTCCAGACCCAGCGCCTGACGCACTGCCCGCTCGGCCGCGGAGAAACTGAAGTACCGTTCCATCACCTCAAGCCCGCCATCGGACAGACGCTGCCAGAGTTGCGCATCGGTATACAGACGCTCGGCCGCCGCGGCGAACGCGGGCGCGTCGTCGGCGACCAGCACGGATTCGCCATGGACCAGGTGCATCCCCTCGACGGCCATCGTGGTGGCCACCACCGGCAGGCCGTGGGCAAGGCTTTGGTTGATCTTGCCCTTGACGCCGGCCCCGTAGCGCAGCGGCGCTACCGAGAGCCGGCAGTGCGCGAAATACGGGTCGACATCCGGGACATAGCCCAGGATTTCGACACCGTTTCCGGCGCAGGCCAGCACCTCGGCGGGCGGATCCGCGCCGATGACCTGAAGCGCGAGGTCGGGGATGCGTGCCCGCAGTCGTGGCATGATCTCGCGGCAGAAAAAAAGGATCGCGTCGGTATTCGGGGGATGCGCGAAGGCGCCGATGAAGAGGAGGCCGCGACGCTCGTCCATGGGTCTGGCGGAGCCGTGGATCCGATGGATATTCGAGACCACATGGACGGCAAGATCCGGCGCCTCGACCGCCAGCAGATCGCGTTCGGCCTCGCTGACCACCAGGGTCAGACTGGCCTGTCGCATCAGCGCCAGTTCCTGTCGCTTGCGCGTCGCGGCGACCTGCCGGATCCCTCGGTCGCCATGCAGTTGCGCCAGTCGTTGCTCGCGCAGAAAGTGCAGGTCGACGGTATCGAAGAGGATGCGCGCACGCGGGCAATGGCGCCGCGCCGCGGCCATCAGCGCGGCGGCGGCATCGGCCCGACTCAGGATGACCAGGTCGTAGATCCCGCCATGCTCCGCCAGATGACGCGCGAGGGTGCGGACATAGGGACGGTAGAGCACCTCGATCCCGCGGCGTTGTAGATCGGCGACATAGGGCTGCGGCGCCTCCAGATTGGCCGCGGCAAAGGTGACCTTATAGCCGAGCCCTTGCAGAATGCGGAAGAGATTGACCATCCGCAGCGAGCCGGATTCGCGGTCGGGGGTGACCATGTAATTGTCGACCACCAGCACCCGTTGTCGGACATTGCGCTCCCGGGCCTGTTCGAGGGCGCTCGCGCCGAGCGGGGTCGCGACATCGTCCCGCTGGCCAAAGGTTGCCAGCTCCCGCTGCCAGCGTTGACGGAAGGTCTCGGCATGGATGCGCTGGAAGCGTTTGAGTCCGGTCTCGGCCTGCTCGTCCCGCCCGGCGGTAACCCCTTCGAAATGGATGACCACCGACAGGGGCTGGTAGTAGACCTGAAAGCCGGCGGCCCGGACGCGGAAGGCGAGATCGGTGTCTTCATAGTAGGCGGGCGCAAAGGCGCGATCGAATCCGTCCAGTTGTCGGAACAGCGCGCTGGTGATCGCCAGCGCCGCCCCCGAGCAATAATCGACGGCGCGTCGATAGCTGTATTCGGGCTTGTTCGGATCGTCCAGATGTCCGTCATTCCAGGCCGAGCCGTCGTTGAAGAGGATGCCCCCCGCCTCCTGCTGGCGTCCATCGGGATAGAGGAGACGACTGCCGACGATGCCGGCGTCTTCGGTTTCCCGAAAGGTCTCGATGAGTGCGTCGAGCCAGCCCGCCTGCACCTGGGTGTCGTTGTTCAGAAAGACGATGAATTCGCCGCGCGCCAGACTCGCGCCACGATTGCAGGCGCCCACGAAACCAAGATTTTCGTCGTTACGGATCAGCCGCACCCCTGGATAGTCGGCGAGACGCGCGGCGGTTCCATCCGTGGAGCAATCGTCGACGACGATGATTTCAAAGGTACTAGAGGCGCCGGCTTGTGCCAGGGCGGCAAGACAATGATGGGTAAAGTGAAACTGATTATGCACTGGGATCACGACCGAGGCGACCGGCGCCTCCGTCGCGGGCAGCGTCACGGGTTGGAATGGCTCCTGGAAGGACAACAGCTTGGGAGGGCCTGGGACCGCGAACGCGGTGGTCCGCAAACGCCGTTTGAGCTTGCGTAGCAGTACGCCAATCCCTTCGGTGCGCAGGACATGGAGCGCGCGGGGTAGATAGCGGAGCCCGATCCAAAGGAGGCCCGAGCCCTGATTGCTTGCGGTTGCCATTTAGCGGTCCTGTTCCGTCATCGCACCGCCGATCACCAGGAGACCGCGGCCTCGGACACGGCCTGGAGCATCGCGGCGATCCCGGCCATCGACGCGCTCGATTCCTGCGTGGCTAACGGAATCTTCCGATGCGCGACATAGGTGATTCCGGGTTGCTCGGGCAGGGTGTAGACGCTGACGATGAAGGGGCAGTTGACGATGCGCGAGGGATCCTCGCGGGTCATCTCCCGCGACAGCACCGCGCTGCAGAACTCGATGTTTTTGGCCTGGAGATAGAGGGGATCCTGCATGCCGAGGTCTTTTCCCGTGCGCTCCAGCATCTCGCCCATGTCCATGACGTTGTTGATGTACAAACCGCGTTCCAGAATCGCAGCCTTCAGTCCTTCGAGTACATCCTCGAAGGCGGCATCGCTACGATAGAGGCTGGAGTCGTCGCGATCCGCCGCTGACGCGCTCGGTAGAAAATAGCCGATGAGCAACAGAACGGCGAGCAAACGTGAGCGGGTCAACATGGGCCTGTACTCCATCGGATGATTCGTCGGTCGCCAGAATCTTAACAGGGGACGCCGTCTTGAGCGATCAGGCGGATGCCTGTCGGCGAATGGACATGCCCGGACGGGTCGACAGACAACGCAAGACCCCGCGCGCAGGCGGGGTCCGGCTCGAAAGCGACGCTGTGGATGCGAATTTCAGTACTGATTCATGGGGCGGAAGGCGGGAGCGGAAGGCCAGTCGGTCGAGGGTGGCTGCTGAGCCGGAGGTTGCCTCGTCTCCAGTTCCTCGATGCGTCGCTTGAGTGCCTCGATCTCGGCTTGGTCGGCATTGCCGGGCGACGATTGAGGCGGTCGCGCGCCCGGTGCGGCGGGCATCGGTGTCCCGCCAGAATAACCGGGGGCGCCATACCCGGTGGGCGGTGGGGGACCGAATCCGGGCACGCCGTAGGGTGCTCCATAAGGAACCCCATAGGCGCCTGGCGGATAGCCATAGCCTCCTTCATAGGGGCCCTCATCGTAAGGTTCATCGTTACGGTCGTTGCCGTTCATCCAGCGGCTTGGATTCATCATGTCGCCAAAATCGAAGGCGTGGCTCGCGGGCGTATAGGCGGCGATAACGGTCAAGGTGCTCAACGTCATCGCAAAGAGGGTCGTATTTGATTTGATGAACACGTGTTGAATTCTCCAGAGATGGATTATTGTTTTACTGGCGCGGTCATGTGTAAGCCAACTTGAAATCGGTCTCTCTTAGTGCTTGCGCTACCTCGAAATCTCAAGGTGTCCAAGGACCATTTCTCGCGGCCGGGAATGGGTGCCATCGGCATCGGGACGGTTCAGTCATGAGCATGGGAGTGGGAATGATGGTGGCCATGGTCATGGGAATGATGATGGTCATGGGCGTGACGATGTAGCTGCTCTGCGGTCCCTGCAGGCGGATGGGCGCTCTCCGGCTTGATCGTCGGACGAATCGAGCGGCCAAGCTCAAGTCGTGCGCGCTGGGAACGCAGCTCATCGCGCAGCCATTGCAGCCAGGGAGCCAAAGCGGCGTCGCCGCGCGTGGCGATCGTCATGAACGGCGCCGTGCTGGCCAATTGGCGCAGATAGCGCTCCGCTCGCTCGGGCTGGAACTCGGGCAGCACCGACAGCAGATCCGCCTTGGTGCAGAGCACCAGATCGGCGGTCCGGAACATCACCGGATACTTGGCGGGCTTGTCGTCGCCCTCGGGCACCGAGAGCAGGGTGATATTGCGATGCTGGCCCAGATCGAAACTGGCGGGGCAGACCAGATTGCCGACATTCTCGATGAACAGCAGGTCGATGTCATCGAGATCCAGGTGATGCAGCGCCGTGTGAACCAGGTGGGCGTCCAGATGACAGGCGCTGCCGGTCGCGATCTGAATCGCCGGCACGCCCTTGGCGCGGATGCGCTCGGCGTCATTCTCGGTCTCCAGATCGCCCTCGATCACGGCGATGCGAAACTCGCCGCCGAGCGCCTCGATGGTCGCCTCCAGCAGGCTGGTCTTGCCCGCGCCGGGCGAAGACATCAGATTGAGCGCCAGCACCCCATGCTGGTCGAAGTGTTCCCGATTGTGGGCGGCCTGATGGTCGTTCTCGGACAGTAGACCCTGGAGCACGGTCACGGCCGCGCGGCCATCCTCGGTGAGCGCGTGTTTCCCGTCGGCGCGCACGAGATGTTCGTTCCCTGGTGTGATGTTGCAGCCGCAAGTATTGCACATGACAGAATCTCTCAGCGAAAGCGTCAGTTTAAGCGATTCGAAAAAGAAGGGAAGACAGCGTTTTCAAGGTTTCGCGGCTTTATTCGACCCGCTGGCATGGATCAGTCATCCTGATCGGGGATGCTCAATTCCAGATTCGCCAGCAGCAATTCGTCCCCGCTGATCAGGCGGGTTTCGAAACTGCCGCAGGCGCCGCAAAGGAGCCGGTTCGGCGTGGCGTCGGTTTCGGCCTCGCACTGGCGGCAGCGGACGCGGATTTGGGATGACTCGATGACGAGTTCCGCCTGTGCGGCGATGGTGCCCGCCGCCGCCAGCGGATAGGCATGCTGGAGTAACGACCCCTCGACCCCGGACAAGGGGCCGACCTTGAGCAGGATGCGATCGACGCGGGTTGCGCCATGCTCGCGGGCAATCTGTTCGACCTGATCGAGCAGAGACTGACAGAGCGAGAGTTCATGCATCGGCAAAATCCGCGCGGTGGCGTAGGAGTAAAGCAGCCAGGAGTCCGACCGGGATCCCGGTTAGAAGGACGGACAGGGCCGGCAGGAATGGCGTCTCGGTGAGCGTCGACACGGCGACGAGAAGCGGGAGGAGGGCGCCGGCGGTCAGGATTCGCGGGAGGTGGCGCAGACCGGATGGCGGCGGCTCGCGACACCAGGCGAGTTGCCAGTTCAGGGGACGTGCCGCCAGGTGCCAGGTCAAGGCCAGGAGCAGCGCGCCCAGGACCGCGCCAGGATATCCCGTCAGGAACGCCAGTGCGGCCAGCAGCGCCGTCAGACCGATCATCCCGTAACGCGGATAACCGATCTCGGAGCCACGACAGCGGGTCGGGAGCCGTTCCAGCAGGACGCCGAACATCGGCAGCGCGGCGGCATTGGCCAGCAGAATGACGACGAACGGCCAGGCTTCCGGCTGTCTCGCCAGCAACAGCAGACCGAACGACAACACCCCGAGCGCCGCCAGTGAGGTGATCCGGGACGGACGCGCACGCAGAAAGCGACCGACGCGCGTTCCATGTTGACCATCGCGCTTTCCCATGGGGATTGCTACACACATCGCAAAGCTCCTGTCTCCTGAATATGATCAAGCGGCGGAATGGCCATTCCGCGCGAAATCCTGGATACAAGCCAGCCATCGACCGCTTCCAATAAATTGTGACGGCATTCTTCCAGTGTTTGACCCGTTGCCCAGACTCCTGGCAGAGGTGATATTTCGCCATAATACGGCTCATCGTCTTGAATCAATTCGTCATGAGCATGGCGCATTGCCGCTTCGAGATAGCTTTGAAGCATCGTTTCACCTGCAAAACGTTCATCACACTATAAAGCAGTTGAACCCCAAAAGACGTGAAGGTCGCATAGGTTTCTCTCGCGGTTACCTTGGACCCCGAGCCGTGTTGATCTTGACGGCTTCGATCATCGATCCGGCCAGTGTTCCGGAGGCGGGCGTCCCGCCCCCATGTCGCGGATTGTTTGATGGCACCAAAGGCTTGCAGATGCGTTGTCGTTGTCGTTGTCGATGATTCGATTACGACAACGACAACGACAACGAGCGATGGTCGAAACGATGATCGACGCCATCTTGACCATCGGGACACTTGGCGCAGAAGGCCTGACACAGGCGTTACACCGCAAAGCAGTGTCACGAGATAGCTTGAATCCCCTTGCCCCTTCTATCCCTCCAGATAGGTATACCCATACAACCCCGCCTTCAGCTCGACAAAAAGCTGCTCGCGGGTCGGTCGATCCAGTCCTGCCGCGTCGAGCTTGCGTCGATAGTGCGCGAGCAGGGCGCGGGGCTCGAAATGGACATAGCTCAGGAGTTCGTCGGTCGAGTCGCCGCGTTCGGGATCCCGCAGACGGTAGCCGCCGGGCGCGCTGGCGTCCAGTTCCACGTTGACGGCGTCGGTGTCGCCGAACAGGTTGTGGATGTCGCCGAGGATTTCCTGATAGGCGCCGACCATGAAAAAACCGAGCAGATAGGGGCCATCCAGACCCGCCCCGGCGTGGACCGGAAGACTCGCCTCCACCCCGCCCTCGTCGACGTACTGATCGATGCAGCCGTCGGAATCGCAGGTCAGGTCATGCACCACCGCGCGCGCATCGGGCACCTCGTCGAGTCGCTGGATCGGGACAATCGGGAAGATCTGATCGAGCGCCCAGATGTCCGGCAGCGACTGAAAGAGCGAAAAATTGCAGAAGAGCTTGTCCGCCAGCAGTGCGTTCACCTCGTCGGCCAGTTCGCGATGACGACGG
This sequence comes from Thiocystis minor, assembly GCF_016653465.1. Classification (GTDB taxonomy): domain Bacteria; phylum Pseudomonadota; class Gammaproteobacteria; order Chromatiales; family Chromatiaceae; genus Chromatium; species Chromatium minus. Next base: position 13,634 of record NZ_NHSQ01000137.1, on the reverse strand, counting down.
ATGCCGGGATCCAGCCGCCCGGCCAGCGCCCGGCAGATGGCGAAAAACAGCTCCTCCGCCCGCGCCCGGCCCGTCAGATCGAGCTGGTCCTGGGCGAAACGTTCGCGGGCGGTCGCGAGCAGTTCGCGCGCCTCGGCATAGACCTCCTCGGGCGATGACCCGGGCACGGACCGAAGCTGCCGGACCAGGGCATCCAGGGTGGCGTCGCCTTCCGCCTCTTGCGGCGTGACGTCCCGCCCGCCCGCCTCTTCGCGATCGATCACGTTGGCGATGAGCACCGCGTGATGGGCGGTCATCGCCCGCCCCGATTCGCTGAAGAGATCGGGTTCGGGTAGTGCGCGGCGCCGGCATTCGGCGGCGATGGTGTTGACGATGGCGCTCGCGTAGCCATCGAAGCCGTAGTTCACCGAACAGGAATGGCGGGTCCGGGTGCCCTCGTAGTCCACCCCGAGCCCGCCGCCTACGTCGATCACGCTGATGGGCGCGCCCAGACGGTGCAGCTCGGCATAGAACCGGACCAGTTCGGCGACGCCGGCGCGGATGTCCTGGAGACTCGGGATCTGCGAGCCCAGATGGGCGTGCATGAGCTGAAGCCAGTGCAGCCGGCCGGCGTGCTCCAGCGTGCGCACCAGTTCCAGAATCTGATTGGCGGTCAGACCGAACTTGGCCTTTTCGCCGCCGCTGTTCTGCCAGTTGCCGACCGCCGCCGCCGCGAGCCGGATCCGCACCCCCAGCAGCGGCTCCACATCGAGCCGCACGGCCTCTTCCAGGATCAGCGGTACCTCGGAAGGCTTCTCGATGACGATGTAGACCCGTAGCCCGAGCCGCCGCCCGATCAGGGCGAGGCGGACATATTCGCGGTCCTTATAACCGTTGCAGACCACCAGTCCGCCGGGCGGGGCGAGCGCCAGCACCGCCATGAGTTCGGGCTTGCTGCCGGCCTCCAGTCCGGCGTGCCCCGAGTGCAGGATCTCGCGCACCACGCCCGCCTGCTGGTTGACCTTGATCGGATAGACCGGCTGATAGCGTCCGGTATAGCCACAGGCCGCGCTGGCATAGACGAAGGCGCGGTTCAGCGCCTGCACGCGATGGCGCAGGATGTCGCTGAAGCGCACCAGCACCGGCAGCGACAGCCCCTCCGAGGCGATCTGAGCGGCCAGCGCCGAGAGATCAATCTCGGTCGGCCCCTGCGGATCGGGACGCGCGCACAGATGGCCGGCAGCGTTGATGCCGAAATACCCCTCGCCCCAACGGTCGATGGCATAGATGTTTTTACAGCGTTGGACCGCTTGGTCCATGGGGTTGATCTCCGTCTTTCAGTGGTCAGTGATCGAGGCGATTTCCATCCCCGTGCAGCACCAGCGCGTGCGTCAGGGTGGCGCCGAGTTCCCGGGCGCGCGCTTCGTTGATCTCGATCACCTTGACCTGATAGCGCTCCTGCGCGGTGCCCGCCAGCCGGGAGCCGATATTGTCGGCTGATCGCGGCGGCGCAGTTCGCTCATCACCTGACGGATGTTCTGGGTGGCCGCCAGGTAGAAGACCTCGTCGCCCGCCTCGATCAGGGTGTCGCACGCCAGCGCGAGCGGTTAATCCCGGCGATAGATAGCGGCGATCTTCGGAAATCACCTAAAAGGATTCCAGCACAAAACCCAGACGCTCCACGCTGGCGGATTGGTTGCCGTCGAGGCTGGCAAAGCGATGAACCGCCAGTTCCCGCGCTATCGCGAGGTGTAAGGCATCGGCGCCGCGCAGACCATGGCGGGGATCGTCGACCAGAACGGCTGCGGCGCGAAATGCGGTTCGGGAAACGGACGCTAGCGTCATGCCGCCGGCGCCGAGCTGCTCGAACAGATTGAGAACCGCGGACGTCTGAACGGTGTCGATCTGACCGGTTAATGGCAATGGCGCTGTGGAATTCGGTCTGTGTCCAGTCCGCGCTGATCAGCGCCGCGTCAGTCCGCGCGAACCAGGCGCCGATGACCGCCGTGGAGGTTTCCCTGGTCAAGAGCGCGCCCAGACGCTGGTGTCCACATAGATCATCAGTCGCGATCCGACTGGCGCATGGTTGCGACCACGGAGTCAATGATCGGCCAGCTTTCCTAGGGACCAACATTATCACAGTGCTCGCCAGCGGCGCGATGCCTGCGCGCTCCAGCTTTGCGGTAACATGCTGCATCGCACCATCAGACCGCGAAGGCCGGCATCCGGCCACGACGCCACGGCCATCAAAGCACCCTCGGAGACCCAGGATGTCAGACGAACTCGACCAGAGCGCACTCGATTATCACCGCTACCCCAAGCCCGGCAAGCTGGAGATCAAGGCCACCAAGCCGCTCGCCAATCAGCGCGACCTGGCCCTGGCCTATTCGCCCGGCGTCGCCGCCGCCTGCCGCGAGATCGAGAAGGATCCGCTCAACGCCTCGCACTACACCGCGCGCGGCAATCTGGTCGCGGTCATCAGCAACGGCACCGCCGTGCTGGGTCTGGGCGCCATCGGCGCGCTGGCCTCCAAGCCGGTGATGGAAGGCAAGGCGGTGCTGTTCAAACAGTTCGCCGATCTCGATGTCTTCGATATCGAGATCGAGGAACGCGACCCGCAAGCCTTTATCGAGACCGTGGCCCGGCTCGAACCCACCTTCGGCGCCATCAATCTGGAAGACATCAAGGCCCCGGAGTGTTTCGTCATCGAGCGGGCGCTCAAGGAACGCATGGGCATCCCGGTCTTCCACGACGATCAGCACGGCACCGCGATCGTGGTCTCGGCGGCCATCCTCAACGGTCTGCGCGTGGTCGGCAAGGATCTCGGCCAGGTGCGGCTGGTGACCTCGGGTGCTGGCGCGGCGGCGCTGGCGTGCGTCGATCTGCTGGTCGAACTCGGGTTGCGCAAGGAAAACGTGGTCCTGACCGACATCGCGGGCGTCGTCTATCAGGGCCGCGTCCAGGAGATGGACGAGTACAAGGGCCGTTACGCCATCGCGACCGAGCAGCGCACCCTGGAGCAAGTCATCGCGGGCGCGGACATCTTTCTCGGCCTGTCTGCCCCGCGGGTGTTGAAGCCGGAGTGGCTGGCCCGCATGGCGGAGGCGCCCATCGTCATGGCGCTCGCCAACCCGGTGCCCGAGATTATGCCCGACCTGGCACGCGCCGCCCGACCGGACGCCATCATCGCCACCGGACGCTCGGATTATCCGAATCAGGTCAACAACGTCCTCTGCTTCCCGTTCATCTTCCGTGGCGCGCTCGACTGCGGCGCAAGCGAGATCAACGAGGCGATGAAGGCGGCCTGCGTGCGCGCCATCGCCGATCTGGCGATGGCCGAGCCGTCGGATATCGTGCGCAAGGCGTATGGCGGTCATCAACTCCAGTTCGGTCCCGAGTATCTGATCCCCAAGCCCTTCGACCCGCGTCTGATGGAACATCTGGCCCCGGCGGTCGCCCGTGCCGCGATGGAGAGCGGGGTCGCGACCCGGCCCATCGCGGACCTCGACGCCTACCGTCAGTCGCTGCGCCATCGCGCCTTCCGCACCGGGATGACCATGAAACCGGTGTTCGATCAGGCACGCACGTCACCCAAGCGGGTTGTCTTTGCCGAGGGCGAGGACGAGCGCGTGCTCCAGGTCGCCCAGCAGGCGGTCGCCGAGGGCATCGCGCGTCCGCTGTTGATCGGGCGCCCCGAGGTCATCGGCAACCGATTGGGGGAGTTGGGTCTGAGCATCCGTCCCGAGCGCGATTTCGACCTTGTCGTCCCTTGCGAGAATCGGAACTTCGAGACCCACTGGCAGACCTTCTATGAACGGGTCAAACGTCGCGGCTATGCCCCGGACGAAGCGCGCGAATACATCCGCAACGACCCCACCGTGCTGGCCGCGACCATGGTCCGTTGCGGCGATGCCGACGCCATGATCTGCGGCATCGTCGGACGCTATGCCCGTCATCTCAAGCATGTCGAGGAGGCGATCGGCACCGCGCCCGGCGTGCGGCGGCTCACGGCCATGAGCGCGCTGGTGCTCCCGGCCGGTCCGCTCTTCATCGCCGACACCTATGTGCAGATCGATCCGAGTGCCGAGGATCTGGCCGAAATCGCGCGACTCTGCGCATCGGAGGTCCGACGCTTCGGTCTGGTTCCCAAGGTCGCCCTGCTTTCGCATTCCAATTTCGGCAGTCACGACGCACCCGAGGCGACCAAGATGAGCGAGGCGGTCCGTCTGCTGCGCGAACAGGAGCCGGCGCTGGAGGTGGAGGGCGAAATGCACGCCAACCTTGCCTTCGACGCGATTGGTCGACAGGCGCGTTTCCCGGAATCGCGTCTCGCGGGTCGCGCCAATCTCCTGATCATGCCGAATCAGGACGCGGCCAACATCGCCTTTAACCTGCTGCGGACCCTGAACGAGGGCGGCGCCTTTGGTCCCATGCTGCTTGGCACCGAGTATGCCGCCCATATCGTCACCCCGAGCGTCTCGGTGCGCGGTCTGCTCAACATGACCGCGCTGGCGGTCGTTCAGGCCGGTTAGTCGACGGATGGAGTAGCGAGCGGGCCATTTGCGCTAAGATCCTTTCCCTCACGTCAAGAAGACGGGATTTCATCGAACCAGGATCATCGCTCGCTACCACGCAGACCCTTGCAGGCTGTCACCATGAAGATCAATCTGCCGGTCACCAACCGGGAACACGATTACGCCGATTCGCTCGTGATCGTCTCGACTACCGATACTAAGGGCATCATCACCTACTGCAACAAGCCGTTTATTGAAATCTCCGGATTTGGAGAACATGAACTGCTGGGCGTCAATCACAATGTGGTGAGACATCCCGACATGCCCACGGCGGCCTTCAAGGATCTCTGGTGGACGGTGCAGAAGGGCAAACCCTGGCGCGGGATCGTCAAGAATCGCTGCAAGAATGGCGATCACTATTGGGTCGATGCCTATGTCACTCCGGTCTACGAAGGCGAGACCCTGATCGGCTATCAGTCGGTCCGGACGAAACCGACGCGCGCCCAGATCGACCAGGCGGAACGGCTCTACACCCGTGTGCGCGAGCGCAAGCTGGACGATCTGCCCACGCGATGGATTCCCGAATTCGGACACGGCGTATGGATCACCGCCGCCTTCGCATTGGTCGGACTGAGCGCAGTCGCCGCCGGCTGGTTCGGCAACGTCTGGATTGGCCTGGCCACGCTGCTCGTCGGCCTGATCCTGGCGCAAGTCAGTATACGGACGATCTTCTCGCCCATTCGAGAGAGTGTCACGGCAGCGAAAAAGATCGCCGCCGGCGATCTGAATTTCCCCATTCATGTCGCGCGGAACAACGAGACCGCCGAGATCCTCCAGGCCATCAAGATGCTTCAGTCGCGTCTGGCAACGGTGATCGGCAATATCCAGGAGTCCGCGTCCGGCGTGGCCGAGTCGGCCGGGCAGTTGGCGCTTGCCAGCAACTCCACGCATCGTCTGATGGAGCAGCAGCACCAGGAAACCGACATGGTCGCCACCGCCATGAACGAGATGTCCGCCACTGTGGCCGAGGTCGCCAACAACACCACCGCCGCCGCCGATGCGGCGCACCAGGCGAGCGCCGACGCTCAGGCGGGCCGCGCGATCGTGCGCGAGAGCGTGAAGGGCATCCAGCAACTGGCCGAAGGCGTCTCCGAGGCCGCCGAGGCGATCGGTCGGCTAGGCGACGAATCGGAGAATATCGGCAAGATTCTGGATGTGATCCGCAGCATCGCCGGTCAGACCAATCTGCTGGCCCTGAATGCGGCGATCGAGGCGGCGCGCGCCGGCGAGGCGGGGCGCGGCTTCGCGGTGGTCGCCGACGAGGTACGCGCCCTGGCGCAACGCACCCAGGATGCCACGCAGGAAATCCAGGCCATGATCCAGCGTCTGCAGGAGGGCTCGCGCAGCGCTGTCGCCGTGATGAAGCGGGGGAGCGAGCAGGCGGAACGCAGCGTCCTGTCGGCCTCGGAGACCGACCAATCGCTGGATTCGATCACGCAGTCGGTCGACCGCATCAACGACATGAATGCCCAGATCGCGACCGCCGCCGAGGAACAGAGCGCGGTGGTGGAAGAGATGAACCGCAATGTGGAAAGCATCCGGCACCTCTCCATGCAGACGTTGGAGAGTACCGATTCCGTGGTGTCGGCCACCGGTCATCTGGAGGATCTCGCCGGCCGACTGGCCTCGCTGGTCCATCAATACAGGGTCTGAGTCGTCGATCCGACCCTCTGGGATCGTCGACCGGTTGTCGGCACCTGGGGCGGTCGGCATTCTGTCGGCCACGTCATTCCTCGCCGCGCGTTTCGGACCCGGCCGCGTCCCGCAACAGCGATTGCACCGCCGCTGTGGCCGCGCGAAGAATATCCTGGCGGGGCGAGCCGCTGATCGCCCCGCCGCGCGCGCAAGTCAGTCGGCAGATCCAGTCGGTCGGCGACTCGAAATCGCAGTGGTCCGCCCCCATCATTCGTTGCACCACAGCGCTCGGGCTGACGGCATAGACCGCCAGGCCATTCTGAAAGGCATTGCAGCACGAGGCGTCGCCGACCAGCCCGATCAGGGGCGTTTTCAGACCGGCCGCCATGCGGATCCCCATGGCCTGCGCATCGACCAGATCCAGCGCCACCACGCCCACCGCGCGCCGGTCGTTGCGGGCGGCGATCAGTGCGGCGAGCGCGCCGGCCGAAAAACCCGTATACACCACCCGACGCGCCCCGAGTGCGTTCGCAACCGCCATCATGTCGAACGCATTGCGTACATGGCCGCCGTCCCAGAGCCGATCGTTGCAGAAATCGAATGTCACTGTGGTCACGCCGGACTTGGCCAGGGCGGTCGCAAGCCCCGTCATGCGCTCCTTGGCGCGTAGGAAACCATGCCCGACCACCGCCAGATCGCCAGGGGCCGCGCCGGTCGGTCGGTAGACCCGGTAACTCGGCGAGCAAGCGATCCTGGAGCGCGCGACGCCGTCCGCGACGACAATCCCGGCTGGCAATCCCGACGTCAGGTCACGGGTTCCGACCGGGCGGACCGCCTGACCCGTGCAACCCGACACAAACAGACAAGCCAGGAAGAGCGCTGTAAACTTGGCTTGACGCAAAGAGGTCCGATTCATTTGACTCATCACTGACGGCTGGGACTGCATCGACCTGCACCTCTGCCCGCAAAGGAACGCCTGAGACATCCATGGTGATTCTGCAATCCATCGAGCGCACGGCGAACGCGACACGCGCACAGTGGCGTTCGGCACCCGGAATGTCGTCCGATGATTGAGTCGACGGCGTTGGATCATCCCGGTACCGGCGCCAAGGTCCGGCCGCTAAGATCCGCCGTCGCGCCGTCTAGGATATCAAGGGACAATGCAACCAACAGAACCGCACGCAAACGAGGTATTTCGTACATGGACTCCGCTATCGCCCGCGCTGGCAGCACCGCCACGACCCGCAACCCATCGCTTCCCGCCGCCATCGACGCCTCCCGTCACGACTACATCTCGCAACTTGGCGGGCGCATTCACTATTACGCCGACACGTCCGCCACCGGACGTCCGCTGGTCCTGATTCACAGCATCAACGCCGCGCCGAGTGCCTTCGAGATGAAACCGCTGTTCGAGCACTATCGCTCGCAACGTCCGGTATTCGCGCTGGATCTTCCCGGTTTCGGACATTCCGACCGGAGCAACCGGCGCTATTCGCCCGAACTCTACGCCGGGGTCATCGCCGAATTCCTGGAGACGATCGTCCAGTCCAGGGCCGATCTGGTCGCCTTCTCGCTCGGCTGCGAATTCGCCGCCCGCGCGACCCTGATGAAGCCGGAGCTGGTCGCCAGTCTGGCCCTGCTGTCGCCGACTGGCTTCAACATCCGCGGACTCCCGACCGGCAAGGCGGCCGAGCGCGCGCACAAGGCGTTGAGCGTGCCGGTGATCAATGACGGGCTGTTCGGTCTGCTCACCACGCGCACCAGCATCAAATATTTCTACAATCAGGTGTTCAAGGGCGCGATCCCGCCCGGGCTCGTCGACTACGCCCATGCGACCACCCACCAGCCGGGCGCCAAGTATGCCCCGCTGTATTTCCTGTCCGGCCAGCTCTTCACCCCCAAGGCGGGCGATACCCTGTACGGCAAACTGACCCAGCCGGTCCTGGTGATCTATGACAAGGATCCGAACATTGACTTCCACGAACTGCCGGGCTTTCTGAGCCGTCATCCGGGCTGGCGGGCCGAACAGCTCACGCCCACGCGCGGCATGCCCCAGTGGGAAAAACCCGCCGAAACCGCCGCCGCCATCGACCGCTTCTGGTCGACGCTCAAGACCGACTGAGCGCGACCGATCGCGTTCGCGCGCATTCCGGCATGGATGCTAAACATCCATGCCCCGGCCCACGATTCCTGTCTTCACGATCCCGTCATGCTCGCACCGCTCAAAGTCCTGGAGCAGCTCAAGGCTCGCCTCCACGAAACGATCGGCACCCTGCCCCTCGGACAACCGGGCGGTTATGTCTCGCTGATCCTCGAACTCCCCCACGGGCTCGGTATCGCGCCCGATCTGGCGGGGCCGCAGTTCCATTTCGCGCACAACCATCGCGGCGACCTGCGCGCCGGCTACGGCATCGCCGGCGAATGGCGGGCGTGGGGTCCGGACCGCTTGCGGATTCTGCGCGCAGCAGCCAAGGGCGTCGCGGCCAACTGGCAGCAGATGGACCCGGACGAAACCGGCTTTCTGGGCTTCGGCATGCTGGGCTTTGCCGCCTCGCCCAACGCGTCGCCGAGCGCGGGGCAGGAGGAACTGCCGAATGCGCTCTTCTGGCTGCCGGAACTGGCGCTCTGTTCGCACGGCGGACAGGCCGCGCTCATCCTCACCACCGCGCTGCCGATGGGGATCGATGCCCTGCGGACACGCTGGCAACGCCGACTGGACCAGATCGTGCCGCTGCTCGATCTGCCGGCCCTGGATCCGCTCACCCCGGCGCATCTGGAGCGTGGCGTCAGCACGCCCGATCAGGACGATTGGCGCGAACTGGTGTTCGCGGCGCTCGACGAGATCGACCAGGAGCGATTGCGTAAAGTCGTTCTCTGCCGCCGCTTGCGCCTGACCGGTCAGCGACGCTTCGACCTGACCCGACTCAACGCGGCCCTGACCTATCTGTTTCCCTCCTGTCAGGTGGTGAGCATCCGTCGCCATCGGACCAGCTTCGTCGCCGCGACCCCCGAGCGTCTCTTCACCCAACGCCGCGACCGCATCGAGGCAGACGCCATCGCCGGCACCGCCTGCCGCGCCGAGGACGCCGATCGCGACGCGCAAATCACCCAGGGTCTGCGGACCTGCGAAAAGAATCTGCGCGAGCATCAGGTCGTGGTGGATGCCGTGACCGAAGCGCTGGGCCAATGCAGCCGCTCACTGGAGTCGCCCGATGGCCCCCGGATTCTGCAACTCAACAACGTCCAGCATCTGCGGAGCATCGTGCGGGGCGAATTGCACCCCGACGTGGATGTCTTTCGGCTCGCCGAGCTGCTCCATCCCACCCCGGCAACCAACGGGCAGCCGCGTCGGGAGGCCCGCGACTGGCTGGACCGGAGCGAACCGCTGGAGCGCGGTTGGTACACCGGCGCCGCCGGCATCGTCGAGCCGGACCTGACCGGCGAACTCTGGGTGTTGCTGCGCTGCGCGCGGATCAGCGAACGGATCGCCGACCTCTACGCCGGCGCGGGGATCGTCGCCGGCTCCGATCCCCTGAGCGAATGGGACGAGACCGAGCACAAGCTCGCCGCCATGTCGACCGCGCTCCAGTTCGCTTAAACTTGATAAAGAGCTGTCAGCTTCCAGCCTCCAGCAGCCAGCTTTTGGAAATCATCAAATTCGCCATTGGGCAAGACCTGCGGAGGCTCACCCATTGGGTGAACGCCTCAATCAGCGACAACCTCGACAAATCATCGGCTGGCGGCTGACTGCTCTTTTTTAGGTTAAATCGAGATGAACCGCGAAGACACGACGGATCAAGGTTGCCGCAATCTGCGTTGGGCGCTGGCGCTGCTCGATGGATTGATGTCGGGCGGGATGCGGCGGCTGGTGCTCTCGCCCGGCTCGCGGTCCACCCCGCTGGTGCTGGCGGGCCAGCGTCAGCCCGAGCTGGAGTTGACCCCGATCCTGGACGAGCGCAGCGCCGCCTTTTTCGCGCTCGGCCTGGCACTGGCATCGGGCCGTCCGGTGGGTCTGCTGTGCACCTCCGGGAGCGCGCTCGCCCACTGGTTTCCGGCCGTCATCGAGGCGTCCGAGTCCGGTATCCCGCTGATCCTGCTCTCCGCCGACCGCCCGCCCGAGCTGCGCGATTGGGGGGCGAATCAGACCATCGATCAGACCCGGCTGTTCGGCAACTTCGTGCGCGAGTTTCACGACCCCGGCGCGGCTGAAGAGGGGCCGGCCGCGCTCAAAACGATCCGCGCGCTGGGCGCGCGCGCGGCGGCGGTGAGCCAGGGGAATTGGCCGGGGCCGGTGCATCTCAACCTGCCGTTTCGCGAACCGCTGGTGCCAGCCGGGGATTGCGAGGCGGCTCCCGCGCCAACGCCAAGCCTCTGGCCCAGCCGACACCTCTGGCTCCCACGCTCCAGCGTGGGAGCAAGCGCGGACGCTCCAGCGTCCAGCCAACTTTGTTCGGAGCTGCCCCGTTCGCACAGCGAGGCCATCTGGAACGAGGGGCAAAACACCGGAATTCCCGACCTCGCCTCCCTGCTCCTCGGTCGTGGCCTGATCTGCTGCGGACCAGGCGCCTGCCCGCCCGCCTTCGCCGACGCGCTCTGGGCCTGCGCCGAGCGGCTGGCCGTCCCCGTGCTCTGCGACCCGCTCTCCGGACTGCGCTTTGGCCCCGGCTCCCGACATCGCATCACCCGCTACGACAGCCTGCTGCGCAACCCCTGCGCGGCGGCGGCGCTGAAACCCGACTGGGTGCTGCGTTTTGGCCGCGCGCCCGTCTCCAAGATCCTGCACAGTTGGCTGGCCGACATCCCCACCATCCTGGTCGATCCAGGTCAGGGTTGGAGCGATCCCACTCAGGATGTCCGATTGCGGATTCGCGCGGACGCCGCCAGCGTTTGCCGTTGGCTCGCCACATCGGAGAGCGATCCGCCAGGCGGGAGCCCCGCCTCCCCGGATTGGCTCGCCCGCTGGACAACCGCCGAGCGCCAACTGGAACGACTGGTCGCCGACGCTCTCGCGCAGTCCCCTTGGTGCGAGCCCCATCTGCTCGCCGATCTGCTCGCCGCCCTGCCCGAGGGCGACGGTCTGTTCTGCGCCAACTCCATGCCGATCCGCCAACTGGACACCTGGTCCGGCAGTCGCGCCACCGCGCTCCGCGTCTTCGGCAATCGCGGCGCAAGCGGGATCGACGGTCAGTCATCCACGCTCGCCGGATTGAACGCCAGCGGCATCCCGACAACGGGATTGCTCGGGGATCTCTCCTTTCTGCACGACCTCAGCGGCCTGCTGCTGCTGCGTCAACTCGACCGCCCCTGCATCGTCCTGAACAACGGCGGCGGCCGGATCTTCGACTATCTTCCGCAACAGGGACTCCCCGGTTTCGAGCGACTCTGGCGCACGCCGGTCGACCTCCCGCTTGGCGAGCTGCTGCGTCCATTCGGGATCGCCCATCGCACGGTCAGCGACGGGGCCGGGTTTCGACAGGCACTGGCGGAGACCCTCGGCGGCGAGGGGAGCGGGGCAGGGGTGATCGAGGTCTGTCTCGATGGCGAGATCAGCCGGGCGGTTCATCAAGGATTCTGGAATTCGCTTCTGGATAGGGCTGAACCGCGTCCAGCGCGATATGCGTAATTTTCAGTTTGTGTTTGGCTCTGGGGGTTTCACCAGCCTCACGAGAGACGCGGTTTAGTTTCGATTTTGATGTCGATCAAGGCACGCGCTCGATCCGCCGCCTAACCTGAATTCCATCCGCCAACTGGCCCGCTCCGCGCAACTCGCGGAGGATCCTGCCGATGATTCAGCATTCTTTGCCAGATGCGCCCGTAGAGTCCGCCGGGGACGAATTCGGCGAGTTCGACCTCACGGACGACGACATCCTGGAGGCGATGCGCGAGATTCCCGGCTATCTCGACATCACCACGATGGATTTCCGCGCGGTCTATCATCTGGCGCATCGCCACGCGCTCGATCGACTGTTCAGCGGCATCGCCGCCGGGCGACTGATGCGCCGCGAGGTCCGTCCGCTGACGCCGGACATTCCGCTCGCCGAGGCCATCCCCAGCTTCGTGCGACAGGGGCTGAAATCGCTGCCGGTGGTGGACGGACAGCGCCGACCGCTCGGCATCCTGACCGAAACCGATGTGCTGCGCGGACTGGGTGCGGAGACCTTCCTCGCCCTACTGGCGCGGGTCATCGCGGACGCCAAGTGCATCAAGTCGGAGCAGCACCATCGCCCGGTCGGCGAGCTCATGACCGCCCCGGTGGTCAGCGTGCCGCTGGACGCTGGACTGCGCGAACTGCTCGCCGCCTTCGCCCGCCATCCCGGCCGCGCCATGCCGGTGCTCGCCGCCGATGGCCGCCTAGCGGGGCTGCTCCAGCGCAAGGTCTTTCTGAGCGCCTATCGCCCGGATCGCCGGCCATGAGGCTCATGGCTTATTTCAACAAGATGCGCGGCAGCGTCCATGGCAGCCCGCCTCGGGTCAGTCTGCCAGAGGTGCTCTGGTCCTGGACGGGCGCCTTTCTGGGGATCGCCGCCGTCGCCTGGCTCAATCAGCGGTTCTTCGTCGGGACCGATCTGACGCTCGCCATCGGCTCGCTCGGCGCCTCGGCGGTACTGGTCTTCGGCGCGGCGCGCAGCCCACTCGCCCAGCCGCGCAACCTCATCGGCGGGCATGTCCTCTCGGCGCTGGTGGGCGTGACCTGCTGGCAGTGGCTCGGTGGCGAGCCCTGGCTGGCGCAGTCGGTCGCGGTCGCCAGCGCCCTTGCCCTGATGCATCTGACCCGGACCCTGCACCCGCCCGGCGGGGCGACGGCGCTGATCGCGGTCATCGGCTCGGATCAGGTGCACGAACTGGGGTATCTCTTCGTGCTGATCCCGGCCACGCTCGGCCCGCTGGTTCTGCTCGCCGTGGCGCTGCTGTTCAACAATCTCGTTGCCGCCCGGCGCTATCCCGAGTTCTGGCTGTAGCCGGCGCGGGCAGGTCGCACGGGCCACGCCGTTTTTCAATCTCCCGATGCTGTGAGATCGGCTTCGTCTTCCAGGCGCCCTATCTCATCCCTTTCCTGGATGTCACCGACAACGTCGCCCTGCTGCCGATGCTGGCCGGACGCCCCAACGGCGAGTCACGGGAGCGCGCGCGCGAGTTGCTGGCGGCCCTGGACGTTAGAGCACCGCGCCCGGGCGATGCCCTCCCAGCTCTCGGGCGGAGAACAGCAGCGCGTCGCCATCGCCTGCGCCCTGGTGATCCTGGCCGACGAGCCCACCGCGCCGCTCGACAGCGAACGCGCCCTGGCGGTCATCCGCATCCTCAACCGCATGGCGTGTCAGTACCAGATCGCCGTCATCGTGGTCACCCACGACGAGAAGATCATCCCGACTTTCCGGCGTATCTATCACATCCGCGATGGGCGCACACATGAGGAGGCTGGGGAGGGGCGGGGGTTGGAGTGAGTGG
>NZ_NHSQ01000136.1 GCF_016653465.1 Thiocystis minor | reverse complement strand
CACCCGCAACCCGGCGCTGGAGATGTAATCGGTCTTGGCGAAATCCACCAGGACGCGCGTCTCGCCCCGGGCGATCGCGTCGACGATCAGTTGATCGGTTTCGGGCGCGGTCTGGGTGTCCAGCCGGGTGCCCGGCGTCACGATCAGTACACCCGCCTCTTTGCTCGACAAAATGCTCATGCGTCGTCATTCCTGGTATCTAATGATTGAAGCGCCGTCGAAACCATCGAGCGAGCGACCGCTCGATCCCATTCGGCCGTGAGACTTCGGCTGGCCCGGCGCCTCGAAACCAGAGGATCGAAGGGCGCGCCCGGCTAAAATCATACCGGTTTAGATCCTCTATCGCTCGGCCAAAGGCGCGGACAGGCCATTGGCTGAAACCCAAGTCGCCGCCGCATCAGGGTCGAGTGACCGAACCCGAGAGGTTACCAGTGGCTCAGTCTACCGGTTCCGTCAACGGATCGCTCCAAGCCAGGACGCCACCGGCCATGCTGACCACATCGTAGCCACCTTGGCTCAGTTGGAAAGCGGCCACCGAGCTGCGCCGACCGCTGCGGCAATAGGCGACATAGCGTCTGGCCGGGTCGAGTTCGCCGGCTCGCTTGCGCAGTTGCGACAGTGGGATGAGCACGGCGCCGGGGATGTGCCCCTCATCGAACTCCTCTTCCAGACGCACGTCGAGGGCCACATAGTGGTTCTCGATCATGGCCTTGGCCACCGGCGCATCCACTTCGCGCACCAGCGGCCGGGCCAGGAGCCGCGAGAAGTCGTCGCGGGCCAACCGGAGCAGGACGCCATCCTCCAGCATGCGCACCGTCACCGAGCTGATCTTGCCCGTGAGCAGGCTCTCCTCGCCGAAGACCGCACCGCGCTCCAGTTCGGCGGCCTTCATCGGAATCCCCTCCTCGTCGTCGATCCGCCACAACTCGGCGCGCCCGGCCACGACGACGAAGAAGGCGTCCGTCTCCTGGCCCATCTTGACGACCTCCTCTCCCGCCCGGACCGGACGTTCACTCAGACTGGCCAGGGCGCGCTCGGCGTTTTCCAGGGGGATACGCTGGAAGGGGGCGCTGTCACGCACCAGCCGGAGGTAGTCACCGTGCTTGGAACCGGGCTCGACAAGACTCTCTGCCACCTCCTCGAAGGTGAGCAGATAATCGGCCAGCGCGGTATCGAGATGGCAGAGGTGGGAGTCCTCCAATGCCTCCACGGTGACCGCCACGGGGAGGGGCGGCATCACGAAGTATCCCCGGTCGGCCGCCGTCACTTCCTGGCGATGTCCGGTGGCGTCGGTGATCGCCACCCGGCCAATGGCCACGTAAAGCCGATCGGGAAGCTCGCTGCCAGTGAGATGCAGGCTCTCCCCCTCGCGGAGATCGAAGAGACGGAAGATCTGCAGCGATTCCAGTAGGGCGCGTTCCGAGAGGCCCGTGAAGGCGTGGAAACGCTCGCGCAAAATCCTGAGGACATGGGAGGTCTTGATGCTCATGGGATCTCCATTGAGGGGGCAGAAGAGTAAGGATACCGGTTCCGGGCTCAGTACCGGGCATCCCTGGGCTTATTGCCCTCGGGCCAATCCCTCACCTTGCCGGGGAAATCGGGTCGTTCCTGCCTGATGACATAGGTGGCGACGTCCCACGGGCACTCCTTGGGAAAGCCCGGTCATGTAGGCCACTATGTCTACCATGGCGGGGTGGTCGAGGGGCAGTGGCTGGCCGTTCAGGCTGCGTTCGAAACAGGAGTTGATCCGCTGTTCCAGCATCGTCACCGAGCCGTCGCGAGCCCGATACTGCGGAAAGCCGGCAACCACCCCGACATAGGGCGCGGCATTAGCCACCACCCCCACTTCGGGTCGCTGCGCTTCACACCACCGCAAAGGGCGGAAAACTGCTTCACGGCAGATGGCCAATCACGAAAGCGCGCGCACCACCGGTCTCTATGATCGCCGCCAGGATCAGATTAACCTGGAGGAGGTCGAGCCGATTCGGATTTGAGGCCGATCAGGTCGCTTGCCCTCCCTGGGAAGACCAACCACCGAGAGAACCGCAGACGGTCAGCTTCTTCATGAGTGGGATGGATGCTGCCACGATTCGACATTCGGAGAGACTCGCAGCATGCCGAATTCCTGCGCCGTCTCCAGGATAAAAAAGCCGCTAAACAACAGCAGCATGACATATCCGAGTACTTTCTGAGAGGAACTCTGTGCCTTGCGGATCGCAATGACACTCGGCAGGATGCCAAACAGGGTGACAATCCCAAATCCGCCGGCGAAGTCAATGGCTTTCAGAAAGATATCCGGGTAAACCAGTGCAATCACCAAGGGCGGTGCAAAGGCCAGCGCACGGCTCAAGAATGGGTTGGACTTGCCGAATTGTTGTGTCGTCAAATCATCCATGAAGCCGATGAGGCCCAATCCGTTGGCCAGATAGGCCGTGGTGATGGCCACCATCGCAAAAAACATCGCGAAGACCAGAAAGAGTCGGGAGTCAATGGCCTCCGCGAGGGGGACGGTCGCCGGCAGATTCTTCAGAAAGGCGTTGACGAGCCCGATCGAGCTGTCGTCAAGGGGAAGCACGCCAATGCCCACCATCAGCCAGGTCGCGTTCATCACGAAGCCAAGCGCCATGCCGATCAGCATGGTCTTGCCGATCACCCGCATATCCCAGCGCAGCGTCTCGCAGATGGCCGGGATGATGTTGTGGAAGTGGAAGGCGGTGACCAGAATCGGAATGCCGGCGATCAAGAATGGCCAATGGTGATGCATCAGATGTTGGGACTGAATATGGCCACCTGCCAGCATGACGATCACGACAAACACGAGACATTTCAGCACGACCAGCAGCGCAATATATTTCTCGAGGTTGACCATTCCCGCCATCGAAATCAGCGTCGCGATCACGAAGAATCCCAACATCACCCAGACCGGATCGATGGTGAGATGGAGCAAATTGCCCACGATGGTCGTGATACCGGTCAGATAGGCGGTGAGCAAACCATAGAGAATGATCAGGTTGGCGATAATCGCGATCCACTTGCCCGCCGATCCCAGATAAAGCCGGTACAGGCTCGGGTAATTGAACGTTTTATCCCGGTAGGCCACCGATTCTCTGCTGAGGATGATCGCGGAGTAGTACATGGCCGCGCTGGTCACGAACAGGCCGATGAGAGACGGGATGAAACCGGCCAGTCCGGTATTGATGGGCAACGCCAGAATGCCGGCCCCGATCAGGTTGCCCACGATCAGAAAGCCGATGCTGATGACCTGGAGTTTGGATGCCGGACCTGGTTGCATGAGTGATCTCCCGATCAGCAATGGCCGCGGGCAAGACCGCCCCGCGCTGGTTCATGGTGGATCCAGGGATTGTATAGGATCGCCGCAGAGGCGATTATCAGAAATTCAAGCATCCGCAACACCCTGGGCATGTCGCGGTGCCGCATCCGCGCTAGGATCTGGCGATCGGCACACGACACAATCTCGATTGGCAAGCAGGATGGGAGTGGAGGTGACGATGTTGTATCCGGCCGATGTTCATCAGGGATGCCGTCGGACGGCTCGACGAAGAGCGCGGACAAGCGTTTGACGCCAAACTCTTCACGCCGCATTAGACCATCTGCCGCTCGGCCAAGCGCGCGAACACACCATTGGCGGCCATCAGTTCGGCATAACGGCCGGTCTCGACCAGGCGTCCGTCGACCAGGACGTAGATCCGGTCGGCGTTGATGACGGTGCTGAGTCGATGGGCCACCACCACTCGGGTGACGCTCAGGCGCTCCAGGCTCTCGGTGACCACTGCCTGGACCCGGTTGTCGAGCGCGCTGGTCGCCTCGTCCAGCAACAGAATACGTGGTCGTCCAACGATGGCGCGGGCGATCATGAGTCGCTGCAACTGCCCGCCCGACAGTGAATTGCCGCCTTCGAGGATGACCGAGTGCATGCCCATCGGCATCTCGCGGATGTCATCGGCCAGACCGACCCGTTCCGCCGCCTCCCAGGCATCGTCCAGCGTACCGCCCACGGCGCCGACGATATTCTCATAGAGCGACCCCGGCAGCGGCTGCGAGCCTTGCAGCACCACCCCCATCTGCCGGCGCACCGCGACCGCGTCGAGGTGATCCAGTTGCTTGCCGTCGATCAGAATGGCGCCGG
>NZ_NHSQ01000135.1 GCF_016653465.1 Thiocystis minor | reverse complement strand
AAGGCGACCCGCGCCGAGCCGGCGCAGCTGGCGATCATCCAGGCGCTGGGCAGCGATCCCAGCCCGGGAGGGATACAGAAAATGATTGTCTGAATCGTCCGGTTTCACAAAATTTCACGAATGTAGTGCCACTGAGCGATTTTTTCCGCTGTAAGCGGATGATCTTAAAAGAGAAATAATCTGAGGCGTTAAACTTGGGTTAGCTTAGGGTGATCTCGCTGGCGTCTGCCGCACCCAGTTCTCCACCCGCAGGCCAGCGACGCGCGAGAACTCATCGGTGTTATCGGTCACGAGCGTGAGATCGAGCGCCAGCGCGTGGGCGGCGATCATCAGATCATTGGGGCCGATCAGCTGGCCACGTCGCTCTAGTTCGGCGCGTAGCGGCCCATAACAGCGGGACGCCGCCTGATCGAAGTTCGCGACCTGAAAGCCCGCGATGATCTCGTCGAACACCTGGCGGTTGTGTGCCTGGCGTGCGCTTTTGGCGATCCCGTATTCGATCTCGGCCAGCACCACGGAGGACAGCACGAGATCGCTGGCCGGGCACCGCTGTAGCCAAAGTGCCAGTGCCGGGTTGCGCACCGGTTTACTGAGGGCGATAAGGATATTGGTGTCCAGCAGGTAGCTCATGCGGATCAATCCAATGCGATCTCATCGGCATCTATGGGCAGTTCCGGGATGTCATCGAACGTGAAACCGTTAAGCGCCCAAGCCGTCTGCAGCACGTCGGCCGCCGTGCGGGGATGCGTTCGTTCCGGGATCAGTCGGGCAATCGGCTTACTCCGCCGGGTAATGACGATTTCCTCGCCAGCCTCGACACGCTCAAGCAATTCCGAAAAGTGGGCCTTGGCCTGAGCAATCTGTATCTGCTCCATGTCTTTACTCGATATGACTAACATGGTCAGATTTTAGTCGATTTTATCGGGTGCGCGACAGCCTCGCCGATATATCCATGTAGAGGCCCGCTTGAACGGATCGCGAATGGACACTCGGAAGCTTGCGGGGAAATGACGATTAGAGTTTCGGGATCAGGATCAGCCCCCAGTTCACCAGACAAAAGGCGATGCTGGAAAAGACCGCCGCGGAGGCGATGTCCTTGGCCCGTCCGGATAACTCGTGACGCTCCAGGCCGACGCGGTCGACGTTGGCCTCGATGGCCGAGTTCAGCAGTTCCACGATCGGCACGATCAGCAGACTACCGACCAGAATCGCCCGCTCCACCGGCGTTTCGCCGAGCCACAGCGCCAGCGGAACCAGGGGGATCAGCAGAAAGACCTCCTGGCGAAAGGCTTCCTCCAACTCAAAACAGGCCTTCAGTCCTTTCATCGAATAGCCAAAGGCATGGATCACACGGCGCCAGCCCTTGGCGTTATTGTTGGCCATCTTGGACCTCGTTTGACCCAGGCTTCCAGGCTAGATCCAGCAGACGGGCCGCGCGCACGTCGTCGAGCCGGCGAACCGGCAGGGTATAGGGCGCGCCCTTGAGTTTCTCCGGGTCTTCAACGGCCTCGCGGCGGATCGCGATCAGGGCCTCGATGAAGCCGTCCAGTTCCTCCTTGGTTTCGGTTTCGGTGGGCTCGATCAGCAGACACTCGGGCACCAGCAGCGGAAAATAGGTGGTCGGGGCGTGATAGCCGTAATCGAGTAGACGCTTGGCGAAATCCATGGCGTTGACGCCCAATTCTTTCGACTCGCGCTTGAGCGTGACGATGAATTCGTGACTGGCGCGACGCTCTGGATAGGCGGCCTCGAAACCGGCCGATTTCAAGCGTGCCATCAGATAGTTGGCGTTCAGGGTGGCGAAGTCGGCGACCCGTCCCATGCCCTCGCGGCCCAGCATGCGGGCGTAGACATAGGCCCGCAGCAGGATGCCCATGTTGCCGCCGAACGCGGTCAGCCGACCGATGCTGTCGGGGCGTTCGTCTTCCGCCAGCCAGCGGTAGTCGTCCCCATCGAAAGCGACCAGCGGAACCGGCAGATAGGGCTCCAGCCGCTGCGAGACGCCGACCGGACCCGCGCCCGGACCGCCGCCGCCATGTGGGGTGGAAAAGGTCTTGTGCAGATTCATGTGGATGACATCGAAACCCATGTCGCCCGGCCGAACCTTGCCGAGGATGGCGTTGAGATTGGCCCCATCGTAATAGAGCAGACCGCCGGCGGCATGCACCGTGCGGGCGATGGCCTGGATGTTCCGGTCGAAGACGCCGACCGTGCTCGGATTGGTGAGCATGATGCCGGCGGTCTGGGGGCCGACCGCCGCGTTCAGCGCCGCGAGATCGACATCGCCATCGGCGCCGGTGGGAATCTCGCGGACCTTGAAACCGCACATCGCCGCCGAGGCGGGGTTGGTGCCATGCGCGGCATCGGGGACCAAGATTTCGGTGCGTGCATGATCGCCGCGCGCCTGGTGATAGGCGCGAATCATGGCGACCCCGGCGAATTCGCCCTGGGCGCCAGCGGAGGGGGCCAGCGAGACCGCGTGCATGCCGGTGATCTCTTTGAGCATTTCCTGAAGCTCGTGGAGACAGGCGAGAACGCCCTGGCCGTGGCTGTCCGGCGCCAGCGGGTGGCGGGTGAGGAAGCCTGGCAGCGAGGCGAGACTGTGACAGGCCCGCGGGTTGTACTTCATGGTGCAGGAGCCGAGCGGGTAGAAATGGGTGTCGATCGAGAAGTTCTTCTGCGACAACCGGGTGTAGTGACGCACCGCCTGCATCTCGGAGACCTCCGGCAGCTTCGGAGGCACGCGTCGGCGCAGCCCCTCGGGGATATCGGTCGCCGCAAGCGAATGCAGCGGCGCCTGGGCGGTGGCCCGGCGGCCGGGGCGGGATTGGTCGTGGATCAGCATGGCGATAGGGGTTATCCAATACGTAGGATGGGCAAAGCGAAGCGTGCCCATCCTTTACGCTCCGAGGTTTGAAGATGGGCACGCTTCGCTTTGCCCATCCTACCGATGGGGCTACAGGGCGGCTAGGGCCGCGTCGTAATCCGGTTCCTCGGTGATCTCGGGCACCAGTTGGGTGTAGACCACCTTATTGTCCGCATCCAGGACGACAACCGCACGGGCGGTGATGCCGGCGAGCGGGCCGTCCTCGATCAGCACGCCATAGTCTTTGGCGAAGTTGCGCGAGCGCATCATCGACAGACCGATGACGTTCTCGATTCCCTCGGCACCGCAGAAACGGCCCATCGCGAAGGGCAAATCGGCCGAGATCACTAGCGCGACGGCATCGGCCTTTCCGGCGATGGCGGCGTTGAATTTCTTGGTGGAGGTCGCGCAGACCGGGGTGTCCAGACTGGGCACGATGTTCAGCAGCTTCTTCTTGCCGGCGAAATCGGCAAGCGTTTTGTCGGCCAGATCTTTGTCGACCAGCTTGAAGTCGGGGGCCGTGCCGCCGATGGCGGGCAGGTCGCCGCTGAGGTTGACGGGGTTGCCTTGGAGTGCGGTTTGGGCCATGTGAGTCTCCGGGTTGGTGGGTTCAGAATTTCGGTTCGACCGGGCATTTTGCCTGGGTCCGGGTGGCGACGATGCGCGCTAGCTTGTCGGCATAGCCGCGCATCTCCTCTTCCGTGCGGAGTTCGGTCGCGCAAATCAAGAGGGCTTGGCCCAATTCGGGGTAGTCCGGACTCAGATCGAATCCGCCCAATACATTGTGCGCCGCCAGCGAGCGCAGCAGATCGGCGGTTGGCGCGGGCAGACGCAGCGTCTGTTCGTGAAAGACAGGCCGGTCGAACAGGGGTTCGACGCCGGGGATCTCGCACAGCAGGTCGGCGAGCTTCCGGGTGTTGGCGTGACAGGTGGCCGCGACCCGTTCCAGACCCTCGGCCCCGAGGATAGCGAGGTGGATGGTCGCCGCCGTGACCAAAAGTCCCTGATTGGTACAGATATTGGAAGTCGCCTTGCCGCGCCGGATATGCTGCTCGCGCGCCTGAAGCGTCAGGGCGAAACCGGGCTTGCCGTCCAGATCCAAGGTCCGTCCGGCGATGCGACCGGGCAACTGGCGCACGAATTCCTGCTTGCAGCAGAGGAAGCCTGCATAGGGTCCGCCCGAGGAGAGCGGCATCCCGAGCGGTTGGGCCTCGCCGCAGGCGATATCCGCGCCCGCGCCGCCCCAGTCGCCGGGCGGCGAGAGCAACGCTAGGGCGATCGGGTTGACGACGGCGATGACCAGTGCGTGGCGGGCATGCGCCCAGTTGGTCAGGGCGTCCACGTCTTCGAGCACGCCGAAAAAATTGGGCTGGTTGACGATCACGGCGGCGAATTCATCGCCGCCGACGCTGGCCTCCAGTTGCTCGACCGTCGTTTGGCCGCGCGTGGGGTCAAACGAGGCTTCGACTAGCTCGATCCCCTGCGCCTCGACGATCCCGCGCACCGTGCGCCGGTAGGCCGGATGCAGCGCGCGCGGCACCAAGACTTTCGTCGACTTGGTCTTGCGATTGGCGCGGACCGCCATCAGCACCGCCTCGGCCAGCGCCGACGCGCCGTCATAGAGCGAGGCATTGGAGACATCCAGCCCGGTGAGCGCGGTCATCATCGACTGGAACTCATAGAGTACCTGCAGCGTGCCCTGACTCGCCTCGGCCTGATAGGGCGTGTAGGCGCTGTAAAACTCGCCGCGGGCCGCGATCTGCCAGACCGCGGCCGGGATGTGATGATCGTAGGCGCCCGCGCCGATGAAGCAGACCGGCTGACCGTCCGCGCGGGCGCGCGCCTGCATCAGACGGGCGATGTCCATCTCCGCCATCCCGGCGGGGATGGACGCCAGTTCGCCGATCCGCAACGCGGGCGGGATCTCGTCGAACAGATCGTCGATGGCATCGACGCCAATGGTCGCGAGCATCGCGGCGATGTCATCGGCGGTGTGGGGTACAAAAGGCATAAGAGGCGATCCGGTATTAAACCGCGTCAACCACGTCGAGCGTGGATTGACGCGAGGCAGAAGTCAGTACGCAAACAACGCCCGGGCGTGTTGGACGCGGTTTAATCAGGCTTCGTCTTCGACGACCTTTTCGTAGGCGGCGGCATCGAGCAGGCCGTCGAGCGCGGCCATGTCGCTCGGGGCGAGACGGAAGATCCAGCCTTCATCGTAAGGGCTGGTATTGATGGCATCCGGGGTGTCGGTCAGCAGGTCGTTGGATTCGACGATCTCGCCGGCCAGCGGGGAGTAGATGTCAGAGGCGGCCTTGACCGATTCCACCACGGCGGTGGCTTCGTCGGCATCCACCTCGCGGCCAGACTCCGGGGCCTCCACGAAGACGATGTCGCCCAAGGCTTCCTGGGCGTGGTCGGTGATGCCGACGGTGACGGTGCCGTCGGCATTGTCGCGCACCCATTCGTGCGATTTGGTGTATTTCAGGTCACTCGGGACGTTGCTCATGGTTCAGTTCTCCGGGCTGTTTAGGTTAAACGGTCGACGAGGATCTTGCCGTGGCGCACGAAAGGCGGCTTGACGACGCGCGCCGACACCGGCTTGCCGCGAATCTCCACCTCGCAGGTCGCGCCCAATCCGGGGGCGACCCGCGCGAACGCGATGGAGCGCTCCAGGGTCGGCGAGAAACCGCCGGAGGTGATCTCGCCCATCTCCACGCTGTTGCTCAGCACCTTCAGATGGTTGCGGATGATCCCAGGTCCAGTCAACAGCAGACCGACGAAGGCGCGCCGCGCGGGATCATCGTGCAGTCCGGTCAGCGCCGCGCGTCCGATAAAGTCACGCTCGGCGGGCTCCCAGGCGACGGTCCAGCCCAGCCCGGATTCCAGCGGACCGACGGTGTCGTCCATGTCCTGACCGTACAGGTTCATGCCGGCCTCCAGGCGCAGGGTATCGCGAGCGCCGAGTCCGCAGGGATGCACCCCGGCGGCCAGCAGCGCCTGCCAGAGACCGGCGGCCTGCTCGCCTGGGAGCATGATCTCGAAACCGTCCTCGCCGGTATAGCCGGTGCGACCGACGAACCAGCCATCGCCCTCGGCAGCGAAGAAGGGCTGAAGTCGCATGGCGTTCGCGCGGACCGCAGCGGGAAGCCGCGGCTCGGCCCTGGCGCGTGCCTCGGGGCCTTGCACGGCGATCATCGCCAGATCGGCGCGAGGCTGGATGACGACCTCGAAGCCCGCGCACCGAGCCGTCATCCAGGCGATGTCCTTGTCCGCGGTGCCAGCGTTGACGACCAGGCGATAGCGATCCGGGCTGCGGGCATAGACGATGAGATCGTCGACCACGCCGCCCTGCGCGTTGAGCATGCAGCTATAGAGCGCCTTGCCGGGGGATTGGAGTCTGGCGACATCGTTCGCCAGCAGGAAACGCAGAAAGGGCAGGGCGCCTGGACCATCGATATCCACGGGCCGCATGTGCGAGACATCGAACAGGCCCGCGCCGCGTCGCACGGCGTGATGCTCCTCGATCTGTGAACCGTAGTGCAGCGGCATGTCCCAGCCGCCAAAGGGAACGAGGCGGGCGCCGAGACGCTCGTGTTCCGAAAACAGGGGGGTACGCAATCCCATTCGACTCTCCGCAGGACTTGTCGGGCATCGCCCCGGCCTGGCGGCCGGCGACAACGAAAACGAGGCCGAAAGCTCATGGCTCGCGGCGTCGCCCCTCTGTCCTGAACCTGAGAGTTTGCGGACGGGAGACCGGGGGAGCCGCCTTCACCGGTCATTCATGGTTCGACAAGCTCACCACGAACGGTCGGCAACGGCCGTTGACTAACCCGTATTCCGCCGCTGCCCCGTCGGTGGGCGCCGACTGAAACATCAGCCGGCACCGCTCTCCAGAGTCGGTCGTCGTCCCCGCGGTCCGTTTGCCTGAGCGATTCCGGGCGGTGTTGCGCCTTCGGCGTCGGCGCCGGAACGCCGACCTCTCCCACGGGACATGACACGAGGCCGCACTATAAGCGCGAGACGCCGGGATTTCCAGCCGTGGTATCGACAGGATGAGCGGCGCGCGCGTCGATTCTGCGCGAGGCGGCAATGAAAAGCCCCGCATGGGCGGGGCTGATCGATCGCATTGGTCGGGGGATTTGGTCTAATGCAACTGCGCGAAAGTCCCAAGACCGTCTCAGGTCGTTGTCGTTGTCGATGATTCGCCATGTCGAGACCACGATCACGACAACGACAACGACAACGACAACGACAACGAGGAGGCCCCGGTCTCGGAACTTGAGCAGTGAAGCACTAGTGGCCGGTCGCGACTCCCGAACCTCGCGGAATCCGCACATCCTCGACCAGATGCTGAATGTGCTCCGGAGGCGGCGCGGTGAGCGTGGAGACCAGGATGGCGGCCACGAAGTTCGCCAGCGCGCCCACCGCGCCGAAGGCCTCGGGCGTGATACCGAGGAACCAGTTGGCGCCCATCCCGAGTTCGGGCATCAGGAACTCGGTGCCCTTGACGAAGAAGATCCCCTTGTGCTGGAACACATACAGCAGGGTCACCGTTACGCCGGTGATCATTCCGACGATCGCCCCGAGATTATTGGTCCGCTTCGAGAAGATACCCAGCATGATCGCCGGGAAGATCGACGAGGCCGCCAGACCGAAGGCGATAGCGACCGTTCCGGCCGCGAATCCCGGTGGATTCAGACCCAGATAGCCGGCCAGTACGATAGCGCCGATCATGGCCAGCCGCCCGGCCATGAGTTCGCTCTTCTCCGAGATCTTCGGCATCATCACGCCCTTGAGCAGGTCGTGCGAGATCGACGAGGAGATGGCCAGCAGCAGACCGGCTGCGGTGGAGAGCGCCGCGGCGAGACCGCCGGCGACCACCAGCGCGATGACCCAGGCCGGCAGATTCGCGATCTCCGGATTGGCCAGCACCATGATGTCGTTGTTGACCGTCACCATCTCGTTGCCTTTCCAGCCGAATTCCTCGGCCTTGTCGGCAAAGTCCGGATTAGCGTCGTTGTAGTACTGAATGCGGCCGTCGTTGTTCTTGTCCTCGAACTTGAGCAGCCCGGTGGTCTCCCAGCGCTTGAACCACTCCGGGCGCTCGTCATAGACCAGATTGCCGGTCTCGCTGCCGACTGGGCCGATCTGGATGGTATCCATCAGGTTCAGACGCGCCATGGCGCCGACCGCGGGGGCCGTGGTGTAGAGCAGCGCGATGAAGACCAGTGCCCAGCCCGCCGAGTAACGGGCATCCTTGACCTTGGGGACGGTGAAGAAACGGATGATGACGTGGGGCAGACCGGCGGTGCCGATCATCAGCGACAGGGTATAGACGAACATGTTGAGCGAACTGCCCATGACCTGGGTGGTGTATTCCTTGAAACCGAGATCGGTTACCACCTGGTCGAGCTTGGCGAGCAATGAGAGACCGCTGTCGTCGCCGATGTAAGTTCCGCCGAGGCCGATCTGCGGGATGGCGACACCGGTGAGGGTTAGCGCGATGAAGACGGCCGGAACCGTATAGGCGACGATCAGCACGATATATTGCGCGATCTGGGTGTAGGTGATGCCTTTCATGCCGCCCAGGATCGCGTAGACGGCGACGATGCCCATGCCGACCAGAATGCCCATCTCGTAGGAGACGCCGAGGAAGCGGGAGAAGGCCACGCCGACACCGGTCATTTGGCCAATGACATAGGTGACCGAGGCGAGAATCAGACAGATGACAGCCACTACGCGCGCGGATTGCGAGTAATAGCGGTCGCCGATGAATTCCGGCACCGTGAATTTGCCGAATTTGCGCAGATACGGCGCCAGCAGGAGCGCCAGCAGCACATAGCCGCCGGTCCAGCCCATCAGAAAGACCGAGCCGCCATAGCCGCCGAAGGCGATCATGCCGGCCATGGAGATGAAGGAAGCCGCCGACATCCAGTCGGCCGCGGTGGCCATGCCGTTGGCGACCGGATGGATGCCGCCGCCGGCGACATAGAATTCGCTGGTGGTCGCCGCGCGCGCCCAGATCGCGATGCCGATATAGAGCGCGAAGGTCGCGCCGACCACGCCGTAACTCCACATTTCAAGTTCAGTCATGGTGTGCGCTCCTTAGTCTTCTTCGACGTCGAATTTTTTGTCGAGCCAACTCATCAGTGCCGCATAGACGAAGATGAGCACGACGAAAATGTAGATCGAACCCTGTTGAGCGAACCAGAAGCCGAGCGGATAGCCGCCGAGCGAGATGGCGTTCAGCGGTTCGACGAGCAGGATACCGAACCCAAACGAGACGATGAACCAGATGATCAAGAGGACAGTGAGGAGGCGCAGGTTCGCCCTCCAGTAGTCCGAACGTTTATCGGGCGTCATGGCGTTGTCACTCCGTATCGGTTTTTTTAGTGAGCGGGAATGGCGTGTTGATTGGGCGATGATTGCGCCTTGCTGGCAAGGCGGGCAATGAGCCATTCTTAGTGATGATTCTTCCATTCGCGTTGACCGCCAGCGTGGCGGCTCGGGGCATTCTCTGGGCACCTTTGGCATGCTGTCAATGACCGAGACGCGATCGGGGACATTGACGCGGGAGGCGCGGTGGTTCGCTTGAAAGGCCGGCGGGCGAATGAAATGGATTTCGGGTCGATCATTCGCGGACATCGGTTGCCAATCGGTGCCGGGTTTTTTACTCTGGCCGGCTAAACGCCAGACGGCTGCCTGGACAACCCGATCGTTATTACAGCACAGAGAACAGCATGCATTATCTGAGCACACGGGGCGGAATCGCCCCCGTCGGTTTCACGGACGCGGTCATGATGGGGCTCGCCACCGATGGCGGGCTACTGGTGCCCGCCGACATTCCCCAAATCGATACCGGCACCTTGCGTGCGTGGTCGGGGCTGCGCTTCCAGGAACTGGCACTGGAGGTGATGACGCCCTTTGTCGGCGACGAGATCCCGCGCGCGGATCTGCGCGCGCTGATCGACGCCTCCTACGCGACCTTCTCGCACCCCGAGGTGACGCCGGTGGTGGACGCCGGCGGCGTCCGGATTCTCGAACTTTTCCACGGACCCACCGCCGCCTTCAAGGACGTGGCGTTGCAGTTTCTGGGGAATCTGTTCGAGTCTCTGCTGGCCCGCGACGGCGGTTCGCTCAACATCGTTGGCGCGACCTCCGGCGATACCGGGTCGGCGGCCATCGACAGCGTGCGCGGCAAGCAGCGCATCCAGATCTTCATCCTGCACCCCAAGGGCCGGGTCTCGCCGATCCAGGAACGGCAGATGACCACGGTGCTGGATGCCAATGTGCACAATCTCGCCGTGCGCGGAACCTTCGACGACGCCCAGAATATCGTCAAGGCGCTGTTCAACGATCTGCCCTTCAAGTCCGCCTATCGCCTCGGGGCGGTCAACTCGATCAATTGGGCGCGGATTTTAGCCCAGACGGTTTACTACTTTTATGCCTGGGGCCGGATCAGCGGCGGCGATCCCGCGCGGCGCGTCAGTTTCGCGGTGCCCACCGGCAACTTCGGCGATGTTTTCGCCGGTTATCTCGCCAAGCGGATGGGGCTGCCGATCGAGCGTCTGATCATCGCCACCAACCGGAACGACATCCTGACGCGCTTCGTGCACACTGGCGTCTACGCCGTCGGGGAGACGGTGTACCAGACCCTGAGTCCGGCGATGGATATTCAGATCGCATCCAACTTCGAGCGCTATCTCTATTTTCTGCACGATGGGGACACGGCTCGGATACGCGCATTGCTGGCCGATCTGCAAGCGACTGGCCGGCTGGAGATCGAGCCCGAGCGGCAGGTGCAGGTCCGCTCGGACTTCGACGCCGTGGCGGTGAGCGATCCCGAAACCCTGGAGCAGATCCGCGCCACGCACGCGGCTAGCGGTTATATCCTCTGCCCGCATACGGCGGTGGGGGTACGGGCGGCTGGCGGTCGGGACGGCGTCGTCTGTCTCGCGACGGCCCATCCCGCCAAGTTCAACGCGGCGGTGACTGCGGCGATCGGGCAGGAGGCGCCGCCGCCGCCGGCGCTGCGGGGGTTGATGGAGAAGGAGGTGCGTTGCGCCGAATTGGAGGCGACGGTCGGGGCCGTCAAGGATCATCTCGAAGCGACGCTTGGCGCCTTGGCGGGCGGGAATGTCTGAACGTCCGGCTACAAGCCGGACGCCCCAGGGCCGACTGCAAGTCGGCGCTCCCAGGGGTGGCGCTCCCAGGGGCGACAATTGTTCAAACTGTTTTCAATGAGATCCATGTTATGACCGAGACTGGCCGCTACGTGCGCATTCTGGATACCACGCTACGCGACGGCGAGCAGACTCAGGGCGTGTCTTTTTCGCCGGACGAGAAGGTCAATATCGCCAAGGCGTTGCTGGAGCTGGTGCGGGTCGACCGCATCGAGGTGGCCTCGGCGCGTGTGTCCTCCGGCGAGGCCGACGCGGTGTCGCGGATCGTCCAGTGGGCCGAGGAACGCGGGCTGGCGGAGCGCGTCGAGGTGTTGGGGTTCGTCGATCACGGCCTCAGCGTCGACTGGATCCAGGGCGCCGGCGGGCGGGTCATCAACCTGCTCGCCAAGGGGAGCGAAAAGCACTGCCACGGTCAGTTGGGCAAGACGCTCGACGGCCATGTCGCCGACGTGCGCGAGACCATCGCGCTGGCGCTGGACCGCGGGCTGGCCGTCAACCTCTATCTGGAGGACTGGTCCAACGGCTACCGCGATTGTCCAGCCTATGTCTTCGAGTTGGTCGAGCGGCTCGCCGAGTGCGGGATCGGTCACTTCATGCTGCCGGATACGCTCGGTGTCATGACCCCGGAACGGGTGTTCGCCGCGATTTCGGACATGGTTGGGCGTTTTCCCGGTCTGCAATTCGACTTCCATCCGCACAACGATTACGGACTCGCCACCGCCAATGTGCTCGCCGCGGCCCAGGCCGGTGCGGCGGCGGTGCACTGCACCGTCAATTGTCTGGGCGAGCGCGCCGGCAATGCCTCGCTGGCCGAGATCGCGGTCAATCTACGCGATCAACTCGGGTTCGAGATCGGGATCGACGAGACGCATCTAGCGCGGGTCAGCGAACTGGTCGAATATTTTTCCGGCAAGCGGATCGCCGACAACGCGCCCATCGTCGGCGCCGATGTTTTCACCCAAACCGCCGGCATTCATGCCGACGGGGACAAGAAGGGCAGCCTCTACCACAGCCGACTGTCGCCCGAGCGCTTCGCCCGGCGGCGCAACTATGCGCTCGGCAAGCTGGCCGGCAAGGCGTCGCTCGCCAAGAATCTGGAACGTCTCGATATCGAATTGTCGGACGAGAATCAGCGCAAGGTGCTCAAGCGCATCGTCGAGTTGGGCGACTCCAAGAAGAGCATCACTACCGAGGATCTGCCCTTCATTATCGCCGAGGTACTGGAGAGTCAGGATTACAATCACGCCGAACTGCTGGCCTGTTCGGTGGCCTCGACACTGGATCTCGAATCGACCGCCAGTATCCGGCTGCGTCTGGACAACGAGATCTACACCGCCGTCGGTAGCGGCAACGGCGGCTTCGACGCCTTCGTGAGTGCACTGTCGAAGGTCGTGAAACGGCGCGGTCTGACTCTGCCGTCGCTGCTGAACTACGAAGTGAGGATTCCCCGAGGCGGACGTACCGATGCCTTGACCGAGTGCAGCATTACCTGGGACACCGGGCATGGCGAACTGCGCACTCGTGGCGTTCACGCCAACCAGGTGTTCGCCGCGATTGCGGCGACGCTACGCATGCTCAATATTCTGATGCATCGGGTTCTGAGCGAACAGCGAATTGCCGATAACCCGCCAGCGGCGGCAGAGCAGGTTTTGCGTTAAGCCGATCAGAATGTTGTCACTGACTTTGGATGGAAGCTTTTCGCCAATGCCAGTTTCAAATCACCAATGAGGTAATGTTCATGTCGCTGTCAAGGAATGAGGAACAGACTTCGCCCGCGATCGACGTTCTTTGGAAAATAAAACCATGGCAATGGTCTCTTGTTGTTTCGGCAGTTGGGATACTGGTCTTTATTTTTTCCGATGGATTGAAAAGCATGGTCGCTGCCTGGGAGAGCGAAGAGTATAGCCATGGTTATATGCTTCCGCTCGTATCCGCGTTCTTCGTTTGGCAGAAATCCAGTGCGCTGGCGCAGATGCGGTTTCAGGCGAGTTGGATTGGTCTGCTGGTCACGCTCTTCGGTCTTTTTATCTATATTGCCGGAGAATTGGGCACACTCTATACGGTGATCCAATATGGGTTTCTCATCACCCTGGGCGGCGTACTTCTCTCGTTCATGGGCTGGCGTGCTTTTCGATTGATCATCCCGGCGTATGTTCTGCTTTTCTTTACAGTGCCCCTGCCCAGCTTTCTTTACAATAATCTTTCCTCAGATCTGCAATTGATTTCGTCTCAGTTAGGGGTGATGGTGATTCGTCTATTTGGAATCACGGTTTTCCTTGAAGGCAATGTCATCGATCTCGGTACTTATCAACTTCAGGTTGTCGAGGCATGCAGCGGTCTGCGTTATCTTTTCCCTTTGACGGCCCTCGGTTTTATTGCCGCGGTTTTATTCAAGGGGGCGTTGTGGAAGAAGGTCGTGCTGTTTCTCTCGACGATACCCATTACCGTCTTCATGAACAGCTTTCGGATCGGCGTGATCGGAGTGCTTGTTAATTATGGCGGAGTAGGCATGGCCGAGGGGTTCATCCATGATTTCGAGGGGTGGATCGTCTTCATGGCCTGCGCCGCGATCCTAGTGCTTGAGATGTGGCTGCTTGCGAAGATCGGGCGGGATCGTTTAACGTTGCGGGAGGCTTTCGCCATTGAAGGTCCGGATCCGCTGCCTGCGAACGCCAGGGTTCATGCGCAAAGCATACCCTTGTCCTTTTATCTGGTGCTTCCACTCCTGCTGGCGGTGATGACCGTCTCATACGTATTGCCTCAGCGAGAGGAAATCATTCCCGGGCGAGTTGAATTTGTCTTCTTCCCAAGAGATATTGGCGAATGGCGCGGGCGACCCGATCGGTTGGAAAGGATCTATGTCGACGCGCTTAAATTCGATGACTATCTTCTGTCCGATTACGTGAACGGGGTCGGCGATGCGATCAATCTATACGTTGCCTATTATGCATCTCAGCGCAAGGGCGCTTCAGTGCATTCTCCGAAAAGTTGTCTGCCAGGAGGCGGTTGGCGTATGCAGGAATTTTCTCAACTTGAAATCGATACGAGCGGATTTGACGGTCAGCCAGTCCGCGTCAACCGCTCCTTGATTCAGATGGGAGACGAACGTCAACTGGTTTATTATTGGTTCCAGCAGCGTGGTCGTATCATGACCAATGAATATCTGGTGAAATGGAATCTATTCTGGGACGCCGTGACACGGAACCGTACCGATGGGGCTCTCGTCAGATTGACGACGAAAGTCCCTGTCGGCGCCAATCTGGAGGAGAAGGACGCCCTCTTGTCCGATTTTGTCAGGATCATTGAAAAGCCACTCCAGCGCTTTGTTCCGGAGTGACATCCTCTCACTCGGGCCAGTGCTGGGGTACCTTTTCGACTTGATCGGTGTCGTAGCCGAGCTTGCCGATGAAGTTGAGAATCTCGGCGTATTTGTCGTCGGCAATTCGGGGCTGTCGGGCCATGATCCAGACATAATCGCGTTTGGCGCGGGCGATGACGGTGATGCTGTAATCCGGTTCCAGCCAGACGATGCGATAATCCGCCTTGAAGGGCCAGAGGAATTGCATGCCCCAGAGTGCGTTCGATGAGGGATCGCGCACGAATCCGGTGGGACGATAGGTCTTCGCCGGGCCATCGAAGGCATCCTGGTTGAACGTGAAGGTCGTTGCGATCGATCCGTCGTCATTCAGGGCATAGGATTCGACGGCATTATGGGCGCCCTTCTCGATGAAGGTCGGGATGTTGGCGATGACATACCAGTCGCCCATGAAGCTTTCGAGATCGACGTGACTGACCGTCTTCATTGGTGAACCCCCTTCCTCGGTACAGGCGCTCGTCAGGGCGAGCAGAAATGCGACGATGGTTAGAGCCAGGATGCGTTGCATCGCACTCCTCCGGTTGAAACATGAAAGCCGTGATTCGGCCAAGGCTCAACCTTCGCTGGAGCGCCGGGGCGGCCCAGGAAAGAAGGCGTTGGTGCGCTCGATGTAGTTCCGGTAGGCGGGCCGGCGTTCCTGGATGTCTTTTTCCAGCAGCGAGACGCCAGAGACCCGCAACAGCAGGAAGGTCATGAGGATGGGCGCGAGAATGGACCACCAGCCGCCCGCGGCCAGCGCGAAAAGAAAAAATCCCCACCAGAGGCAGGCTTCGCCGAAGTAGTTCGGGTGACGGGTATAGCGCCAGAGCCCCCGATCCATGACCTGCCCCCGGTTCTCGGGACGCGCTTTGAACTCGGCGAGTTGTCGGTCGCCCACCGCCTCGAAGAAAAAACCGACCAGCCAGAGCCCCAGGGCCACGGCATCGAGCCAGCCCAGCGGCGACCGACCCAGCAAGGCGGCCAGCAGCGGCAGCGAGATCACCCAGGCCAGCAGCGCCTGAAGACCGAAGACGATATAAATGCTTTTCCACCAGAAGCCTGGCTCGTGATCGGCGCGGATCGCCTGATAGCGTCGATCCTCGCCATGACCATGGTTGCGACGGGTAATGAAGGCGCTCAAGCGGATCGCCCAGATGGCCGTCAAGGCAAAGACCAGCAGCGCACGCGTTCCCCACGCGGGGGCGAGCAGCAGATAGATCCCACCCATCAGCAGGAAAAACAGCGACCAGAGCGAGTCGACGATGCTGACATCCTTCAGCGGGAGGCTCGCGATCCAGCCGCTAAGCCCAAGCGTCAGGGCCGCGGCCAGGCCGAGGCTATAGATCTGGAGATCAAACATGCCGGTACTCTCCATCAAGGTTCGATGCTTCGGATGGACCGGGTTCTGACCAGTCAACGTCGTCGATCTTCTTCGCGATCCAGGCCGACAAAGGCATCAGGAACGACCAGCCGCCGGCCAGCACGGCCATGCCGACGAAGAGATCGGGGAATTGCACCCCGCCCAGCTTGTGGCCGGCGTAGTAGGCCAGCGGACCGCCCACGGCACCGAGTACGGTCGCGAGAAACCAGCGGTCTTTCAGCCATCCCAGCGAAACGTTCAGGGTCGTCGCGAAGGCGATCCACATGGCGATGATCCAGACTGGCGCGAGCCAGGGCAGAAGCATGCCGGAGGGGTAGTCGAGGAACCCGAAGCGGACCAGCAGACTGTCCCAGACGGCGCCGAGGAGACCGATCGTCAGCAGAAGCGCCGACTCTCGCCGGGGGTGGCGCGACTGCGACAGGTGCAGCCCCGCCACGAGCGCGACGACGCCGACACCGACCCAGGGCAGTCTGTTAGCGCCGCCGAGCACGCAGGCGAACCAGCCAATCTGGAAGGCGATCAAGTTCGTGATGATGCGGGTCACTCGGGCTCCTCGGAGAATGTCGGCGCGGTATTCGTCCAATTGATGTCCGAGGTCTCGATATGCAAGGCCCCTGTGAGTCGAGGGTGCAACCACCGGGTTTCCGAATCTCGATGATCCGACTGCGTGGGATGCTCTGGTATGATCGGCACCCAGTACATCATGTCAGCCAAGCCGCCATGAACCGGGGGTCCGAGCTTCGGAGAGGTCCCGGTTTTTGACTGGAGCGGCTGGCGCGATCTTCGCTGTCCATCCCGCAAGGAGTCTCGAATGAAAGCCAATTTTTCCAAACGTATTGCTGTCGCGGCAACCGTGGCCGTCCTCATTACCGGTTGCGCCGCCGACGGTTCGGGCATGTCCCAGACCGGCCGGGGCGCGGCCATCGGCACCGCGACCGGCGCCGCCGCCGGGGCGCTCATCGGCTCGCTGGGCGCCAACGCGGGACGCGGCGCCCTGATTGGCGCCATTGGCGGCGCCCTGGCGGGCGGCATGGTCGGCGCCTACATGGAGCAGCAGCACAAGGATTTCCAGAAGGAGTTAGCCGACGAGATTGCCAGCGGCATGATTCGGGTGCAGAAATTGCCCAACGACGAACTGCTGGTGGGCATGACGGGCGAGACCGCCTTCGAGGTGGATTCGGACCGGATCAAGCCCGGTTTCTACAGCACCATGGACAAGATCGCCGCCATCGTGAACGAGTATGGCAAGACCGAGCTGGCGGTCGCGGGTCATACCGACAGCACCGGATCGGCCGAGCATAATCAGCTTCTGTCGGAGCGCCGCGCTGGATCGGTCGAGAATTATCTCACCGGCTCTGGCGTCTATCAGGAACGCATCGCGTCCGCCGGGTTTGGCATGAACAAGCCGGTCGCGAGCAATGAGACCGAAGCGGGTCGGCGTCTGAATCGCCGGGTCGATATCATCATTGTGCCGATCACGGCGGGTTAGGAAACTCCCGGAAAATAACATGGCCGGACGGGGCATGCGCCTTGTCAGGACTCTCGCTTTCGTTGTCGCTTTCGTTGTCGAATCGAAGAATGATGACGACAACGACAACGACAACGACAACGTAAGCAAGAACAACGTAAGCAAGAACAACGATAGCGCGACGGGGTATTCACCCCGTCGCAATATTTTCCGAAACATCGCGTTTCTCGGAAAGCGCTTGAACGCTTTCATCGTCCCAATAAAAAACGCGGCCAGAAGCCGCGTTTTTTCTATCTCGGTCAAGGACGGGTCAAGTCGGTTGGTCGTCGTTCATGCCCATGCACTGTTCGGATTCATACCACATCACGTTGATGATTCCGAGGGCTAGTGCCAGAAAGACGCCTAAGAGCCAGGCGAAATACCACATGGAATGTTCCTCTCGATTCGGTCGTCAATAAATCTTGGCTGACGCGGCTTGGGTGATCGCGCGGTTGCGGGCGACGGCTCGCGACCGCGCGGATCGGTCCGGACGCGGATTAATACGCCAGATGATCCTGCGCCTGGATCTCTTCCACCGTCACCCGCCGCCACATCTTGGCGTAGGTCCAGGTGGTGTAGGCGAGAATCAGCGGGATAAAGATCACCGCGGCCCAGAACATGACGGTGAGCGTCAGGTGACTGGAGACGGCGTCCCAGGCGATCAGGCTGCTGTTCGGGTTGGTGCTCGACGGCATGATGAAGGGGAACATGGCCGCGCCCGCGGTCATGATCACCCCGGTCAGCCCCAGACTGCTCGCGACCAGCCCAAGTCCGGGGCGATCGGACATCGACCCCAGGATGCCAAGCCCCAGTCCAGCGAAACCCAGCAGCGGAAAAATCAGCGTCCAGGGATGGTTACCGTAGTTCGCAAGCCAGGCACCGGCCTCCTGTATGACCTCTTTATCCAGCGGGTTGGGGGTGGCGTTGGGCACATGCTCCGACACCACCCGGAACCCCTCGATGCCCAGACTCATCCACACGCCCGCGATGGCAAAGCCGACGATGGTCGCCAACCCGACCTTCTTGGCCCAGACCTTGGCCCGTGACGCGATCGGATCGGCGGTGCGCAGCTGCAGCCAGATCGCGCCGTGCATGGTCAGCATGCCGAGACTGATCAGACCGGCAAGCAGGGCAAAGGGATTCAGCAGACCAAAGAAACCGCCGCTGTAGAAGGGCCGCAGGAAGTTATCCAAATGGAAAGGAACCCCCTGGAGCAGATTGCCGAAGGCGATTCCGAACACCAGCGCGGGCACGGCGCCGCCGACGAACAGTCCCCAGTCCCAGGCGTTGCGCCAGCGTTTATCCTCGATCTTGCTGCGGTAGTCGAAGCCGACCGGCCGGAAGAAGAGCGCGAACAGCGCCAGCAGCATGGCGAAGTAGAAGCCCGAGAAGGCCGCCGCGTAGACCAGCGGCCAGGCGGCGAAGATCGCGCCGCCGGCGGTGATAAGCCAGACCTGGTTGCCGTCCCAGTGCGGGCCGATGGTGTTGATGATGACGCGCCGTTCGTCGTCGGTCTTGCCCAGGAACGGCAGCAGCGTGCCGACGCCCATGTCCATGCCGTCGGTGACGGCAAAGCCGATGAAGAGCACGCCGACCAGCACCCACCAGATAAATTTCAGCGTTTCGTAATCAAGAATCATGGTCAAAAGCTCCGGGGCTAGTCAGCCTGTTTCTGAGGGGCCGTCGCGGGTGTCATGCCGCCTGCGTGGCCGGTATCGCACTCGTGATGATAACGCCCGGTATGTAGCGAGCTTGGTCCCTGACGGGCGAATTTGACCATCAGGAACATCTCGATGATAAAGAGCACCGTATAGAAGAGGAGAAAGCCGGACATACTGATGACGAGGTCGGTGGCGGTCAGGCTCGACGCGGCGATACTGGTCGGAAGCACCTCGCCGATGGCCCAGGGTTGCCGTCCGAATTCGGCGACGAACCAGCCGGTTTCGACCGCGAGCCAGGGCACCGGGATGCTCCACAGGAACAGACGCAGCAGCCAGCGTTTCTCCTGAATCACGCGCTTGGCGTTGTAGTAGAAACCAAGCACCAACAGCAGCAGCATCCAGACGCCGGCCCCGACCATGACCCGGAAGGCCCAGAAGATGGGCGCGACTTCGGGGATGGAATCCTTGACCGCCATCTGGATCTGTTCCTCGGTGGCCTGGGCCGGATTCTCGGTATAGGGCTTCAACAGCAGGCCATAGCCCAGATCGTCCTTATGATCCTCGAAGCTGGCGCGGTTGCCGGGGGTGTCCTCGCCGCTGCGCAGACGCTCCAGGTATTCATAGGCGACCATGCCGCTGCGAATGCGCACCTCGTGATCGACCATCAGGTCTTTCAGTCCCTTGACCTCGGTGTCGAGCGAGCGGGTGGCGATCAGTCCGAGCAGCCAGGGCACCTTGATGGCATTGTGCGTCTCCTCGTCCTCGTTGCTCGGGTTGCCGTAGATGGTGAAGGCGGCGGGCGCCTTCTCGGTCTCCCATTCGGCCTCGATCGCTGCGAGCTTCACCCGCTGGATGTCGCCCACCTCGTAGCCGGACTCGTCGCCGAGCAGGATGACCGAGAGGATCGATGCCAGTCCGAAACCGACGGCGACCGAGAAGGAGCGTTTGGCAAAGGCCAGATCGCGTCCCTTCAGCATGTACCAGGCGCTGATGCCGAGCACGAACATGGTGGCGGTCACATAGCCGGCGGCGACGGTGTGCACGAACTTGACCTGAGCGACCGGGTTCATCAGCAGTTCGCCGAAGCTGGTCATTTCCATGCGCATGGTCTCGAAACTGAATTCGGAGCCGACCGGATTCTGCATCCAGCCGTTGGCGATCAGAATCCAGAGCGCGGAGAGGTTCGAGCCAAAGGCCATCAGGAAGGTGACGGCCAGATGCTGACGCTTGGACAGGCGCTCCCAGCCGAGGAAGAAGAGCCCGATGAAGGTGGACTCCAGGAAGAACGCCATCAGACCCTCGATGGCGAGCGGGGCGCCGAAGACATCCCCGACATAGTGGCTGTAATAGGCCCAGTTGGTGCCGAACTGGAACTCCATCGTGAGTCCGGTGGTCACCCCGAGGGCAAAGTTAATACCGAAGAGTTTGCCCCAGAACTTGGTCATGTCACGGTAGATTTCCCGTCCGGTCATGACATAGACGCTTTCCATGATCACCAGGATCCAGGAGAGCCCCAGTGTCAGGGGAACGAACAGGAAGTGATACATCGCGGTACTGGCGAACTGCCATCGCGAGAGTTCAACCATGGCGCTGTCGAGCATGAACGATTCTCCTGATCCAAGCCGTCAAGTAAGAGAGATAAGTCACGATCCGGCGGTGTTTGTGTAGCGCCGAGCCTGTGTTTGGCGCGGCGTCTCGCGCGTCATGCCGGATGTTCCACCGCGAGAGGGTAAGCCATAACGGAGTTGTCAGGAATGACCCGAAGCAAAGTGTAGCGCAGCATCTTTTTATACCCCCATCAAAACGACTCGCATCGTCGGGGGTTCCGGGTGGCTGCTGCTCGGGGCGAGATCAATGCGTGTCGGGGGAGAGCGTCATGCGCGGACGGTCAGGTGCGTGGTCGTGGTCATGCGGCGCGGCGACGGGCAGCGCTTTCCCCGTCGCGATGGCGTTGACGGCCTCGACTGGATCGGTGGCGCTGGTCGTATGCACCCGGATGCCATGACGCGACAGCCGCTGGATGAAGCCCTGGCCCGCGCCCTGGGTGACAATGGCGTCGAGTTGCAGCTCGAACAGCGGATGATCGTCGCCATGATAGTCGTGCAGCGACAGGTCCATGGGCAGATCCAGCCGGTCGATCTCCACCGGGGCGCTCACGCCATCGGCTTCCAGGATGAGAAAGCGTCTGCTCTTGCCGGCATGGCCGGTGATGGTGCGAAAGTTCTGGCTGGTGACGGCGATGCGCATGGGGTGGTTCCAGGGCTGAAGGGTTGAAGAGTCAGGTTGCCGTCCGCGGTCGGTCGCAGAGTCCCAGCGCCCAGTCTTCCATGGCGGCGTTGACCACCGGCATGGGGGCTTCCAGAAAGGTAATCAGGAAACCCTGATCGGTCTCGGCGACGCCAATGGATCTCGGGCGGTCGGCGAGAAGATGCGGATTCGGTAGTGCGATTCCCAGACAGAAAACGACATTCTTGGCGGCGAGAATCCCTTCGCCGATCTGGCCTTCCGGGAGGGATTTGGTGTGCGCGTAATGGTCGAACTCGGCGATGAACTCCGCCCCGCGATGCGACTCGATACAGGCCCGGAAATAGGCGCAGATCGCGTCGACCGAATCGAAACGGGTCTCCTCGCGCTCGATCTCCAGGGTGAACAGCGGGTATTCCGCGAGCGTGAGGCTTTGTTTCATGACGATCTCCATCGACGACGATTGGATTCTGGCGGTTACCTCGTTCCTGTCGCCGGCGGTTGTGGATGAACTCGCGGCCGTGAGCGACAAAACAGATGGAGAGTACGAGTTGTTCCGGCGCGCGGCATTGAAATCAGTCAAACTCAACATCCCGGAGACGGAATGGCGTCAATCCTCGGCAATGCGGCGCAGATTGGGAATATCGAGCAAAAAAAGGTTGGGCGCGGTTTCGACCAAGAGACTCTGACGCTTGAATTCGGCGATGGTGCGGCTGGTGGTTTCGGTGGTCACGCCGAGCATGGCGCCCATGTCCTCGCGGCTGAAGAGGTTACACTCGCTGGTTTCGCGATCCAGTACCAGGCGCAGCAGCAGGCGCGCGACCCGTTGGCGCGCCGCGCCGGTGGAGAGTTCGGTCAGCCAGGCATCGGCCTCGGTCAAGGCACGTTGCCAGCGCGTCATGAGTTCGTGATGCAGGTCCGGGTTTTCGCGTCCCAGGTCACGCACCAGCCGCGCCGGAAAGCGGCAGACTTCGGTGACATGCAGCGCGATCGCATCATGGTGGTAGGCATCGTCAAGAATTGCCTCCAGGCCCAGCACGTCGGTCGCGCGCACGATGCGCACGATGCGCTGACTCCCGTCCGGCAGATACTGGACCAGCTTCAGGGCACCGGCGCGGACCGTGAACATGTGGTCGCCGGTGTCGCCGGCACGGTAGAGGCTCGTCCCAGGCTTCAGCGTGAACTGGTCGATGGGGTCGTGAATGCGCTCGAAGTCGGACTCTTGCAGCCCAGCAAAGAGAACCGAGGTTCGGAGCGAGCAATTTTGGCAGTTTGCCTCGCCGGACCAGGCATCCCGTAATGTCACACTTTTCGCCATCGGGTTAAGGTCATTCCTGAAAAACCGAGTCTGCCTGCGGGCATGTCAGGTGCAGGATGCCCTATTTGCCGGATCAGGCGTGTAGAGAAACAATTATCATCGCCTCATTGCGAAATCGCAAATCAGTCATGCACCGCCGTTCGGACGCAACCGGATGGCGTCGCCCGTGCTTACCCCTAAGGAAACCCGATGCCACTGCTCAATCTCGATTCGATCTCCCTCTCCTATGGTCAGCCGCCGCTGTTGGAGGATGTCACCTTGACCATCGACCGGGGCGAGCGGATCTGTTTGATCGGCCGCAACGGAGCCGGCAAATCCACGCTGCTGCGCATCATCGCCGGCGAGATCCAGGCCGACGGCGGCCAGGTCCGGGTCGTGCAGGGCGTGACCATCGCCAAGCTGGCCCAGGAGATTCCGCGCGAACAGACTGACGCCACGGTCTTCGAGGTGGTCGCGGATGGACTGGGCGACCTTGGCGGTTTGGTGCAGGAATATTTCAGGCTGTCCCATGGTCTCGGCGCCAGTGCCAGCGAGGGCGAACTTGACCGCTTGGCGCGCGTTCAGCAGCAGTTGGAAGACCGCAACGGCTGGGAGATCGAGCGGCGCACCGAGCGGGTCATCACGCGGCTCGGGCTGGATGCCGAAGCCCAGTTCCAGTCGCTCTCGGGCGGTCTTCAACGCCGCGTGCTGCTGGCCCGCGCGCTCGTCATCGAGCCCGATCTGCTGCTGCTCGACGAGCCGACCAACCATCTGGATATCGAATCCATCAATTGGCTCGAAGAGTTTCTGCTGGATTTTCCCGGTTCGCTGCTATTCGTCACCCATGATCGGCGCTTTCTGCAACGGGTCGCGACCCGGATTCTGGAAATCGATCGCGGGCGCATCACCGACTGGCCCGGCGACTACGCCAACTATCTGCGCCGCCGCGAAGAGCGTCTGCACGCCGAGTCGATGGCGGTCGAGCAATTCGACCGTAAACTGGCCGAGGAGGAGGTGTGGATCCGTCAGGGCGTCAAGGCGCGGCGAACCCGCAACGAGGGCCGGGTGCGCGCGCTCAAGGCGCTACGCGAGGAGCGGCGCGAGCGGCGCGAGCAACAGGGCACCGCGCGCCTTCGGGTGAGCGACGCGGAGCGTTCGGGCAAACTGGTGGTGGAGGCCGAGGGCGTGACCTACGGCTGGAGCGACCAACCGGTCATCCGCGACTTCAGCACCCTGATTCTGCGCGGCGACAAGATCGGCATCATCGGCCCCAACGGCGTCGGCAAGAGCACCCTGCTCAAGCTGCTGCTGGGCGAT
Organism: Thiocystis minor; assembly: GCF_016653465.1. GTDB lineage: Bacteria > Pseudomonadota > Gammaproteobacteria > Chromatiales > Chromatiaceae > Chromatium > Chromatium minus. Next base: position 8,965 of record NZ_NHSQ01000135.1, on the reverse strand, counting down.
CTGGAGCCCCAAGGCGGACGCATCCAGCGCGGCACCAATCTGCAGGTCGCCTATTTCGACCAATTGCGCGCCCAGCTCGATCTGGAAAAGAGCGTGCAGGACAACGTGGCCGGCGGCAGCGATCAGATCGAGATCGATGGTCAATCGCGGCACGTCCTCTCGTACCTTAAGGATTTCCTCTTCACGCCCGAGCGCGCGCGCCAGCCGGTCAATGCCTTGTCCGGCGGCGAGCGCAATCGACTGCTGCTGGCCAAGCTGTTCACCCGCCCGGCCAATCTGCTGGTGCTCGACGAGCCGACCAACGATCTCGACACCGAGACGCTCGAATTGCTGGAGGAGTTACTGGTGCAATTCGCCGGCACCCTGCTGCTGGTCAGTCATGACCGCGTCATGCTGGACAATGTCGTCACCAGCACCCTGGTGTTCGAGGGCGACGGGCGGGTGAACGATTACGTCGGCGGTTACGAGGACTGGTTGCGCCAGCGTCCAGCCCCGGTCGCCCCTGTCCGACCCGCCGAGACCAAGCCGAAACCCGCGGAATCCGGCCCGGAGACCGCCAAGCCCAAGCGCGGCGCGGACAAGTTGAGTTTCAAGGAAACCCGCGAACTGGCCGAACTGCCGGCGCGCATCGAGTCGCTGGAGCAGGAACAGTCGGATCTCCACGCGCGCATGGCCGATCCCGCGCTCTATCAGGCGGACGGGGGCGAGGTCGCGAAAGTCAAGGCCCGGCTGGAGGTCGTGGACGCGGCGCTGGAGGAGGCGTATGCCCGTTGGGAGACGCTGGAGGGGCGGTGATAGACAGGTCTCCGGCGCATCGCGATCCAGCTCTCGCGCAACGACTATCCGTGTCATGAAAAGATCGTCGGATTGTCGGAAATCAATCAGGAGTCCTGTGCGAGGGTGGTAAGCTGCCCGACCGGTAGGGTTCGATAGACGCACCCACGCTTCTGAAGAGGCGTGATCGTCTTGGACGTCACATTGATGACGGAGAGGGTTACGTGGTGACGAATCAGGAACGACATGCGCCCGGCCCTCTCTATTTCGACAACGCCGCCGCCACCGCGCTGGCGCCCGAGGTGCTGGTGCGCATGGTCGCGCATCTTCAAGGCGTTGACGCAAATCCCTCCTCAACGGCTCACTGGCTAGGTCAGCGCGCGGCGGCGGTCGTTGGCGCCGCCCGCGCCGAGATTGCCGCCGAATTCGGCTGCGAATCCGACGAGGTCATTTTTACCTCCGGCGCCACCGAAGCCAACAATCTGGCCCTGCAAGGCGTGGCGCGCGCCCATGTCGACCAGGGGCGGCATCTGATCGTCTCGGCCATCGAACATCAATCCGTTCTGGCCTGCTGCGCCGCACTCGAACGCGACGGCTTCGAGATTACCCGTCTCCCGCCCAACCGCGCCGGCTGGATCGAACCCGAGACGGTGCGGCAGGCCGTGCGGACGGACACCCTGTTGATCTCCATCCAGCACATCAACAACGAAACCGGCGTTATGCAGCCCATCGACGAGATGGCGGCGTTGGCCTCCGAGGTCGGCATGCTTCTGCATGTCGACGCCGCGCAATCCGCCGGGAAATTTGCCATCGATCTTGAAAAGACTCCCATTGATCTGCTCGCGCTCTCGGCTCACAAATTTCATGGACCCAAAGGAATCGGTTGTCTGATCGTCCGCAACCGCCGTCAGCTCCGGCTACAGCCGCTGATGTATGGCGGCGGGCAGGAATTCGGCCTGCGTCCCGGCACACTCCCCACGCATCAGATCATCGGTCTGAGTCGCGCGCTGACACTGGCGGCGCGCCGTCGGGAGACCGATCTGGCATGGGTCGCGCAATTGAAGCGCCAGTTTCTGGAACAGCTCGCCGCCCATCTGACCTATCGAGTACACGGCGATCCCGCGCGGAGTTCGCCCTACATCGTCAATCTCTCCATCGACGGGATCGGCAGCGATGCGCTGATCAACCAACTTGCGCCCGACCTTGCTATCGCCTCCGGGTCCGCCTGTGCGTCCGGCACCGTCGAACCGTCCGCCGTCTTGCGGACAATGGGCGTGGAAGGCGACGCCCTCAATGGCGCGGTGCGTGTCAGTTTTAGCCGTTACCAAACCGTCGATGAAGTCTCCGCCGCAGTCAACAGCATCGTCGCGGCAGTGCAGCGCATGCGCGCGCTGACGTCGACCGCGATGCAGACCACTACCCCGCAAAGCCCCCGGCGTTCCTCATGAGCCGCGTCGTTCGGAATCCCCGTCTGGGGTCGCCGTCCCCCATGCACCGACAACCCCCGCGCACTGGACGCCATTTCATTGAAGCTCAATCGCAATAAAACCACCTTCGGACGCCACGAAACCTTTCCGCTGCGCTACGGCTGGTTGACCAAGGGATTCGAGACCATCCAGAAAACCCCGGACCTGTTCACCCGTCCCGAGCAGGCGATGGTGGATCTGGGCGTTGGCCGCAACATGGCGAACGCCATTCAATATTGGCTGCAAGTCACCGGCATCGTCGAATTCGCCGACGGCATCGGCACGCCTACCGCACTGGGCGAGGTCTTGTTGGGCGAGACAGGCGACCGCTATCTCGAAGACGAGGCCACGCTCTGGATCCTCCATTGGCTGATTGCCTCCAACCCCGAGATGGCCACCGGCTTTTTCTGGTTCTTCGACCGCTTCGCCATGCCGCGCTTTCAGGAACAGGAGGCGCTGCAAGCCTTGAGCGAATTCGTCGCGAAAGAACTCAAGGCGCGCCGCTCGCACAGCACCCTGAAATCCGACATCTCCACCCTGCTGCGCATGTATGCGCCCCAGGTCGAGCGCGGCGACGATCACCTGGATTCCCCGCTCGCGCATCTGCAACTCATCGAGGTCGACGCCGGGCGCCAGTACCGCAGTCCGCGCCTGATCCGCGCCTTTCTGCCGCCCGTCGCCCTGCATTTCGCGCTCGCGCAACGCTTCCGGGCCGATCCCGATCAGCCGGCGCTGCCCATCCGATCCCTGCTCCAGGGCGGCGACCAGTGGGCCGCGCCGGGGGCGATCTTTCGGCTCAGCGAGGAAGGGCTGATGCACAGCCTCGGACAGCTCATGGACCTTTACCCACGAAGTTACGAACTGCGCGATACCGCCGGCGTCCATCAGCTCTACCGGCGCGGCGCGCTCGAAGATCCGCTTGACCTGCTCCGCACGCACTACGGGAGCCAGACGGCATGACCTCGCTAGACCAATGCATCCGCATCCAGGGCGCCTATACCCGCTCGATCAACCTGCCGCGCGACTGCGACCGCCTGGAACTGATTCAAGCCTATCTGCCCACCTCGCGGGCGCTTCAGGCGCTCGCCCAGATTCTCGACGGACTGGAGCAGGAGACCGGCGGACGCGCCCAGGCGCTCATCGGCCCCTACGGCACCGGGAAATCCGCGTTCGGACTCTTCCTGTCCGCGCTCGTGAACACGGAGCAGACGCCCGCCCATCAGGCCGCGCTCGCCATCCTGCGCACGCATAGCCCGCCGTTGGCCGACCGCTTTCAGCACGCATTGAAAGGCGCGCGCGGATTTTTGACGATCCAAATCAACGGCATCCCCGACTCGCTGACGCGCCAGTTTCTGCTGGCGCTCGGCGCGGCGGCCCAAAAACGCAGCTTGGGCTCGCTGCTGATCAAGGAGATTCTCGACGCCGCCGAACCGTGCCATCCGATGGACCGAGTATTGGCCCTGATCCGGCAGGTGCAGCGCGTGTGGTCGCAACAGGGCGGCGACGGACTCCTGATCGAAATCGACGAACTCGGCAAATTTCTCGAATACGAGTCCTATCACCCCCAGCACCGCGAGATCCATCTGCTGCAACTGCTGGCCGAGCAAGCGCAGGAACCGAGCGCCGCGCCGCTGCATCTGGTGGTCATGCTCCATCAAGCCTTCGAGCACTACAGCCACCGTCTGAGCAAAACACTGCGCGAGGAATGGCAAAAGATCCAGGGTCGCTTTGGCGCGATCGCCTTTCTCGAACCCGCCGAACAAGCCTTGCGCATCGTCGCCGCGGCCTTCGCGCGCGAGGGCGACCTGACCGCCGACCTGACCGACCAACTGGCGACCGCGACCGCCACGCTCGACGCAGAGGGCGCGCTCCCGCTGGGGCTCGATCCGGCGCAGGCGCGGCGGCTGTTCGCGCGCTGTTACCCGCTGCACCCCTTGACCCTGCTGATCCTGCCGGTCCTCTGTCAAAAAGTGGCGCAGAACGAGCGCACCCTGTTTTCCTACCTGGGCAGCCGCGAGCCCTTCGGACTGACCGAACGACTCGGCCAGCTTTCCATGGGCGACTGGATCGAGCCCTGGGAGCTGTACGACTATTTCATCCTCAACCAGACCGCCGGCTTCTCCGACCCGCTCACCGCCCACCGCTGGGTCGAAGTCATCACCGCCCTCGAACGCTTCGACGCCACGCCCGACGATGCCGCCGTCAAGCTCCTGAAAACCCTCGGCCTGCTCAACCTGATCGGCGCGCAACGCGGACTCAAGGCCAGCCCGGCCCTGCTCGCCAACCTCTTCGGCGACGCGCTCGACAGCCTGCTGGCGCGGCTCGAAGCCGCTTCGATCATCCAGTTCCGCCACTACAGTCAGGAATACCGCGTCTGGGCCGGCAGCGATTTCGATCTGCGCGGCGCGCTCCAGGAAGCCATCGCCGAACAGATCAACCTGCCGCTGGTCGACATCCTCAATCGCATCGCGCCCTTCAAGCCCATCGTCGCGCGCCGCTCCACCATCCTCACCGGCGCCCTGCGCAGTTTCCTCCCGACCTTTATCGCCCGCGACCGCTGGCCACCCACGGCGGAGGAGGGCGGCGAACTGCGTCTCTGGTTCTATCTGGCCGAGGAGCACGAAGATCCGCCGCTGGACGACATGCCCGCCCGCGCGGTCGTCGCGCGCTGCGGGTTCACCGACAGCCTCCGCGAAGCCGTCGTCGCATGGATGGCCTTGCAGGAATTGCCCAAGCGACACGCCGCGCTCCATCAAGACCCCGTCGCCCAGCGCGAGCATCGCGCCTGGCTCGCGCATGCCGAGCGCGAAACCGCCCAACTCATTCGCACCCTGCTGGACGCGCCCGAGACCCTGACCTGGTTCTGGGGCGGCGACGAACGCCCGGTGCGCGACCGGCGCGATCTCCAACGCCAGCTCTCGCAGTGGGTCGACACCCGCTGTTATCCGCAAGCGCCGCGCCTGCGCAACGAACTGATCAACCGCGATCAACCCTCGGCCAGCGCCAATACCGGACGCAAGCGACTGCTCGCGGCCATGCTGACCGCCGCCGACCAGCCCGATCTCGGGATCGCCAAGACCCCGGCGGAAAAGAGCCTCTATCTCTCGGTCCTGAAAGAAAGCGGCCTGCATCGCGAGGTGGACGGACGTTTCGGTTTCCATCCGCCGCCGGCGTCCGATCCCTGCCGGTTGCGCCCGCTGTGGCAGGCGATTACCGACATGCTCGGCGAATCGGGCGGCGCTCACGTCGCCCTGACCGCGCTCCATGAGCGGCTGCAACGCCCGCCCTATGGCGCCAAACTGGGACCGCTGCCGGTGCTGATCGTCGCCTATCTGCTGGCCAGCCGGCGCGAGGTCGCGCTCTATCAGGAAGGCGTCTTCTGCGACGAACTGACCATCGAGCAGGTCGAACTGCTGTGCCGCCGACCGGCACTGTTCGCGCTCGAACGCTTCGCGATCACCGGACTGCGCGGCGAACTCTTCGACCGCTACATCCGCTCGGTCGTCGGTCAGGTGCGTCAGGATGCCACGCTGCTCGATATTGTCCGCCCGCTGGTGCGCTTTATCGCCGACCTGCCCGACTACAGTTTGCATTGCGCCGGACTCAGCCCGGAGGCCGAGCGCGTGCGCGCCGCCTTCCGACAGGCCCGCAGCCCCGGCGTCCTGCTGTTCGACGCCTTGCCCGCCGCCTGCGGCTTCACGGCGGAGACCTTCGCCGCCGCCGATCCCGCGCTCGCCGAGCGCTTCATCCAGGCATTGGTCAAGGCGCTACACGAGCTGAAAAACGCCTATCCCGCGCTGCTCGACGGCTGGCGGCAACAGCTCGGCACCGCCTTGCTGGACACCGACACCGCCAGCCTCGGCGATCTGCGCCTCGCCGTGATCGAACGCTATCGCGGCCTGGACCGCTATACCCCCGACCGCATGGGACTGGGCGCGCTGATCCGGCGTCTCAGCGATCCGGCGCAGCGGACCGATGACGCCTGGCTGGAATCGGTCGCGACCCTGATCGGCAAGTCGCCGCCGGCCAAATGGCGCGAGGAAACGCGGCTCGCCGCCGAATTGCGACTGCATGAACTCAGCGCCCAGCTCAGGGATCTCGAAAAGCTACGGCTCGCCATGCCCGACGCCACGCGCCTCAATGGCACGATCCTGTTGAAACGGGTGGATGCCAAACAGGGCGAGATCAGCCGGGTCATTCAGCTCTCGTCCGAACAGCGCCAGAGCGCCGCGCGCAAGGCGGCCAGCATCGCCGAGGGATTGGCGGATCTCGATGAAACGACGCGGCTCGCGGTGGTCGCGGCATTATTTGAACGCATGTCCGAGCATGAGTTTGAAAGCAAGTCATGAAATTCACTTGAATTGATGGAGGGCTAATCGATGTGGCGTGATCCCATCGTTGAAGAGATTCATCGCCTTCGAGACGAATGCGCAAAGAAATTTAACGATGATCTTCATGCAATCTGTGAAGACATTCGTCAGAAGCAAACGTCATCAGGTCGAACCATGATCACTCGGCCGCCACGCAAGCCTGCCGAGCGTCATGTTGCCTAAGGCATTCTGGCAATTCCGCCAACAGGATGTCGGCGGATCTGGGATGTATAAAATGGAATTCATATCTTTCCCGGAAATCACTTAAAATGACGACACGTATTCATCCTATATCGGAAATCAACCAGCGAGCCAAAGATGTATTGGTGAAAGAAATCGGTGTCGTCGATACCATCCGTTTCTTAAGTCAGTTCCGTGTTGGAAATGGGAATGACACTGCTGAACGTGACTCTCTATTCAAAGAGATGACGGCAAGGCAAATCATCGCGGAGATCAAAGCAAGGCGAACTCAGGATCACGAATAGAGAAACCGAAGGTCGAATCAGCGCGTTTCTCTAGCTCCCACGCTCCGGCGTGGGAGCACATCGCGACGCTCCAGCGTCGCGTCACCGATACGCACCACTGGAGCGGTGCGATGGCATTCCCACGCTGGAGCGTGGGAACGAGCCAACGAGACAGGCCAAGAGGAATAATCGCATGACTGAAACCAATTCAAAGCGCCCAGTGCGTCATCTTTTGGGGCTTTCCGGTGGCAAGGATAGCTCCGCGCTTGCGATTTATCTGCGCGACCGGATTCCGGAAATGGAATACTTCTTTGCCGATACCGGAGCCGAATTGCCGGAAACGCTGGAGTTTGTCGATTTGCTGGAGGATTATCTTGGGAAGCCGATTGTGCGGTTGAATGCGAAAAAAAGCTTTGAGTTTTATCTTCAGCTTAATGGGAATTTCTTGCCTACAGCAAAGACGCGATGGTGTACTTCAGAACTAAAAATTCGACCTTTTGAAGAATATGTTGGAAGTGATACGGCGATTACTTACGTTGCAATTCGTGCCGATGAGCAACATCGACAAGGTTATTTATCAACAAAGCCAAACATTTCGGCTAGATATCCGTTTATCGAAGATGGCATTACGCGCGATATGGTGGAAGACATTTTGAATTCTTCCGGTTTAGGAATGCCAAAATATTATGAATGGAGAAGCCGTTCTGGATGTTATTTTTGTTTCTTTCAACGAAAAGATGAATGGGTAAAGCTCGCTCGGAAATATCCCGCGCTTTTTGATAAGGCCAGGGAGTATGAACAATTTCACCGTGATGCAGGTCGTCAACACACTTGGTCTCAAGGTGAAAATCTTGACGATATGCTCGCTCGGGCTGACGAGATACTTGCGAATGCAAAAATTCAGCAGGATAAAGAAGATAGAAAACCCAAGAAAAAGCTTTTCGATGAATATTCAAACCATGGCGACGACGAAGCCTGTCTTGTTTGTTTCTTGTAGCCATGGATAGAAAGGTTGTTCGTTCTGCTTTTCTGTCTATACGAGTTCACAAACAAGGTGGCTTTTATTCGATTAACAAGCCTGCTCTTTTATTGATTGCGCTTGCACGTTGTTTTCATGGGAAAGAGAGGCTGGCATCTTTTCGATGTTATGAGGAAGCGTCAAGGATGGTTCCGTTTTCTGATCAACCGCTTCATCTTCAATATCCGTTTGCTCGTTTGGTGAGTGATAATATTTGGGAGGTTAATGGTTTTGAGTTATTGACGAAAACCGCTTCCGGTGACGTATTGATCGGCGAACTTAACGAACAGATTTTAGGAGGGTTCAATCTTGATTTGTATGATATGTTTCTGACGGATAAAAATATAGTATTGTCGATTTCAGATGATTTGTTAAATAAATTTTTTACAGAAGAAAGGCGCACTCGAATCCGCAGGGCTCTACTTTTAAGAGATGACTCTATGGCTACAGATACGAAAGAAATTGGATTGATCGGCTCAGAAACCGCGCATATCACACGGTGGTGGGTTAAGCAGGGATTAACGCATCCCATTACACACAACTCCCCGTGTGCGGGTAAAATAGGTTTGAGCATTCACGTTCATTGGGGATCGCATGGGCTGGGCAGAAGACGAATTTCGCGGGATCGCTCTGGGCGACGCGCGCCGCGATCGGCGGGTGGTTCAATTGGTGGAGCGTCTGGCCGAGCGACCCACGGCGAGCATTCCGGGTGCGTGTCATGGTTGGGCGGAGACCCAGGCGGCGTATCGCTTTCTGTCCCAGGAGACGTTCGAGTGGATGGATATCCTGGAACCGCATCGCCAATGCACGCGCGAACGCATGGCGAGCCAGCCGGTGGTGCTGTGCGTGCAGGACACCACCGAGTTGAACTTC
>NZ_NHSQ01000134.1 GCF_016653465.1 Thiocystis minor | reverse complement strand
GCTTCTTTCCATGCACTAAAGGCATCGCTCGAAAATATTCTTTCTTTATTTGGAGATCAATATAAAATTCAATTTTCAACATGATTTTTCAACAGATTTCCTAAAAATATTTCTATTGAAGTACTTAAGTATTGAAGATGTGAAAGAGGCGCAGCAGCAACTCAATGATCTTGGATATATGGCCGGCGAGATCGACGGAAAAGTTGGTCGCAAGACGATAAGAGCAGTCTACCTATTTCAATGGTGCAACGGGTTGAAGACTACAAAAACGCTCGACGCTGATACGCTATCATGGCTGCAAAATGAGAGAAAAATTGATGCTCAGCATTGTCAATATATAATTAATTATCAACAGTTTTCCCTTATGTGACAGGGTCCTAGCTAATATGATTCTATCGCTATTTCTTTGGCCAATAGAGAGCGATTATGCCAATGGGGGGTTGCTGTTTGCAGTCCCCGGTGCCAAAAAAATAAGTCGATGCGGTATGACCGAAAGTTGGGTGAAACTGTCCACGGCCGCCGAACCTTTGGATGCACCCGCACGTCGTGACTTTCATCGCCGCATCCTTGGCGAAGCGCGCGCTCTTGACAGTTGAACCAGCTCTCGGTCTGGGTGTTCTCCCGACTGCGGCCTTTACCACTCATGCCGCAGCCCATCAGCATGCCCTGGAAGCCGCGGCAGGAGTATCGCTAGCGTGATCGCAATGCAGGATCAGAACGGATGCTTGCTGGCGATCGAACAGACCATCGGCAACACATCGGTGAGGCTATCAGCGGCTACCGGAGCTTGCGTGATCAGTCCACTCCAAGACGGGTGAACAGATCAAGCACTATAGTCAAGTATAGATAGACTGCATCGGCCCAGAGTAGATGGCGTTGTTGCAACAGAGTCGATTGTGGTCCCACGGGATGTGACGCCGACTTCGAGCAGGGTCTCGGTCACGCGCAAACGCTACCGAACTAACGCCCGGGACATCCTTGCCGGCTGACCCAGCTGATGTAAAGGTTATTGGAAATTATCGAAAACCAATCATTTCAACCCCATTTTTGAAGAACACTCAGATACCTTTAATCGATTGCCAAATCCATCCTGCGAATTATCATCCTCCAATAGAACGTATTCATCGTTGACTGTAAAGGATGACTTATTCGCTGCTAGCTCAACAGAAGATGTCACGATCGGAAGAGGCCCGCTGGGTGTACTGCCACCGACGTAAGCAAACATTGCGGTCGCGGATTGTAGAAGCGGGCCTTTATCTGACGTTACGCTCTGAATTGGGACGGTCGTTGGAGTTGCCGTTAATATCCAGCAACCGGTCTGATTCACATCCGCAGGCAGTTTTTTCGAACTTGCCTCAGCCTCAACTTTGACGGCGAAACATTTAATCATTTGGCGATACCTCTAAGAAATTATCTTAATTCCGTGAGTTGGGTGAGTTCTCTGAATAGTGCGCCTCTCGGATCGAGACGATGTTTTTAGCATCATGTTCGGCAGACATGATGCGTTCAATTGCTTTTGGGCTAGAAACAGCAAGGCGCCGTTGCGATTGGCCCCTCATCCCGTAGAAGTTGAGATCCATGACCATCCATCGCTCATTCCAAACCGAACTCGAACGCTTCGTCCAGGCGCAATCCGGCGTTTACGAACGCGCGCTGGCCGAGATTCGCGGCGGGCGGAAAACGAGCCACTGGATGTGGTTCATCTTTCCGCAGTTACTCGGACTGGGCCAGAGCGAAAACTCGCGACGCTTCGGCATCCATGGCCTGGATGAGGCGCGTGCCTACCTCAACCACCCGCTGCTGGGGCCGCGCCTGGTCGAGTGCGCGGAGGACGCCATCGCCATCCAGGGCCGCACGGCCGCCGAGATCTTCGGGCATCCGGATGACAGGAAACTCCGTTCCAGCGCGACCCTGTTCGCGCTCGCCAGTCCTTCCACGGACGTCTTCCAACGGGTTCTGGATCGGTTTTTCGATGGTGTTCAGGATGATCGGACACTTCATCGTCTGAGTCTGGATGAGCCGAGCGCACCCATGACCACGAACACCCAAAAGGCAACCCACTCCAAAGAGGCTCCCATGACCGCCAGTACCTGGACACGAATCATCGTCATCGATTTCGAGGCGACCTGCGATGAGCCGCACAATCCCGTGCCGCAAGAGATCATCGAGTTTCCCGCCGTGGTCGTCAATGTGCCGGATCGCTCGGTCATGCACGAGTTCCATCGCTACGTTCGCCCGGTCGCCCATCCGCGACTGACCGCGTTCTGCACGGGATTGACCGGCATTGGTCAAGCGACTATCGACAGCGCCGACGACTTTCCGACGGTGTTCCGCGACTTCCAGCAGTGGATCGGCGCCAACGGGCTTGAGGATGCGCCCATCGCCACCTGCGGTAACTGGGATCTGGACACTCTCATGCCGGCGCAATGTCATCAGCATGGCCTGCCGCTGCCGGCTTGGGCACGGTCCTGGATCAATGTGAAGAAGGTGTTCGCCCGGTGCTTTCCGCAGGCTCAGTTCAAGGGACTTGCGGGGATGCTCGATCACCTGGGATTGACCTTCGAGGGGCGTCCGCACAGCGGTATCGACGATGCGCGGAATATCGCCCGCGTCCTGATCGCGCTGCTCGCTCACGATGCGGGCTGTTTGCAGACAGCGCTTGAGACGCCGATTACGCTCGAACAGGATGGCACGCCAAGCGAACGCATCGCGAAACTCATCCAGCAGTTGACGCCGGATTGCGGCAAGTCGCAGGCACAGGACATCGAGTTCGCCATTCTGGATCTTGCGAAACTGGATCCCAACGCGATCCTCTCTTTCGCGTCGCTGCCGGCGCCGCCACAGCGAGAGTGCATCGCCTTCGTTGCCGGGATGCTGATCAAGAAGAGACTTGGCACCGACCGGATCCGCGAGATGCTCCAGGATCTCGCTCACGATGAAAACAATTGGGTGCGCAGGAAGGCGGAGCGCGCGCTTGGCGGTCGGCACTGAGCTGATCGGCGGCTCGACCGTCCTATCCGATCATCGAACCGGCTTGCGGAGAAGGCGTTGATGACCGTGCGATCCGCTCGCTACCCCGCCGGATAGCCCTCCAGACAATAGGGATTGAGAAACGACCGCTGCCAGAGCGCGTCCCGCTCGGCGCGACTCAATCCGGTTTCGTCGCAGATCTCGTCCCAGGCATTGTCCAGCGTCGCGCGCTGATGATCGACCAGGCTCCGTGCCTGGTCGTGGGTCATACCAAAGACGGGCGCGGCGTCCAGACAGGTGACGAGTCGGCTGTCGCGACGCTGGCCGGTCAGGAGCATGGCCTGGCTGGTCTCGCCGCCGGTGCGCAGTTGCGGACAGAGGTCGTAGGCCGGCTTGAGCCGGTAGGTCTGGCCATCCCAGAAGGCGGCATGATTGCGCGCGTGATCGTCGGTGTTGCCGCAGAGGACGTTGAAGACCATCCGTCCATAGAGTTCTTCGAGCGTCTGGCGCGGGTCGCTGAAGTCGCGGCGCACCCGGTGCGCCAGATCCTCGTCACTGGCATAGCGCGCCTCCAACTCGCGCAGCCCCAGCAGGGCCAGCGCGGAGAGCATGAGACGGCGCTCCCAGCCGGCGGGGGTGCGACGCCGGTCGAAGCGCTCGATGAGCAGCACGTCTCGGTTTAGCGCTCGGGTCAGGGCCACGGGCGCGACATCCAGGCCCACCCGGCTGGCCAGGCGCATGGCCAGATACTCCGCCTTGACCAGATTGAAGAGGTCGGTGCTGGTGGAGAACTTGGCGATCCGCCGGGCGGACTCGCTGGACAGCAGCGCCTTGGGTCGAGCGCCGCCGACGGACGTTCCGTGCTGGAGCGCGAGCGCCAGTTCGGGCGACAGCGGCTCGCCACGCTCCAACCGCTCGGCGGCGTCCGCCAGTTCGTCCAGACTGGCGGGGGCGGCCTCGCGCGCTCGATACTCGGATGCTGACGCCTGGACATCCAGTGCGCCGATCCGGTCCGACCCCGACTCCAGCAGATAGGTCAGTTCATTGAGTTCGACCCGCGCGGCCGCCTGACCCCGTTGTCCGGTCAGTCGGTGGACGATGACTCGGCGGCCCCAGGCGTCGGGCGCGGCATCGCGCAGACAGGACGGGAGGTTGTCGTCGCGTTGTCGCTGGGCGCCCGGTCGCAAGGGCAGTTCGTCCCGAAAGAGGCTGATGGCCTCGTCCCGGTCCAGGTAGGAACGACCATAGGCAAAGGCATAGCCGCCATGCCGCTCGCGCTGGAGCCGCCCCGCGACCACGGGTGTCAGTGCGCCCGGCAGCCAGATCCAGACATAGGCCCCCCGGTGGTCATTCGGACGCTCAGAAGTCATCGTCGAGCCGATCCAGGTTGGGGCGACGGATACGCGCCGGCAAGAGCTGGAGTTTCTCCTGCTGACGGATCAGTTCACGCTCCAGCGCCCCGATCGGTTCGAGACCGAAGAGCGGGATCCCAACCAGCGTGGCCGCCTCGAAATAGGTGCCGATGGCGACGCCCGGCTCGCCCTGGATGACCCGGCGGATGGTGAGCACGCCCACGCCGACCCGCTCGGCCAGTTGCTCGCGCGACCAGCCCTTGCGCAGGCGGCCTTCCTCGATCAAGCCGCCGAGCAGGCGCAGGGCGTTGCGGGTGGTGGGTGAGAGGATGGGCTGCATCGGATGGTATGGTGTAATCGTAACGTATAGTCGCTTAAAAGATCATATTCTATCTGTTACGTCTGAAATGACTCCAAGCTTTGCTGGCATTGCCGAGTGCAACTCGGCGTTCCCAGGAGGTTCAGCTCGAAAAAACAGCCCGGAGGTGCTGGTACGCGCGGGCGGTTCAGCGCGATGACCGACCGAAAATCCCCGGAGGCCAGCGAGAGCATCCAGCGGTTGTATTCGACGTAAGGGGCTTCGGCAAGGATCCACTCCGCAAGCGCGGCTTCCCGGCCAGGAAACAAAGAGGCGAGCAGGATCAGGGCCGCTGTCGGGGATCTTCGCTGCCCGAGTTGGCAGTTGATCAGCAGGGTGCCTGATTCCCGCAGCGATTCGATGGCAGCGATGTGCGCTTTCGTCGCGGCTAGGAGTCTGTCGGACTTCCCGCTCGTCAACCAGTTAAGATGGTTCCGTCGCCGCCGAAGAGCCTTGCCATGAGCAATCAATTCATCCCCATCGAGCGAAATCAGCCGTTCGTGATTCCGGTGCAGGACTGGCTGGATCCCGATCACTTGGCGCGCTTCATCGTGAGCCTCGTGGATGGCTTGGATGTCAGCGCCCTGGAGCATGCCTATCGTGGTGGAGGCTCGGCGCCCTATCCTCCCAAGATGATGCTGGCGCTGCTGTTTTATGGCGATGCAACGGGGATATTCTCCAGTCGCAAGTTGGAACGGGCGACCGATGAATCGATCCCGTTCGTCTACATCACGGGCAATACCCATCCGGATCACGACAGCATTAACACGTTTCGAAAGCGGTTTTTGAGGGAACTGGAAGAGCTGTTTACCCAGATCTTGGTCTGGGCGTATGCCTTTGGCGTCTTACGGTTAGGCGATGTGAGCTTGGACGGAACCAAAATTCACGCCAACGCCAGCAAGCACAAGGCGATGAGTTGGGGCTACGCCAATCGCCTGGAAGAGCAGTTGCGTGCGGAAGTGCAGGATTTGCTGAAGCAAGCCGAGACGGCGGGCGACCAGGAACCGGTCGCCGGGATGAAGGTGGGGGAAGAAGTCGCGATGCGCCAAGCGCGATTGCAGCAAATCGGCGACGTGAAAACGGAGTTGGAAGCGCGTGCGCAAGCCCGTTATGACCTCGAGAAAGCGGCGTATGAGGAGCAGCAGGCGCAGCGCCGAGCGCGCGAACAACAACGGGGACGCAAGCTGGGAGGGCGTGCACCGAAGCCGCCGGAACCTGGGCCGCGCGAACGCGATCAAGTCAACTTCACCGACCCGGAATCGCGCATCATGCCGGGGTCTGGGGGTGGGTTTGAGCAATCCTATAACGCCCAGGCGGGGGTGGAACACGACAGTCGTCTGATCCTCGAACAGCATGTCACGCAACACCCCAACGATCAGCAGGAACTGACGCCGGCCCTGGCGAATCTGGCGGCGTTGCCACCGACGCTTGGGCACGTTCGATCGCTCGTGGGAGATACCGGGTATGGCAGCGCCAGCAATACTGAGGCGTGTGAGCAGGGGCACATCACCCCGTACTTGGCCGGCGCTCGCGACATCCACCATCCCAGCCCGGAAGCCCGCTTCGCCGAGGCCGGCATCGCCCCACCCGCGACCGCCAGTCCCCTGGCCCGGATGCGCCATCGGCTCAAGACCGTGGAAGGCAAAGCCCTCTATGCCAAACGCAAATCGACGGTGGAACCCGTGTTCGGGATCATCAAGGAGGTCATGGGATTCCGGCAGTTCCTCTTGCGCGGACTGGAGGCGGTGACGGGGGAGTGGACACTGGTCTGTCTGGCCTACAACTTGAAGCGACTTCACGTGCTGGCAGGATAGGTCTGCCCAAAACGCAGAGACCGGCATCAGCACCGTAACCCCCCCCCGCCAATGGGCGGTCTGAGGACGCATGCATCGTTTTTCAGCCTCTGTGAGGGGCAAATGGTGTGGTAGACCTTAAGCCCGACAGACTCCTAGGCCTCGCCGGTCAGCGCGGTTTCGGACGCGTGGTCGGGCGCTTAAGCCTCACCGCCGTTGAGCGCGAGCACCAGGGAGACAGACGCTGAAAGCCGGTCTGCACGGCCAAGGGCGGCGTCTACCAGTCTTGCGAACCGTGCCCCTGGCCCGACCCTGACCCGCAAGCCATCCGGCTACGCCTGGTCACGCCGCTGCGGATCAAGCGCGACGGGCATTTTCTCGGGGCACGGGATCTCGCCGCCCGTGATCTGATCGAGCAATGAAGCGGCCATTTCTCGACGCATGGAACTGGCGCAGAGGTTCTCGGCGAAGGGCGATGAGTCAAGCGTCTCGCTATCTTGTGCTACTGCTTCGGCTCTAGCGCGCTGGAGTTAGATTGCGCCGCCACCGGCAGCAGTCTCCAATATTGGATCAAATCTCCGGAGGCTCGTCGTCCTCGTCGATTAACGCTTTGAGCTTCGCCCGCACGTCTGGCGGTAAGTGTTCGAGCAAGCCTGCGATGCCGCTAGCGCCAGGCAGATTTCCAACATCGTCTCCCGGATCTTGTCCAGTGTCCATCGTCAAGCGGAGTCGTTGAAAGTTCAAGTCGATGATGGGGAAAAAATTCAAACGGATTCGTTCAAACTGTTTGGCTGTGAGGGTACCGTCCATAATCCACACATCGCCGGCGGCGTTGATTTCGCCGTCGGATGGATCCCATCCGAACTTCACAAATCGTGTCTGGTAATTCACCGTGGCGAGTAGTTTGACGACAGCGCTCCAGTTGGGATGGTCGGCTGGGCAGTACAACGCACCAAGTGTACGAATTTGAAAAAATTGCCCTTCCAATTCTACTGACATCAATGTGTTGTGAGAGCCGAAGATACCCTGCATCATTAGCAATACGGTATTCCGGTCGCGATCGACAAAAACGTTTAATCCGCTGTCGCTCGCCAATGCGTGCAATTCCTCTAAAGTGATAGCCATGGTTAGATCTCGTTGACTTAATGGCTTAAGGCTTCGTGGTTGGTTCGCGAAGATAAGGAAATACCCTCTACGAAGGCCCGGGGTGCCAGGGTATTTTCCGGCACAGTCGTCTCTCGGAAGTCCACCTTGGCGTGCGATGCCGTCGCGATGGCGGGATTCCTGATGCTGAGGTTCGCGAGGTTCATCGGGTTGTAAAAAAATTTTTGATCGGACTTCGAATTCAAGCTGAGCGTGTCGCGTTCGACCAAGCGCTCGACAGTCAATTGCGTGAGTTTCATCATAATCCCTATTAAGCGTGGTGTAATTAGATCAAGACCGCGCTTGCGGTTTGCAGACGAGTCTCGTCGGCTCGACGTTGGTTAAAGACCTCGGCGACGCGCTGCATCAAGCGAAGTTTTGCGCTTACCCCGCCCTCAGCTTCGAGATTTAGCTCGTCGTCGTTCTCAGTGCGCAGATAGAGTACCCGAGGACGCTCATGCTGCGCCACCTCGCGCAGCCGCCAGTGCGAAATTGGGGTCTCGATGCGGCGCTCGAAGGTCGCGCGAAGCCGACGAACATCAACGGGTTCAGGAATCCGCTCGACCAGCCAGGCGGCCAAGGCTTCCTCGTCGTAGTCGAGCAAAACGAAGTCTTCGACCAGGGCTTGATCCCGCAGAGCGGCCAGTTGCTTTGCGACGATACGCCGAAGGTGAGACTCCTCCAAGCGATCGAACAGAACCACATTGGTCAAACGCCCTAGGAACTCGGACGCGAAGCCTTCGCGCTCCAACACATCACGCAACCTTGACTCAGAGATCTCTTGCGCCGGCGGGTGTGTTTGCTCGTCGCTCACGAACCCGATCTGCTGCTTGCATTCGCCCCAAATCTCACTTGCGGCGTTGGCGGTCAGCACGAAATAGACACCGCGAAACGACACTGCTCGACCGCGGCCGTCTTCGATCCAGCCCTCATTGAAGATCCGCAGCAGCACGTTTCGGGCTTCGGGGCTGGCCTTGTCGAGTTCGTCGACGAGCACTACGCAGACCGGATGCCGCAGCACATGGCTGGTGAGTAGTCCGCCGTTTTCCCAGCCAACATATGGTGGGGGCGGTCCGATCAAACGCCACAACGCATGTTCACTGCCACCCGCAGCACCGGAAAATTCCGCCATGTCGAGTGTCAGCAGGTGGTCACGACCGGGAAAGAGGATGTCCGCAAGCACCTCGGCCAGGTAGCTCTTGCCGCAGCCGGTCGGGCCGAGAAACAGCATGATAGCCCGCGGCCGCTGCCATTGATCGCGCCCGTAACGGAGGCTAGCCGTGATGACCGCGTCGGCGAGGCACTTGACTGCATGGTCCTGGCCGATGACACGAGCGCTGAGCAGCTCGACGAGGTCTGGTGCGGCCGCCATGGGTTCGATACCCCGCACGCGGCGCAACGTCTCCTCAACATCGGCGCGCGTGATCTGGATCGGGGAATGGTCATCGAGGTTCGCGGCGCGGGTCAACCGGGCATGGGCACCAAGTTCGTCGAGTTGATCGACCGCCTTGGCCGGAAACGCTTGGTTCGGAAAGTACAGACGCGCCAAGTCGACGATTGCCTTCAGGGCATCATGCGTATAATGAACCTGATGATAGGATCCATAGGTTGGCGCGACTCGCGTCAGGATCTCCATGACCCCGTTCTCGTCGGGCTCGGGCACGCGCACCTCGGTGAAACGCCGGGCGAGGGCAAGGTCGCCGTCGATATAGCGGCGGTATTCGTCGCTGGTGGTCGCCCCGATGATGCGCACGGCATCGTCAACCATCAGCGGCTTGAGCGCGTTGGCCATGTCCAAGGACTGACCCTCAAGCGGCACGCCGACGATGGTGTGAAGCTCATCAATGAACAGAATAACCTCGTCGGCATGTGAGCGCAGCGCCTTGGTCAGACGCGACCAGCGTTCGGCCCGCGAACCGGCAAAATGGGTACCCTTCGTGAACTCGGCGAGGTCGAACTCGAGGACCGTGCAGGCGCTAAGCGCCGGAATCTCGCCCTTGACGATGCCAAGGGCCAGGTCTTCGACGAGCTTGGTCTTACCGACTCCGGCCGGGCCAGTCAGCACGACGCTGCGCTGGCGCATTTTCAGCAGATTGCGCACGAGCTCGCCTCGTGCGGTATCGGTCCCGAAGGCCGGTGTCAGGCGCCCGCCGAGGGCCAGGGCAGTCAAATTGCGCCGGCAAAAGGTTTCAATTTCGCCGAGTCCGATGGCGGCGCGTGCCGGCGTCTTTGATTGCAACGATGTGCTTGCTTTCGCCGGCAGTTGTGTCATCGCTACCGCAGCAAGGTTGTTCGGCTGTTGATCCGGGCAGTCGATGGCGACGAAAAGCTGGTCGTCTCTGGCGGTAACCTCCTCGCACAGCGCCACCCACAAATGCACTGGCTCGACCAACGGAGGATGCTGACCCGGGAATTCGACGGCCAACGACTCACTCTTGCGGAGTGCAGCCCAGGTCATTTGGCCGATCTTCACTGTTCGCTTTGGATCGTCCTCGACATCTACAGCAAGCGGAGCACTCAATGTTTCAAGACATTTTTTGGCTTTTGCTGGCTCGAGCCCGGTCAATGTCAGAGTTTTGGTGATCAACTCGGGGGCTTGCGCGGCCAGCGCGCTAAGCAGGTGGAGCGGGGTAATCTCGGTGGCCTCGTCACCGAGCGCGGCGCGTTTGGCCTCGTCCATGACTTTGCTGGCGGCGTGTGATAAAAAGCTGAGTTTCATGAGCAACTTTCGGAATACTCCGCATCGGCGGCAAAGAAACGGCTGACATCATCCAGCAGACCTCGTCGCTCTTTAGCACCGAGTGACCCAGTCGTCGAAGCCGCGCCGCGCGTACGCAACAACGAAGACTGACGCTGGAGCGGCGGATCGATCAAAACCGGCAGCAGTTCGTAACTATCTAGAAGCGCATACAGAGCGGCCTCCGCGGCTTCGATCGCGTCGTCGTTCTGAGCAATCAGGGTATTCCTCCAACTGGCGATTTCCTCGTAGAATTTAATCAACCGATTGTTTTTAGAAAGTTGCTCCTCGATCTTATTCTTGCGCAGGATGAGATGGCGGAAGGCATCGGCCCTGACCTGGACATCCTCGAAAGTTGCACTCATTGACTCCTCCTTTGGCTAATCGATGCCAGTGTCGTGTTTCGTTGAGCCTCGCCAACTCTTGGCTCTTTCGGCATTTTACATGCGATGTTGCAACTAAAACCGGAAAATATGCACTTGGCCGGCGTCATCTCCAGCGACGATTTGACCGTCGGGGGTGATGGCGCATGTCTGCAATCCCGTGTCGGCAGTGAATCGTGCGAGGCAGGTGCCGACCTCGAGGTCCCAGAGGCGGAGGGTGCGATCGCGGGAAGCAGAGACGGCCAGCCGGTCGCCAGCAAGGGCAACGTGCATCACCCGACCAGAATGTCCCTCAAGGACGCGTTCGCAGTGACCGGTCATGATATTCCAGACGCGCAGGGTAGCGTCGCCGGAGGCGGAGACGGCGCGCAGGTCACCGGCGAGAGCAACGTGATTCACATTGCTCGTGTGTCCTTCGAGAACGCGTTCGCAGTGTCCGGTCTCAATATCCCAGACGCGCAAGGTCGCGTCCTCAGAGGCTGAGACAGCCAGCCGGTCGCTGGCGAGAACAACGTGGTTTGCCGTGTTCGAGTGTCCTTTAAGGACATGTTCGCATTGTTGGTTCTCGAGATCCCAGACGCGCAGGGTTCCATCCCCGGACGCGGAAACGGCGCGCCGTTCACCGGCAAGCGTAACTCTTATTACCCGTTTTTTGTGCCCTCTAAGAACGCCCTCGCAGGATCCAGTTTCAAGGTTCCAGACGCGCAGTGTTCGATCACGGGACGCAGAAACGGCGAGCTGGTCGCCAGCAAGGGTAACGTGCATCACCCGGTCAGAATGCCCTACGAGGATGCGTTCGCAGTGTCCGGTTTCAAAATCCCAAACCCGCAGGGTGCAGTCGTCAGAGGCGGAGACGACCCACCTTTTGCCGCAAAAGACAACGTGATTTACCTCCTCTGAGTGCCCCTTGAGGAGGCGCTTGAGGCACCCGGTCTCGAGGTTCCAAACACGTACTGCGCCATCCTCAGAGGCGGAAACCGCCAGTCGGCTGTCGGCAAGGGCGATTTGATTGACCCGGCGCGAGTGCCCATCCAGAATCTGGTCGCCGCGCCTGGCCTGAAAGTCCCATACAGCTAGGATACCGTTGTCGTAAGCGGAAACGGCGAGGTGGTTTTCGGCAAAGCCTAAATGCTTCACTATCGGGCCGAAAGCATTGAGGACATGCTCGCAGCGGCCGGTCTCGAGATCCCAGACGCGCAGGGTGTTATCCGAAGAGTTGGAGACAGCCCGTCCGTTGCCGACGAGACCGACGTGGCGCACCGTCATTGTGTGCCCGTTGAGAACCCGCTCGCAGTTCCCTTCTTGGATACTCCAAACCCGCAGGGTGCCGTCGCCATAGGCGGAAACGACTCGCTGATCGCTGGCGAGTACGACGTCATTCACGTCGCCCGCGTTTCCGTTGAGCACTTGCTCGCAGTTACCGGTCTCAATATCCCAAACACGCAGCGTGCCATCCACCGAAGCAGAGACGACGCGCCGGTGGCCAGCCAAGGCGACCTTTTTCACTGTGTTCGAGTGCCCGATTAAGACCTGCTCGCAGTCACCAGTCTCAAGATTCCAGACGCGTAGAGTGAAGTCGTGGGAGGCGGAGACGACACGCCGGTCGCCGGCGAGAAAGACATATCTCACCCCGCCCCAATGCCCCCTGAGGACACGGTCGCAGTGGCCAGTCTCGAGATTCCAGACGCGCAGGGTACCGTCGTCGGAGGCGGAGACGGCGCGCTGGTCGGCAGCGAGAGCAACGTGCATCACCCGGCCAGAATGCCCCTCAAGGACGCGTTCGCAGAGACCGGTCGCAAGATTCCAGACGCGCAGGGTACCGTCGCCGGAGGCGGAGACGGCGCGCAGGTTACCGGCGAGAGCGACGTGATTTACACTCCCCTTATGTCCCACGAGGACGTGTTCACAGTGTCCGGTCGCGAGGTTCCAGACACGCAGGGTCTCGTCCTCGGAAGCGGAGACAGCCAGCCGGTCGCCAGCGAGAACAACGTGGTTCGCCGTGTTCGAGTGTCCTTGAAGCACGCGCACCAAGAAGCCGCCAGCAGCGGAAACGCTCCGGCGCGAGGGCTTTAACCAGAGCCAGCGGGACTCTTTGGCCGCCTGGTTGAGCAGCGGGCTAAGGAGGTCATTGACGGAGGTGAAGGATCGCGCCTGTGGCAGCAGCAAGCGGGCGAGCAGTTGACTCGGCAGCTCGTTCGGCCAGGCCGCCACTGCGGCAGCCGCAAGCGTCAATGCATTGCCCAGCAGCTTGAGCGCTTCGCTCTGCCGTGGGTCGCCGACAGACGCAGCGGCCATCTCGCAGAAAGTCGGTAACCGGTTGATGTCGATCGGTGGTTTTGCGGTCGGCGGCGTCTCTCCGGCACCAACGGCGGCAGCGAGGTAGTCATAGTCAAGCAGGGTGCTCGCAGCCAATTGAGCACGATTCGTGGCAGAAAGCGAATGCTGCGGAAGGTACCGCAACGCATAGTGCCGCGCGCAACCATCGAGTTCACGCCATTTCGCGCAGCCGTTGGCGAGTGCAGCCAGCAACGCCTCGCGTTCCTGCTGGCTCAACTGGCCGACCAAGAACTCTTTCGCGCTGGAATGATTGAATACCCAGGGGGCGGTCGAATCGCGCCGGGCGGGTCGGGGGGCGAAGTACTCGGCCGCCCAGGTTAAAACCGACTCAGTGCCATTTGGTGCCAAGGCATTGAGCGTATCCTGGCTCAACGGCTCGGCGGCCAGGGCGACGAAGCCGAGCACGGCGCGTACCGATAATTCATCCATATCGTCCTTGCCCGCCCGGCGCACGATCCGCGCCCAGGTTTGTTGATGCAGCACGTTCACATTTTCAGGCAACTGCTCGGGTGCGCGCGGTGCGGCGGGTGCGGCGCGAATGTTTTCCAGCACGCGCAAAGCAACGTAGAAATTGCCGTCGATGCGCTGCGCGGCGTCGCGCACGAAATCCGGCGTCAAGGAGGGCTCGACGCTGGCGGCATGGTTGTTCAGGTAGCATTCGACATCTTTGCGATTGCCGTCGCTGAAGTCCTCGAGGCGGTGCTGGCAGCACAGGCTAGGGTCGGCGAGCCAGCCGAGGTGATCGCCTGGCCGAGAAGTTAAAATAGCACTGATACGTGCCGGCAAGTGTCCAGGCAGTAGTCCCGGCAGCCCCGGGAGGTCGTGATAGCGTGCAACGGGACCGAAAGCCTCGTCGAGTCCATCCACATAGATGGTTTCCGTCTCGCCGCTGGCCGCGAGCACCGCGCCAAGGCGCACGAGCTGGTCCTGGAGCAGCACCGTGGCCGCATCGACGGGTGCCTGGGGAACCTCCCGCTGGTGGCGTCGCAACTCGGGCGCGGCGTCAACGCCGTGTTTCTGCCACAGGCGAGTGCGCAACGACTGCAGCAGCGTCAGCGGATCGTCCCAGCCGGGTTGTGTGTGTCGCAGGAAGCGATAGACGGGCTCGCTGCTCCGGCGGATCCGATCGGCGATGAAGGCGCTCTTGCCGATTCCTTCGCCACCGGTCAACAACAGATAGCCGCCCTCTGTAGCCTGTTTGGCAAGAAATGTCTCGACCCGGTGCTGCCAACCGGGGCGGGCAATGAAGTCGCGATGGCGCACGAACTCGCTGGTTTGGTCGATAAACTCGCCCAAGACCGGCAGCGGCAGATCCAGCGGCAGGGGCACCAGACCAGCTTCGCGGCAGACGCGCAGGTCCAAGGCGTATTGGACCTCGCGCAGATGGGTCAGCGCCTCGGATTCCGCCTTGTCAAACGTCATCAGCTGGGCTGTCTCGTCCAACGGGATGCGGGTGGCGTTGACGACACCGATCGGCCGCGCATCTGGCGTTCCCTCGACCAGGCGCGCTAGATAATCGCCTTCGATGACCGGCTGGGTGTTCTTACACGCTGCCGGCTCGCTCTGCCAATAGCCGAGCACGACATGCTCTTGGGTTGCGAGGATCAGCGGATAAAGCCCAGCCGCCCGCGCGCAAGCGGCGAAAACCAAGACCCAGTCGAGACAGACACCCCGCCCATCGGTGAGAACCTCCGGCAGCAGGCGCACGGCCTGGCCCTGTGCCCCGTGGTCCGCTTCCAGGGCATAGGTGAATCGCTTACCGCGGGCACGCTCGGACTGCTGCTGCAAACAAACGAACAGCGCCTGCATCTCGACCCGTGCCCGACCCGGCGTGCCTTCGACATACGCGCAGAACGAGGGGTCTCCAATGGTGCCCTTCAGCCCCTCCTCCGCCTCGCGCACGATACGCTTGACCTTCGCGTGATCCTCGAGCACGAAGCACGCAAGCTTCTTGCGCTGAGCAGGGCTGCTTGCATCCCAGTAAGGCTTCGGATAATGGTTGCTCTGGGGCACTGGTTCAGCTCGATTATTAACTGATGTTACGCAGCCGCCTTCAGGCGCTTGAGTTCGCCGAAGGCATGCTGAAGCGCCTCGACATAGAGTTTCGCGCGCAGCGCGAAGTGGTTGAGCTTGTGGACCCGCTTGAGGCATTCGAGCTTGAAGACGGCGCAGATCGACAAGAACACATGGTTGGACTGTGTCCGCAGTGTCCGTGTCGGTGATTTGGCCAGGGCCGCGTTGGACTTGAGCGATTTGTGATACTCCTGTCGGGTAAGGGACTGGCGCGGTAGCGCTGTGTAGGATTGCCCTTGTCTGTTTCCGGGGTTTCCCCTTTCGTGCCCGAATAGGGTTCTCCGTCGCTCCGTTTCCAGCCCCTCCCCATAAGAACCG
>NZ_NHSQ01000133.1 GCF_016653465.1 Thiocystis minor | reverse complement strand
GACGTATAGCAGCACCGTGCCCACGACGCCGCCGAGTCCGATATTCGTGGTGAGTGCCGTGCCATCGGCGGCAAAAGCCGCGCCGCCGGTCGCGGCATCGGCAAACAGGAGATTGGCCGCCTGGGGAACGAACAGATTGGCCGTCCATTGCGCGGTCTGCTGCATGAGCTGCTGTTTGAAGGTGCTGATGACGCCTTCTTTGGCCGCTTCCGTGGTCGCCGCCGCCGTGTTGCCCGTGACGTTATTGACCGCCGAGGTAAATCCCTCTTTCACGGCTGACCAGGTATCGACCAGCGGCGAGCGCAGCGTTTCCCAGGCGCCGAAGCCGGGAGTGGCCGTGCCGGCGGCGTTCAGCGTCATGGTGACGCTATCGAGCTTGGCAATTTTGAAGATCAGTTGCAGATAGTTGCCAAGGGAAATCCCGTCTGGCGTTGTGCAGCAGTTGACGATGCCGCCCACTGCCCGCTTGCAGTCGCTGGCGGTGCCCTTGAAGACTTGGCAGGTGCCGCTGGAACAGTCGCTGTCGAGCGTCACGAACTCGGCGGCCTGAAGGGCCGCGACCGCCGCGCCGAAATCGCTCGATTGCTCCGGGGTAAACGACGCGCAGTCGTCGCCCAGGCAGCGGATCTCGCCGCCGCAGTTCAGGTCCGAGATGCGCGTCGTGTTAGCGATGTCCTCTTCGGTGCCGCAGTCATAGACGCGCTGGTGGACATAACAGACGCCGGTCTTGCCAAGACCGTCCTCGGCGCACTGGTCGCTAATGGCCTGGCAATGCGCGTTGGCCTCCAGCGTCGCGCAGTTATCCTGATCGCCGGGATTCTCCGGGCACTGTTCTGCTCCCGTGGGATCGGTCCAGCAGTCCATCGGACCCTCGTTGAAACTGGTGCAGTCCAGGCTGACGCTCACCGCCATGCAGGCTGCGCCGATCCCGGAGAAGGTTTCCCAGGGTTCGTCGCCGCTGACGCCGTGATAGGGCGGGGAGGCGAGTTCGCCGCCGCACAGCTCCCCGCCCGTCACGCCGATGCAGTTCGCATTCGCGTTGCTGGTACAGGTCATCGTGCTGCGACAGAAGCCGTCCTTCACCCGGTCGATGCCAGCTTGGCAGGCCGGCGACCAAGACCAGGAATCCTGATCAATGACCGGGCGACGCGTGTAGCCGATGATTTCGATGGTGGTGTTGCCGTCCTCGTCGGTGACTTCGCCCCAAATCGGATCCCAGAAAATTTGGGCCGACAGGGTGCGACTGGCGGCGCAGGTGAACGCTGGCTGCACTTTATCGGCGATCAAACAGGCTTCGTAAGCGGGCACATGCACCGTGGTGGGTTGATCGAGAAAGGTCGATTCCCAGGTGCAGTCGCCATAGGTGGTGGCGAAGCGGTCGAGCGACAGCGTGGTGGTGTCGCTCAGGGTCCACAGCGGATCGTCTTCGAGCGTCGGGCGCGCCCGCCCGACCGGCGCGATCAGGGTCTGATACGCCTGCGCGCTGGGGGTTGCCTCAACGAACGGCGTGGCCACCAGGTCCGATTGCGCCTGGAGGCCCGCCGCCTGCGCGCCCGCCGGGTCGTCGGAGAACGCCGTCCAGTCGGCGACCGCGCCCGCGTCGGCGCCCGGAAAGTAGACCCGAAAATCGTCGGGATGCGCGAAGGGCGTCAGGCGGACGGGATCGGCGCCAAGCGTCGTGCCGAACGCCTGCCCGTCGCGGGCGGCCTGACCGAACAGGTCTTGGCCCCAGGTCAGCGCCCATGGCGTCCAGGCGACGGCGACCGCGAGCAGGACGCACAGCGCGCGCCGCGCGCCGTTAATCGAAGGTGGCGCAGCAGTCATGCCAGCGCCACAGGAGGTAGAGGTGATCGTCGCCCACGCCAGGCACATTGCGCCAGGCGCCCCAGCGCAACTCGCTTTCGCCGATGACATGATTGGAATGGGCCTCCGGGAGGGGATAGAACTGCGACAGGCGGTATTGCGTCTTGGGCAAGGTCAGCGCCAGGGGCGCGGTGCAGAGGGCATCGTTGCCCATCGTGCGGCGTGCCAGGCCGCGCCGATGCAGGGCGGCCAGCACCCGCGCGCTGGCCAGACTCATCTCGGAGGGGCGGCCGTTGAGCGTCGGCACGCGTCCGGTGAAGGGATAGAGGCTGCCCCAGGCGCCGGCGCACCAAAACAGGGAATCGAGCGGCAATTGCGCCGTGGTCGCCGAGGCCGCATCGACCAGACAGGCCGCCTGCGCGACCGGATTGGCGACGAAGGCCGCTTCGGGGTTGGTGAAGAACGCCAGTTCGTCGTTGTTCCAGGTCGGATCGAGTTCCGACAGATAAAGCAGGTCGAAGTCGGTGAAGTGATCGACGTTGCAGGTGTCCGGGAAGAACAGATCGAGCATGACGAGCAGCGGAAAGGCGTAATAGTGATAGTTGTAAAACGCCTTGTCCGAGCCGTCGTAAGCCGCCTGGCCGGGCGTGCCCAGGGTCCGCATGGCTCCCAGATCCAGGCGGCCCCCTCCCAGGGACGGCATGCAGCCGGGTACCCGGATCAATTCCACGATGCGCGCCGGCTCCCACAGGCTGATGGTCAGGCCCGGTTTGGGCAGGCCGAGCGGATCGGGGCAACTGCACAGGGCTTGGGTCGCCGCGCCGGCGGGAACCGGGCCGCTGCCGATCGGGACGCCCGCGAGGCGCACCGGAAACAGGCAGGCCCAGCACACGTCGGTGATGAGCTTGGCCCCCAAGAGTTCGGCGTCAGGACAGACGGCATTGTCGGCCTGGACCGGACCGCCGATCCCGACCAGGAACAGGAGCGTAACGAGCGTGCGGTTGAGCATCGCGTCAACCCTCCGGGGGCCATTCGCGCACGACGAGCGTGCCCTCCCCCGCCTCGACGACGGCGGGCACCCGCTCAATCCGAAAGCGCGACTGCACCTCGGGCGTGAGCCGATACAGCGGTTCGCCGAGCGTCTCCTGGACGGCGCGAAAGCCCGCCCATCCGGCGTCCCGGTCCAACTGACTGGCCAGATACAACGGTAACTGGCCCTCGGCGCGACTGGCCTGTCCGCGCCGCGCGACCGAGGCCACTTGCCGGGAGTCGCTGGCATCGAAGACGAACAGGCGCTGACGAAACGGCATCACGTCCAGCGGATTGACTTGCGCGCCGGCCTCGACCAGGCGCGTGCCGTCGGGCAGCTCGACGGGGGCAGTGGCCGTGACCGTTAAATCCAACCGCCGCTCGCGGGGCACGGTCACGGTGGGCAGCGCGATCAAGGCGGTGCGTTCCCAGTAGCGCGCCAGGGCCGCGTCGCGCTTGGCCTGCCAATCGACGTTAGCGACGCGCCGTTGCAATTCCTCGATCAAATCGGGTTCGTCGATCGCCACGGCGGGACCGCGCACCCCCAGATCGCCGCGTGCGCCCTGGCGCACGCGCTCCAAGAGCCAATCCGGGCGATCCAGGC
>NZ_NHSQ01000132.1:90634-106399 GCF_016653465.1 Thiocystis minor | reverse complement strand
TCGGAGACTCTTCGGGATGGGCGAAGAGGGCGGGGAGCCAATCTACGTACAGGCTCAAGGCCTCAGGTTGGGACGGCTTCCCCGGTTCACTCTTCATAAATTCCCTTTATCGCAATCCCTTGTCAATTCCTGGGAACAGAACATACAAGGTTGGGTTACCAACAGTGGAAAAGTTTCAGGTGGGCGGCCACGCAGATGGCGGTGACCCAACATGACCGCCGAATGTTGGGTTGCCCACAGTGGCTACCCAATCGACGTTGCTGCGTTTCAGCTAACGAGGTTCGTGATGACCAAGCTCAAGTATATCTATTGGCAAGATGACAATATGTGGCTGGGGTATCTTGATGAATACCCCGATTACATGACGCAGGGAGAAACACTTGAGGATTTACAGGAACACTTGCGGGACATTTATCAAGAACTTGGTAGTGGTACCATACCATCGGTTCGCCATGCCGGAGAGCTTGCAGTCGCATGAAAAGACGCGATCTGATCGCCAGGCTGCAACAAATGGGTTGCATCTTAATACGGCATGGCGGTCGGCACGATTGGTATCAGAACCCGCAAACCCGAGAATCTCAGCCGGTCCCACGGCATATTGAGATCAATGAATATCTCGCACAGACTATTCTCAAGAAATTAAGCTGAATACGACTTGCCATTTAGAGAGCAATATTCGTTTTTTGCGAATGAGCGCCGTCGGTTGGGCAGCCGCCGGTGGAAATGTTTCAGGTTGGGTGGTAATGCAGATGGCGGTTATTCAACATGACCGCCGAATGTTGGGTTGCCAGCAGCGGCAATCCAACCTACGCAGGCTCTATCCCTACCGCGACACCGGTTTTCTCCCATGTGAGATGATGCTCAGGACTACTTTTTTTAGGTGATACGATGGAATACAGACAAGAAATAGATGGTCTCAGAGCTTTGGCTGTACTGCCGGTCATATTTTTCCATGCAGGCGTTCAGTCGTTTAGCGGCGGCTTCGTAGGCGTCGATATTTTCTTCGTCATCAGCGGTTACCTTATTACGTCGATCATTTTTTCCGAGCTTGAACAAGGAAAGTTCTCAATAACACATTTTTATGAACGAAGGGCACGACGGATTCTACCAGCACTCTTCATCGTGATGCTAACCTGCTTAATTGCAGGATATTTCACATTAATGCCAGACGAATTCAAGAATCTCGGGCAGTCAGTTGTGGCCACAACTCTGTTCTCCAACAACATATTGCTAGCTATTACTAGCGGCTATTGGGATCTCGCTAGCGAGTTCAAGCCCCTACTTCATACCTGGAGTCTTGGCGCTGAAGAGCAATATTACATTATCTTTCCAGTTCTTGTATTATTGCTTTGGAAATATAAAAAACTACGAAACAAAATTATTCTTTTGTTTGCCGCAGCATTAATAGTTAGTTTGCTGCTCGCCATTTATTTAACCAGCACTTCACCGAAATGGGCGTTTTACATACTGCCGACCAGGGCATGGGAAATTTTATTAGGCGCAATTACCGCCATTTACTTAAGAAATAACACAATCAACATCAAGCCGCGCGCTTCCGAGTATTTAAGTATTATCGGGGTATTTTT
Source organism: Thiocystis minor (assembly GCF_016653465.1). Classification (GTDB taxonomy): domain Bacteria; phylum Pseudomonadota; class Gammaproteobacteria; order Chromatiales; family Chromatiaceae; genus Chromatium; species Chromatium minus. The sequence continues at coordinate 104,813 of NZ_NHSQ01000132.1, read as the reverse complement.
TATTGGCACATCGATAGCATTATTTGACCAGAACTACCCATCACCAAGCTATTTCATGCTACTACCAACAATTGGTGCTATTTTAATTATTATTTTTGCCCGCAAAGGGACGCTCACCCACTTGATCTTAAGCCAGCCCCTGATCGTACTACTCGGGCTGATTAGCTATAGCCTCTACCTATGGCATCAACCCGCCTTCGCATTCGCACGAATAATATCAACCGACCGACCCTCAACTTTTTTGCTCGTTTCACTGATTCCTGCAATCACGCTCATATCTTACCTCTCATGGAAATTTATTGAAAAGCCATTCCGCAACCCGAGAACGATCAGCAGATCTAACTTAGTGTTTGCCGGTGCAGGCGCATCCTTTGCGTTCATTTCTATCGGCATTCTTCTCAACAGTAACTATGGCTTTCCCGAGAGGATATTCGACGCCGGAGTACAAATATCCGACATGGACAAAAGAATCTATAATGAAAGGGTATTCGGGTACAAAAAATCAGAATTCCAATCTGCCTATGCCAAAAAAGTCCTTATCGTGGGCAATAGCTTTGCCAGGGACTTTGTTAACATGACAACTGAGAACTTCAACACCAAAGACGTCAATATAGTCTACAGAGACGATTTAGAAGAGTGCATTCTTCCATACAAAAGCGAATTATCTAAAACACTATTCTCCAAGGCCGATGTCATCGTTTTTGCGAGCGGATCATTCTCAGTCGAATGCTTAGAAGAGGATATTTCTTACTCGACCTCGCTAAACAAGAAGATCTTCTATTCCGGAACCAAACACTTCGGATACAATTTAAACTGGATCATCAGATCAAAGCCTCAAAACCGCCCAAATCAATACAACAAACTGCCGCAAGAAACATTAATGATTGAGGCCAAGATGCAAAATTCCATCCCGTCCGCTCATTTCATCTCACTGCTGCGACCAACCGTCATTCAAGGCAGTATACCAATTACCGATAACGATGGGCGAATGCTATCTACCGATAGAGCGCACTTAACAAAATTCGGCGCCATTTATTTCGGAACAAAAGCCTTAAATCAAAGCAGCTATGTAAAATTATTCGTTGCGGAACCAGATATGGATATCAGAAAGCTGGGATCGCGGTAGCGAGGTAGGATGGGTAGAACGGCCACGCGATGACATTGATCTTTTCCATCGACGCCGATTGGCCGTGAAACCCATCGAATACTGCGCCAACGCTCGATGAATGAACACGGAAAAGGTTCGCGTCGAATCGATGACCGACAAGACAAACTCATGCTGCTCAATTTTCAGAACCGTGACGGCTTCGTTTTGTTCTATCAAGCAAGACAGTTGCTGATGATGGTGGATAAAGATGCCTCCTTATCTGATTGAGATGTTCTGGAGCGAGGACGATCAAGCGTGGCTCTGCACGGCACTGGATTTGCCCGGATGCAGTGCGGCCGGGAACTCGCCGGTCGAGGCTGTTCGGGAAACGGAAGACGCCATGACCTCCTGGATGCCTGCGCGAACATGGGCAGGGATTTGCCCACTCCGCTGGCCCGGCCACAGAAAGCCGCGTGATAAAGGGATAGCTGGGGGCAAGTCCTGCAATTAAGCATTGGCCTAACAAGCGGTTAAAGAACGGCCCCCGCAGACAGCGCAATGCTCATTCTGCAAGGTCTTGCCAGCGGAGCCGCTTAACCTTGGCGTTATGAAATAGCGCTAATCTTTATATAGGTGGTCGCGTCATGATCAAAATCTTTGGGAAATGGAAAATCACGGAAATGGAACAATGGGATTTGCATTTCATTGATGCGCAAGGTCTTGGATATTTTGAATTTAAAGAAAATAATTATGGTTCATTTATGTTTGGCTATGTGGAAGGCGAAATTGATTTCAGGGAATCTGAAAGCGACAAGCAACTTGGAATTGAATATTCATGGGTAGGTCAGGATGAAATGGATGAGGCTAGTGGTCGAGGATATTTTGATCTGGTTAGTGATGATGAAATTTACGGCATGTTCTACTTTCACCAAGGAGACTCCTCATGGGTAAAAGCAAAAAGGCTGAAATAGCGGCGTAGATAATCGGCAAATCAATTCCTCCGTCAGAATATCGTCCGGTTATTTATCAGGTTGCATAGAAAAGTCCGGTAGGCTGCGCTGACGATAGGAACCGCATTGATCGCGAATCATGTGGTTCGTGCGCCCCTGGACGGTCGAACAGGTTCTCTTGACGGATGAGCATCCCGGGTGAGAATCGAATGATGTCGAATCGAGAGGAAATTCCTTCATGTTGATCAATGACCTCGACCGCGCGGGCGGTTATTGGGGCTCCGTGTATGCCTTTGCCGCCATCAAGGGGCTTCAGGTCATCATCGACGGCCCGGTGGGTTGCGAAAACCTGCCCGTGACGGCCGTTCTGCATTACACTGACGGTCTGCCGCCGCATGAGTTGCCGGTGGTGGTGACCGGACTTGGCGAGGAGGAACTTGGCCAGCAGGGGACCGAGCAGGCGATGCGCCGCGCCTATCAAACCCTGGATCCCAAGCGCCCGGCGGTGGTGGTGACCGGTTCGATCGCCGAGATGATCGGCGGGGGCGTGACGCCCGAAGGCACCAATATCCTGCGCTTTCTGCCGCGCACCATCGACGAGGATCAATGGCAGAGCGCCAACCGCGCCATCTATTGGTTGTGGACGCAGTTTGGCCCGAAAAAGGGTGTTGTCCCCCAACCCAAACCGCGCAAACCCGGCGAGCGGCCCCGTGTCAACATCATCGGCCCGATGTACGGCACCTTCAACTCGCCGTCCGATCTGGCCGAGATTCGTCGGCTGGTGGAGGGGATCGGCGCCGAGATCAATCTGACCTTCCCGCTGGGCAGTCATCTGGACGAGGTGTCGAAACTGGCGGACGCGGAGGCGAATATCTGTCTATATCGCGAGTTCGGGCGGACGCTGTGCGAGGCGCTGGAGCGTCCTTTTTTACAGGCGCCGATCGGTCTGCACAGCACGACCAAGTTCCTGCGCACGCTTGGCGAACTGCTCGGGCTGGATCCCGACCCCTTCATCGAGCGCGAGAAACACACGACCATCAAGCCCATCTGGGATCTGTGGCGCTCGGTGACCCAGGACTTTTTCGGCACCGCCAGTTTCGGCGTCGCCGCGACCGAGACCTATGCTCGCGGTCTGCGTCATTTTCTCGAAGACGAGATGGGGCTGCCTTGTCATTTCGCCTTCGCGCGCAAGGCGGGCGTCAAGCCGGACAACGATCTCATCCGTCAGACCATCCGCGACAAGACGCCGCTGATCGTCTTCGGCAGTTATAACGAACGCATGTATCTGTCCGAGATCGGTGCGCGCGCGACCTATATCCCGGCCTCTTTTCCCGGTACGGTGATCCGGCGCCATACCGGAACGCCATTCATGGGCTATTCCGGCGCGACCTATCTCGTCCAGGAGGTCTGCAACGCCCTGTTCGACGCCCTGTTCAACATCATTCCCTTGGGGACAGATCTCGATAAGGTCGACCCGACCCCGGCGCGGATGCACCGTGAACTTCCCTGGGACGAGGACGCGCGCGCGGCCTTTGATCGGATCGTCGATGCGCAGCCGGTGTTGGTGCGGATTTCAGCCGCCAAACGGTTGCGGGATGGCGCCGAGCGTGCCGCGCGCAATGCCGGCGAAGAGCGGGTGACCGCCGAGCGGGTCGTTGCGGCCCAGGGTCATTGACCGACGGGGCTTGATGCGCTGCCCCAACGATAAATGTTGGCATGACATGGGTTGTTTTGAGTCAACCGCGCCTCTCTGCTCGCTCATGGCGAGCGGTGAGCCATGGTTTCAAACCACGGTAGAGAACTGAAGGCGTCAATCCAAACGATTCTCGGCGCCGCGTCAATTATTTCCGAATGTCTGGGCCTAATCCGGCAAGGACCCTGCTATACTGTCAACCTGTATTGACATCGAATTAGGTAATGCAGACTTGACACTCGCGGCTCCCCCCGTTCCCGAGAGGAATTCCGATTTGACCCCACCGCGCGCGGTCGTCATCGGCAGCGGCTTTGGCGGCCTGGCCGCCGCGGTGCGTCTTGGGGCGCGCGGCTATCGCGTCACCGTCCTCGAACGTCTCGACGCCCCCGGCGGGCGCGCCTACGTCCACCAGCGCGACGGCTTCACCTTCGACGCCGGCCCGACCATCATCACCGCGCCCTTTCTGCTCGACGAACTCTGGAGCCTCTGCGGGCGCGTGTTCGCCGACGAGATCGAACTCAAATTGATGGATCCCTTCTATCGGATTCGCTTCGACGACGGCCGGATCTTCGATTACAACGGCGACCCCGAGGCCGTCAAAGCCCAGATCCGGCAGTTTTCGCCCGCCGACGCCGAGGGCTACGACCGCTTCATGCGCAAGAGCGAAGCCGTCTGCAAGATCGGTTTCGAACAACTCGGACACCGCCCCTTCACCGCCTGGACCGACATGGCGCGCATCGTCCCCGACATGGCGCTGCTGGAGAGCTACCGCACCGTCTACGGCATGGTCTCCAAATACATCAAAGACCCCTTCATCCGGCAAGTGCTCTCCTTCCACCCCCTGCTGATCGGCGGCAACCCCTTCAGCGTCACCGCCATCTACGTGCTCATCTCCTTCCTGGAGCGCAAATGGGGCGTGCACTCGGCCATGGGCGGCACCGGCGCCATCGTCAAGGGCCTGGTCAGCCTGATCGAAGGGCAGGGCGGCGACATCCGCTACAAAGAAGAAGTGGCCGAGATCCTCGTCCAGGAGCGCCGCGCGACCGGCGTGCGACTCGTCTCGGGCGAAGAGATCGCCGCCCCGGTCATCGTCTCCAACGCCGACGCCGCCACCACCTATCGCACGCTGCTGCCGGCGCGTCTGCGCCAGCATTGGACCGACAAGCGTCTTGCGCGCGCCAAATATTCCTGCGGGCTCTTCGTCTGGTACTTCGGCACCAAGCGCCAGTATCCCGACGTCAAGCACCACACCATCCTGCTCGGCCCGCGTTACCGCGAACTGCTCCACGACATCTTCACAGACAAGGTGCTCGCCGACGACTTCAGCCTCTACCTGCATCGCCCCACCGCGACCGATCCCAGTCTCGCCCCGGCAGGGTGCGACACCTTCTATGTGCTCGCCCCGGTACCGCATCTGGGCAGCGGAACCGACTGGGCGACCGCGGCCGAACCCTACCGTGCCCGCATCGCCCGTGCTCTCAGCGAAACGCTGCTGCCCGGGTTGGAAGATCAGCTTGCAACCTCGTTCGTCACCACGCCCCAGGATTTCCAGGACCGCCTGCTGTCCTACCATGGAGCCGGTTTTAGTTTGGAACCCATCCTTCTGCAAAGTGCGTGGTTCCGCCCGCACAACAAAAGCGAAGAGGTGGATGGTCTTTACTTGGTCGGTGCGGGGACACATCCCGGGGCAGGCGTCCCCGGCGTCCTATCGTCGGCCCGTGTCCTCGATACGGTGGTACCCGATGCCTCAACCTATGCATAAACCCAGCGACGCCGTGACCGGTCATGCCACGGCGGCGGACATCGCCGCCTGTCGCGACCTCCTGCGCGACGGCTCGCGCTCGTTCTATGCCGCCTCCTTCCTCTTGCCGCAGCGCTTTCGCGACCCCGCCATCGCGCTCTACGCCTTCTGCCGCATCGCCGACGACGCGGTCGACTGTGCCGGCGACGCGCCCGGCGCCCAAACGCGAGCGCTCGCAACGCTGCACGAGCGGCTCGACCGCCTCTATGACGGACGCCCCATCGACGATCCCGCCGATCGCGCGCTAGCCGACGTTGTGGTGCGCTTCGCGATGCCGAAGCGTCTGCTCGAAGCCCTGTTGGAAGGGTTTGAATGGGATGCCGAGGGGCGTCGTTACGACGATCTATCCGGCGTCTACGACTACTCCGCGCGGGTCGCCGGCACCGTTGGCGCCATGATGGCGACCCTCATGGGCGCGCGTTCGGCGGAACTCGTCGCCCGCGCCTGTGATCTCGGCGTCGCCATGCAGCTCACCAACATCTGTCGCGACGTCGGCGAGGATGCGCGCAACGGGCGCCTCTATCTGCCGCGGCAATGGCTGCGCGAGGCGGGAATCGACCCGGACGCCTGGCTCCGGGAACCCGTTTTCAACGCGGCGCTCGCGTCCGTGGTCCAGCGCCTGCTGCAGGCAGCGGATATGCTCTATCGGCGTTCCGACGCCGGCATCGCCGGGCTGCCGATGAACTGTCGGGCGGGCATCAATGCCGCGCGGTATCTCTACGCCGAGATCGGGCGTCAGGTCGAGCGTCAGGGACTGGATTCCGTCTCCCGGCGCGCCGTGGTGCCGGTGCCGCGCAAACTGCAACTGCTGGCGCCGATCCTGGGCACGGCGGTGCTGACGCCGCGGTATGTCGCCGCGCCCGCCTTGGCGGAGACGCACTTTTTGGTCGAGGCGGTGGTCGACGCAACTCCCCCGCACTGGCTCACGCCATCGGCAAGGCCCACGCCCGCCAATTGCGGCCTGCACCGGATCTTGGAACTCTTGGAACTGGTCGAACAACGTCAGCGTGCGTTAAGCACCCGTTGAATGGGTCAGGGATTATCATTTGGGGTCTGCGCGCACGGACCTGCGCGCGAGGGCGACGCTGACGGGCGACCGAGTACCATTTGCCCGGCGCCGCGCCATCGGCTGAGCGATGCCGAGCGAGGAACTGTGTTGAAGATCGGTTATCGTCCTGAATCGGGGGCGATGCCCATTGCAGCCCCCGCATCGGCGTCGATCAACAGGTGATCGGCTTTTGGGTAACGCCCTCGGCTACGGCACTCCTCCCAGCGCCGAATTGAGGCTACCATCAACTGCGCGGTCGCCGCCGACGTGCCTACGCTGGCAAAGGCGTGATCGAGGGGGATGCTCGACACTCGGCATCACTGGGAAAATCATCGGTGTTGACGACATCGGGCGCCCGACATTAGAGTGATCCCGAATTCTTGAAGCTGCTGCGCGTGTTTTTGGCTCTTCCCTTGGGGTCGCTTCCCGTCTCCGACTCAACCCTTCTTTTTAAACAATTCACTACACACATTTCCGCAACGAGATCGATGCTGTTTTTTGCGTAACTCGCGTTATGCATTTTTTATTCAATCAAAAAGTTGCGGATCTGTGTGCAGTTTAAGTTTTTAGATCTTCCCACAGATCAGTCTAACCTCAACTGAATCGTGGCAATCTCGCAAAATTACATTCCGCCGAGCCAGTTGAACTCTGCAGTGCTCAATAAAACGAAATGAATAAACAGCGCTAAAATGAATAGGAAACCTACCATCGCCACTAAAATGACGGAGGGGCTAAAGTACTGCCAAATCTTGTGCATGAGTTGCCTCGAATAATTGAAGCGGGATTCGGTAAATGCTACGCAAATCCCGCCGGACAGAACGGTCTAGTGTGCCTGTGGGAAATCAGAGCCAAGGACGCCAGAACCATGCCAGCAAATGCGCAAATGCAGCAACTCCGACAAAAGCGGACATGCCCTGCATGAAGAATTCATTGAATTCTTGTGCTTCTTGATCTGTCAAGCCGCTCAAACTTTTTTCTTCAGCCATGGAAATCACCTCAAGTTAGTGCGATCAACCTTGCGGCCATCACCGCAAAATCAACCAGTGATAGGGGGCATTCATGCAATCTATTCAGCGGCTAGTCAGTGGAATAGACGTTTGCTGATCCAGCGGCTGACTGCATACTAACCCTTGTGTCATTACAGCCAGGGACGCCAGAACCATGCGAGCAGGTGAGCAAAGGCTGCGATACCGACAAACGCTGACATACCCTGCATAAAAAAGTCATTAAACTCTTTTGCTTCTGCGTCGGTTAGTCCAGTCAAGCTTTTTTCGTTAGCCATTTGGTGTTGCCTCTTAGTGTCATTGTCGAGTCTTTCACACGCCGGACTGATTTTCGTCCGGAGTAGACTGAGTGATTTCTCACCCTTTTCGTGCCAGTAAACAGTAGAAACGTTTCTTGCTCACGAGTTCTACCGTACTAGCATGCCGATGAACGCGTTATTAACAGTTTACAAAAAGAGCAAACCACAACGCGCTTTTATGAATCGGTAGCATAGTGTCAGTCTAGCTTAACTTGCATGGATGTCAACCAAAATTTACAGTCGTGTCTGACAAGGCAGCCAGGCAGGCGCAAACCATGATGACGAACCGTTACGCGGATTGATTGGCAAGCGGTTCGGGCACTGCGCGCGCATCTTCAAGCCGCGCGAGCAACCATCAACCGTGTTTGTAGCGGCCGGCGTGTCCGTACAAGCCGAATCCGGTCGAAGCCAGTCTCGGTCAGCATGGCCTTCAACTCGCGCGGCGGACGGGTGCGACCACTGCCCATGGCGAGTAGATACAGACCAAAATAGGCATCCCCAACGGGTTCCGCGCCCGGCGTTTCGGACATGGGCTCGATGACTAAAAGCGTTCCGCCGGGCGGTAGGGCCGCGCGAACGGCACGGAGAATCTCGATGGCGCCATCGTCATTATGATCGAGGATGACCCGCACCAGCGAGATGATGTCGGCCCCCTTGGGAAGCGGGTCGGCCTTGATGTTGCCTCCATGAATCGAGACCCGTCCGGACATTCCGGCGTCATCGAAATGACTGGCCGCGCGCTCCACGACCGCTGGCAGATCAAAGAGCATGAGTTTGAGTTCTGGCCAGCGTTTGGCGACCTGAAGCAGGAACCGGCCTTCGCCGCCCCCAACATCCATCAGGCATTGATGCTCGCGCAGCGGATAGGCGTCGAGTGCATCCTCGGCCACGAAACCGCTCGACGCTGACATCAAGGTGCTGTATTCGGCAACCCGCTGATCTCCATCGGCGGCGGGATCGGCGGAGCCGGCATAAGACCAGTAGCGGCCGAGTTCGGTTTCGCTGAGTTCGCCGCGGAAGAGCGCGAGGGGGTCATCGAGATCATGGTAGAGCATTCGATGATGCTTGACCATGGCCGCGATTCCAGGGTTGCCGGGTAGCGCGATGCCTAGTCGGCCGAGTCCATAGCGGTTTGGACCGCGTCGCTCCAGGAGGTCGACGGCCACGGCGGCGCGCAGGAGACGGTCTGCCGCGGTTGTTGACATGCCCATTCGACTGGACAGATCGGCGGCGGTTTGAGGTCCAGCGGCAAGCTGATCGAACAGGTCGAGTTCGACACAGGCATAGAGAATTTGTGAATACACGAACCCGGCGGTGATATCGAAGAGCGCTCGGGCGCGGCGTGACGCTTCCCATCGCGTGAGCGGAAAATCTGCGGCCCAACGCTGAAATTCTGGACTTGCCAGCTTTCGGTCACGCCAAATGCGCCAACGTTCGAGGATTGAAAACTGCACTTGAATCTCACCTAATTATGGCTGTATGGAATCCATCGGCCTCAGGCAAGCGTTCTATAAATATCAGTGGAGTACGTCGCGGATACCGACGGGAGGGGAGTTGCGGTGAAAGACGAACAAGCCACCTCGGTACCCGGATTCAACTGATCTATAAATCACAGGGATGCCGAGGCGGCTAATGTCATGCCCAGCCTTGTTGTCTAGCGTCTCGAGGCGAGACGCTGCCATTTAAGGGGGCGGAGCAAGGCACTACTACTCGCTCAAAAGCGCTTATTGAGCGATGGCGGCTGGCGCTGCTTCAGGTGCGGGTGCAACCACGGCGACCGGGGTCTTCACACGGACGGAATCTTTGAAGCCATAGCCCGGCAGCGACAGGGCATAGCTGTGAACCAGCCACATCTGGACGAACAGGATGCCGAAGAAAGGCACCATCCAGGTTGCTGGATTGATCACGGTCCAGATTTTCCAATCGTCTTCAGGATGGTTCGGTGCAGGGATGTTCGGATCGGCAAACATGACAGGAACTTGCATTGGATAACTCCTTAAACTTGAGGATGTTCTTGAACAGGCGCTCTTAGAACCAGGGCTGATAGATCCAGGTCACCACATGAACCGCGGACGCGATCATCACCCAACTCCAAGTGCCATGCTTCCAATGCTCGTGGAATTCTTTTGCCTGCTCGTCAGTCAGACCTGACAGATTCGCCATTTTCACGTCAGCCATTGAAGGTGTCTCCAGTTGAAGATTAAGTAGCCGTTCCGGCCAGTGTAGGCTCGCCAATTATCCCGTTCAACGAATCACCCGACGGCGCTTTGTAAACGGTGTCTGTCTGTTTGCGATGCCTTGAGTGTTAGTTTAACCTGACATAGCTTGGTGTCAAGGTATATTTACACATGGATTGGAAGGTCGCTGACCGTGGTCGGGATTGCGTTCGGCGGGCGGTCGAGCGACCGCCCGCCGAACGTCAGCCAACCACGAGCGGGCCGACTAGATCGACGGCGGGAATCGGGTTTTCGCGCAGTTGTTCGGCGGCCAGTACGCGGTTGGCGGCCATGCGACCGGTCATGGTCGCGGCTTCCATCAAATTCGCAGGCACGTCGAGCCGGAGGAAATCGCCCGCCAGGAACAGGTTGTCGAGCGGGGTCTCCACGCCGGGGCGTCCGGCATGGTCGCCGGGCGCCCAGCGCGGGAAGTTTTTCTGCATGGTGTAGATGTCGTAAACGATCGTCGCGCCCTGGAGCGCGGGGATCAGGGCATCGAGTTCCTCGCGCATGATCCGTTTGATGTCTTCATCGGCGATCACGTTCTCTGGCTCAACCGCGTAGGCGTGAAGTTCGATGACCGATCCCTGATGGCGCCGCGCCCAATCCTCGTATTGCGGCTGCAACTGGGAGTAAATCGCGATCGAATCGGTGAAGCGATAACCGCTGGTCGTATAAAAAGGCACGTCCAGCGGCTCGATGGCCCGATCCAGCCAGATCCGCCAGACAATGTAAGGGTCGGCCACGCCAAGCCGGTCCACGCTTTGAACGAAGGCGTTGTCCGAGAGCGTCGATTGAGACACGATTTCTTTCAGGCCCGGCACATCGCAGGCGAGCACGAAGTAGTCGGCCTCGATCTCGGTGCCCGAAGCGCGCGCGGTAATGCTGACGCGATCCCCCTCCGGGGTGGCGTCCATGGCGACGAGCGGAATTTGGGTGGGGCCTTCGGTTGGCGCGCCGCGGCGATCGTATTTGGCGCCATGACAGGGACAAGCGAAGCCGCCGGTTGTCGGATCCTGGCCGACCGGGCAACCCATGTGGGTGCAACGCCCCGAGATGGCTTGGACCTCGCCCTGCTCGTCGCGCTTGAGATAGTAGAGATCCGAGGGGCTACCCCAGAAGGGGGTCCATTCGCGTCCGATCGCGGCGGCCTCGACGTGGTGCGTCTGCGCCTGGATCTCTCCGGGCTGCTTGAGTTCGAGTTTGGCGAGACGGCCATCCACCTCGACCAGGCGCTGTACTTCGACCCCCGCCATGATCTTGCCGCCCATGGCGATCAGCCGTTGTGTCAGCGGCGTGACGACCGAGGTCATGGCGTCGTCGATGGTCTGGTCGTAACCCATGCCATCGGGGTTGCCGAGGAAGAAAAAATGGAAAAACTTGATCCCCTCGGCGGTGGAATATTGATGGAATTGGTTGAAGGAGGTGTGGGCAAAGGGCTCGATGATGGTGTCGACCATCGGCTGGTTGATGTCGCGACAAAAGGTTTTAAAGTCGATCCCATCGAGCCGCTCGAAGGTGTGTTTTGGGTCGTAGCGCATCAACTCATACAGCTTTCCGCGAGGATTGTTGAAGTCCAGGATCGAGACCGACTTTGCCTGATTCACGACCGCCAACAGATTGAACGGGAAGAGGGTGGTGGTATTGGTGAAGCTCTCGCTTTCCTTGTCCTTAAAAAGGATCGGATAGTCATTGACCGGCTTGAAATTTCCGCGCAGGCCGAGTTCATCGAGTAGGCCATTGAGGTTGTAATACTGATTGAAAAAGCCATGAAAACCGTGCTCCGTGGCCATGGTCTCGCCATTGACATCAACGTCCCAGCCAGTGAGCCGGCCACCCAGGTTGGTGGAGCGCTCCACCAGGGTGACGTCGAAGCCGCGTTTGAGCAATTCGTAGGCGGCGGCCATGCCCGCCAGGCCGCCGCCGACCACCGCGACGCGGGTCGGTGTCGCGGGCGTCAGCGGTCGCGTGTCATTGTCGGCGGCGGCAAAGGGGAGGGTGGTGCGTCGCGGCTGGATCGCGAAGAGGCCAAGGGTGCCGATGGCCGTGCTACCGAGCGCGGCGAGTCCGACATTGGTGAGAAAACGACGACGTTTCATGAGTGGTGATCTCGACTTCAAAAAGGCGCGGGTTGTCGGCGGACGGAGGGCCGATCGCTCGCGAGACGAGCGATCAGTCGCGAAGCCGCTGACGATATGGATCGAAAAACGCATGCCATACTGGACGCGGTTTAATCTAGTGTAAACTGAACTTTCATTGAATCGCGCTGATAGTCGTCAAGTAAGATTCAGGATCGACAGGGTTGGACTTGTGCTCGGCGAAGTTGTCGTGTTGCAATGTCTTCGTGTTCAGGCCCCATGGTCCAGGTGAGGTCAAAACAGCCATGACGCCGTTGCGTCATCCATCGCATGCGAAAATCAAAGGGGATACAGCGAGATGAAGGCGCCCTCCAATACACGTATGGACGCGGACTATCTGCTGGTCGGTGGCGGTCTGCAAAACGCCCTGATCCTGCTGGCGTTGGCCGAGCGTCAGCCCGAGGCGTCAATCCTGCTGCTGGAGCGTGAAGACGCCTTGGGCGGAAACCACATCTGGTCCTTTCAGACGCTGGATCTTCCCGCCTCCGCCATGGGTTGGGCGGCTCCGCTCATCGAATACCGCTGGCCGGGTTACCAGCTTCACTTCAGGGAGTCCTCGCGTTGGGTCGAGGGCGTTTACAGTTCCTTGAGTTCGGAGCAGCTGGATCGGGTGGTTCGTCAGGTCGCCGCCACGCGCGCGAACATTCGCATCCAGACCGGCGCCACGGTGGCAAGTTGCGACGCCTGCAGCGTCACCCTGTCGGATGGTCGTGTCCTCCATGGCCGACTCGTGGTCGATGCGCGCGGACCGGACAATGGCGCACGTCGCGGCGGCGGTTATCAGAAATTCGTTGGACTGGAGTGTCGTCTGCGCCAGCCGGTGTCCATGTCAGCCCCGATCCTGATGGATACGCGCTGCGCTCAACGGGACGGGTTTCGCTTTCATTATGTGCTGCCATTCGCCGAGGATCGGGTGCTGATCGAGGACACCTATTTTTCGAACGATCCTGCCCTGGACGTTTCGACATTGCGCGACGGAATTGTCGCCGAGGCGGCTGGCTTGGGCTTCGAGATCGAGAGCGTGCTGCGCACCGAGGTTGGCGTGCTGCCGATGCCGTCGTTCAGCACCTTCAGTTCACGACATCGGGGGCCGCTGCAGGGAGGCTATGCCGGCGGCTGGTTCAATCCGGGCACGGGATATTCGCTAGCTGCCGCCGCACGTTTGGCCGAGCATCTGTCCAGCGTTCCGATCGACGCGGTCTATGGTCCGGCCTGGCGCCGTCTCGTGCGTCATATTCGTGTCCAATCGCACTTTCTTGCCTTTTTGAACCTGCTCATGTTTGGCTTCTTCCACGACGCGCAGCGTACCAAGCTCATGGAGCGCTTTTATCTGCTGCCGGATGACGTGGTTCACCGTTTTTTCGCCATGGAGACGACTCTCGTCGATATGTGGCGGATTATGTGGGTAGGCGCTCCATGGACACCGAAAGGATGGGGCAAGCGCGCCGCCTGTCCATCGGATTAACTCGCGTCCATGGATGCTTCGCGTTCCCCTAACGCTCGCGGCGCGGTGATCAAGAAGATTCGCCGCGTCGTGCCGTGGTTCATTCAGAAAAAACCAGTCGATGATCTTCAGCGGAATAAAAGACGTCTCAGTACAGGCGTAAGGGCGTCGTAGTGCGTCTTGATGTACAAATGTGGAAGCGGGAAGCGTTGCGGTAAAAGCGCTTTGACTCGAAGATGTCCGACCGATTGGCGCGAATGAGGGAATCGGTTGGGGATCAACCTGACGGTCACTATTTCTTACAAAACTTCGGGCGGTGCGCCGCATGCCGCGATGGCAATGGCGACGTCCGCCCAAACGAGGCGTCGAGGTCTTACTGAGCCAGCGGCGCGGGAGCGACGACGGCGACAGGCGCGGCAACGCGCACGGAATCCTTGAAGCCATAGCCCGGCAGCGACAGCGCGTAGCTGTGAACCATCCACATCTGCACGAAGAGGAT
>NZ_NHSQ01000132.1:0-90535 GCF_016653465.1 Thiocystis minor | reverse complement strand
TCTTACTGAGCCAGCGGCGCGGGAGCGACGACGGCGACAGGCGCGGCAACGCGCACGGAATCCTTGAAGCCATAGCCCGGCAGCGACAGCGCGTAGCTGTGAACCATCCACATCTGCACGAAGAGGATGCCGAAGAAAGGCACCATCCAGGTTGCTGGGTTGATCACGGTCCAGATTTTCCAATCCTCTTCAGGATGGTTAGGAGCGGTGACGGTCGGGTCGGCCAACAGATAAGGTACTTGCATCGGAAATCTCCTAGACGGTTAATCTTAGAACCAGGGCTGATAGACCCAGGTGACGACGTGGACGACGGAGGCGATCATGACCCAGCTCCAGGTGCCGTGCTTCCAATGCTCGTGGAATTCCTTCGCTTGCTGATCGGTCAGGCCCGACAGATTCTTCGACATTTCTGCCATTGTCTTATCCTCTTAACTGTAAGTGACACGCACCCTATCGATTAGGTTGTCAGGGGATGCGTAACGAGGCTTGCTGTTGAGCTGGTGTTGTCATTTAACCCTTCGCGGGACTCGACCCAGCAGCAATGCACGAGTGTTAGTCTAGCCTGACAATCGCCTGTGTCAAGATTTATTTACAGTGGTGATCCACGTCCGGCCCGCATCCTCTCGCGATTGCCTCGGTTCGGCCTTCCAGGGAGCCAGCGATCTGCGTCGGCAAGGCGGTGGTACCCTTTGCGGAGAAACTGATTTCTTGAAGTATTTTGCTCCATACCTCCATATCCCAAATGGCAGGACAGTTATCCGCTCGCTGTGCAAGTCCGCGGCTGTCAGGTAAACTTCTCAGGTTAAGATGTCAAGTACACTGGACGGACATAATGGCGTGATCGCTGGATCGACCATGTCGGTGTCCGATGCCGCTGGCGTGATGCCAGAGCCGCAACCGACAAGCGTTGGAGCTTCCGTAGGAATGAAACGATTACTCAATTTTGTCATAGCTCTTCCCTTTGCCGACGCAGGTACGACAGAGCTTCCGCTCATCCGATTACTGCGTCTCTCGTTGTTTCAGGTTTCCGTGGGCATGGCGATGGTGCTGCTCTACGGTACCCTCAACCGTGTCATGGTGGTCGAGTTGGGCGTTTCGGCGTGGCTCGTCTCGCTGATGGTCGCGCTACCCCTGGTGTTTGCGCCGCTGCGAGCCTTGATCGGGCACCGCTCCGATTATCATCACTCCGCGTTTGGCTGGCGTCGTGTCCCCTATATTGCGCTTGGTAGCATGCTGCAATACGGGGGCTTTGCGATCATGCCGTATTCGATCCTGATTCTGGCGGATCCTTCCAATAATCTGGCGTTTATCGGACAGTTTTTCGCGGCCGTCTCGTTTTTGCTGGTCGGTGCCGGTCTGCACACGGTGCAGACCGCGGGGCTTGCGCTGGCGACCGATCTGGCCACCCCCGAAAAGCGTCCGCGCGTGGTGGCCCTGCTGTATGCAATGTTGCTGCTCGGCATGGTGGTCAGTGCACTCTTGTTCGGTCATCTCCTGCAGGATTTTTCGCATAAGCGCCTCGTTGAGGTCGTGCATGCCGCGGCCCTGGCCACCGTCATCATGAACGTGATCGCGCTCTGGAAACAGGAATCGATCGATTTGAAGCGCGCCGTGGCCAATATCCCGCGTCCACCCTTTCGCGAGACCTGGGGCGCCTTCATTCAAGGCGGTCACGCCAGCCGTTTGTTGGTGGTCGTCGGTCTTGGCACCGCCGGATTCAGCATGCAGGAAATTCTGCTCGAACCTTATGGGGCTCAAGTGCTTGGGTTAACGGTCTCGCAGACGACATCGTTAACCGCGATGCTGGCAGGCGGCACATTTCTCGCCTTCGCATTGTCAGGCTACCTGTTGAGCCATGGCGGCGATTCCTATCGTCTTGCCGCTGCCGGGGCATTCATCGGAATCCTTGCCTTCGCATTGGTCATCTTCTCCGCGACTGCCGAATCGCCAATGCTCTTCAGGGTGGGTACCAGCATGATTGGCTTTGGTACTGGCCTGCTTGGAGTCGGCACGCTCACGGCGGCGATGGCTCTCGCCGAACGCGGTCATACAGGTCTGGCGTTGGGCGCCTGGGGAGCCGTGATGGCGACCAGTCAGGGACTGGCCATTGCCAGCGGCGGGGCCGTGAGGGATCTGGTCACTGGTTTTGCGATCTCTGGCTCTCTGGGGCAAAATCTCATTGCCCCATCGTTGGGTTATCGCCTCGTCTACGGGATTGAGATTGTCCTGTTGATCGCGGCACTGGTTGTGATCCTGCCGCTTGTTTTGCGTTCGCGGCGTGATGGGCCGCAGTCCCCGTCAAAGTTCGGCCTGGATCAGATGCCGTGAACCGCGTCTCGCCGGCAGTCCTTGGCGGCGTCAAGTCTCGGTTTGACCAGCATGATCGTTCAGGCGATGCCCGGAACACTTCGGATCAACCGAAGTGATTTCCGGGGAAGCACATACCAGAATGGCATCCGTTCGCGGTGTCCCTGAAGCCGTCGTAGTGAGTCCTGATCCCGTCGAAGGTTCGAACCATGAACGGCTTCAGGCACCGCGTTCCGGATTTCCCCTTCATCCTCGACAAGGCCCTGCCTGAGCGAAACCGACTTCGGGTCGTTCTCCATGGCCGGTCACCTATCCTGAAAGATTTGGCAGGAGGACAGCTTTTCTTGATCGGAACGATGAATCCGATGAACCAGCGCGGGAGGGGGGGGCAGGCGATCAGCGCGCGGTCAGAAGGTTTTCGGGTATGTGTGCGGTGTGACTATTTGCGCCATGTCTCGATTGAGCGGATCTGGCGCGGTGTTCTAAACCGCGTACAAAGCGAGACTGGGTTTCGAGTGAGTTCGACGTTTGGCGCATCGACGGTTTTGGGCGGGGACACGGTTTAGTGCCAATCAGACAAAACAAATTCGGCCCCTTTTGATTCATTGATTCATGAATCAAAAGGGGCCGAATCCGTTCAATCATTGATGCTTTGGATCTCGGATTTTATGAATCCGGACACTGGCGCATCATAATGATGTCGCCTATTGAGCGACAGCCGCAGGCGCTGCTACAGGAGCAGGTGCAACCACGGCGACCGGAGTCTTCACACGAACGGAATCCTTGAAGCCATAGCCCGGCAGCGACAGAGCATAGCTGTGAACCAGCCACATCTGCACGAAGAGGATGCCGAAGAAAGGCACCATCCAGGTTGCTGGATTAATTACGGTCCAGATTTTCCAATCGTCTTCAGGATGGTTCGGTGCAGGGATGTTCGGATCGGCAAACATGACAGGAACTTGCATTTGGATATCTCCTTGAATTTGAACTGGAAATTGTTCTTAGAACCAGGGTTGATAAATCCAGGTGACCACATGGACCGCAGAAGCGATCATCACCCAGCTCCAAGTGCCATGCTTCCAATGCTCATGAAATTCTTTCGCTTGCGCGTCGGTCAGACCTGACAGATTAGCCATTGCAGATGCCTCCAGTCGAAGATTTGAGTGGCCATACTGGCCTGTGTAGGCTCGCCAATGATCCCGTCACGCATCTGCCTGTTTGTTGGCGTCTTGCTTGACGGTGAATGTCCGCATCGCGTTGCCTTAAGTGTTAGTTTAATCTGACACGGGTTTGTGTCAAGATTTATTTACAGAGAAATGTAATGATTTCTTGGAACGCTGTGGCGCGACTTTACTCTGCCAGTTGCGCAGGTGCGACGACGGCGACAGGTGTGGCAACGCGCACGGAATCCTTGAATCCATAGCCCGGCAGCGACAGGGCATAGCTGTGAACCAGCCACATCTGCACGAAGAGGATGCCGAAGAAAGGCACCATCCAAGTTGCTGGGTTGATCACGGTCCAGATTTTCCAATCGTCTTCAGGATGGTTTGGTGCGGGGATGTTCGGATCGGCAAACATGACGGGAACTTGCATGAAATTTCTCCTTAACTTGGGCTTGAGAGCGTACTTAGAACCAGGGCTGATAGATCCAGGTGACCACATGGACCGCAGACGCGATCATCACCCAGCTCCAAGTGCCGTGTTTCCAATGCTCGTGGAATTCTTTCGCTTGCGCGTCGGTCAGACCTGACAGATTTGCCATTTTTACGTCAGCCATTGTTGGTTCCTTCTAGTCGAAGATGAATTGGCCGTTTCGGCCAGTGTGGGCTCGCCAAGCTTCACTGGATGACGCCATGTTGAATGGTGCATGTCTGCTTGCGATGCCGTGAGTGTTAGTTTAACCTGACACTATCCTGTGTCAAGATCTATTTACACAAGGATATTGAGCTTTTCCCGGCCAGCGGTCTTGGCGAGCGGGGTCTCGGAGGAGCAGGTTTCGGTGAGTCGACGAGTGAAGCGGGATGTTTCGGATTCAGTTTTGGGTATTCGCCGCATCTGAAAGCATCGCGTTCATTGAAATCTTGATTCCTTGAAGGGTCTGCCGTGGCACTGTCATGGAAGGTAACGGTTCAATCCAATCTGGCTCCCGATGTCATCCATCGGGCGGCCAGTCCATAACTTTGAAATTGGGAGTTTCGACATGAACATGACTAAAAACATTGGCGATACGGACCGTAATATCCGCTTCGTTGCTGGCGTTGCGATCGCGCTGTGGGGCCTGATCGATCATAACCTGCTGGGGCTGATCGGTCTGGCTCTGGTTGGTACCGCGTATCTGCGTTGGTGCCCGGCTTATGTTCCAATGAATATCGATACCACCGGGAAGTAACGGGGGTCAGGCGATTTTTGTCGAACAGCCTGCCGGCTTGCAGCTTTTTTGCTCGTCGTTGAAGACGAACGAAAAGATGGTGCAAACGGGTAGGCTTTTTTTCGGAAATCGCCGAATAGCGACGTCTGCTGGCGCGGGGGAGATGGTTTGATTGCGGTGGATGAGTGCCCTATTGTGCAAGCGACACATCAATGGGTGCAAACTCGGAAACAAAGGATCTGCAGGTGAGGAACGGCGAGAAATGACCGACTGGCGAGCGATCTTTCAAGTGATCGCTAACAGATAGAGACGAGTAACTGAGCGGTGCAGCAACGACTGCCGAACCGCTCGAAAGCAGACGATGCCTTACTGAGCCAGCGGCGCGGGAGCGACGACGGCGACAGGCGCGGCAACGCGCACGGAATCCTTGAAGCCATAGCCCGGCAGCGACAGCGCGTAGCTGTGAACCATCCACATCTGCACGAAGAGGATGCCGAAGAAAGGCACCATCCAGGTTGCTGGGTTGATCACGGTCCAGATTTTCCAATCCTCTTCAGGATGGTTAGGAGCGGTGACGGTCGGGTCGGCCAACAGATAAGGTACTTGCATCGGAAATCTCCTAGACGGTTAATCTTAGAACCAGGGCTGATAGACCCAGGTGACGACGTGGACGGCGGAGGCGATCATGACCCAGCTCCAGGTGCCGTGCTTCCAATGCTCGTGGAATTCCTTCGCTTGCTGATCGGTCAGGCCCGACAGATTCTTCGACATTTCTGCCATTGTCTTATCCTCTTAACTGTAAGTGACACGCACCCTATCGATTAGGTTGTCAGGGGATGCGTAACGAGGCTTGCTGTTGAGCTGGTGTTGTCATTTAACCCTTCGCGGGACTCGACCCAGCAGCAATGCACGAGTGTTAGTTTAGCCTGACAATCACCTGTGTCAAGATAAATTTACAGTAGTGCTTGCGAAGGCTGCCGCGTGCCTTCTCACCAGGCGTTAAAACCCCATTTCGCGATGAAAATCAAGGCGAGAAAAAAGAGAAACGCGGTCGCGGTCGCTTTGCCGAAAAACAGGAAATGATGGAACATGGCGTACCAGACCTCGCTAATGCTCTGCTCCTTCGGCGCGGGCTGTTGTTGAGGGTCGTCTGGCGTCGTCTCGCTCTCGACGCGCGGGGAGGCGGGGGTTAATGCGTAGGGCTCGGCGCGGCTAACCTTGAAAAATTGAATGTCCGAATCGGCGCCGGCCTTTTCGATGACCACGAACTCGGTGCCAACCGCAAGCGTCTTGTCGGTGGCGTACATCAAGGCGAAATCCTCAATGCTTTCCGCCGCGCCTAAATACTCCCAGACGGAGGACTTTTCGGGCCAGATACTTCTTGCTGCGTAGTTCAACGATACTTCCTCTATCTAATGATCGTAATGATGCCGACAGGCCGCGCGGAAGACGGGGGGCTCCCGGCTGTGCAAGCCGGCGTCTGTCATGTAGACTTCACGGGGTCGAATGTCCAGTGAACTGGACAATCATTTGAACTCAATTGACACTGATCTGGCAAGGCAGAGCCATGCTAAAGATCCAGACTGGCACTCCATTCAATTCATTTTGAGCAGGCAAGGCAAGCGCATGCGGAATAAGCGTATCCTCGTGATCGGAGCAGGCATGGGCGGCTTAAGCGCGGCCCTGAAGCTGGCAATCAATGGCTTTGACGTCACTGTCGTGGAGCGCGGCCATCGTCCGGGCGGCAAGCTGCGCGAGCAGCATGTGGGCGAGCAGAGCTTCTATACCGGCCCCACCGTCTTAACCATGCCATGGGTGTTCGAGGAGATTTTCGCGGAGGCTGGCGCGTCCCTGACCGAGCGCGTCACGCTGCATAAGGCTGACATTCTCGCCCGCCATGCCTGGAGCCTGGATGAGCGGCTGGATCTGTTCGCCGATCAAGAGCGCTCGGCCGAGGCGATCGCGGTATTCGCCGGCCCTGCCGAGGCGGATGGCTACCGTCGCTTTACGCAGCACGCGAAGCGGGTCTTCAATGCACTCGAAGGCCCCTTCATCCGTTCGACGCAACCGACACCGCTCTCCATCTTTGGTCGCTTCGGTTGGAGCGGCATCGGCGAGCTGACGCGGATCAAGGCGGTCTTCACCCTCTGGCAGGCCCTCGGCGGTTACTTCAAGGATCAGCGTCTGCGTCAACTGTTCGGCCGCTATTCCACCTATGTCGGCGCGTCACCCTATCTGGCGCCAGCCACGCTGATGCTGGTCGCCGATGTCGAGAGCCGCGGCGTTTACGCGGTGGACGGCGGCATTCACCGGCTACCGGAAGCGCTGGCGGCCCTCGCCGAGGAGAAGGGCGTCACGCTGCGTTACGGCGAGCAGGTCTCCGAGATCCTCGTCGAAGGCGGGCGAGCCGCTGGCATCCGACTGGAAACCGGCGAGCGCCTTTCGGCCGACGCGGTGATTTACAACGCCGACGCCTCCGCGATCGGCGAGGGCCTGTTCGGCGATGGGGTGAAAAAGGCGGTTCCCCGGATCCCGCCGGCCAAGCGTTCGCACTCGGTGGTGACCTGGAATTTGCTTGCAAAGCCCGCCGGTTTTCCGATGCAATACCACAACGTTTTCTTCCCTCCCGATTATGCGCCGGAGTTCAAGGCGATCTTCGACGAGCTACGACTGCCCCTTGATCCGACCGTTTATATCTGCGCGCAGGATCGCGGCAATCCCAATGCGCCCGCGCCAGTGGATCCCGAGCGTCTGTTGGTGATGGTCAATGCGCCGGCGCGTGGCGACACGCAGACCATTACCGAACAAGAGATTCGGCGCTGTGAGGCGCGTGTCATGTCCCTGCTGGCACACTGCGGGCTCACCCTGGAGCAAAGCCAAGAGATTGCCGTGACGACGCCCGCGTATTTCGAGAAGGCCTATCCCGCATCCGGGGGAGCGGTGTTCGGACGGGTGACCCACGGTTTGTTCGGCTCATTCGATCGTCCGGGCAACACGAGCAAAATTCCGGGGCTGTATCTGGCCGGCGGCAGCGTCCATCCAGGGCCGGGCATCCCGATGGCAGCGATCTCGGGGCGCATCGCGGCGACCACGCTTTTGTCTCAGTTCGGATAAGAGGAAGTCTCGGCGCCATCAGGATTTCTCTATCTTTCATGCGATCGCCTGTCCTGACTCCGTTTTGTCAAGCGATGGAGCCCCCCACCTTAGCCTTGGTCCACTGGGACGCTGGGGTGTTTGGGGGTGTTGTGTCGTCACGGAGTTATGTGTATGTCTGAAAAACGGGTGGTTGTCATTGGCGCGGGGATGGGGGGGCTGGCGGCTGCGTTGCGCCTAGCCTCTGGCGGACTGAAGGTCACGCTCGTGGAAAAGCGGGAAACGGTCGGGGGTAAGGTTCGCGAACTGACCATCGATCAGATCCGCATCGACTCTGGTCCGACTGTGTTGACCATGCGTCCAGTCTTCGAGGAGCTTTTCGCTCACGCCGGCGCGTCGCTCACGGACCACCTTCGGCTGCGGCCGGCTGAAATTCTCGCGCGACACGCCTGGAGCGAACATGAGCGCCTGGATCTCTTCGCGGATATCGAGAGGTCGGTCGAGTCGATCGGCGATTTTTCCGGCGCCGCCCAGGCGCGCCTGTTTCGCGATTTCTGCGGCCGCGCGGCGGACATGTATCGCACGCTGGAGCATGCCTTCATCCATGAAGGTCGTCCGACGCCGCTCTCGCTGGTTCTGGACTCGGGATTGTTCAATGTCGCCAGACTGAAACCCTATTCGACGCTGTGGCGCGATCTGGGCCGTTTCTTTCCCGACCCCCGCCTGCGTCAGTTGTTTGGTCGTTATGCCACCTATGTTGGCTCGTCGCCCTTTCTGGCGCCGCCGACGCTCGGGATCGTCGCCCATGTTGAGCAGGGAGGCGTCTGGATGGTGGAGGGCGGCATCCAGCGTTTACCCGAGGCGGTGGCATTGCTGGCATCCCGGCGCGGCGTTGAGTTTCACTATGGCGTCGGAGTGAGCGAAATCCTGATCGACCGCGGTCGCGTCAGTGGTGTCCTGCTGGACAATGGCGAGCGGTTTGCCGCCAATGCCGTCGTCTGCAATGCCGACTCGGCCGCGCTTGCGGCTGGGCTCCTGGGCGCTTCGGCCAAACGCGCGGTGCGTCCTCATCCCGTTTCCGCGCGCTCGCTGTCGGCGATGACATGGAGTCTGCACGCATCGACGGCGGGCTTTCCGCTGGTGCGCCACAATGTGTTTTTTTGCCGCGATTACCCGGCTGAGTTCAACACGATTTTCAAACATGGCCGGCTTCCGGACGAACCCACCGTCTATGTCTGCGCCCAGGACCGCGACGATTTGGGCGAGGTGGCCGGAGCTGGCCCCGAGCGGCTGATGTGCCTGGTCAATGCGCCGGCACGCGGCGATACCAATCCCCTTCAAGCGAGAGAGATCGATCAATGCGAGGAGCAGACATTCACACTGCTGGCACGCTGTGGCCTGCGGGTCGACAGGCATCCGGGCAATCTGGTCAGGACGACCCCGCTGGACTTCGAGCGTCTGTTTCCGGCGACCGGTGGGGCGCTGTACGGTCGAACATCGCACGGATGGCGGGGGCCGTTCAGTCGCTCGGGGGCGCGCAGCAAGGTGCCGGGGCTGTATCTGGCGGGGGGCAGCGTGCATCCGGGACCGGGGCTGCCGATGGCGGCCATCTCGGGACGCTTGGCGGCGGAGGCGCTCCTGGCGGACCTGACTTCGACCTGACCGTCCCCCCGCGCGGTTATGCCTGGTGGTATGTCGACGCGCTGAGTGACGATGGCCGCCATGGCCTGACCCTGATTGCGTTCATCGGCAGCGTGTTCTCGCCCTATTATTTCAAGGGTCGCCGCCGTGGTCAGGACGATCCGCACGACTACTGCTCGATGAATGTCTGTCTCTACGGCGAGGAGCGCCGCTGGACCATGACCGAACGCCGGGCCGGCGCGGTGTCGCAGAATGCCGCGGCATTGAAGATCGGACCCAGTGCGGTTCATTGGAATGCGGATCGGTCGCTGACCATCCAACTTGACGAGATCGGAACGCCCATCCCGCAGCGTGTGCGTGGCAAGGTCCATCTGACGCCAACTTTTGTCAACGAGCGCAGCTTTACCCTCGACAGTCAGGGGCGGCACCGGTGGCGCCCGATCGCGCCGAGCGCACGCGTGGAAGTCGAACTCGAACGCCCGAAGATCCGCTGGACCGGACACGCCTATTTCGACCGCAATTGGGGCGATGAGCCACTGGAAGACGCCTTTGTCTACTGGGATTGGTCGCGGGCGGGGATGGGCGAGGAGAGTGCGATCCTCTACAACGTCGATCGGCGCAATGACCAACCCCTCTCGCTTGCCCTTCATTTCGGGTCCGACGGAACGCTCAGCGAATTCGAGTCGCCGCCGAACCATCGTCTGCCGCGGACGCCAATCTGGCAGGTTGCGCGCGGCAGTCAGGCGGATCGCGGCCAGCCGCCGCGCATCGTCAAGACGCTTGAGGACACCCCCTTCTATTCCCGCTCGGTGATCGCATCCCACTTAATGGGTCGGCCGGTCGAGGCCGTTCATGAGAGCCTGTCCCTCGACCGCTTTCGTTCGGCCTGGGTGCAGCATCTGCTCCCCTATCGGATGCCAAGGCGCTGACGCCGCTGAGTCAAACTGATCGTCGGGTACTGTCTGGCCCGGATGAAACACAGCAAGGGCGACTCTCGTTTAACCAATTGATAAAATTGGTGTTCCGTCAAGAACGCTTCGGATGAAGCCAAACGAGGTCGCCTATCCCTTAATTTCCCCAAGAGCCCCCGCGATTTCCTCCCGTCGATGGACCCTGGCCCGTGGGCCAAGGTTTTCGCGCCTGGAGAATGCCGTCTTGACCAAGGATCTCTGTCGCATGGTGTAGGTCTTCGTCGACCAGCTCATCGCCAGCTACCCCGATGCGCCCGAGTTGATCGTGTCGCGATGGATCATTGAAGGTTCCACCGAAGAACAGCAGGAATTCAGCTTCTACAATCATGATTAACCCTAGAAAGAGCAATCAGCCGCCAGCGACCAGCCGTTGATTGGTCGAGGTTCTCGCTGATTGAGGCGTTCACCCAATGGGTGAACCAGGGCAGGTCTCGCCCAATGGCGAATTTGATGATTTCCAAAAGCTGGCTGCTGGCTGCTGGCGGCTGACCGCTCTTTGTTTGGTTAACAGCCTCATCCGTAGAACCTAAAAAGAGCAGTTGAACCGCAAAGAACACGAAGAGCGCCAGTCGTTCAATGTCTTGTCTCGATGACGACAATCACCCACAGGGTGATCGTGATGCGCATTTCAAGCCCTTGTTATTCTTTGTGTACTTTGCGCCTTTGCGGTTCTAAATGCCGAATTTAGGTAGAAAGGCTGTAGTCAGACAATCGCCTAAGCACCGAATCCATGCGGTTCCAATCAGAGGGGATGGACGATGAAGCAGAACGCGCAGGCCACGCCGACGGTGCATGACGTCAAGCCCGACGACGCCCCGGTGCCGGAGACGGACGAAACGCCCCCGGAACACTTCCTCATCGTCGGCATCGGTGCCTCGGTCGGTGGGCTGGCGGCCTTCGAAGCCTTCTTCTCCGGCATGCCCGCCGACACCGATCCGGACATGGCCTTCGTGCTGGTGCAGCATCTGGCCCCGGACCACAAGAGCATCCTCAGCGACCTGATCCGCCGCTATACCCGGATGCGAGTGTCCGAGGTCGAGGATGGGATGGTGGTGCGGCCCAACTGCGCCTACATCATTCCGCCCAACCGAGACATGGCTGCGTGCGTGGCGTATCGCGCCTGGATTGCCGCGATCGAGGAACACCTGCGGGGGGAGGCGCGCGACCCCGCCGCTGCTGGATCCGGATCAGTGCCGCTTCGGCGCCTGGCTGCGCGCCGAGGTTCCCCTCGGGCAGGCGATGACGCCGAACGTGCGGGCGATCGACGGCTTGCACCTGCGGACGCATGCGCTGGCGGCGGAGTTGGTGGATCTCCACGCGCGGGGCCGTCCTCAGCAGGCCCTTTCCCGACTGGTCGAACTCCATCGACTGCGGGACCGTCTGCTGGAACAGGTTCAGTGTGAGACGCGATAGAAGGTCTTTCCCGCCGGTGGGACGAGTGGCTCGGGAGTCTCTTTCATGACTCGAATTGACATTTGATAACGTCAAGTTAGACTGACACTCGATCAGAGTCGCCAGCAGGCCTATTGGAGCCGCGGGCGGCTTGAATGGCTCGCCGCGTTTGGTCGCCGACCTGGATGTCTAAAGGGACGGGGCCGCGACGAACCGCCGCCAGTCAGGATTGACCATGCAACTGTATCCCGCCACCGACCCCTTGGCACCTCCCGACCAGGTCATCGCCCAGCCGCCGACCTTATCGGCCTTGGCGTCCTTGCCCCCGCTGTTCCGTCGGGATCTCCTGACTTTGTTTGCGCGGGCCTCGCAAACGCCCTTCGTTCGTCTCGACTATCTTGGCTTTCGGCTGTTTCAGCTAAATGATCCCGCGCTGATCCGGGAGGTGCTGCTGGACAAAGCGCGGCGTTATCGCAAGGGCCGCCTGATGCGTCGGCTCGGCGCCGTGACTGGCGAGGGTCTGCTGATCAACGACGGCGAGCGCTGGAAGAAGCATCGCCATCTCGCCAACCCGTCCATGTCCGGTCGTCGCTTGGCGGGATATGCGCCGGCGATGGCCGAATCGGCTCGACTCCTGGCCGAGCGCTGGCGTGCCCTTCCGGCGGGACAGTCGGTGGATCTGATCGCGGAGATCTCCCGCGCCACACTCATCGCCTTACTGCGGACACTCTTCGGCATCGACTACGATGCTCGCTACGCGGATGTAAGCGAGGTCATTCACCGCTTGCTCGATACACTCGTAAAACGCGGAAGCAGCCTCCTCGCACCGCCGCTGAGCTGGCCGACGCCAGCCAACCTCGCCTTCCGGCGCAAGATTACCGAGGCGGAAGCGATCTTGGCGCGCATCGTCGACACCCGTCGCCGCCATCTGAACGACGACGAGGATCCGAGCGATCTGCTCGGCCAATGGCTTCTCCAGCGCGAGCAAGACCCGGAGCATTTCACCCCGGACGAGATGCGCGACGAGCTCATGACCATGCTCATCGCCGGCCATCATTCGCTCGCGATCGCGCTGAGCTGGGCGCTTTGGGAGATCGCCGGCGACCCGGACCTGCAGCAGCATCTGCGCGCCGAGGTGGACCCGCTAGACCAGGCGCCAACCGACGCCGACGCGGTACAGGCCCTGCCGTTGACCCAGGGCGCCTTCCTGGAGGCGCTCCGTCTCTACCCGCAGCCACCGATCCTGCTCCGCGATGCCGTCAGCGATCATGTCCTTGGCCGTTACCGCATCCGTGCCGGCGATCAGATCATCATCAACATCCTCGCCATCCACCACGACCCGCGGCTGTGGCCAGAGCCGCACCGCTTCCGGGCGGATCGCTACCCAAACATCAATCCGGACCACCTGATGCAGGCGCATCATCTGGGCTTCGGGGGTGGACCGCGCAGTTGTATCGGGCGCCGCTTCGCCCTGATCGAAGGCACTCTGCTGCTGGCTCATCTCGTGCGCGGACTGCAGCTCGATCGCGCGACCGCGGGTCCGATCGAGCCTCGCTTCGCCGGCATGATGGTGCCCTCGGCACCGCTGCTGCTGCATGTGACCCCGAGGTGAGCGAAACAGCCAAGGCCGATACTCCTGGCACTGGCCGCGCGGCGCGGGTCGCGCCGACGCTCGACGGCGTCAGCCGCACCCTCCTGATCCCACTGCTCGCCCGCGCCGAGGCCCAAAGGCTGTGGCCTGGGAGCGCATTCGACGATGCCGCAGCGCGCGCCCTGGCGGCAAAGCTTGCGATCGATCGCGCCGAGCTGGGATCGGACCCTTTCCCGATGCGGCTCTGTCTCAGCCGCTCGCTGGCGATCGAGGAAGCGCTCGGAGCATTCCTGCGCGAGCCGATCGAGCGCACCCTGGTGCTGCTCGCCTGCGGTCTCGATACCCTTCCCGTGCGACTTGACGCATCACTGGACCCCGCACGGCGGGCGCGCGTGCGACGCTGGGTCTGCGCCGACCTGCCGCCGGTCATGGCGCTACGCGACCAGCTTCTGCCGGCGTCGGAGCGGATTCGGCACGTTCGCGCAGCACTGCCCGATCAGCTCGATGAGGTCGCCGCGGCACTCGACGAGACGCGGCCGGTGTTTATCCTGGAAGGGGTTTTGCCCTACCTCGACGCTGAGCAGGTTGCAGGCTGTCTCGCCGCGCTTGGCAGGCTGGCGCCCGCCGGGGCCGATCTCCTGGTCGACGGCTACCATCCGGCCTTGCTCGCCTTTTCCCGGCTTGGCAACACCTTTCGGCGGATGCGCACCCGCTTCCGCTTCGCCATCGCGGACCCGCGCGATTACGTCGAGATGGCCCCGCGCATCCGCTTTCGCGCGCAGCGGAATCTGCTGCCTCCACTGCCCTGGCATCACCGCAAGCGTACCTTGCTGCCGTCACTCGCCGCGGGCGGCAAGCCGCTCGCCACGCTGGCGCAGCTCGAGCTCACGCCGAGCGCCGATCAGTCATTTGCAGAGCCGCTTGGAGTTTTCCCCTGACCTTGGTCTCGGTGGTTAACGGCATCTGGCTAGCCACCATCCCTGAACGCAGGCGGTTCTGAATCGCGGCCCATGCCTGCATCAAGAGGCACTCCACGGAGATTTCCTGTCCCGATCTCGGCCACCTGAGGTTGAGGCGGGGCAGGGTCACGCAAGAGGTCAAGAAATCATGTGTAAATGCAGATTGACATCTGCGTCAGTCAAGCTAGACTGACACCTGAATCAAACCACTTCGGAAGGGTTTTAGCTGAACCTCATCTGATACAGGTTCCAGCGCTGTATCTATGCGTTCCGCGCCGCTGCCGATTCTGCCAGGGTTGATTGGATGTTGACGCATGGTGCGCGGCGAAGCGAGTTTGATCCGTGTGGCATGGACCCTGCCAAATAGGGGGTAAACGCTTCCGGGATCCTCGTTCAGCCGGGCGACGCAAAGGGATCTGTGTTGGCGTGTACGGAGTGGTTTCTTTGCCGTGGTGGGTTGGTCCATGGCGCCCTCTGCAGCACGGGCAAAGTGCAGCATAACCTGATGAAATATCTCAAAATTCGGAGGATTTGTAATGTCTGACACCAGCATGAGCGGTCTGACTGAACAAGAAGCGCAAGAATTCCACGGTTTCTTTGTGCAAAGCATGTCGGCATTTTTCGGGATCGTCGTTTTTGCGCATATTCTTGCCTGGATGTGGCGTCCCTGGCTGTAATCGATTCAGGGGAAGTTGGTGCCTGACCGTGCCGGCAACCGCTCTACCCGTTATGCCTTAATTGGAGGAGAAAACAATGTTTCCGTCTGAAAACGTGTGGAAAATCTGGATGATCATGGATCCGCGTCGCGTCCTGATCGCGCTCTTCGCATTTTTGATTGTCCTAGCGCTTGCGATTCACATGATTCTGCTCAGCACCGCCGAATTTAATTGGCTCGAAGACGGCGTTCCCGCCGCTTCGGTCCAGCAGGCGACGCCGGTTGTACCGCAACGGTAATCGCGTCCTTGACGGGGGTGGCGGGCGAGATCATGCCCTAATGGCAAACTTGCCTACCGCCGACAGTGCTAAGAGGAGGTTTCCGGCCAGGTTGCCTCCCCAGCAGAGGATTTTACAATGGCCATGCTCAGTTTTGAGAAAAAATACCGCGTCCGTGGCGGGACGCTGATCGGGGGAGATCTGTTCGACTTCTGGGTGGGGCCGTTCTACGTCGGTCTCTTCGGAGTGTCGGCGTTCTTCTTCGCATTGCTAGGAACGCTCCTGATCGTCTGGGGTGCCACCCTCGGTCCGAACGCGGAACTCCAGACCTTCAATATCTGGCAGATCAGCATCGCTCCTCCCGACCTCAGTTACGGTTTAGGGATGGCGCCGATGACAGAGGGAGGCTTGTGGCAGATCATCACCTTCTGTGCGATCGGTGCATTTGTCTCTTGGGCTCTGAGACAGGTTGAAATCTCGCGGAAGCTCGGGATCGGGTTCCATGTGCCATTTGCATTCAGTTTCGCCATTGGCGCCTACATCACGCTCGTCGTGATTCGTCCCATCCTGCTGGGCGGTTGGGGTCATGGTTTTCCCTATGGGATCATGAGTCATCTCGACTGGGTCTCGAATGTTGGGTACCAATTCCTGCATTTCCATTACAACCCGGCGCATATGCTGGCGATTACCTTCTTCTTTACAAATGCCTTGGCGCTTGCAATGCATGGATCGCTGATTCTGTCGGTGACGAATCCTCAGGAAGGCGAGCCCGTCAAGACCAGTGAGCATGAGAACACCTTCTTCCGCGATATCGTTGGCTATTCCATTGGTGCGCTCGCCATTCACCGCTTGGGCTTGTTCCTGGCCCTCAGCGCCGTATTCTGGAGCGCGGTTTGTATTGTTATCAGTGGACCCTTCTGGACGCGCGGATGGCCGGAATGGTGGAACTGGTGGCTTGAGCTCCCGCTCTGGTAGGATCTAGGAGACTACAATGCCTGAATATCAGAATATTTTTAACAGTGTGCAGGTGCGCTCTCCGGCCTATCCTGGGGTGCCGCTGCCGAAAGGAAGTCTGCCCCGGATTGGCAAACCGATGTTCTCCTATTGGCTGGGGAAAATCGGAGACGCGCAGATTGGGCCGATCTATCTCGGATTCGCCGGTACCTTGTCGTTGATTTTTGGTTTCTTCGCGATCGAGATCATCGGCTTTAACATGCTGGCGTCCGTCGACTGGAACCCCATCGAGTTCGTCAGAAACCTGTTCTGGCTTGCCCTTGAGCCGCCCGCGCCGCAATATGGATTGAGCATACCGCCTCTCTCTGAAGGTGGTTGGTGGTTGATGGCCGGTTTCTTCCTGACCGCGTCGATCCTCCTGTGGTGGGTTCGGACCTACAAGCGCGCCGAAGCCTTGGGTATGAGTCAGCATTTGTCCTGGGCATTTGCCTCGGCGATCTTCTTCTACCTGTGTCTTGGGTTCATTCGTCCCGTCATGATGGGAAGTTGGGCGGAGGCCGTGCCTTTCGGAATCTTCCCGCACTTGGACTGGACGGCGGCCTTCTCCATTCGCTACGGTAATCTCTATTACAATCCGTTCCACATGGTGTCGATCGCGTTCCTCTATGGTTCTGCGCTTCTGTTTGCCATGCACGGCGCGACCATCCTGGCCGTCAGTCGGTATGGCGGGGATCGTGAAATCGACCAGATCGTGGATCGTGGGACAGCCGCCGAACGTGCCGCCTTGTTCTGGCGCTGGACCATGGGTTTCAATGCCTCGATGGAATCGATCCATCGCTGGGGTTGGTGGTTCGCGGTGTTGACGGTTATCACCGCTGGGATTGGCATCCTGTTGACCGGCACGGTGGTCGATAACTGGTATCTCTGGGCAGTGAAGCATGGTGTGGCGCCGAGCTATCCGATCGATGTGCTCGTTCAAGACCCATATACGCTGCAGGGGGTGTCGCAATGAATATTGGAAAGCACGCAGCAATTCCGCTAGTCGCAGCTGTCGCTTCTGTACTCCTGCTCGGTTGCGAACGTCCGTCGCCGGAAGTTGTGCAAGTCGGATATCGTGGCTTGGCGATGGAGCAGAATTACAATCCGCGACTCCTTGCGGCGAGCGTCAAGGCGAACATCCCGCCCGAGCCACTTCCGGCGGCAGCGCCGGGTGGCCCCAAGGTCACGGATGTCTATAAGAACGTGCAGGTTCTGAGCGATCTCAGCGTTGCTGACTTCACCCGGCTGATGGTGGCGGTGACACTCTGGGTTGCGCCGAAGGAAGGCTGTAATTATTGCCATGTACCTGGCGATTTCGCATCCGATAACATCTATACCAAGGTGGTCTCGCGTCGGATGTTCGAGATGACCCAGAATACGAATGCGGACTGGAAAACGCATGTGGCGAATACTGGGATCACCTGTTACACCTGTCACCGTGGAAATCCAGTGCCCAAGTACGTTTGGGTGACTGATCCGGGTCCCGGGCAGCCGTCCGGCGTGAAACCGTCGGGACAGAACATGCCGGCGTCCACCGCCGCCTACTCGTCATTGCCCTATGATCCGTTTACCCCGTTCCTCGATCAGGCAAATGAGATTCGGGTGATTGGTCAGACGGCATTGCCGGCGGGAAATTTCACGTCGATTAAGCAGGCTGAGTGGACCTATGCGTTGATGATGCAGATCTCCGATGCGCTAGGCGTCAACTGCACTTTCTGCCACAATACCAGGTCTTTCTTTGCTTGGGATCAGAGTACACCGCAGCGGACGACGGCTTGGTATGCGATCCGTCATGTGCGCGACATCAACCAGAATTATCTCTGGCCCCTGAATGACGTGCTTCCCGCTTCGCGCAAGGGTCCCTATGGCGACCCCTTCAAGGTCAGTTGCGTGACCTGCCATCAAGGCGCATACAAACCGCTCTATGCGGCACAGATGCTGAAGGATTATCCTGTCCTTGCAGGCCCCACCAAGGCGGCAGCGCCGGAAGTGGCACCTGATGCGGCGGCACCCATGGAACCGGCGCCAGTTGAAGCTGTACCGGTTGAAGTGGCTGCGCCGACCGCGCAAAAGCTGTAGCCTGATGGTTGTTTAAGTTGGCAGGGATGCTCTTTGGCGTCGGATGCAAATCCGGCGTTGAAAGACTGAATAAAAGTCGCGGGCGTTGCTCTTCCAAGGGTGCGCCGCGGACAGTGATTGGGTCGGTTGGCGTCAGTATCGCTAACCATCCCGATGAACAATGAGGAACCGTCCAATGGCTAACGAGAACCGTTCGATGTCTGGACTGACCGAAGATGAAGCGAAAGAATTTCATGACATCTTCGTGTCCAGTTTCGTCGCGTTCACGGGGATCGTGGTTGTCGCACACATCCTCGTGTGGTTGTGGCGTCCTTGGCTGTAATAGTCTAGGGTTTTTAATGTTCGTGACCGACCGGGCGATTGTTGGTTTCCGCAGCGCCCATCCATAAGAGACTGGAGAATACACATGCATAAGATCTGGCAGATTTTCGATCCCCGTAGAACCCTGGTTGCCCTGCTTGGCTTTCTGTTCGTGCTGGCGCTATTGATTCACTTCATTCTGCTCAGCAGCCCAGCCTTCAATTGGCTCGGCTAGCGGTAAGCGTCCACATCAGGACATCCGCGGCATCCTAGGGTGTGCCGCCAGTTGGCACATCCTTGGATGCTCTTGATTCCCTTGTGGAGAAGGCCGCGCGAATGGATAACAGGATTAACCTGTTTCGGGAGAGATCATCAATGCAAAAAATGTGGCAGATTTGGCAGTATTTCGACGTGCGAATGATCATTGTTGGCACCGTCGGATCCATGTTTACGCTCGCCTTTGTGATTCATTTACTTCTGTTTAGCAGCCCGACATTTAACTGGTTTCAAAGTTCGGAGACATTGCCTCCGGCCGCCGCCCAGATGGTCCCGTTGCCAAAAGGCCGCTAACCGTAGCGGCGAAAGCGCCGGCGGGCGGGGAAATGCTGCTAGCTCACCCTGTCCGTTGTCGTGATTACGTATCGACTGATCCATCATGTATTTTCATTCTGATCGCATTTCCTTGCGAACTTCCGCGCGAATTGAAATCCTCGATATTACCGATCGGATCAGGGATGTATTCGACCGCAATCGGATACAGAACGGGCAGATGACGATCTGTTCCACGCATACGACAGCATTTGTGGCCCTGAATGAAAGCGAACCGCTGTTACAGCGGGATATGGTCGATTTTCTGACCGCGCTCGTTCCGTGCGATGCGACTACGTATCGGCATAATCTAAATCCAGTCGACGGACGGCCAAATGCGCATTCGCATCTGTTGGGTCTCTTCATGAATGCCTCGGAGACTATTCTTGTCTCGAACGGGGAACTGCTATTAGGCGACTGGCAGTCGATCTTTTTTGTAGAACTGGATGGTCCGCGCGAAGAGCGGACGTTACGGGTGCAACTCGCCGGAGAACGCTAGCGCATGCAGGATTCCGATTGCTCGGGTTTTTTCGCCGATGCGGACGCGTTGGACCAGGACGCCTATCTTCACCTCGATTACTACCTCGAATGTTCTGGCGATCCGAGGGTTGCCGTGGCGCATTTCTGTGCCGAACAGTCAACTGCGCAGTGGCGGCGAGTTGGATGCTCCGAAGATCTCAGGCCCCGGTTTGCCGCCCGTGTCATCGATTTAACCCTATTGGAGTCGGGGTTGCCCGAGTTTCGCTACGGGATTGGCGGCGCGCGGGCTGGTGGCGTGCAGTCCTGCCGTGTGACGATCGCCCATCCCCACGGAAATTTCGGTCCACGTCTCCCAAACCTGTTAAGCGCGGTCTGTGGCGAAGGCACCTTTTTTTCGCTTGGCGCGCCGGTCGTTAAATTGCTGGATATTCGTTTTCCGGATGCGTATCTGGCGGCGTTCGAGGGGCCTCGTTTTGGTGTCGAGGGTCTCCGCGATCTGCTTCAGGTGTATGACCGGCCGATCTTTTTTGGCGTGATCAAGCCAAACATCGGACTGCCTCCAGAGTCATTCAGCGAGCTGGGCTATGAAGGCTGGCTTGGCGGGCTTGATATTGCCAAGGACGATGAGATGCTGGCCGATACTCCATGGTGTCCGCTGGACCAGCGTTCGGCGCTGCTGGGTGCGGCGCGACGACGGGCCGAACAGGAAACCGGATGCCGCAAGATGTATCTTGCGAACATCACCGACGAGGTTGACCGACTGTGCGATTTGCATGATCTGGCGGTCGCGAACGGCGCTAATGCACTGCTCGTCAATGCAATGCCCGTTGGTCTGAGCGCGGTGCGGATGCTGCGTCGGCACGCGCGCGTCCCGCTCATCGCTCATTTCCCCTTCATTGCGCCGTTCAGTCGTCTCGCTCACTTTGGCGTCCATTCCAGGGTGTTCGCCAAACTCCAGCGACTTGCCGGGTTCGACGCGATTATCATGCCTGGATTTGGCGAGCGGATGCACACCTCGGACGAAGAAGTCCGCGTGAATGTCGATGCCTGTCTTGCGCCCATGGGAGCGATCAAACGCAGCCTGCCGGTTCCTGGCGGGAGCGATTGGGCTGGCACATTAGGCAAGGTCTTCGAGAAGGTGGGAACCATCGATTTCGGTTTTGTCCCTGGACGGGGCGTATTCGGGCATCCGATGGGGCCTCGCGGAGGGGCGGCGAGCATTCGTCAGGCATGGGAGGCGATTGTCGCTGGCGTTTCTCTTCAGGAGCAGGCCGTGCGGCATGAGGAATTGCGTGCGGCAATCGAAACATTTGGACATGCCGCCACGGCGCATTCATCCGAGTCCGATGGGACATGCACTGGAGGTCAATCTTGAGCGCTAGACTGGTTCCACCCCTGGCCGCCGATGCGTTGGAGCGGGCCGAAAAGCGCGATGCCGTGGAACAAGTGATCCTCGTGGACCAGAACGATCAAGCGCAGGGCACGTCCGGTAAGCTGGATGTGCATCGCGACGGTCAACTTCATCGCGCCTTTTCGATTTTAGTGTTCAATGCCCAGGGCGATCTGTTACTGCAGCGGCGCGCCAGGAGCAAATATCATTTCGCGCTGCGTTGGTCGAATACTTGCTGCGGACATCCGCGGCCGGACGAGTTGACGCCGATGGCGGCCAACCGGCGCTTGAAAGAGGAGTTCGGGATCCGCGCGCCGCTTACCGAGCGCGCGCAGTTGATCTACCGCGCCGAGGATCGGGACTCGGGACTGATCGAGCATGAATACCTGCACATCTTTCATGGCGTCCATACGGGAGATCCCAAACCAGATCCGTCCGAGATCGGTGCCTGGCGCTGGATGGCGGTTCCGGCCATTCGTCGCGCCCTGCGATTACATCCGGATTGGTTTACCCCCTGGTTCCATCTGTTGATCGGGAAATTGCTGGTCGATTGAATCGCGCCCAGGACGACCTGACTTCTATTGTGAGCGGACCCGGCCTCGCGGTCGCCAGCGGCGATCGGCGTGACTCGGTATCCATGTCTTGAAGCATCTGTCCCCGCGAGCGTCTTCATGTCCGAATTCGATGCACTGAGCGCGCCCTCGCGCGCAACCCCGGAAACCCATCAGCGGGGTCAGGACAAACTGGCGCGGATTCCCGTCAAGGTCGATCTCGGCGGCGCAGTGCTCCGCAAGCCAAGCTGGATTCGCGCTCGCGCTCCGCTGGGTTCGGAGGTGGCGCGCATCAAGGGTTTACTGCGACAGTCCAAGCTGACCACGGTCTGCGAGGAAGCGATGTGCCCGAATTTGGGCGAATGCTTCCAGCGTGGAACCGCCACCTTCATGATCCTGGGCGATGTCTGTACCCGCCGCTGCCCCTTCTGCGATGTCGCCCATGGTCGGCCCAAACCCGCCGATGTGGACGAGCCGGAGCATCTGGCGCACTCCATCGCGACCATGGGTCTTCGCTACGTGGTCATTACCTCGGTCGACCGGGACGATCTGCGCGATGGCGGGGCAGGGCACTTCGCGGCTTGTCTACGTGCCGTTCGCGCCCGCAATCCGGCGACGCGGCTGGAGATTCTGGTTCCGGATTTTCGGGGTCGGGAAGTGGTGGCGCTCGCCGAGTTTCTGGGCGATGCCGTGCCCGATGTCTTCAATCATAATCTGGAGACCGTGCCGCGACTCTATCGGCGTGCTCGGCCCGGCGCGGAGTATGCCGGATCGCTGCGGTTGCTTCAGTCATTCAAGGTCGGCCATCCCAAGATACCGACCAAATCCGGCTTGATGCTCGGACTTGGCGAGACGCGCGAGGAGGTGCTGGACGTCATGCGCGATTTACGCGCCCACGGTTGCGACATGCTGACCCTGGGGCAGTACCTCCAGCCGAGCCGGGATC
Source organism: Thiocystis minor (assembly GCF_016653465.1). Classification (GTDB taxonomy): domain Bacteria; phylum Pseudomonadota; class Gammaproteobacteria; order Chromatiales; family Chromatiaceae; genus Chromatium; species Chromatium minus. The sequence goes on along the minus strand of NZ_NHSQ01000132.1, from coordinate 67,953 downwards.
ATCTCGCGGTCAGTCGTTACTGGACTCCCGCTGAATTCGACGAGTTGCGCGAACTCGGAAGTGCGATGGGATTTTCCAATGTCGCCAGCGGACCCATGGTGCGCTCCTCGTATCATGCCGATCGCCAGGCGGGCGACATCATCGCGGCAACCTGATCCGCGCGCGCGTCGAGACAGAGAACCGAATCGGCATGATGGTGTACAGCATCCTCAAGAGTGTCCTGCTGCCGCCCGGCATCCTGATCCTGTTGCTAACCGCGGCGTTTTTTCTGGTGCGCGGGGTTCTCGGGCGCCTGTTGATCTTTGTCGCCGTGACCATCCTGACCCTGATGCTGCTGCTGCCGGTCGGAACTCTGCTCATGGAACCCCTGGAAACGTATCCAGCCCTTGGCGGGCCAGGCACGCCAATTCCGCCCGCGGCGCAGGCCATCGTCATTCTGAGCGCCGGGCGCGTGACCGACGCGCCCGAGTATGGGGGCGATACGCTTGACGATGCCAGCCTTCGGCGGGTGCGCTATGGCGCGACCCTTGCTCGAACCACCGGCCTTCCCATCTATGTCTCGGGGGGGCACCTGCCCGACGAGCCGCAGTCGATGGGCGTGCTCATGGCCGACCTGTTGCGCACTGACTATGGGATCGCGGTCGCGGCGATCGAATCGGAGAGTCGAACCAGTTGGGAGAATGCCGCTTACACGGCTCAATTGCTGAAACGCGATGGCATGACCCACATCCTGCTGGTCAGCGACGCCTGGCATCTGCCGCGCGCCGTCGACGCCTTCGCGGGAACCGGCCTGACGGTCACGCCCGCGCCGACCGGTTTCGTGCATCGCCCGGGTTGGCGGGCGGAATTGACCTACCGCGATTGGTTGCCGTCCGCGCGAGCCTTTCTGCTGAGTTACTATGCCATTCACGAGCATGTGGGGCGTGTCTGGTATCAGATTCGCACCTGGATACAGGGGCCGCCGCGGGTTTCCGAGCGTTCGCCGTCCGTTGCCAGTCAAACCAATTTCCTGGAGATGTTTACCGCATGAGTCGCCCTAAGGAATCACGGTTACTCCTCTGGCGCCAGTTGGTGCGCAGGATCCTGCCTTTCGCCGATGTGGCGACGGTCGATCTGCCGCTGGGTCGATTGTTGCGTCTGTCGCTGTTTCAGGTCTCGGTCGGCATGGCCATGGTCCTGCTGACCGGCACGCTCAATCGCGTCATGGTGGTCGAACTCGGGGTTCCGACCTGGCTGGTGGCGACCATGGTGGCACTGCCTCTGGTCTTCGCCCCGTTGCGCGCCTTGATCGGTTACCGCTCGGATTATCACCGTTCGGCCTTTGGCCTGCGCCGCATCCCCTACATCTGGATCGGCAGCATCCTGCAGTTTGGCGGTTTCTCCATCATGCCGTTCGCCCTGCTGCTGTTGGCCGATACCGACAACGCCCTGAATCTCCTGGGAACCATCAGCGCGGCCCTGGCGTTTTTGATGGTCGGCGCGGGTTTGCATACGACTCAGACGGCGGGTCTTGCACTGGCCACTGACCTGGCCCCGGTCGAGAAACGCCCGCGCGTGGTGGCTTTACTGTATGTGACCCTGTTACTCGGCATGCTCGCCAGTTCCTTGCTGTTCGGACAGTTGCTGACGAACTTTACGCCGCAATTGCTCATCCAGCTGATTCAGGGCGCTGCGGCGGCAACCATCTTCTTGAATCTGGTTGCCTTGTGGAAACAGGAGGCCATCGATCGCACCCGCGCCGCCACGCCGATCAAGCGTCCGCCTTTTCTCGAAACCTGGCGAGCATTTTCGCAGGGCGGGCGGGCCAGCCGCTTGCTGGTGGTGGTGGGTCTTGGGACGGCGGGCTTCACGATGCAGGACATCCTGCTCGAACCCTATGGCGGTCAGATTCTGGGCATGACGGTTTCTCAAACCACGGCGCTAACCGCGCTACTGGCGAGCGGAACGCTGGCGGCATTCGCGCTGGCGGGGCGTGTCTTGAGCCGCGGCGCGAATACCTATCGGCTGTCGGCCATCGGGGGCGTTGTTGGTCTCGCGGCCTTCGCGGCGGTGATCCTCGCGGCGTCGCTGGGATCGACTTCGCTCTTTCGATTCGGTACCGCGCTGATTGGATTTGGCGCCGGTCTCTTTGCCGTTGGCACCTTGACCGCAGCCATGGACCTGGCTGAAGGTGGTCACAGCGGTCTCGCGCTGGGTGCCTGGGGCGCGGTTCAGGCGACCGCGAGCGGGATTGCGATGGCGTTTGGCGGAGGGATGCGTGATGTGGTGTCCGGATTCGCGCAGTCCGGAGCGCTCGGTCCCGACTTTGCCGGCCCCGTGATCGGCTATGCGTTTGTCTATGTTGTCGAAATCCTGTTGCTGCTGGGGACGCTGATCGTTATCGCCCCGCTCGTGCTCCGCGCGGCGGACAAGAGGGTACGATCCTCGTCGACGATTGGGCTGGATCAGCTTCCTTAGAACCTGCGCGGAGCGATCCGCGTCCTTTGTTGTCGCGCGCGGGATTCGCCCGCGCCACCGTCGCCATTGACGCGGTTTAGCGCCGTTGCGGTAGATGCTCGCGATAGCGCTCCATCAGATAGCAGAGACAATCCTGGCGGATGATGGTCTCGTCGCGGGTCAGCATGGATGGCATGGCGGGCTGACGCAGGCGCAGTTCGGAGTCCTCGACGTAAAAGTACCGCTCGCTCACGTCCAGCCCCTGTTCGTCACGGACCTCCAGTCGGGCCGCCTTCCCATTCAGTCGTCGGCCGAAGGCCGTACCGCGCGGCAACTCGCAAAAATTCCAGCGCTCCAGGGCTGGGTTTAAGCGCAGATCGACCGCGTCCGACGAAAAGCTGAAGCGAACCTCGGCAGGTACCGTGACCTGCGCGACGGAGTGGAAGAGGTCGATGTCCTGAGCCGGTAGCGCATGATCGGGGATGTCGTTCAGATGCAAGGTGGCATCGATGAAACTCCGCGCATGCTCGACGCCCTGTTGCTCGCCAACCTTGCCGCACTCCACGGTGACGGACGGACAGAGCCGCGCCATGGCCATCGACTGGACGCCGGTCGGGCGTTTGAAATAGACGACGGTGCGGCTGAAGAGTGTCGCAAGCTGAAGGATGCGATGATCGATCCGCTCGATACAGGCATAGTGTGGATTGGAGCCGGTGTTGTTATGCAAATCCAGACTCGCGAAGAGCCCCCGTTCGGCCATGATCTCGACGACGCGCGCCATGATGTCGTGTTCTGGCGTGTGGGACGTGACGGAGCCGGGCCAGACGCGGTTGTAGTCAGGCTGATCGGGAAGGTGACGCGCGCCGCTGGCCGCCGCGGCGACATTCCCGATGAAGATCGTCAGCGCGCGGGGTAGGCGCAACTCGCCGAAGCGGGCGAGTCGCGCGTTCAGCAGACCCCTGATCGCATCCCAGCCGACCGTCTCGTTACCGTGCATCAACACGGAGACGAAGAGCGCCGGTTCGCGCGCGCCGGATAAATGAATCAGCGTGGGCGCGCCGAGCCATGCGTTCAGTTGGTGGCTCTCCGCGTCCAGGAGTCCGTCGGGCAGGGCGTCGAATTGCTTGAGCATGGAGGGTGTTCGGAATCCGATGGCTGTACTGATGAAACCGCGTTCATCGAATGATACGCGCCGTTTCGAGCGAGCGGGTTTCAAACCCGCCCCACGGTCATCGATATGGGTCGCGCTAGTCTAACGTCCACCGGTGAACTGGCTGGCCGCTCTCTTGATGCGCGAGATAGGCCGCGGTCAGACCGGCCATGTCCGGCTGATGGCGTTCCACCCAGGCGCGCTGCCAGCGCGCGCCGGTCTGACCGGTTTCCAGGCGCTCGGCGATGATCCCGAGCCAATGCTCGCGCTCCGCCGGATCGATCCCCAACTCCGCCAGCCCCTGTCTGGCGCGGGGGAGCAAATCGTCCTTGAGGATCCGTGTCACGGGCAGGGTCCGGCCGTCCAGCCAGGGGATCCGCGCGGTGAGTCCCTCGCGGGCGCAGGTATAAAATCCCTTCTGCGCGTGAAGAAAAAGCAAGCGCGACTCGGGCGGTATTTCATCCCGCGCCAGATTCCGCATCAGACCGAAATAGAACGCCGCATTGGCGATCGCATCCGCCACCGAGGGGCCGGCGGGCATCACCCGATGCTCGATGCGCAGATGCGGACGGCCGCACGCATCGAAGCCGATCAGCGGACGATTCCAGCGCCAGATGGTGCCATTGTGCAGGCAGAGATGGGCGAGTCGCTCCGGCGGGGAATCCATCAACTGAGGGAGCAGCACCGGATAACGGTCGAAATTGGCGCGGAAGGTTTCCAGGATCGAGCGCTCGGCGTAGCGAAAACCGAAATTGGCGCGCTCCTGCAGGATGGGGCCGCCCACCGAGACTGCTTGCTCGAACAGCGGGATGCGGGTCTCGTCCCAGAGATCGCGACCGAAAAGATAGGGCGAGTTGGCGCTGATCGCCACCAGCGGGCCGCTGACCACTTTCGAGGCATTATAGACCCGCGCCGACTCGTCCGGCGTGACCTTGAGATGGAGTTGGAAGGAGGTGGCCGCCGCCTCCAGCATCACGTCGCGCCACTCCAGGTCCAGACGGTCACGCCCTTCGATGAGGAGTCGCAGGGGGCGTCCGTGGCGCAGCTCGAAGATCCGGGCATTGAGTGCGCGAAAGCGCTCGCGGGGGGTCATGAAGTCAAGGGCGAGATGCTCCGGGCGCACCGTCGGCAGGATGCCGATCATGGTCAGGCGACTTTGAAGACCCGAGCCCGCGCGGTTGACTTGCTCCAGCGTCGCGGTCAGTTCTCCCGCCAGACGTGAGAGCGCATTGCCCTGCAAGCGGGTCGCGGTCCCATTGAACTCGACGTTAAAGGTGGCGAGTTCGGGGACGACCAGCGGGTCCGCCACCTGTTTCAGCAAGGCGTCGACCTGTGGCGCGGGGAGCATGTCGGGCGCGACCAAACAGGCTTCCAACTCGTAGCCGACGGTTGGCTCCCCGTTTTCCAGCATGCCATCCGCGAACCAGCGCTCCAGCAAACGGGTCTCCTGACGCAGACGCTTGGAAAACTCGTCGAAGTCGCGTTGCGTAAACTGCGAAGCGGCGATTGCCTGACCCATGCGCGCGTGCGAGCGGCGGCAAAATCGCGTTACAGCCCGATCAACTCGGCATGGATGCCTTGCGCGGTCGCGGCCTCCAGGATGGCCGCGCTGCTTGTTTTCTCGGGGTTGTATCCGACAATCATGAGATGGGGGCGGTCCGTTTGGGCATGAACGCTGACCACGCCATCGACGGCGCGGATCGCGGTTTCGATGCGCGCGCGGTTTTCGGCATCCAGGGACTCATCGATGTGCAGGGTAATGTCGGCAATCTGAATGTTCATCATGATCCTCTATCGATTCGTGAATGACGTTCGCGAGAGATGAAGATGCTTTCGGATGGCGCGCGCGGTTGCTTCGCCGTTGCCTGAATCCAGTATAGCGCCCGGTTCGATCTTCGCTCCCGGGATCGCGGTTTACTGACGCCCGAGCAGCCGATCCAACTCGCCCAGTCGTTCCGGAGTGCCGATATCGAACCAACGCCCGGCATGCCGCCGACCGCCGACCCGTCCCGCCAGCATCGCGTTGCGTAAGAGGGGCGCGAGCGGGAAGGCGCCCGCTGAGCAGCCGTCGAATAGCTCGGGGCGGTAGAGTCCGAGACCGCTGAAGGTATAGCGCGGCGATCCTTCAGGATAGACCCGCCCATTGGCAAGCGCGAAGTCGCCCGTTGGGTGATGGTCCGGATTGTCCACCAGGATCAAATGGGCCAGGTCGTCCGCGTCCAGGTTCAGATCGGTCAGCGCGCAATCGGTCCAGACATCGCCGTTGACGACCAGAAAAGGCGTGGGGCCAAGCAGTGGGAGCGCCTTGAAAATACCGCCGCCGGTTTCGAGCGCCTGTGCCTCGGCCGAATAGCGGATGTGCACCCCGAAGTTGGCGCCATCGCCCAGGGCCGCCTCGATCCGCTCACCCAGATGGGCATGATTGATGATCAGATCACGGAAGCCGGCCGCCGCCAGGCGCTCGATGTGATAGACGATGAGCGGTTTGCCGGCGGCTTCGAGCAACGGTTTTGGCGTGTGGTCGGTCAACGGCCGCATGCGGTTGCCGCGTCCCGCGGCGAGGATCATCGCTTTCATGGTTCAGGCGTTGCACTCGCGGAAGATCCGCTTGTCGCAGGTGGCGCAGACGCTCTTGTCCAGTTTCTGATAGATGCCGCGGATCGCGGCGGTCTTGGCCTGGAAGACATTGCGCGCGCCGGTGGCGTCCAGACAGCCGCAGCGTTCCAGTTCCTCCCACAGACCTTGTTTGACATTGATCAGATACATGCCGCCGCCATCCGCCCGGCGCCGCTCGGCCTCCAGCGCCAGCGTCTGACCGCCTTGAAGATCGACGAAATTGATGCCGTTGGCGATCAGGGCCAGGTGTTTCTGTTCGGGGTGTTCCGCGCGCAGCCGGTCGAAGAACTGCTCGACATGGGCGACCGAGCCGAAGAAGAGCGAGCCGTCAATGCGCAGGATGCGCAACTGCGGGCATTGGGTCAGATCCGGATCGCTGGAGAAGGCGTGATTGGGCAGGAGAGGATTCGGCGCAAGACTCACGATCCGCGGCTTGGAGGTGCGATCAAGATAGAGCACCAGCGACAGCAGAACCCCGGAGAAGATGGCGAATTCCAGTTCCAGGAAGATGGCGGAAAAGAAGGTCACCGCCAGGACGCCGGTTTCGCGCCGGGAGGCGTGCAGGATATGGCCGATCTCCTTGAAATCGATCAGTCCCCAGGCGACAAGGAACAGCACGCCGGCCATCGCGGCCTTGGGCAGATAGCTCGCGAAGGGCGCCACCAGCAACACGATGGCCATCAACATGAAGGCGGCGAAGATGGACGCCAGCGGCGTGCGCGCGCCGGCCTCGTAGTTGACCCCGCTGCGGTTGAAGGAGCCGGTCGCGACATAGCCCGAGAAGAAGGAACCCGCGATGTTGGATAGCCCTTGGCCAATAAACTCCTGATTGCCGTCGATGCGATAACCGCCGCGCGCGGCGAGCGAGCGGCCGATGGAGACCGCCTCGGTCAGGGCGAAGAGGGTCACGGCCAGCGCCGTGGGCGCCAATTGGCGGATGTGATCGAGCGTCAGCGAGGGCGAGGAGAGCGGCGGCAGACTCGCGGGCAGGGCGCCCACGGTGGCGATGCCGGTGCGGTCGGCCCCCAGCCAGAGATCCAGGGCCACCGCCAGCAGACTGCCGCCGATCATGGCGACGATCATGTAGGGGATGCGCGGCAGCCAGCGTTTGCAGACGATGCCGATCGCCAACGTCACGGCGGCCACCAGGGTGGCGAGCGGATTGATCTCGACGATGTGCTGGCCGAAGTGGAGCAGGATGTCATGCAGATGGCCGCCGCTGTCCATCTCGATGCCGAAGAAATATTTGAGCTGCTTGGCCGCGATCAGAACCGCCGCGCCCGCAGTAAAGCCGACGATCACCGAGTGCGAGATAAAATTGACCAGCGCGCCCATGCGGGCGAACCCCAAGGCGAGTTCCATCACGCCGACCATGAAGGTCAGGGTCAGGGCCAGGGTGACATAATCGGGCGTGCCCGGAATCGCCATGATGGAGAGCGAGGAAAAGAGCACCACCGAGGCGGCCGTGGTCGGCCCGGAGACCAGATGGCGCGACGAGCCGAACAGCGCGGCGATGATGGCCGGCACCATACCGGCGTAGAGACCATACTCGGGCGGCATCCCGGCGATGGTGGCGAAGGCGACGCCCTGCGGTAGTACGACGATGGCGCCGGTCAGCGCCGCGACCAGATCGGCCCGGAGTTCGACGCGCCCAATCCCCGGCAGCCAGGTCATGAAAGGCAGCATCCAGGACCAATTGGGCAAGCGGGCGGTTTTCATGGCGAGGCGAAGTCCTGGGCAAAATGGAAGAGGGCGAGAATCGAGGTCGTTGTGTACGGTTGCGCTGGGCCGGATTGGCGTCGGCCGTGGCCGGTCCCGTCGAGAACAACCAATATTCCCGTTAGGGACTAACAATATTCCCGTCAGTGACTGGCAATATTAAAGATTTATAATGTGATTGAACAGTTTGGATGTTCTGCTCGGCATGCTAGCCTTCCGACGCATCGAGTCACTGGAGGCTGCCTGCTTTGTTCAAGATCGTGTCGTTTAACATCAACGGAATTCGCGCTCGCCCGCATCAGATCGAGGCGCTGCAAGCGGCGCACGCCCCCGACGTGATCGGGCTTCAGGAATGCAAGGTCGCCGACGAGCAGTTTCCGTTCGACTGGGCGCGGGGACTCGGTTACGCGACCCACGTTCACGGTCAAAAAGGCCACTATGGCGTGGCCCTGCTCAGCCAGGTCGAGCCGCTGGTCGTGACCCGAGGCTTTCCGGGCGATGCCGAAGACGCCCAGCGCCGCGTGATCGCCGGACGCTACCCCTTGTCGAACGGCGATGAAATCACGGTCATCAACGGCTATTTCCCCCAGGGCGAGGCCCGCGACCATCCGCTGAAATTCCCTGCGAAACGAAAATTCTACGCAGATCTGCTGGACTATCTGCGCGCGGACTTCGCGCCGGACCAGAAGCTGGTGGTGCTCGGCGATATGAACGTGGCCCCGCTGGATCTGGACATCGGAATCGGCGCGGATAACGCGAAACGCTGGTTGCGAACCGGCAAATGCAGCTTTCTGCCGGAAGAGCGGGACTGGCTCAAGGCGGTCACGGACTGGGGGCTGACTGACGCCTATCGGGCGTTTCACCCCGAAGTCGACGATCAGTTCAGTTGGTTCGATTATCGTTCGCGGGGGTTCGAACGCGAGCCCAAGCATGGATTGCGGATCGATCATCTGCTGGTGACGGCGCCACTCCGAGAACGTCTTCTCGGCGCGGACATCGACCATGCCATCCGTGGCATGGAGAAGCCCTCCGATCACTGTCCGGTGTGGGCCAGCTTCGACCTCTGACCGGAACGGCGATCATCCGCTTCGGTCTACTCATTCCACCTCATTCGCTCATGCCGGAGGATGTCCCGGTGGACTTGGATGGCGCGCGCTCCATCGGCTCGGACTCGAAGGCGGAGAATTCGCTTCGCTCGTCGATGTTGTTGGGCCAGGCGTAAGCGACATGGCGGTGCGTCTTGCCAGCGATGTCGATGGTCTTGACCAGCGGATTGCCGGCCACGTCCGCCCGCACTCGATAGCTGCCGGCGGGTAGATCGACCAGCAGGATCGGCCCGGAAATAAGATCCAGGATGGTGTCGCCGCTCCGATCGGCGATGTTGACCTTGACGCCGGCGAGATAGGCGCCGCTACGCTCCGCGAAGGTCAGCATGAGGTCGTAACGACCAGCCGCCGCCTTCATGGCGTCGGACTCGGGCTGGCCGATACCGCCGGTGATATAGGTGATGCCATTGTGCATTTGAGCCGGCGGCAGGCCGCTGAGATCGGCCGCCAACGCCGGAGTCACCTGCAGCATGCCGATCGCGAGCAGGCTCAGCGTGAAATTGCCTATGGTTTTCATCTCGATACCTCCCAAGTGGGACAGGATCCGTGCCGCGATGTCCGGTGACCGAGACGGCTTGACCCGCGTTCCGTCACCCGGCGGCACTTGTCACGGTATTCGAGTTCAGGGCGGCGCGGTGAGTTCCGAGCAAAACCTAGGTGAATTTTGGGCTTGATTCGGTTGCTAGCACGGACTCGGGCGACGTTGCCGAGCGACGTCGGCAAGAACGACCCGACCGCCGGTACCGTATCGACGACCAAACAGTGACGCTCGTCACGGAATATTCATTTTCTTTCAGGATAGACTCTGGGCTAGTGTGCACTTTCACCTCCTTCGAAGGAAAGCGTTCCATGCGATCAAGGTTGTTTTTTGTGCCGTTGACAGTGCTGTTATTGACCTTGAACCCAGCCTTGGCGGCGGAGTTCGATACCCGCATCGCGATGCGGGAGAGGGCGGCGGCAACCTTCTATGTTCCCACCCATATCCAGGGTTTCGGCGATACGGAACTGATGGTCGACACCGGTTCGGGCTATGTCACGATCAACGAGGGTACCCTTCGCACACTCAAGCGCCAGGGTGGCGTTCGTTATGTCAAACGGCTCCAGGGCATCCTCGCCAATGGCAGCGAGATGGAGGTCTCGATCTATGCCATCGGCGCGCTGAACATCGGCGGCGACTGCTGGCTCCACGATGTGGAAGCGGCGGTGTTCCCCGCCGGGACGCGCCAGATCCTGGGTCTGAGCGCCCTTCGCAAGGCAGCCCCCTTCATCTTTTCGGTGGATCCGCCGTCGCTGGTGTTGAGTCACTGCGCGGCCACGGCCGCTGCGGCGTCCCCGTCGGCGGTTGCCTTTAACGCCGCCACCGACTGATCCCGAACCTGCCACCGCGAGGAGGGCGGAGGCAGGTCGCGTCCATGTAGTGGGCGCTCACCACCTGAATGTATCCCTTTGCGATTCCCGCCTCGCTTGTTGCCGCGATCCGCCAGGGGCGCAGACAACATGGCGCGATTGACCACGAAAATAGGCTAAAAACCGAGCGGTTTTTTTGTGGAAATCGTTATCCATACTTTAAATCGAGTTGACCATCCTGTGTTGGGGGCGGCGCGGAGACGATTGCTCGCGGGTTCTGCCGTTCGGGCACAGGGGTCAAGGTATGCATGATATTTCGTGTTTCCACTTGATGAGGTATCGAGATGAAGACGAAAGGCAGTTTTGCGCTAGGCTTGCTTGCGGCCGGTCTGTTGCAGACGAGTCTGGTGTCGTCCTCAAACATGCCCGAGTACGGCGAAGCGGATCGTGGCGGCTTCGAGGGATGGAGCGGTTGGCGAACCAACAACTTCCTCAACTACGAATCGCCTTACCATGGGACGAGCGGGGAGCGGGCCGAATTCTCCGCCTTTGAATCGTACAGCGGAGGATCGAATCCGCACGGTGTCGGGGGGTGGAGCGGTTGGTATACCAACAACTTCCTTAACTACGAGTGGCCCTACAATCGGACGAGCGAGGAACGGACCGAATTCTCCGCCTTCGAGCGCATGCCGATGGGATCGTCATCCAGCACGTCATCCTCCGGCATGTATGCGTCCGGCACGGGCATGGGATCGGCTGGGAGCGATTTTTGGCGTCAAGATTCGGACAGCAACATCTTCTTGCGCTATGAGGACTAACGCGCATCCAACGTGACGTGTGGCTCCGGGGCGGTCATCGATCGTCCGTGGAGCTTCTCAGGTCGGGTTTCGCCCATCTCCCGTCGGGGGAAATGGGTCTGATCATATCTCGACCTGGTCCGCATCGGTCGCCCCGATTGATTCACGGGATGGATTCATGAACGACGACCGCCGTATCGACATCCAGATCGGTCAGGAAGAATGCCTGGCACGGATCCGTGCCAACCCACTCAATGTCGAGGTCTTGGCCGCCCGTTATGGACAGGAGGGACGGCGGGCCTCCGATGCCCTCTCCGAGGACAGCATTCATGAACGACTCGAAACGCTCGTGTATCGGGTGCTGTCGATGCGCCGCAGTGTGCGCCCGCCCGCCGAGGCGCTGGCCTGGTTCCCCGCCGCTCGGGTAGAGGCGATGTTCGGCCATCTGGCACGGGTCGCCCGCACCAGCCTGGAGCTGACCTATCATCTTTGCATCCACGCGCCGGAGATCCTGCGCCATCTCCCGGACGACGAGATCCATGACTGGATCGTCCAGCTCTTGGACACCTACGACCGCTCGGGTACCCAGGGCGGCATCCGCGTCATGCAAGGGGTTGCCGACGACGCCAGAACCTTGCGCGAGCGTCGCTGCCAAGTGCGTTTCGCTGAGGTTCAGCCGGTGCTGGAGTCATGGACCATCGGCCTTGCGGGGCGCGGGCTCCGTCTGGAAACCGACGCGGTCATCCATACCGACACCGAAACGCTCTTTCTGCCCCCGTTCCTGAGCCAATTTCCCGACCCGGCTGATAATTTTCGACTTTACAAGGCGATCGTCGCCTACCTCTGGGCCCAGACCTGGTGCGGCACCTGGCGCGAACCCGCGTTAGTCCATCTGGCGACGTATCCAGATTCCAGTCGCGCACTCGCCCTGTTCCAGTCGATCGAGAGATTCAGGCTGGATGCCCGGCTCGCCACCGAACTCCCCGGTCTCTGGCGCGAGATGCGTCGACTGGCGGGCCGCGAGTCGCTCTCGCCGAGCTGGCGCACCATCGCCGAGCGGGTGACCCGTCCCGAGGCCGACGCAGCCCTGAGTTGGGCGCTGGTCGCCGAGCTGTACGCCGCTGATGTCGTTCCGCTGGCGCCTCTCTGCTATCAGGGCGACCTCCGCCCGGAACGGGTGGCCGAGATCGCCGCCGTGCGAATCGCCCGCGAACGCGAGTTGTTGCACGCGACGCTGGCCCAGATCGTCGCCGAGCAGGCCGTCGGCCGTCGTTCGCCCGCTGGCGAAACGCCGACGTTTCGGGTCGATCCCGAGCCCGATGATGACTGGCCCGACGGTTTCGCCTTCCAATTGCGGCTGGGCGACCAGCCGGTGCGCTCGATCCCCGCGACCGTGCAGCTCCTGCAATCCATCGCGCAGGACTTCGGCCATATCCCGCCCGAGTATCTGGAGGCGGCGGGGCAGGGCGTCTATCAGCGCCAGTCGGTCCAGGCGCGGGATGATGGCGCGCCCACGCACGCGCCCGATACCTTCCTCTACGACGAATGGGACGCCGGCCGTCAGGGCTATCGCAAGGGTTGGTGTCAACTGCGCGAGAAGGATGTTCACCCCCAGCCGGATGACTTCGTTGCCGCGACCCGTCACAAATACCGGGGACTGTTGAAACACCTCTACCGCACCTTCGAGGCGATCCGCGGCGAGGAGCGGCTGATCAAGCGTGAACCCTTCGGCGACGATCTGGATATCGATGCACTGGTCGAGGCCCACGCCGATCAGGCACAGGGACTGGAGATGACCGACCGCCTGTTTCTGCGTCGCCGCAAGCTCGACCGCAATCTCGCGGTGCTGTTCATGGTGGACATGAGCGGATCCACCAAGGGCTGGATCAACGACGCCCAACGCGAATCGCTGGTGCTGCTGTGCGAGGCGCTGGAACGTCTGGGCGACCGCTACGCCATCCACGGCTTCTCCGGCTATACCCACACCCGCTGCGACAGCTATCGAATCAAGAATTTCGACGAGTCCTACGACGCCAAGGTGCAGGCCCGTATCAGCGGCATCCGGCCCCAGGACTACACCCGCATGGGCGTCGCCATCCGCCATCTGACACGCAAGCTGCTGGCGGTCGAGGCGCGCACCCGCGTCTTGATCGTCCTGTCCGACGGTCGACCGGACGACGAGGATGGCTACCGTGGCGATTATGGCATCGAAGACACCCGCCAGGCGGTGCTGGAAGCGCGCGGTCGGGGCGTTCACCCTTTCTGCATCACCATCGACGACCAGGCCCAGGAATACCTGCCCCACGTGTTTGGACCGGCTGGTTACGTCCTGGTCGAAAAGGTCGGTAAGCTACCGTTGCGCGTCTCGGAGATTTATCGGCGGATGACGGTGTAGGCTCACTCTTTATAGACGGGATCCCGTTGTATCTTGCATCGCCATCATGCACTCGACCCATTGCGCCGCCGGCTCTATGCGGCCCCGTCGCCGATTCATGGTCAAGGTTGTTTTGCCCGCATGCGTTTCGCTGTCGGGGATTACATCGGAACCTTCGAAGGCGTCGAGGTCGATGAGGACGGCCCTCATGTGCTCTGGCTTTATGCGGCCGAGACGGGCGTCCTGATCGGCCGGCGCGGCAATAATCTGCTGCGCTGGCTGAATCACAGCGATCGGCCGAATGCGGAATTCGACGGTTTCGACCTCTATGCCCGGCGGACGATCGCCGTGGATGAGGAAATCAGCATCGACTATGCCGCCGGATCCTGAACCAAACCGCTTCGTCTCGCGTTCCGCGCGGTGCGTCCCCATCTGTTCAGAACATTTTAACGGAGCAAGCCGATGCAAGACCGTCCAGCGATCAAGACCGCGATTCCGAAACGCCGTTATCAGGTGGGCGACCATACCGCCTCGCTCCTGGGCGAGATCGAGAGCGGGGATAGCCGTTTCTACCGGTATATCCTGGCGCTCGTCCCGCCGGCGCAGCGCGAGCCCGTCCTCTATGTCTGCGCCGAGCAGACGCCAGCCGCCGAGCGGGCCGATGGCGCCTATCGACTGCGGGTCGTGAGCGCGCTCATGTCCGAGGTGGTCGATACGAACGACTGCTGGGGCGATCTGGAGACCTTCGCCGAACAGGCGATCAAGCTTGGCAGGCAGATGCTTGGGCTCCAGCAGGCGCCAGTCGTCAGGCAACTGTAGACGCGAGATCCGTCGGCAGATTCGGTTGCCTCACGCGCGTCGCACCGAGCAATGGCGGTCTACTCCAGTCCCAGGATGAACCGCCACTGCTCCGGGCTGACCGGCATAATCGAGAGCCGATTGCCTTTGCGCACCAGCGGCATCCCATCCAACTCGCCCTGCGCGTATTCCTTGAGTTGCGCAAGCGGGATGGTCCGTTTCAGATGACGTACGTAGCGCACATCCACCAGATACCAGCGTGGCTGTTCGAGACGGCTCTTGGGATCGAAATACTTTGCCTCGGGATCGAAAGCGGAGGGGTCCGGACGGGGAGCGCTCGACGCCTCGGCGATCCCGACCACCCCTGGCACTTCGCAATTGGAGTGGTAGAAGAGAATCCGGTCGCCGATCCGCATCTGATCGCGAAGCATGTTGCGCGCCTGATAATTGCGTACCCCGTCCCAGGGCTCGGTTTGATCGGGGCGCGATGCCAGATCGTCGATGCCGAAGGTCTCGGGTTCGGATTTGAAGAGCCAGTAGTTCATGCGTGATTTCAAATTTGTTCAGGTTGGATGCGATTCAGCTCGGTGCCTGAGCCTGGATCCGTGCATCGATGTCGCTGAAGGATCCGCCAAACGATTCGGTGGCGTAGCGGGACACCCGCAAGGTGTCGGACCAATACCCGAAGGGCAGCCCGGCCTTGCGTTTGAGATGTTCCAGGAAGGACGCGGGATCCGGCAACTGTTCCCACACGGACGGTAGGAAGGTTCCGCGCCGTCCCTGGTCCGTGAGAATGAGTCCGTCAACCCCTGGACGGATGCGGTCGAGCAGATCGGACTGGGAGGCGAACTCCAGCGGTTCCGGCGGGGTGAGGATGGAGAGCTTGATCGTCAGCCGGGGAAATTCGTCCGGGTGCAGCCGGGGGAAGCGGGGATCCTGGAAGGCGGCGGCGAAGGCATGGTGGGCGACGTCTTCCACCAAAGGGCGACAGGCGTCCAGGACGCCGATGCAACCGCGCAGCGCGCCGTCAATCTCAAGGGTGACGAAGGTGGCGCGGATTGTCTGCAGCGGCTCGGGGTAGTCGGCGGGATCCAGCTCCAGCGGCATCCCGCGCTCCAGGCCGGTGGCGATGGAGCGCACCGCCACCTCCAGCAAGATCCGGCGTTGCTGGTTCTGAGCGATGTCGAGTGGCTCGGTGTCGTCGGCCGGCTTGGACTCAATGGAAGACATAGGCGCCATACCCCACGACGTGATCGCGCGATCCGGCGGTATCGCCCGAATTGCGTAGGTCCAGAGTCCGCGCCTGCAAACCGCGCCGTTTCGCCACCGTCAGGAGTCCGTTGACCGGGGTGCGGCCGCAGGCCTGGTCGTAACTGATATCGTCCGGACGCAGCGCCTCGATGGCCGCAGAGGTGGCGGCATCCAGGCGTCGCGCGGTGCGGTCGTCATGATAGTGGCTCAGGTCGGAGCTGATGACGATGAGTGTTTCGGGACCGCCCCAGAGCAGTTCCAGCACCTCGGCCACCGCTTCGGGGCTGGCGTCGCCGACCACGAAGGGCGCCAGGCTGAAATCCGCCAACACCCGCTGCAGAAAGGGAAGCTGAACCTCCAGGCTGTGTTCCAGCGCGTGCGCCTCGTCCATGGTCCGGACCTGGGGCAGGGCGAGCGCCTGATTGATGGCCGTCCGGTCCAGCGGCACCGCGCCCAGCGGGGTGTCGAACCGGTCGGCGCTGCTCGTCGCCAGACCGCGAAACGGAACCCGGTGGCTTGGTCCCATCAGGATGACGCGGGTGACGCTCTCGCGTGCCGGCGCCAGCGTGGCGTAGGCGGTCGCGGCGATCGGGCCGGAGTAGATATAACCGGCGTGCGGGACGATCACGGCCTTGGGCGGCGGGGTGCGCGGCGGCGTGTCGGCCAGGAAACCGTCCAGCATCCGCGTCAGTTCACGCGGGTCGCCGGGGTAGAAGCGGTCGGCCACCGCGGGTTGTCGAACCAGTAACATGGCGGTACCTCCTGCGGATCTGGTGTTGGACAAAACCGGTTGCAGGCAAAATCCATACAGTAACTATAACGTCTCTCGCGCAGAAGGTTCATGCCTCTCCGGTGCCGAGCCAGCGATCTTAAGGGCGTCCCGATTCATGCAGGCTGGCCCGCGGCGGACGCCGATTCAGTTCGCGGTGGGCTTGTGGCAACCTGCGGCATCCTCGATCCACTCGATTCCCGCCTCGACGGGGACGGCGGCGCTTTGCGCGCGAATTTCGGCGATGGCGATGGTTCGTGCCTTGGATCGTGACCATGCTCAAATCGGGGCTGGAGTTCAAGGTACACTGGGCTCCTTGCGTATCCATGACTGGTTTCCGCCATCTCACGCGACCGATGACTGCCAACCTCCCTTGTGTTTCTTCTTCCCGGCGTCTTGCCTCCGATGTCTTGCGCCTAGTGCTGGCCAGCCTGTTGACGTTGACCGCAATGGCGGCCAGCGCGGACGGTCGGGATGATTTTCTCGCCGCCGAGCAGGCGCTCAAGGATGGCGATCGGGCGCGTTTCGAGTCGCTGGCCGACACGCTGCGCGAGCATCCACTCTATCCCTATCTGCGCTTCGCCGATCTGACCGGAAACCTGAAGGCGGCACCGGACGCCGCGATCGAGGACTTTCTCGCCGCCGATCCGGATTCGCCGCTGGCCGACCGTCTGCGCCTGGCCTACCTGCGCCGGCTCGCCGACGCCGGACGCTGGACCGAGTATGCGCGGATCTATCGGGCGGACGAGTCGGTCGAACGTCGCTGTCTGTTTCTGCGCGCGCTGATCGAGTCTGGGCGCGCCGAGGAGGCCATGCCCCAGGTCGAATCGGTCTGGCTGTCGGCGCGTTCGCGGCCGGATGTCTGCGATCCCGTCTTCGCGGCCTGGCGGCAGGCCGGTCATCTGACGCCCGAGTTGACTTGGCGGCGTATCCGGTTGGCGATGGAGTCTGGCGAGGCGGGCTTGGCCCGTGGGCTCGGGAAGCTTCTGCCCGAGGCCGAGCGTGCCTGGCTGGAACGCTGGCTGGACGTGGATCAGAACCCCGTCCAGGTGTTGGAGTCGGCGGGATTTGCCGGGGAGCATCCGCTGCGCGCGGCGATTCTGGCCCATGGGATTGTGCGGTTGGCACGGCGCGCGCCGGATGACGCGGCCTGGGCGCTGATGCAGTGGCGCGAGGCGCTGTCGGTCGACCCGGTGGCGCTCGACCGCGCCCATGCCGCCGTGGGTCGCGCGCTCGCGCGCACCGGCGATCGTCTGGGACTCGCCTATTGGGACGGTCTGCGGGAGACCGGGGAGAATCTCCCGGATCAGGAGGTGCGTCTGCGCGCCGCCATCGAGTTGAGCGCGTGGGACTGGGTGGCCAAGTGGATCGCGCGCATGCCGGACAGCGAGGAAAAACGCGACCGCTGGCTCTACTGGCAGGGACGCGCCGAGGAGCGGCTTGGCCACGCGGCGGAGGCTCAAGCCAGTTTTGAGCAGGCGGCACGCCAACGCGGTTTCTGGGGCTTCATGGCGGCGGACCGAATCGGACAACCCTATCGTCTGGATCATGCGCCGACCCCGGCGGAGCCGGCGCGGATTCGCCGTCTCGTCCTCACGCCGGCGTTTCAGCGGATTCGGGAACTGCATCCATTGGGGCGTGAGACCGATATCCGCCGCGAATGGCGCGCCTTGACCCGGAATCTGGAATCGGCGGACCTGCTGGCGGCGGCCGTGATCGCCGATGCGCTGCGCTGGCACGATCAGGCTATCTTCACGCTGGCGCGCACCGGTTACTGGGACGACCTGCATCTGCGCTTTCCCGTGACCTATCGCG
The DNA here is from genome assembly GCF_016653465.1 of Thiocystis minor. GTDB lineage: Bacteria > Pseudomonadota > Gammaproteobacteria > Chromatiales > Chromatiaceae > Chromatium > Chromatium minus. The sequence continues at coordinate 49,775 of NZ_NHSQ01000132.1, read as the reverse complement.
ATCTGGTGACCGAGCAGGCGTGGCAGACCGGAATCGATGCCGCTTGGATCTTCGCGGTGATGCGTCAGGAGAGCGTCTTCGCGCGCACGATCGCCTCGAACGCCGGCGCCATCGGGCTGATGCAGCTGATGCCAGCCACCGCGGCGGAGGTGGCGGCGGAACTGGACCTGGACGCGCCCTCGCGCTGGTCATTGCTCGACCCCGCACTGAACATCGCGCTCGGCAGTACCTATCTGGCACGGATGCGCGATCGCTTCGGGCATGCCGCGCTCGCTACGGCGGCCTATAACGCGGGACCGAGCCGGGTCGCGCGCTGGCTGCCCGAGGAGTGTCTCGACGCGGATCTCTGGATTGCCCGGATCCCCTTTGCCGAGACGCGCGCTTATGTGGAGCGTGTCTTGACCTATCGCGTGATCTATGCGGATCGCCTGGGGCTTGCGCCGGTGCGCCTGAGCGAACTGTTGCCGCCGGTGCCGGCGGCCGTTTTCTGGCGTGAGGCGCGGCTGGAGCCCTGAACGTGATCACCCGACCCTGGAGTGATGGGCGCGGCATCCTGATGCGAAACAGCCCCTGCGCGCCTGGCATGACGAGGTGCTGTGCCCAATGGCGCACACCAGCCGGCATCAAAGCACTTTTTCCAGCGCGCGTATCCTCAAGGGCCGCCGCGTCGTCTTCAAGCTCAAGGGCAACGACGACCGCCTTGTGGTCGCGCTGGCATACATGGCCGTCCGTCCAGCGACCGAGCGGCTTTGCGGTTCCAATTGCCGAACTCAGGCTGAACGATTCGGCATGGCGATCCGCTCGGAATGCGCCCTGGTCTGTTAGACTCTCGCACTTGACGCATTCCGTTAAAGCGGCGTTAGCCTGGCCGACCGACCGTGATCCCCGAGCGTCGCCGTTCCGGCTTTGTCTCGCTCTCCGTACCCTTGGTTGAAATTCTGATGATGTCGATCGCGTATCGCCGTTCCCTTCCGCTCGTCGCGCGATTTCTCCTGGCGCTTGCGCTCTCGTTCGGTCTGACGGGGGGCGCGTGCGCCGAGCAGACGATGGCCGAGGCCATGGCCAATGCGATCGCGCGCATGATGGAATCGATGGGCTTCGCCAATACCGGCGTGGGCGGGCCGGGCACGGGCCTGCCCGCCATGGGTCAGGCGATGCCCTACAATCCCATGAGCATGCCGGGGATGACGGGTCTGCCTTCGCCCTTTGGCGCCGTCCCTGGCGGTCAGACCATGCCCGGCGGCGCCCAAATGAATCAGATGGCGGATCGTTTCTCCCAGAGCCTGCCGCTGTCCGGCGGGGCAGGGGCGACGCCCTGGAGCGGTTCGTCGCTGGAGGGAATCTGGGAGGACAACCAGGGCGGTTTGCTCATCGTGCAGGGCGCGTTCTATCGAATTTACTCCGCCTGCGACGGTTTCATCGAGGGCGGGATTGGCATCGGACCGACCCGTATCGAACTGACCAACTCGCGGGAGAATTTCACCCAGACGTTCGAGTTCGCGCTCGATCAGGGCCGTCTGGTGATGCGCAGTCAGGGCGGCGAGGTCTTTCTCTATCGGCGTCTGGTGCTTGGTCAGGGGGCTGGATCGATTAGCCGCTGAAGGCGAGCCGGAGCGCGACCGCAAGCAGCAGGAGTCCGAAGAGACGTTTCAGAAGATCGACCGGCAGCGCGTGGGCGAGACGTGCCCCGAGCGGCGCGGCCGGCATGCTGGCGAGCAGCATGACCCCGACCGCCGGCCAATAGACGAAACCGGTGCTGAACGCGGGGAGCCCGACCCGCCCCCAACCGGCCAGGATCAAGCCGATGGCGCCCGCGATCGCGATGGGCAGCCCGACGGCGGCGGAGGTGCCGACCGCCTGACGCATCTCCAGCCCATGGCGATTCAGAAAGGGTACGGTCATGGTGCCGCCGCCGATCCCGACCAGCGCGGAGAGCATCCCGATCCCGCCACCGACCGCCCACAGACGGCCTGTTCCAGGCAGCGGGACGCTGCGTTTCGGTGCTGACCGGATCAGCATGCGCAGGCTCACCAAGATCAGAAACCCCGCAAAGAGCCGTTTCAACCACCATTCCGGGATGACCGCGACCAGTCCCGCCCCGGCCCAGGTGCCGAGCACGATGCCGGGCGCCAGCCGGGCCACCAGTTCCCAACGGACACCGCCGCGGCGATGATGGGCGCGGGTCGAGGCGGCCCCGGTGCCGATGATGGTCGCCAGCGAGGTGCCCACCGCCAGATGCGGAATCCAGTCTCCACCGATGTCCATCCGGGTGAAGATCAGGATCAGGGCGGGCACGATGACCACGCCGCCGCCGACCCCAAAGAGTCCGGCGAGCAGGCCCGACAGGATGCCGAGCGTCAGATAGGCGGAGAGTTCGACGGCTGGCATCTGATCTGATCGCTTGCGAAGGGGTTCGAATCCGGGGATGGAGGAGGAAACATCGTCAAGAGCTTTGTGGCTCGGTGGCTATAATACGCGACACCTGCTCAACCCTGATGGCGCTCTGAGCACGCAATCGCGCGATCGCACCGCAACGCGGCGAATCGGCGCTTCAGCACCCCTGCATGAGTCACAACTGAGATGAAACATCACCGCGTCTTTGTCCTTGGAGGAACCGGCTTCGTCGGCCAGCACCTGTTGAACCGTCTGTCCCGCGCCGGGATGGCGTGCCGCGTGCCGACGCGCCATCCGCACCGGCAGCGTCATCTGCGACTGATTCCAGGCTGCGAGCTGTGCGAGATCGCGGGTTGGGAGACGGCGCCACTGGCCGAGGCGATGGCCGGCTGCACGGTTCTGATCAACCTCGCGGGGATTCTCAATGAAAGCGGCGGGCGCACCTTCGAGCAGACCCATGTGCGGACGGTGGAGACCGCGACCCGCGCCGCGCTTCAGGCCGGCGTGACGCGCTATCTGCACATGAGCGCGCTGCACGCGAATGCGGAGAGCGGACCCAGCGACTATCTGCGGACCAAGGGGCGCGGCGAGGCGCTGGCCTTCGCGGCGGTAGGGGAGGGGCTGGCGGTGACCAGCTTCCGCCCGTCGGTCATCTTCGGCCCCGGAGATAGCTTCTTCAACCGCTTCGCCGGGCTGTTGCGACTGCTCCCCGGTCCCTTTCCGCTCGCCTGTCCGGATGCTCGTTTCGCGCCCGTCTACGTCGGGGATGTGGTGGAGGCCATGCTGCGTTGTCTGGATGACCCTGACACCCATGGCAAGACCTACGAACTCTGCGGCCCGCGCGCCTTCTCGCTCCGCGAACTGGTCGTCTATACCGGCGAGCGGATCGGGCGCGAGGTGTGGGTGGTGGGGCTCGACGATCGGCTGTCGCGGCTGCAGGCGAGTGTCTTTCAACGTTTGCCGGGCAAGCCATTCACCCTGGACAACTATCTGTCGCTTCAGGTGGACAGCGTGTGCGCGCGCGAGGGACTCAAGGAACTTGGGATATCGGCCACGGATCTCGATTTCGTGGTGCCGAGCTATCTTCATTAAAAACGCACCCGGCATGGCATGCCGTGTGCGTGGATGGGTTAGATCTTGGTGTAATGGAGCCCGCCGTTTGGCGGGCTCGCCGCGTCTGGATTGTAATCGCCCTATGCGCCGCGGGTCAGCTCCTGGGGCGTTCGGTAGATGGATACGGCATCGAGATGCCCCCATTGATGAGGTGTCCCGGCGGGTAGCTCTCTGATGATGCGCTGAATGCCGGTGTATGAACCGAGGCGATACCGGACCTCGCCATGTTGAGTCGTCGCGACATAGCAACTCGCCCGTAACGATGGTTTGCCGTCGACCGCAACCCCGGCGGCGATGAGTTTTTCGTATCCTTCGCGATGTTTGCCGATTCGATACAGGAGGAACAAGGCGACGACCGCGACAACCGCAACCCTGGCAAAGGCATCCGAGATTGACGCGGATCCAAACGCATCGAGAAGAAAAAAGACGCCGACGATCCCAATCACCCAGGCAATCACCGTTTGCTTACTCAGCATGACTCTCCACCCCTTCGTGATAATCACATTCCCGCCGACAGCGGCGAGATCCCCTGCTTCGATCAAGGTTAACTCCCATCGTCGACCGTGACAATCCTCGAAGCGCTCAGCTTCCCTTGGGTTACTCGTGCTTCTCGTCCTCGGTTTCCTCGGTCTCGATGGCGGCCGCGCTATAGCGTTGACTGAAGCGAATGATGAGGATGGCGAGACTGACCAGCAGGAGGGCACCGCTCTCGTAGAGGAGGTTCTCGGGGGCAATGTTCTTGCCCTGAAGCACGATCAAGCGCGAGAGCGCGGTGACGGCGATGAACATGGGATAGGTGAAGGGCACGGACCGGCGGACGAAATAGACGTTCGCCATCGCCATGATCTCGATGAAGATGAACATCAGGAGCAAGTCTTCCAGTTTGACTTGTCCATGCTGGTAGATGCTCTGGATGAGTTGCCCGATGCCGACGAGCGCCAGCGCGCCGACACCGACCAGAACCGCCTTTTCGATGTAGTGAAAGAGCGTCGACAGCCAGCGATCGATGGGGTTATGTGACTTCATCGTGAGGTCTCCGGGAAATAATCAGTTATCAGATAGTGTGCGCAGCGCCCTGTCTCTCGCCGATGCGCCGATGACTCGTCGGCGAGAGCAGCAGATAAAATGCCGGCACGACAAACAGCGTGAAGACCGTGCCGATGCCAAGTCCGGTGACGATTACCAGCCCGATGTCGAAGCGGCTGACCGCGCCCGGACCGCTGGCGGTGAGGAGCGGGATCATGGCGACCAGCATCGAAACCGTTGTCATCAGGATGGGGCGCAGCCGGATGGCCGATGCCTGCTCGATCGCCTCGCGTCTGGCGAGTCCCTCGCGCTCGCCGAGCTGATTGGCAAATTCCACGATCAAGATCCCATTTTTGGCGACCAGTCCGATCAGGGTAATGAGCCCGACCTGGGTGTAGATGTTGATGCTCGCGAAGCCCAGGAACAGAAACGCCATGGCGCCGGCGATCGATAGGGGTACGGACATCAGGATGACAAAGGGGTCGCGCCAGCTTTCGAACTGGGCCGCCAGGACCAGATAGATGATCAGCAGGGACAGGAAGAAGGTGACCTCCAGCGCCGCGCCTTCGCGCTTGAACTGGCGCGATTCGCCTTTGTAATCGATACGCGCGCCACGGGGAAAGATGGTTCGAGATTCCTGTTCCAGATAGCCCAATGCATCGCCCAGGGTGACGCCGGGGGTCATGACGCCGGAGAGCGTGACCGCATTCAACTGCTGGAATTGGACGCGCTTGGAGGGTTCGACCTGGTGGCGGAGCGTCACCAGCGCGCTGACCGGCACCAGTTCCCCGGCGGCGGTTCGCACCTGATAGTCCAGCAGTTCCCCGGCATCATTGCGATAGCCCCGCTCGACTTGGGGGATGACCTTGTAGCTGCGGCCCGCCAGGCTGAACCAGTTCACATAGTCCTCGTTGAGCATGCCCGAGAGGCTGAGCCCGAGATCCTGCATGCTGATCCCGAGGTCGCCGGCCAGATCGCGGTCCACTTCCAGCACGGTGCGAGGCCGTTCCAGCTTGACGTCCTTCATCAGAAACATGAACTTGCCGCTGGCCATCGCCTGACCGAGTAACTGGTCGGCGAGGCCGGCGAGTTCCTCGGCTCCCCGGTCGGAGAGGACGACGAATTCCACCGGCATCCCGCTGCCAGGGGTCGGCAGGCTGGGGAGCGAAAAGGCGACGGTATCGAGTCCGGCGATCTGGGACAGCGCGCCCTGAAGCTGGGGCTGAATCTCCATTTGCGAGCGCTCCCGCTGGTTCGGCGGGGGCATCTTGAAGCCGCCGAAGGTGGTGCTAGCGTCCCCGAAGCCGACCAGGATGAAGCTTTCCTGGTACTCAGGGAAGGACTCGAAGAGCGGGCTCATTTGCGCGACAAAACGCTGGTTGTAATCGATGGTGGCGGTCTGGGGCGCGGTGGCCATGAAAAACAGAATGCTCTGGTCCTCGGTCGGGGCCAGTTCTTTCTGGGTCATGCTGTACATGCCATAGATGGCCGCGAGCACCACGACCGCCACCAGGAGGGTGGCGCTGGGATAGCGCAGCCAGCCATGCAGCAAGCGCCGGTAGCCGTTGGCGAACCGCTCGAAAAAATGCTCGACCGTCTGCTCGAACCGCCCCTGCTGACCGCCTTCGCGCAGCACCGCAGCGGACAGCATGGGCGAGAGCGTGAGCGCGACGATCCCCGAGACCAGCACCGCCCCGGCGAGGGTGAAGGCGAATTCGGTGAAGAGCGAGCCCACCAATCCGCCCATGAAACCGATGGGGGCATAAACCGCGACCAGGGTGGTGGTCATGGCGATGATCGGCAGCGCCAGCTCGCGGGCCGCGTCCACCGCCGCCTGAATTCGGGGCTTGCCCATTTCCAGATGTCGGTGCACGTTCTCCACCACCACGATGGCGTCGTCCACCACCAGACCAATGGCGAGCACCATGGCGAGCAGGGTGAGCAGGTTGATGGAAAAGCCCATCAACAGCATGAGAAATCCAGCCCCAATGATCGAGAGCGGCACCGCCACCGAGGGGATGAGCGCGGCGCGCAGCGAACCGAGCGACAGAAAGATCACCAGCAGCACGATCAGCACCGCCTCGGCCAGCGTCTTGAAGACCTCCTTGATCGACTCCTGGATGAATTCGCTGGCGTCGTAGGGGATAAAGGCGTTCAGCCCTTCGGGGAAATCGGCCTTGAGACCCGGCATCAGATCATGGACACGCTCGGCGACATCGAGCGGATTGGAGCCGGGCGCGGGCTCGATACCGATGAAGATGGCGGGGATGCCCTTGTACAGTGTGGTCGAGTTGTAGTCGGCGGCGCCCAGCTCGATCTCGGCGATGTCTTCGAGCCGGATCAGGGTGTCGGATTCCGCGCGCACCACCAGCCGGCGGAAGTCCTCGACGCGGCTGATATCGGTCGTGGCGGACAGATCCACCTGGACCAGCTCGCCCTGAATCCGTCCGACACCCGCGAGATAATTGTTGGTCCGCAGCACCCGCGCCACCTCGTCGCCGGTCACCTTGAGTGCGGCCATGCGCGCCGGATCCAGCCAGATCCGCATGGCGAAGGTCTTGTTGCCGATCAACTCGGCCTTGGCGATCCCCTGGAGCGCCTGAAGCTGGGGCTGCACGACCCGGATCAGATAGTCCGTGATCTGGGGCAGATCCATCTCCTCGCTATAGAACGCCAGATACATGAGCGCCGTGCTGTCCCCGGTGGTGGAGTCGATCACCGGATTCTGGGCCGACTCCGGCAGGACGTTGAGCTGGCTCGCGACCTTGGCCTGGATCTCCGCGACCGCCGCGTTGGGGTCATAGTTGAGGCGCATGTTGGCCTCGATGATCGAGACCCCGGCGGAGCTGGTGGACGCGAGGAAATCGATCCCGTTGGCCTCGGCGATGGCCTGCTGGAGCGGTTGGGTGATGAATCCCTGCACCAGATCGCTGCTCGCTCCCGGATAGGCGGTGGTGATGGTGACCACGGTGTTTTGCGTCTTGGGGTACTGACGCAGGTCCAGATCCAGGAAGGCGCGTACCCCCAGGATCAGGATCAGCAGGCTCACGACGGTCGCGAGCACCGGGCGGTGGATGAAAGTGTCGGTGAAGGTCATTCGGGTTGCGCCGGCGCGGCGGCCGCCTCGTCGCTGTCCGAGACGATGCTGACTTCCTGCCCGTTGGTGAGTTTCACCTGACCGGCGACGATGACGCGATCCCCTTCGGTCAGTCCGTCGAGGACCGCGACCTCATCGCCGCGCACGGCGCCGGTGCGAATCTGGCGGCGCTGCGCCAGGGTTTTGCCGTTTGTTTCCTCGATCAGGAACGCCGAATCGCCATAGGTATTGAAGGTGACCGCCTCGCGGGGGAGTGTGAGAACACGTTCCTGGACCGGCAGTTGGGTGGCGACGCGGGCGAACATGCCAGGGCGTAGCGCGAGATCGGGATTGTCGAAACGGGCGCGAATCAATACATTGCGAGTGCCTTGATCGATGCCGGGACTGATCGCCTGGATTTTGCCCGTGAAGCTCCGGTCGGGGTAGGGCGCCGCCCGCACGCTCACCGGTTGACCGACGCGCAACTGGGCCAGATGGCGCTCGGGCAGCGAATAATCGACATAGACCGGGTCGAGCGCCTGGAGCGGCACGATTGCCGAACCTTCGGCCAGGTATTGCCCCAGATTCACCTGGCGGATGCCCAACTGACCGGCGAAGGGCGCACGAATCGCCTTTTTCTCGATGCTCGCCTGCCTGGACTTGACCTGTGCGCGCGCCTGATCGAGCTGAGCGGCGATCTCGTCGACATCGCCTTGGGCGACGGCGCGATCCTTGAGCAAGGCGCGGTTGCGGTCCAACTGGATCTGGGCCAGACGCTCCGCCGCCTGCAAGCCTTCGAGTTCGGCCCGGTCCACATCGTCCTCCAGACGCAGCAGAATCTGCCCCTGCTTCACCTTGGCGCCGGAGTCGAACAGGATCTGTTTGACCTGTCCCGCGACCTCGTTGTTGAGATCAACGCCCTGGACCGCCCGCACGGTCCCGACCGCGTTCAGTGCTGGCTCCCAGGCGCTCGTCTTCACGACCGCTGCGGTGACCGTTGGGGCTGGCATCGGCTGGGAAAACAGCGCGATTTCGGTCTGGATCTGACGGTATTTGAGAAAGGCAAGACCGGCGACGATTGCGGCGAGTGCCAACAGCACCAGTAGGAGACGGACGAACATAGGCGGTCAATGCCTCTTGGCGGAATCGATCAATGTGAGGGGGCGGTCACGGGGGCCAGCTTCAATCAGCAGTTCTAATTTTGGCGTCAAAATGAGAATTGCTGAGCCTCAATCGCTCTTTGCGGCTCGAATGACAGCGTTTTGTAGTATAGGCTGCCATGGCAGTGAAACGAGAACCGAAACCCTGGAGTTTTTATGGCGTCCATCAGCCATCCGATGCAAATCAATGACCCCACCGCCTATCGCCGCAGCGGCGAGCTTGAGGTGATCGAGGATCTGCTCGGTGTGCGGGGGTCGCGGGTTCTTGAACTCGGTTGCGGCGCCGCCTGGACGACCCGCGAGCTGGTGACGCGACTGGGTGCGGCCCAGGTAACGGCGACCGAGGTCGATGCGATCCAGCACGCGAAAAACCTCGCCTTGACGGATCTGCCGGCGATCGAGTTCCGTGTGGGCGGCGCCGAGTCGATCGCCGATCCGGACGCATCCTATGAGCGGGTGTTCATGTTCAAGTCGCTGCATCATGTCCCTATCGAATTGATGGATCAGGCGCTCGGCGAGATCCACCGGGTGCTAACGCCGGGTGGGTTGCTTTATGTCTCCGAACCGGTCTATTGGGGCGATTTTAACGAGATCATGCGTCTGATCGATGACGAGCGCGAGGTGCGAACCGCCGCCTTCGCGGCACTGGGACGCGCGATCGACGCGGGTCTGTTCCGGCTGGAACGCGAGGTTTTCTACGAGTCCGAAGGCGTCTATCCCGACTGGGAGAGCTTCGCTAACAGGTTCATCCAGGTGACCCACAGCGAGCGCAACCTTGATGCCGCCCGTCTCGCCGGGATCCGCGCCGCCTTCGAGCGTCATCTGACGCCGGACGGCGCGCGGTTTTTCAAGCCGCACCGGGTGGATCTGTTGTGTCGGATATAAACCGCGTCCGTCGTGGTATGCGTCGTTGCGAGTGATCGGACGCGGTTTATCGGATAAAAATTATAAACCGCGCCCGCTCCGACCTTCGCGAGTCCTGACAAGACCGCGTGAAGCGCGAATTTCGCATGCCCCACGAGGCGTGGTTTATTGTGATTCGCGCCTCCTTGCCGCATCATGCCCGCCCTGTTTGCGACCGAATCCAAGATGACCCATGACGGATACCCTGCTGTATAACGCGGAGGGCCTGGAACGCCGCCCTCTGAAAGATTTCACCGAAAAGGCGTACCTGGATTATTCCATGTACGTCATCCTCGACCGCGCGCTGCCCTATGTGGGCGACGGACTCAAACCGGTGCAGCGGCGCATCCTCTACGCTATGTCCGAGCTGGGCCTGTCGGCGACGGCCAAGTTCAAGAAGTCGGCGCGCACCGTCGGCGATGTGTTGGGCAAGTTCCATCCACATGGCGATTCGGCCTGTTACGAGGCCATGGTGCTGATGGCCCAGCCCTTCAGCTATCGCTATCCATTGATCGACGGGCAGGGCAACTGGGGCTCGCCCGACGACCCTAAATCCTTCGCCGCCATGCGCTACACCGAGTCGCGCCTGACGCCCTATGCCGAGCTGCTGCTCGGGGAGGTGGATCAGGGCACGGTCGACTGGCAGCCGAACTTCGACGGGACGCTGGAGGAGCCCCGGCTGCTGCCCGCGCGTCTGCCGAATCTGCTGCTCAATGGCACCACCGGGATCGCCGTCGGTATGGCGACCGACATCCTGCCGCACAATCTGCGCGAGGTGGCCCAAGCCTGCATGCATCTGCTCGAACATCCGGATGCGACGGTGGAGGATCTGGTCCGGCTGATTCCGGGGCCGGATTTCCCGACCGCCGGCGAGATCGTCACCCCGCCGGATGAACTCCTGAAGCTCTATCGGACCGGCGGCGGCAGCGTGAAACAGCGCGCCCGCTACGAGATCGAGCGGGGCGAGATCGTCATCACGGCGTTGCCCTATCAGGTCTCGGGCAGCCGGGTCATGGAGCAGATCGCCGCGCAGTTCAACGCCAAGAAACTGCCGATGATCGAGGACTTCCGCGACGAGTCCGACCATGAATTCCCGACCCGCTTCGTGATCGTGCCGCGTTCCAACCGGGTCGATGTCGAACGCCTCATGTTACATCTGTTCGCGACCACCGATCTGGAGCGCAGCTATCGGGTGAACATGAACGTGATCGGCCTGAACGGCCGCCCGCGAGTCATGAGTCTGCGCGACATCCTGGTCGAATGGCTGATCTACCGCACCGAGACCGTGCGCCGGCGTTTGCAGCATCGTCTGGACAAGGTGCTCGAACGCCTGCACCTGCTCGACGGTCTGCTGATCGCCTTCCTGAATCTCGACGAGGTGATTCGCATCGTGCGCGCCGAGGACGAGCCCAAGCCGATTTTGATGGCGCGCTTCGCCCTGACCGACGCCCAGGCCGACTATGTGCTGAACACCCGACTGCGCCAGCTCGCGCGGCTGGAAGAGATGAAGATCCGCGCCGAGCAGGCGGAACTGGCTGCGGAACGCGATGGGTTGCAGCGGATCCTGGGCGATGAAGGTGTGCTGAAAACGCTGATCTGCGACGAGATCGCCGCCGATGCCGAGAAATACGGCGACGCGCGCCGCTCGCCGCTGGTCGCGCGTCGCGCGGCGGCCGCGATCGACGAGAACGAACTGGCGCCGAGCGAGCCGGTGACCGTCGTTCTATCCGAGATGGGTTGGATCCGTGCCGCCAAGGGGCACGAGGTGGACGTGGTTGGACTCAGTTACCGCTCTGGCGACCGCTTTCTGGGTGCCGCGCGCATCCGCAGTCATCAGACCGTGGTCTTTCTCGACTCGACGGGGCGTGGTTATTCGCTCCCGGCCAACGGACTCCCCTCGGCGCGCGGGCAGGGCGAACCGCTGACAGGTCGGCTCGATCCGCCGCCGGGCGCCCGCTTCGTCGCCGTGCTCGGGGATTTGCCCGAGAGCCGCTATGTGCTCGCCTCGGACGCGGGCTATGGGTTCATCGCCCGGATGGAGGATCTGTTCGCCAAGCCCAAGGCCGGCAAGGCGATCATCAGTCTCTCGCCGGGCGCCAATGTGCTGGTTCCGGTTCCGCTTGGCGACGCCGTCGGCGCGCGGCTGGCGGCGACCACCAGCGCGGGCTATCTGTTGGTGTTTCCGGTCTCCGAACTGCCCGAGATGGCGCGCGGCAAGGGCAACAAAATCATCGGGATTCCGACCGCGAAAGTCGCGGCGCGCGAGGAAGTCATGGTGGCGCTGGCGGTGGTGCCGGCGGGCGGCAGCCTGAAGATCCTGTCCGGCAAGCGCGAGTTCACGCTCAAGCCGATCGACCTGGAGGTCTATCAGGGCGAGCGCGGACGGCGCGGACGCCTGCTGCCGCGCGGATTTCAGCGGGTGGAAGGATTGGAGGCGAACTGACTTCCGCCAGCCGCCAGCCGAAGCACGGGCGTCAGATCATGTGGTTCAGCGCTTCCTCGCCCGGATGCGAGAGCCCGGCGATGCGCCAGGCCTCGCGGCAGGAGCCGAACAGCCGCTGCACCGCGTGACGCTCCAGGCCGTGGGCGCGGCAGATTTGCGAGGTTGGCGGCAATGCGCCATAGGTCAGGCGGTGCTCGCGCAGATAGTAGATGATGTTCCAATGCTCGGGACCGAGCGGCCAGACGCCATCGAGTTTGGCGATGAACTTCGCCATGCCCCGATTCCAGAGTTCCGGATCGACTAAAAATCCGTCTTGATCGAGTGGCAAGGGGCGCCCCCTAGCGGGCGTTTGCTGCTGTATGCTGGACTGAATCATCGTGCCGCGCTCCCATGTCAGTTGATAGGCAGTCATTAATTTGATTTATGCCATGATTGATCGATCTTCTTGACCTATTAATTTAGTCGGAAACGCGGCTGCGTCAACCCCTGTTTATACCGCGTTCGCTCGCCGGCCAAGCGAAAAAGGCAAGGTGACAGACCTGATTGGGTGTGTGGTTTATGAAAAATCCATGATAGTTTTATGGTCGAAACATGCCGCGAGGCTGCCGTTCGCCGATTATTCCTCTATGATATCCGTCCACCGTCAGGGATAGACGCATAATCCCCATCTTTTTAGGAGGTTGAATGCTGGACGGAGCCCTGCCGACGATCTTGATCGTCGATGACTCGCCCGAAAACCTCACGGTCTTGAGCGAACTCTTGCAGCTCGACTATCGGGTACGCGCGGCCACGTCCGGCGAGAAGGCGTTGCGGATCGCCGCCACCGCGCCCTGGCCGGATCTCATTCTGCTGGACGTGATGATGCCGGGCATGGATGGCTACGAGGTCTTCACCCGCTTGCGCGCCGATCCCCTGACCCGCGAGATTCCGGTGATCTTCGTCACCGCGATGGACAGCGCCGAGGCCGAACTGCGCGGTCTGGATGTCGGCGCGGTGGACTACATCGCCAAGCCGATCGTGCCGTCGATCTTATTGGCGCGTGTCCGCACCCAGTTGGAACTCAAGCAGGCGCGCGATTGGCTGAAGGACCAGAACGCCTATCTGGAGGCCGAGCTCGCGCGGCGCATGAGCGAGAATCTGGTCGTGCAGGAGGTCAGCATTCATGCGCTGGCGCACCTGGCCGAGATCCGCGATCCGGAGACCGGCAACCATCTGCGGCGCACCCAGGGCTATGTCCGCACGCTGGCCCATCAATTGCGCGATCATCCCCGCTTCTCCGAGTTCCTGACCGACCGCGTGATCGACCAGTTGGCAAAGTCCGCCCCCCTGCACGACATCGGCAAGGTCGGCATCCCCGATTCCATCCTGCTCAAGCCGGGCAAGCTCACGCCGGACGAGTGGGAGATCATGAAGACCCATGCCAAGCTGGGCAGCGACGCCATCGAGCAGGCCGAGCGCGATGCCGACCGGCTGGTCGAATTTCTTGTCCTGGCCAAGGATATCGCCCACTATCATCACGAGAAATGGGACGGTAGCGGCTATCCCGAGGGCCTTGCCGGCGACGCCATTCCGATCGCCGCGCGCCTGATGGCGCTCGCCGACGTCTTCGACGCGCTCATCTCTCCCCGCGTCTACAAACCGCCCATGACCTTCGAGGATGCCTTCAACATCATCGTCGCCGGTCGCGGCAGTCATTTCGATCCGGACGTGACCGATGCCTTTCTCGCCACCTTCGAGGAATTTCGCGAGATTGCCGTTCGTTACCTTGAAAACGAGCCAGACTTGCCAACAGGTAACCGCCCCGGCCGAGCGTGATCGAGCCGGTCTCGATCCGAGCGACGGAGAATCCCGCTCGCGTCCATGCTGACGGCAAGGAGATTGCAGTGACTGACGACCCTGATCGTCGCGCCAGATCGGGCGCTTTGTCGGCGATTCTCGCCGTGGTGCTGGCGTATGCCGCGTTCGCCGGGATGTGGATCCTGTTGTCCGACCGTGCGGTGTCCTGGCTGGTCAGCGTCCCGGCCCAGGTGACTCTGATCAGTACGCTGAAGGGTTGGTTGTTCGTCGCTGTCACCTCACTGCTGCTCTATGTCCTGTTGCGTCGTTTGCCGCTTCCCTGCGAAGCTGCCGCGGACACCCCGCTTCCCGAGCCGCCGCTCCGCGCCCTGCTGCTGCCCTTCATCCTGCTGGCGGCGGCGATTGTCATTCTGACGCTCGGCGGCATTGCGATCGATTTCAGCCACCAGAAGGAGAGCGAGGCCGCCCGTCTCAAGACCATCGCCGAGCTCAAGACCCGGCAAACCGCCGATTGGATGGAGGAGCGGCTGGGCGACGCCCGATTCCTGCAACACAGCCGCCTGTCCACGGAGCTGGATGCAAGCCTCTTCGCGGCTGACGGACCGGAAGCGAACGGCGAACTGCTGGAGCATCTTAAGACTTTCGCGCGCTACAACGCCTTTCATGGCGTCATGCTGCTGAATGCGCTGGGCGAACCGCTCTGGGATCTGGATGGCGCGGAAACGGCCCTTGATCCACGCCTGGTCGCGGCGGTCAAAGCGTCCGTCGCCGACCGGAAGGTCCGTCACTTCGGTCCCTATCGCGACGAGCGAGGCGCGACCCATCTGGATTTCCTGGTCCCTCTGCCAGCGCGTGACGGCCAGCCCGGACCGGTCGTCGTCCTGCACACGGATCCGACGGCTCGTCTCTATCCCGCGCTTCAGAGTTGGCCGATTCCCACCGAGACGGGCGAGACCCTGCTGGTCCAGCGTGATGGCGATCATCTGTCGTTTCTAAACGAACCGCGCCATCGGACCGATGCGGCGTTAATGCTGCGCCTGCCGCTGACGAACCCGCGCCTGCTGGCCGCGCGGTATCTGCTTGCCCCGGCCAATTTCGGCACCCTTCAGGAAGGCGAGGACTATCGCGGCAAGCCGGTCCTGGGCGTGGCCATGACCGTGCCCGAGACCGACTGGTTTCTGGTGGTCAAGCTCGATCGCGCCGAGCTGTACGCCAAAGTGGCGAACAATGCCGTCTGGATCTGCCTTGCCGGTCTGCTGGCGCTCTTCATGACCGGGACCGGAGCCTTTCTGCTGCGTCAGCGTCAGCAACTGGCGCTTGCCGCGTCCTTGCACCGCTCCCAGATGGAGCGGTTGAACGCACTGAGCCTCCTGGCCGCCATCGCCGAGGGTTCCACGGACGCCATCTTCGCCAAGGATCGCGAGGGTCGCTATCTGCTCTTCAACCGGGCCGCCGCCAGGTTTGCCGGGACATCCGCCGAGGCAACTCTGGGCGGAACCGACGACGAACTCTTTCCCCCCGAGCAGGCGGAACTGATCAAATCCAATGACCGGCGGGTGATGGACGACGATTGCAGCCTGACCTTTCAGGAATTCCTGACGACCACCGAGGGGATGCGACTCTTTCTCGCGATCAAGGGGCCCCTGCGCGACGCGGATGGCAAGATCATCGGCGTGTTCGGGATCTCCCGCGATATCACCGAGATCGATCAGGTGTCGCGCGCGCTCGCCGACGAGACGGCCCGGCGACTGGCGCTGATCGAGGGTTCGCGCGACGGCGTTCTGGTCTTCGACGAGCAGCATCGCATCGTCGAGGCCAATCGACGCTTTGCCGAGATGCTTGGTTATGCGCCGGGGGAACTCATCGGCTTGTACAGTTGGGATATCGACGCGGTGATGACCGAGTCGCAGGTGCGCGAAGGCTTCACCGAGTTTCCGTCTTCGGGCAGGATGTTCGAGACCCTTCACCGACGCCGGGACGGTTCTGTCTACGCCGTCGAGGTCAGTGCCAGCAGCGTCAGTTGGGGCGGACGCAAGCTGGTGCTGTGCATCTGTCGGGACATCAGCGAACGCAAGAAAGCCGAGGAGGAACTGGACCGGTACCGCCATTGTCTGGAGGAACTGGTCGAGGAGCGCACCGCCGAGCTGCGCCGCCAAAGTCAGGCGCGGCGCGCGATCATCGACAATATCCCGCACATGATCTGGCTGAAGGATCGCGAAGGGCGCTTTCTGGCGGTCAATCGGGCGTTCGCCGAGGCGACTCGTCACGCGGCCGAGGAACTGCTGGGCAAGACCGACCTCGACATCTGGCCCCGGGAGATGGCCGAACGCTACCGTGCCGACGACGCCGACGTCATGGCCACGCGCCGCCAGAAAACGATCGAGGAAGGCATTCCCAATCGTCCCGAGGCCTTCGAGACCTTTAAGGCGCCGGTCCTCGACGCGGATGGGAGCGTCCTGGGCACGGTGGGATTCTCGCGCGATATCAGCGTCCAGAAGGAACTCGAACGGATCCAGGAGATGGCGCGGGAGTGGGCCGAGTCCGCCAATCGGGCCAAGAGCGCCTTTTTGGCCAACATGAGCCACGAGATCCGCACGCCCATGAACGCCATCGTCGGCCTGACCTATCTGCTGCAACGCAGCGGGGTGACGCCCGAGCAGGCCAGACGCCTGGACAAGATCGAGTCGGCCGCCCAACATCTGCTCTCCATCGTCAACGACATTCTCGATCTGTCCAAGATCGAGGCGGGTCGGCTGGAACTGGAGCAGACCGATTTTCACTTGATGGGCATCCTCGACCATGTGCGTTCGCTGATCGCCGATCAGGCTCAGTCCAAGGGGCTGAAGATCGACGTGGATACGGACGACGTGCCTCCCTGGTTACACGGCGATCCTACCCGCCTGCGTCAGGCGCTGCTCAATTTTGCCGGCAACGCGGTCAAGTTCACCGAACGCGGAACGATCGTCCTGCGCGCTCGTCTGCTGGAAGAATACGAGCATCGACTGCTGGTGCGCTTCGAGGTGGTCGACACCGGCATCGGCATCGCGCCGGATGAACTGACACGTCTGTTCACACCCTTCGGACAGGCCGACGTCTCGACCACGCGCAAGCATGGCGGTACGGGTCTGGGGCTCGCGATCACCCGCCGGCTGGCGCAGCTCATGGGCGGCGACGCCGGCGTCGAAAGCGAGCCGGATCGGGGCAGTACCTTCTGGTTCACCGCCCGGCTCGGCCGCGGTCGGGGGATCGCGCCGCCGCCATCCGCCATGCCGTCGACCGATACCGAGTCTGCGTTACGCCGCCGCGCGACGGGCGCGCGCATCCTGCTGGTCGAAGACAATGCCATCAATCGCGAGGTGGCGATGGAACTGCTGCATGCGGTGGCCCTGGCGGTGGATGCGGCCGAAAACGGTCGGGAGGCGGTCGCCATGGTCGCCGCGAACACTTATGACCTGGTGCTGATGGACGTTCAGATGCCTGAAATGGATGGTCTGGAAGCCACGCGCACGATCCGCGCCCAGGCCGGACATGAAGCCGTCCCGATTCTGGCCATGACCGCCAATGCCTTCGAGGAAGATCGGCAGGCGTGTCTGGACGCCGGTATGAATGACTTTGTGCCCAAGCCCGTGGAACCGGACGTGCTCTACCGCGCCTTGCTGAAATGGCTGCCGGAGAGCGACGAGCGCGACAGTCTGCGGCCCGTGTTGCGCGAGGGCGCCGAAGGCGTTGCATGGATGCCCTGGCTGGCCGGGGTGCCGGGACTCGACAGTCTGCGCGGACTCGCGGCGGTGCGCGGACAGCGCACGATCTATCTACGTCTGCTGCGGTTGTTCGCACAGTCGCATGGCGAGGATCCGGCGGCGCTGCGCGCCTGTCTGAAGTCGGGGAACGAACTGGGGGCGGTGCGAGTCGCCCACGGTCTGAAAGGGGCTGCCGCGACCCTGGGGGCCGATCGTCTGGCGAGCTGCGCGGGGCGCCTGGAAATTTCGCTCGGGCGACGCGCCGAGGCGGAGGTCATCGACTCCGCGACCGATGAACTCCAGCGGGAACTTGACTGTTTGGTCGCCGCGATCCTGGCGCTGCCGGAGGAGGACGAGTGGAGCAATCCCGAAACGCCTGTTCAGGGGGACGTGCCGCGTCGGGTCATGAGCGAATTGGATGCCCTGCTGGCGGAAGACAATGTGCGGTCCGTCCAGTTCGCGCGCGACTCGTCCGCCCTGCTGCGCGCGGCATTGGGCGAGACGTTCGGCGATCTTGAGCGTGAGATCAATCGCTTCAACTTCGACGCGGCGCTGGAGATTCTGAGAGCCGCGCGCCTGTTGTAGGGGCGAATTCATTCGCCACGTCGGTTGTTCCGATGCAGGCAGGGGCGAATGAATTCGCCCCTAACTAAGGATGCCGCGCAACCTTCGCGTCGAGCGCATCGATCCGATGCCTGAGAACATTGGCGGGGCGGCGATCATCCCACACGAATCCAATTGATGACACGCACTAAAGCCGTATCCGATGATGCTCCAGCGGATAGCCACGCTCGCGATACGCGCGGAAGCGCTCGCGCCCGGTGGCGCGGGCATTGGGGTCATGGTCGATCAGCTCGCACGCGCGCTCGAAACGATCCACGAAACCGGGAATCTCGTGGGAGAGATTGAGCAGAACCTGGTGCTCGGTTTCCGGCCTTCCGTCGTCGCTAATGAGGACGGGCGTGAGTTCGGGATCGGTTTGGCCCACCAGCCCATGGGGCAGGAAACTGTCCTGGCGAAAGGTCCAGAGCAGGCGGTCCAGATGGCGCGCCCGCTCCGGATCCGGACAGTGGATGAGGACGCGCAGTTCCTTGGCGCGAATCCGCTCGACAAGCCGGCAGGCCAGGAGAAAGCGATCGCCGCAACTCTCCGGCTCCAGGCTGTAGAAGTCGATTCGGGTCATCCCAGGCTGCGACCGCTCAGAACCCTTCCGTCGACGTGAACAGACCCACTCGCAAATCCTTGGCGGTATAGATGGTCCGCCCGTCGACCTGCACCACCCCGTCGCCGATGCCGAGCACCAGCTTGCGGGTGATGACCCGTTTCATGTCGATGTGGTAGGTGACCTTGTTCGCGGTGGGCAGAACCTGGCCGGTGAATTTGACCTCGCCCACGCCCAGCGCCCGGCCATGGCCGGGATTGCCGATCCAGCCCAGATAGAAGCCGACGAGTTGCCACAGCGCATCCAGACCGAGACAGCCGGGCATGACCGGGTCGCCCGGAAAATGGCATTGGAAAAACCAGAGTTCCGGTGTGATATCCAGTTCGGCGAGAATCTCGCCCTTGCTGTTGGCTCCGCCGAAATTCGCGATGCGGGCGATCCGGTCCATCATCAGCATGTTCGGGACCGGCAACTGTGCGTTGCCTGGTCCGAACAGTTCGCCCCGGCCGCAGGCGAGGAGTTCATCGCGATTGAAAGTGGCTTCTTTGGTCATGTAGCTCCTTGATTTTCTTTGAATGTTTAAACCGCGACCAGCCGATCCTGGCGGGTAAGCGCAAGGCTGGAACTATCCGAGATAATGCCGGTGACGCTAGACGCGGTTTAAGCGGTCGCGGATGAACGCGACGATCTCCGCGAGTGGAACCAATTGCATCTCCTCGTCGGCGCGCCCCTTGTACTCGACCTGGCCGTCGTCGAGTCCCTTGTCGCCGACTACGATGCGGTGAGGGATACCGATCAGTTCCATGTCCGCGAACATGAAGCCGGGGCGGGCGTCGCGGTCGTCGAGCAGAACCTCGATCCCGGCCGCCTGGAGGTCGGCGTAGAGTTGTTCGGTCGCTTCGCGGACGCGGTAGGATTTACCGAGCTTCATCGGCAAGAGCGCGACCTCGAAAGGGGCGATCGGCGCGGGCCAGCGGATGCCGCGCTCGTCGTGATGCTGTTCGATGGCGGCGGCCACGACCCGCGAGACACCGATGCCATAACAGCCCATGGTCAGGGTGGTGGCGCGCCCGTCCTCGCCGAGGACGGTCGCCTTCATCGCCTCGCTGTATTTGCGCCCGAGCTGGAAGATATGTCCCACCTCGATACCACGGGCGATGGTCAGGGTGCCCTGTCCATCCGGGCTTGGGTCACCCTCGATCACGTTGCGCAGATCGGCGACCTCGGGCAGTGGCAGATCGCGGCCCCAGTTAAGGCCGAACCAATGTTTGCCGTCCTGGTTGGCGCCGGCGCTGAAGTCGGCGGTGACCGCGACGGTGCGGTCGACGATGCAGGGGATGGGCAGGTCTTTTGGACCGAGCGAGCCGGGGCCGGCGCCGATGACCGCGCGGATTTCGGCCTCGGTCGCCATGCGTAGCGGCGCGGCGACCTGTGGCAGTTTTTCCGCCTTGATGGCGTTGAGTTCATGGTCGCCACGTACCAGCAGCGCGACCAGATCGGCCTCGATGGCGTCCGAGGCGGCGACCACCAGCGTCTTGACCGTGCGCGCGATCGGCTGACCGAATTCTTCGACCAAATCGGCGATGGTACGCGCGTTGGGCGTGTCCACCAGACGCGCGTCCTCGGCGGGCGGCGGAAGCGCGGCGGCGAGCGCCACGGCCTCCGCCATCTCGACGTTGGCGGCATAATCGCTGCCGGTGGAGAAGGCGATGGCATCCTCGCCGGAGGCCGCCAGCACATGGAACTCGTGCGAGGCGTTGCCGCCGATGCTGCCGGTATCCGCCTGCACCGGACGAAAGTCGAGCCCGCAGCGGGTGAAGATGCGGCAATAGGTCTCGTGCATCTGGCGATAGGTCTCGGCCAGCGAGGCTTCGTCGAGATGGAAGGAATAGGCGTCCTTCATCAGGAATTCGCGCGCGCGCATGACGCCGAAGCGCGGGCGGATCTCGTCGCGGAATTTGGTCTGGATCTGATAGAAATTGATCGGGAGTTGTTTGTAGCTCTTCAGTTCGTTGCGGGCCAGATCGGTGATGATCTCCTCGTGGGTCGGGCCGAAACAGAACTCGCGCCGGTGGCGGTCATGAAAGCGTAGGAGTTCGGGGCCGTATTTCTCCCAGCGGCCGGATTCCTGCCAGAGTTCGGCGGGCTGCACGGCCGGCATGGAAACCTCTAGCGCCCCCGCGCGGTCCATTTCTTCACGGACGACCCGCTCGACCTTGCGCAGCACGCGCAGGCCCAGGGGCAGCCAGGTATAGAGTCCGGCGGCGAGTTTACGGATCAGACCCGCGCGCAGCATCAGCCGATGACTGGCGATCTCGGCGTCGGCGGGGATTTCCTTGATGGTCTGCAAAGGGAACTGTGAGGTGCGCATGGGGACAGTCATTGCAAGGGAAAGCAGGCGAGTTTAGGGTTCAATGAGCTTGGAAACAACTCTTCCGATGCCGGGCCTGTTCCCGCCGAAGTCTGGAACGCCATTCAGGACAGGATGCATTGTCCGGATAATCTTGTTCTAATCGACGTATTTTTTCCGAACCGTTGGAGTCCGCGATGTTATTGAAACGTGGCTTGATTCATCTGGACACAACCCGACAACAGCGAAAGAAATCCTTGCTGACCGGTCACGGGGTAATGACGATATGAAGCAGCTCCAGAACGAGGCGGTCAGGCTTGATCGCCGCACCCAGGCGCGGATTCAGGTCAACATTCCAATTCAGGTGACGTTTTCGGGAATGACCGACCCGATCACCGCGATCAATCTGGATATTTCCTGGGGCGGGGTGCTCTTCTCCATTGACCAAGCGCCTCCCGCGCAGGCGAGTTCGATGCAGATCGTTCTGCCGTGGAAAAAAGGCGAAAAGATTACGGCCGACGCCCATCTGATCCGCGCGAAATCGCTGCAAAACGGAACCTATCTGATTGCCGCACGGTTTTTTAGTCTGACTCCGCGCAGTCATTCGCGGCTCGAACTCTTGCTGAAGATGCTGCACGGGGGGCGGTCGACGGAACAAAGCGGTCGATCCGGCGATCTGGTCAGGGAACTGGAGGTGACCGCCAATGATATCGAAGACCTGCGTTACATGCTGGCGCAGATTGTGACGGGACGTCACGTTGTGACCGTCTTCGATGCTTATGACATCAATCAAAGTATCAAGCTATCGATCGCGGGGACCGGCGGAGCCCCCGGGATTCGGCTGAGGGCCCGCGTGGTCGACGCGCAAAAATCCCGGCCGACCGGATTTGACTGGACTCAGTTGTACACGCTGACGCTGGAGTTTGAGCATCCCAGAAAATCGATCCAGTCATTCGTCGATCTCTTTCTGAGCCATTTGCCGGAAGCGCGCGACGAGTCCGTGTCCGGGCATCTCTCCGATGCTCCCGACTGGATTCGCGCCACTCCTCTGGCCAGGGTCTCAAGCGCCGAAAAGGCGCAGCGGTTGGGCAAAAGCGGCCTGCCCTGCGTACTGGAAACGGATTTTCCGGAAGCGCTCAATCGTCTGACGGTTGGCTGGGGAGATGTCGATGCCTTCGAAGTTCTGTTTCGCGACCTGGTGTTAGGGGATCAGGGACAACCCGATGGCTGGCCAGCGGAGGCGTGGGAAGAGTTGGAATTTTTGCAGAATGTGCATGACCTTTCCTACGGCATTTCCGCCGCAAGAGGTAACACGCTCAAGGTTGGCCGACGGGTTTAGGTCATGTCCGGGACGCTTCGGGTCAACCCGAGAATGGCCAACTCCGGCTCCGCCTGGCTTGACCGTCAGGAACGATCGCTGTAACTTCGATCCCTTTTCAACGTTTTCATTATCCCCCGTGCAACCGGGGAACCATGGATTGTCGACGCCTCCTGAAGATCGCGGGTTCGCCGTGATCGCGGTCGCGTCACGCGGACGCCGCTTCATTTGCGGGCATCCGCCGACGGGCCATGCGTCCCCCCGGTTGAACGGGCTGACCGGAGGTCGCTGAAGGTGGCACTGACTGGGGCGAAACCGAATGGGGCGGACAAGGCTGAGGCCGATGCCAAGGCAAACAGGGAACTGAGCGGAGCCGAAATTGTCGTTCAGGCACTGCTGGACGAGGGAGTCGAACTCGTTTTCGGCTATCCCGGCGGATCGGTCCTGCATATCTACGACGCCCTGTTCAAACAGGAGACGGTCAGGCACATCCTGGTCCGTCACGAACAGGGCGCCTCCCACGCGGCGGACGGTTACGCGCGCGCCACCGGCAAGTGCGGCGTCTGTCTCGTCACCTCGGGGCCGGGCGCGACCAATGCCGTCACCGGCATCGCCACCGCCTACATGGACTCCATCCCCATGGTGGTGCTAACCGGGCAGGTGCCCACGCCGGTGATCGGCAGCGACGCCTTCCAAGAGGTCGATACCGTCGGCATCACCCGGCCCTGCGTGAAGCACAACTTCCTGGTCAAGGATGTGCGCGATCTGGCCCTGACCATTCGCAAGGCGTTCCATATCGCGACCACGGGTCGACCCGGCCCGGTGGTGGTGGACATCCCCAAGGACGTGACCGATCCCAACATCAAGATCCCCTATCATTACCCGCGCGAGATCCGGATGCGTTCTTACAATCCGGTCGAGAAGGGACATCCGGGGCAGATCAAAAAGGCCGTGGATCTCATGCTCCAGGCAACGCGCCCCGTGTTCTACACCGGCGGCGGCGTGGTGCTCGGCGAAGGCTCGGCCCAGCTCACCGAGCTGGTGCGCGCCACCGGCTTTCCGGTCACTAGCACCCTCATGGGCCTCGGCGCCTATCCCACGACCGATCCTCAGTTCATCGGCATGCTCGGGATGCATGGCACCTACGAGGCCAACATGGCGATGCACGAAACCGACGTGCTGATTGCCATCGGCGCCCGCTTCGATGATCGGGTGACCGGTAAGATCGAGCATTTCTGTCCGCATGCCAAGATCATCCACGTCGATGTCGATCCGTCATCGATCTCGAAGAACGTTCGGGTGGACGTGCCCATCGTCGGCCAGGTGGCGGGCGTGCTGACCGAGATGCTGCGGCTCTATCAAGCGCAAAAACCCCAGCCGGATCCCGCGCCGATCGCCGACTGGTGGGCCAAGATCGCCGACTGGCGCCGTCTGGACTGTCTCCAGTACGACCGGACCAGTGCCGCCATCAAGCCGCAGTTCGCCATCGAGACACTGTGCAAGGTCACCGATGGGGATCTGTATCTGACCTCCGACGTGGGTCAGCATCAGATGTTCGCGGCGCAGTTCTATCCCTTCGACAAGCCGCGGCGCTGGATCAACTCCGGCGGCCTCGGCACCATGGGCTTCGGACTGCCGGCGGCGATGGGCGTGCAACTGGCGTTTCCCGAGGCCCAGGTCGCCTGCGTCTCCGGCGAGGCCAGCATCCTCATGTGCATCCAGGAGTTAGCCACCTGCAAGCAGTATTCGCTGCCGATCAAGGTGATTCTGCTCAACAACGGCTACATGGGCATGGTGCGCCAGTGGCAGGAACTCTTCTACGAAAGCCGCTACTCGCATTCCTATGTCGACGCGCTGCCGGACTTCGTGAAACTCACCGAGAGCTTCGGCCATGTCGGAATGCGGGTCGAACGGCCCGGCGATCTGGAAGACGCCATGCGCGAAGCCTTCGCGATGAAGGACCGCTTCGTGTTCATGGATGTCGTGGTCGATCCGACCGAGAACGTCTATCCCATGATCGCGGCGGGGAAGGGGCATCACGAGATGCACCTGTCGCCCAGCCTGACTGACCGCGAACTGGCCTAAACCGCGTCCAACAGGATTTTGCGTGGCTGGTGTTTTGGTTTGGCCACGCATGTATCCAATGCGCGTCATCGCTGACGCGGTTTAAGGATTGAATTTTAAATGATTTAAACCGCGTCGACGCCGACGGTCACCGGTTCATGCAAACCTGGCCGACCGCTCAACACGACGCATATCCGGATGGACGCGGTTTAATACGACACGAGATTTTCACCATGAGACACATCATCGCCGTGTTGCTGGAGAACGAGGCCGGAGCGCTGTCGCGCGTTGCGGGCCTGTTCTCGGCCCGTGGCTACAACATCGAATCTCTGACCGTCGCCCCCACCGACGACCCGACCCTCTCGCGCATGACGCTGGTCACCACCGGCAGTGAGGAGATCGTCGAGCAGATCAAGAAGCAGTTAAACAAGCTGATCGACACCGTGAAGCTGCTGGACCTCTCCGACGGACCGCACATCGAGCGCGAGATGATGATGGTCAAGGTGCGCGCCGAGCGCCCGGATCGCGAGGAACTCAAGCGTCTCACCGAGATTTTCCGCGCTAAGATCATCGACGTGACCGAGACCAGCTATGTCGTCGAACTCACCGGCGCTTCTAAAAAGCTCGACGCCTTCATCGACGCCATCCCCGAGGGACTGCTGATCGAAGTTGTCCGCTCCGGTCCCACCGGCATCACCCGCGGCGAAAAGGGTCTGACGCTGTCGTAATGGGTCGCGCGCGACCCATCGGAGACACTGCAACGATGACCGCCACCGCTTACGACGACGACATCATTGCCTGGGCTGACGAGCAGGCGCGGTTGCTGCGCGCTGGGCTGTTCGCGCAACTGGACATCGCGCACATTGCCGAGGAAATCGAGGACGTGGGGAAAAGCGAACGCCGCGAACTTGCCAGCCGCATGGCGCTCTTACTGGCCCACCTGCTGAAATGGCGGCATCAGCCAGAGCGCCAGGTCAACAGTTGGCGCCGCACGATCAAGGAACAGCGCAAAGCCATTGCGCTGTGCATCAGGAACACCCCCAGCCTGAAGGTCAGTCTCGACGATGCCGACTGGTGGGCGGGCGTCTGGTCGGATGCCGTCGCCAAGGCATCCGAAGAGACGGGTTTGGACGATTTTCCGGAATCCTGTCCGTGGCGCGTCGACGCGATTCTCGATCCAGACTGGTTTCCTCTCGCGCGTCCTGGATCTGAACGCGCGTCCGTTGGCGGATGACCATCTGTTTTTCACGAGTCGGGTAGGCTGGGGTGAACGGAAGTGAACCCCAGCATTGGCGGTGTCTGCTGGGGTTCGTTCCTCACCCCAGCCTACCGGGCTATAAAAATCAGCAAGCTACAGATTTGTGTGTAATGCGATAAGTTTAAAACACGTTAAGCATAAGAGGCAGGTAATGCACCGTTCATTTCTATTAGCTGTAATTCTCTTTTCATCAGGGCAGAGTTTTGCGTCACCTGTATCTATGCTGTGCAATACGTCTTCAGATAATAATGAGACGTATGAGTTTGAGGTGACTGCTGATGAGAAAACACACAATATCGCTCACAAGGGTAAGAGCGAGGGCGGGAGGGTATTTTCTACCGACGGTGTGTTTTCAGTGGGAGAGTTGAGCTATAAGGACGTGCGTTGCAGTTCTGGTGCATGTTTTATTGATCAGTTCACAATCAATCGCGTCGATCTCTCTGTAATGCACTTATGGAAAGGTGAGGCGGTGGATAAGTCGCTTGGAGTTGCACCACGCGAGATCATTCGTCGAGGCTCGTGTACGATTATTGATGTCCCTGAGCGGAAGTTCTAGATGTGTACAAATATTTAGCGAGGTAGATACCGTCTTGCCCATCAAGCCGCTTTGACGTCATCGGCTTGGTACGGTGTCCGATTTTTGAGGACACTGAAGCACAGATGAACGAGTTTTTTCATCGCGGCACCCAGGGCGGCCATTTTGGATTTGCCGCGCGCCAGCAAGCGTTCGTAGAGCGCCTTGACATGGGGGTTGTAACGGATCGCCACGATGGTGGCCATGTACAGCCAGCGTAGGATGGGTAGAGTGACCGTGGCACAACGTTGATGATTGAGTACGGAAGCCCGTCGGTCACGAAACCCATCGAGCCACTGAACTGGAAGGCAGACTTGAAAGCTCCCGGTATCCCCGGAGCGCTGTTTGCGGTGCGAACAGGATACTTCGGCGCGTGTGACTACGCTGGCAAAAACAAAACATTAGGCTTTTATGGAATTTGAATGGGATGATCAAAAAGCCCAGAAAAATGAAGCGAAGCATGATATTTCGTTTGCTGAAGCGATCACAGTATTTCAATATTTTCTATCGATGACTTATCCGGATATCGATCATTCTGATAGTGAGGATCGTTATCTGATAATCGGTGCAACAACATCTGCTAAAGTATTGGTTGTTTCTCACGTTTTTCGTGAAGATACAATTCGGATCATTAGCGCAAGAAAAGCGACGACAAAAGAGTACGCTTTCTATGAACAGCAATCAAACCACTAACGAAGTTGATGACATGCGTGAAGAGTATGATTTCGCGAATATGGAAGGATGCGTTCGAGGAAAGTACGCCAAAGAATTTTCTGTCAATGCTACCACCGTATTACTCGATTCGGATGTCGCGAAAATCTTTCCGGATTCTGCATCGGTCAATGAAGCGCTACGAACCCTGGCTCGGGTTTTGTCCCGCTAAGCGAGGTGGATGGGTAGAGTGACCGTGGCACAACGTTGATGATTGGGTACGGAAGCCTGTCGGTCACGAAACCCATCGAACCACTGAACTGGAAGGCAGAATTGAACGCTCCCGGTATCCCCGGAGCGTTTTATATGGTGCAAACATGATGCTTCGGCGCGTGTGACTACTCTGGCTCGCCTCCCGACCTTGTGTCTGCAGGCTCACGAGCGACGCTCGCGGCCTCGGATACTCTTCGGGATGGGCGAAGAGGGCGGGGAGCCAATCGACCGACAAGCTCGAAGGCTCGGGATGGGACGGCTTCCCCGGTTCACTCTTCATAAAATCCATTGATCGAAAATCCCTGTCAATGACTGGAATCAGAACATACAAGGATGGGGTGAACGAAAGTAGAGACAAGGCATTGCCTTGCCTCTACACCATCAACGAAAGGAAGATTTGGCAACCGATGAAGATCACGGAAATCTTCGCCATGCTCAAAGATGACGGCTGGTTCTTGGTTGCGACAAAGGGAAGCCATCGTCAATTCAAACATCCAACGAAGCCGGGGCGCGTAACGGTCCCCGGAAGACCGAATGATGATGTCGCGCCGGGAACCAAGAACAGTATCTTCAAACAAGCAGGCTGGACGTGAAATGATGCGCTACGCAATCGTTATCGAAAAAGCAGCAGGCAATTTTTCCGCCTATGTTCCTGACCTTCCCGGTTGCATTGCGACAGGGAACTCGGTTAAGGAAGTCTCGAAGGAAATCAAGGAGGCGATTGATTTCCACCTGGCGGGTATGCGAGAAGATGGAATCGCACCTCCTGTTCCACAGAGCCATGTCGAGTACGTGGAAGTAGCAGCCTGACAAACGTTTCAATCACGAACCCAGCAGACGGCACGGTGCTCTTCTGCAACGCCCTGCCAAGCGGGCTGCTTAGCCGCGCTTTAGGCGAGAAATCACCAGACGGTGCAGAGAGCGATCAAGGAATCACAACCATGATGAAAGAGAGTGCCCGATACGCAAAGATCGTTGAATGGTCGGAGGAAGATGGCTGTTATGTGGGAAGTTGCCCTGGTCTCATGTTCGGAGGCTGCCACGGCGACGACGAGAAGGCTGTCTTTGAGGATCTTTGCCAAATCGTTGAAGAAATGATTGAACTCTGCCGTCTCGACAACAAGCCCCTTCCTCGGGCGACCTCTGGAAGAGATTTCGCGAATCTGCTGCAAAACGTCGCCTAAGAAGCCGGCTTGAACTGTCACGAAAGTTGAAATGCTTTGTCACCTGCTTGCCCACGCTGCCTGAACCGTCGCAGGCCATTCGATGAGGGCGTTTATCGCGACCGGATCAGGTAGTATTTATCTGACCACCACCCATTTTTAGACCCTTAGGATCGCTCGCATGACCATCAACGTGTATTACGACAAAGACGCCGACCTCTCGCTGATTAAGAGCAAGCAGGTTGCCATCATCGGTTATGGCTCGCAGGGCCATGCCCACGCCAACAACCTCAAGGACTCGGGCGTTTCGGTCACGGTCGGTCTGCGTCCGGGCTCCGCCTCGGCGGCCAAGGCGTCCAACGCCGGGCTGACCGTCAAGTCGATCGAGGACGCGGTCGCCGGCGCCGATGTCGTGATGATTCTGGCGCCCGACGAACATCAGGGCTCGCTCTATCGCGAGCAGGTCGCCCCGCACATCAAGCAAGGCGCCGCGCTGGCCTTCGCCCACGGCTTCAACGTCCATTTCGGACAGATTGCCGCGCGCGAGGATCTGGATGTCATCATGATCGCGCCCAAGGGGCCGGGTCATCTGGTGCGCTCCACCTATACCCAGGGCGGCGGCGTGCCGAGCCTGATCGCCGTTCATCAGGACGCCACCGGGCAGGCTCGCGACATCGCGCTGGCCTATGCCTCCGCCAATGGCGGCGGACGCGCCGGCATCATCGAAACCAGCTTCCGCGAGGAATGCGAGACCGATCTGTTCGGCGAACAGGTTGTGCTCTGCGGCGGTCTGACCTCGCTGATCCAGGCCGGTTTCGAGACCCTGGTCGAGGCCGGTTATGCGCCCGAGATGGCCTATTTCGAGTGTCTGCACGAGGTCAAGCTGATCGTCGACCTCATCTACGAGGGCGGCATCGCCAACATGCGCTACTCGATCTCGAACACCGCCGAGTATGGCGACCTGACTCGTGGTCCGCGTATCGTCAACGCCGAGACCAAGGCCGAGATGAAACGCATCCTGACCGAGATCCAGACCGGCCAGTTCGCCAAGGAATTCATCCTGGAGAATCAGGCTGGCGCGGCTTCGATGAAGGCCATGCGTCGCTTGGGCGCGGAGCATCAGATCGAAGTGGTTGGTGAGCGGTTGCGCGAGATGATGCCTTGGATCCGCGAGAAGAAGCTGGTCGATAAAAGCCGGAACTGAGGGGCCAGCTATCAGCTATCAGCTATCAGCTATCAGCTATCAGCTATCAGCTATCAGCTATCAGCTTCGGTGTGGGTTGCAAAATAGTTCCGAGGCGATTCCAGTTTCTGGCGGCTGGCGGCTGGCGGCTGGCGGCTGGCGGCTGGCGGCTGGCGGCTGGCGGCTGGCGGCTGGCGGCTGGCGGCTGGCGGCTTTAGCCTCGAATAAAGGACATGAACTCGGCGCGGGTGCGCGGATCTTCCTCGAAGGTGCCGCGCATGGCGCTGGTGACTGTGCTGCTGCGCTGTTTCTGTACGCCGCGCATCATCATGCAGGTGTGACTGGCTTCCATCACCACCGCCACGCCGTGGGCGCCGAGATGATCCATCAAGGCGTCCGCGACCTGGTTGGTGAGCCGTTCCTGCACCTGGAGCCGGCGGGCGAAGACATCGACCACGCGCGCGACCTTGCTCAGACCCACGACCTTGCCGTTGGGCAGATAACCGACGTGGGCATGACCGAAAAAGGGCAGCATGTGGTGCTCGCACATCGAATAGAACTCGATGTCGCGGACCACGACCATTTCCTTGACGTTCTCCTCGAACACAGCCCCCTTGATGATTTCCTCCGCGGACAGGTCGTAGCCGCTGGTCAGGAAATCCATGGCCTTGGCGACCCGTAGCGGAGTGCGGCGCAGCCCTTCGCGGTCGGGATCCTCGCCGATTTCGATCAGCATGCTCCTGACCAATGCCTCCTTGGGGGCGTCGTAGACCTCTTCCTCGGATTCGGCCTCGAAACTTGCGGCATAGTGACTCCGGGCCAGAATGTTCGACAATTTTGGTTTTTCCATCATCGTATTGCCTCGTGAGAGCGGCGGAGTTGTCTGGCGGGAGCGATACGGAACCATTCCGTTCCACGCATGGCAGCACAATGGGGGCTAGTTGCGGAAAAGAGAACGCGGTGGACGCCTCGGTGATCATTCCAGTCCAGGCTGGCATGGACGCGAGCAGACGCGCCATGGCTGAACATCATCCATTTATCAGCCGCAAGGCAGATCAACGCTTGGCGGAGATGCCGCAATGAAAGACGCTGTCAGAATCGCCATGATTGAAGCCGCCCGACTGACCCAGGCGGGTCGGCTTGCCGAAGCGACCGATCTTATCCAGAGCGCCCTCATGGGCGCGCCCACCGCTGCCGAAGGGGGACGATCCAGGGCCAATGCCGACCTGGCGGTCATCGACCATGGCCTTGATGTCGTGGACGCCGAGGTTCGTGGCCGGGATGCCCGTTTCATCAGCGGCACCTTCATCAATGGGGCCGGTACGCGCGACTATAAACTGTACCTCCCCAGCGATGCGCTCGCCAGCGATCGGAAGCGAAGCCGATTTCTGGTCGTCATGCTGCACGGTTGCGGGCAGAATCCGGACGATTTTGCCGCGGGAACCCGCATGAATCAGCTTGCCGAAGAACAGGGTTTTCTGGTGCTGTATCCGGCGCAGTCGACCTCGGCCAACGGGTCGGGCTGCTGGAGCTGGTTCAACGCGGCGGATCAGCAACGGGGCCTGGGCGAACCGTCGATCATCGCCGAGCTGACGCGTCAGGTCATGATGTCCCATGGAATCGATCCGGAGCGCGTCTATGTCGCCGGTCTGTCGGCGGGCGGGGCGATGGCGATCACGCTGGCGGTCGCCTATCCCGATCTATACGCGGCGGTCGGCGTCCATTCCGGTCTTCCGCATGCGGCGGCGCATGATCTGCTCTCTGCGGTCGGCGCGATGCGGCAGGGCGCGATACGCAGCGGTTGGTCGTTGCCGCCAGACGCCGGGCGCGCCTTTCCGGCCATCGTCTTCCATGGCGACTGCGATACCACCGTCCATCCGGCCAATGCCGCTCAGGTGATCGCGCAGGCTCGCGCGCATCCGTTCGAAACCGATCGCCTGTCCTTTCCGGAGGACGAGTTGCGTGTTGAACAAGGGCGGATTCCAGGCGGCTATGCCTTTACCCGTACGCGCTATCAGGACAGTGAAGGTCATTCAAAGGCCATTCTCTGGATCGTCCATGGGGCGGGTCATGGCTGGTTCGGCGGGAGCGCCGCCGGATCCTATACCGAACCGCGCGGACCCGACGCATCCCGCGAGATGCTGCGGTTCTTTGCCGGACAGCGTCTGCGGGAGCGTTAAGGATCTCAAGGATGGAACAACGTCTCGCGCTTACGAAGACATCCGTTCCAGCGCGGCGATGCGTTTTTCCAGTGGCGGATGGCTACGGAAGAGCGCCGAGAAACCCTCGCCGATCCGGCCCGAGATGCCGAAGGCGGCAAACTCGCCGGCCGGCAGATCCTGGGGCTCATGGACACGTTGCAGCGCCCGCAGCGCATTCGCCATCTGGGTCCGGCTGGTCAGACGCGCGCCGCCCGCGTCGGCATGGAACTCGCGGTAACGCGAGAACCACATCACGATCATGGTGGCCAGGACCGACAGCAGCACCTGCGCGACCATCGAGGCCACGAAATAACCGACCCCAGGGCCGCGTTCGTTCTTGAAGACCACCCGATCCACGAGGCTGCCGATGATGCGCGCCAGGAAGACCACGAAGGTGTTGACCACGCCCTGAATCAGCGACAGCGTCACCATATCGCCATTGGCGACATGGCTGATCTCATGACCGACGACGGCCTCTACCTCCTCGCGCGACATGTGCCGGAGAAGGCCGGTGCTCACCGCCACCAGCGCGGCGTTCCGGTTCCAGCCGGTGGCGAAGGCGTTGGGGTCCGGCGAGTCGAAGATGCCTACTTCTGGCATCCGGATGCCAGCCCGCTCGGACTGGCGCGCGACGGTTTCCAGCATCCATTGCTCCAGTGTCGTCGAGGGATGTTCGATGATTTGCACGCCCATGCCATGCTTCGCCATCGTCTTCGAGAGAAATAGCGAGATCAGCGAACCGCTGAAACCGATGATGGCCGCCATCACCAGCAGGGAGGTCATGTCGATCCCACCGCTCGCCATCAGCGCGCTGTCCAGACCTAGGAGTCGGAAAACCACGCTGATCACGACTAGGATCGCGACATTGGTCGCGAGAAACAAAAAGAGACGCAGCATATCGTTAGAAACCCCGGAGTGTGAGTGCAGGACGCCACGGCATTGCCTTGGGCCAGGAGGATCGGCTTGCGGCAAGGGTGGGGGCGGATCAATCATAACGCGGGCATTTTCCCCGGACCTGAACCTTAAATCTATAGTAGACAAACGAGAAAACAGCCAGTAATATTCTCGGACTCAGGGCGAATTGCCTTGGAATGCGGGGCCATAGCTCAGCTGGGAGAGCGCAACACTGGCAGTGTTGAGGTCGGCGGTTCGATCCCGCCTGGCTCCACCAAACAATGCATTATAAAAAATCCGTACTCAGTTTCCCGCGCTAGAGTATCGATAAAAGTTTAGTCCCCATCGTCTAGTGGCCTAGGACATCGCCCTTTCACGGCGGTAACCGGGGTTCGAACCCCCGTGGGGACGCCAATCGGAAAAAGGGCTTACGTGAAAACGTAGGCTCTTTTTTTTCGTCCGGAACTTTTCCGGAGAGATGATTTGGTGCAGGGCTTTTTTGCCATGAATCCACCCCCACAAAAAACCGCCACGCGGGCGGTTCGGTCCATTGACACGGACGCATCGATCTTGAACCAATGCTGCGCCCCAGCCCCGCGAGGGAGCGCCAGATCCCCCATCCGATCCAAAGCTCGATCCAGCGCCGCGGCCTTCCTGGTCAGTTGCTCCTGCAATCGCTGATTCTCGGCTCTCAGCCGGTTCATGTACTGCGCCTGTCGTTCCCGGCTAGTTAGTGCGTGCGTGCCGCTGGGTTTCCTTCCACGCCTTCTTGCGTCGACATTTCGTCGAAAAACCTAAAATCGGCTGTTTTTGTTATCGAAACGGAATCTTGGTCGTTTTATCCCTGCTCAATCTCAAATAGTCCCATATCTCAAAGCAGGCTGCGCCTCACATCCGAATCAAATGCCTTTGCCCAAGTTGTGTCTGATCTACTCGATCAGGCCCATTTTTTGGTCGCCGCACAGGCACGCCAACTCCGTTTTTGACAGCAACACATTGTTGAGACATTCGTCACATCCCGCTTTCGCGGAATTGCCGAAAATATCAATGGGCGATATTTCCTCGCTGTGCATGTATTCAGGTAATCACTGCCTTATTGCGCCAATCAGCCTTTTGGCGTGTAGTGTGCGGTTGAATTGTGATCACATGCTCAACCCCATAATCAACGACTTTGCGGAATATGGAGATATCTAAACGAGACTCCATGCCGAATAAAACTCGCGGCAGAACAAAATCGGTGAGACGAAAACCGAAAAGGTCAAAAGGGCATCGTCTCTTCCCTGACTGACCTGATCTTCCATTGGCAAGCCATCAGGTAATTCAACAATGTCAGCGCATCAACTGAAAGCACGCCATCTTCTTTACCTAAATTCCTCTGGATGTTCGGATGTATTGCCAGAAATTGTCCGGCGCCAAGGCTGGGAAGTCCAGGTCGCGAGCCATTCCGGTCAAGCGCACGACTTAATCGCGAAAAGAAACTATATGGTTGGGCTGGTACATGTCGATGGATCCAATCTGCAACAGCTCGCGCGTGATCTTCAGCATCTTAAAGAAACAAACAACGCTATCCATTGGGTTGCTTTATTATCTGATCGCGAACTTTTGCTTCAGCCTTCTTCCGGTATTCTCGCCAATTATTTCTACGATTACCATACGCTTCCGATGGACACGAAAAGGTTGGACTTTACACTCGGACATGCATATGGAATGGCAGAGATTGCCAGTCAAGCCGCCTTGGCTCGGAATGAGAGCCGCTTCGTTCAGCATCGCATGATTGGAAAGAGCGCGTGTATGCAGGCGCTCTTCCGCAAGATACATCGAGTCGCGAATCTCGACCTAAGCGTTTTAATTCGTGGAGAAAGCGGGACAGGAAAAGAACTCACGGCAGAAGCCATACATCGCACATCTAGTCGAGCTGCAGGGCCTTTCGTCGCAGTGAATTGCGGAGCTCTTCCGAAAGATCTGATTCAGACAGAACTCTTCGGACATGAACGTGGCGCATTCACGGGCGCTCAGCGCCGCCATATTGGCCGCATCGAGGCGGCATCCGGAGGCACCTTATTTCTCGATGAGATCGGCGATCTGTCACTCGAACTGCAAGTCAATCTGCTTCGATTTCTCCAAGAGAAAGTCATTGATAGAATTGGCGGGTCGGCATCGCTACCTGTCGATGTTCGTATCATTGCTGCAACCAATGTCGACTTGGAGAAAGCGGTGGAAAAAGGTTTGTTCCGTGAAGATCTTTATTATCGTCTGAACGTCCTGCAATTACAGATCCCTCCCCTTCGTGAGCGCCCGGAAGATATCCCCGTGCTAGCCGAGTTTTTTTTCAATGAGTTGTCGAAACGTCTGCCAGACGGACCGAAAGGGTTTAGCCAATCCTCTATCGATATCATGAATTCTTACTCATGGCCAGGGAATGTCCGGGAATTGATAAACAGAGTGCAGCGAGCAGTCGCGATGTGCGAGGAGCGTATTATCAAGCCACAGGATCTTGATCTATCGGGCATGGCCGCGGTGCGGAATTTGATCACGCTGACGGATGCGCGACTGCAGGCAGAGAGAGATGCGATCATCACGGCCCTAAAGACGACTCGAAATAATGTCACTCGTGCATCCAAGGCCCTTGGAATTTCTAGGGTTACCCTTTATCGCCTCATGGAAACGCACGGTATCGACTGGCAAAAGCAAAAAATACCGGAGTGTATTTAAGTATTCAATTAAATCAAGATGCTGCTGTTATTGTTCGGCTTTGCCTTCATACGCTTGCCCGCCAGGGGGAGGACGCGTGGCGGGTTGTCCCTGGTGCTGCGGACCATCAATGATTGGCCGCAACTCCCCGAGTTTCGGCGGCGGCAGGAACTTCTTGCTGGCGTCATGATGACGATACGCTACACTCCCTTAGGTGTATCAGACGCACAAAAGGCATTCTGTTGGGGGCGCGGAGTGGACATCGGCATCCGCTGATCGAAAGCCAATGGCTCCGCCATTTTTGGGGTGGGCTTGCCTCGATCCCCAGACTCCCAGACTCCCAGACTCCCAGACTCCCAGACTCTCAAAACCGAAACTGTAAATTTCTTGTGCTATTTTTACGCAATTACCATGGAAGTTGCATAGCTGTCGCCCCACTTCTCATGCTCGCTCTAAGACCAAAATTCGGGCAGAGGGGATGTCTTTAGGGTAGAAGTAGAAGTACTTTGGTCGTTTTTTAGCCCATGAGCGCGCGTTTCGGCAGGCACCGCTAGATACCGATGCATCAGGGTCGCCTTGGATCTGGCGCGATCATTGCTTAAATAAAAAATATCAACCGAATCCGTATCGTGTGAAAATATGTTAATTACTGACATCCACAAACAGCATGTCTCTGTGACACCTGGATATTTGAAGTCCGCCATCACCAATAATTTAGAACCAGCGGACGTGATGGCAACAATCATTCGGACGCGCACTCAAGAGGATCGCATGGCGGTGGCTCCTCAACACCAATTTATTGACATGATTCGCCGATCAATTCGGGGTGTGCGCAACATCCGCAAGATTGCCGGAGATTTGCTTGTTTATTGGGACGCTACTGCAGGTCTTCATGAAAGTGACCATGAGTATCGCTGCTTGTTGCAGCGCTTTCTTTCAAGTAGTCGAGGTCAGACGTTCGTCCATTTTCAATTTGACACTGGAGCTGTGTCGCCTGTTGTGGAGGCGAGGACGGCTCGTGAGCAAGATGACTTGGTCAACTCGGTTCCGAATTGGAGTGAGACACGATCGGATTTGCATGGAAACGAGCTCGGATTTGTCATGTGTACTGGTATCGAGTGCTTATATAATCCCGCTCAGATCATTGCCGAAATTCGCGAAAAGATGGCGCCGGGCGGTCAAATATGGATCGAAGCGCCTTTCAATACTCCCTACGCACCCGATACAAAGGAATATTGGCGCTTTTCTCCTGCTGCGTTAAAAGCTCTTATGCTGGATTTTGACGAGATTTTCTGCTCGATCCATCAGGTTCGCGGCAGCTTCCTGCAGAGCAATAGTTTTTTTTATGGTTTAAACCGAACCGAAGAAGATTCTGGTGAGCATGGAAACGAGAAGCGAGCTAAAGGCTGTGCTAAACGGCACTTGTATAGTGTTCCAAAGAACCAATAGTGGTTACGACGCCTGAAAAAAGACTTTTAACATCGTTCGCTTCTTTGTCATATTTGAGATATCTAAACCGCAGCAGGAGCAGTGTGCATTGATTTGCGTCAACTTGTTTCGCGAGCGAGCATTCATCTCGATCCTGCAGCGGTTTTCATCGCCAACGTTGACTATTTGGAGTGAATAATGAATGACGATGGGATCGCCGGGGTATTGAACCAGGTCCATCGAGGAGTCCGTTTACGACAACATCAAAGCCTGGTCACGTTTATTCAGCGCGCCTTCGATATATTGACGATCACGCTTTGCTTATGGGCGGCATTTGTTCTCACAGGAACGCCATGGATCGTTGAGTTCAACGTGACGGCTGCACTAGCGGTCGGTTTTTTTTCGATTTTCGCCGATATAAAGAACATCTATCGATCTTGGCGAACAGGCTCGATCTTCACTGAAATACTCTACACATTAGAAGCTTGGTTGGCCGTCTTCGCCATTTTATTTATAAGCGGTTATCTGTGGCCCGAGACCGCCTATCCGCGCGAGGTCATGTTGAGCTGGTTGTTAGCGACGCCAGTCTTGCTGGCCGCTTCTCGCTTCGGTGTCCGTCAAATACTGCGTATTGTCAGAATGCATGGTGTCAACACCCGTCTTCTGGCGATTGTTGGCACGGGCCAAATCTCGCACCATTTCTCCAGAACCATCGCGGCGAACCCTTGGATGGGTTTTCGAACTGTTGGCATATTTGACGAAATCGCAGACGAGGACAGTGGCGAAAATGGTGCCTTGGACTTTCCTGTGGAAAGTGTCGACTCACTTGTGAAACTTGCCCGTAATGGCGAGGTTGATACAGTTTTTATTGCCATGCCTTTGGCCGAAGAGGCGGCAAAGATCAATCAATTGCTTTTGCGATTAAGCGATTCTACCGCGTCGGTCTATATTGTCCAGGATCGTCGCGAGCGAAAAAGATCTCGCCAGATGGGCATTGCGCGCAGCGATGATGCGATTAGTGTGACCGCCGCCCGGATGGAACATGATTTACTGCATCGCTGTTGGATGGAGATCGATGGGATCCCCGCATTCAGTGTGTATGAATCTCCTTTCCTTGGTGTGACAGGATGGGTGAAACGTGTCGAAGATCTGCTGCTTGGTACGATCGCAATCGTACTTCTGGCAATCCCGATGATCGTCATCGCCATCGGCGTTAAGCGATCTGGGCCTGGCCCCATTATTTTCAAGCAACGGCGCTATGGCCTCGCGGGGGAGCAAATCATGGTGTGGAAATTTCGCAGTATGAGCGTCTGCGAAAACGGCGACCTCGTAGCGCAGGCCACGAAAAAAGACTCGCGAATTACGCCCTTTGGCTCCTTCATTCGTCGCACATCGCTCGATGAATTGCCTCAGTTCATCAATGTCCTGCAAGGTAGTATGTCAATTGTTGGTCCACGGCCTCATGCGGTTGCTCATAATGAGTACTATCGCCCCCTCGTCGGTGGATACATGCTGAGACATAAAGTAAAACCCGGCATTACCGGCTTAGCTCAAGTCAATGGCTGGCGGGGCGAAACAGAAACTCTGGATAAGATGGCAATGCGAGTCCAGTTCGATCTGGAATATATTCGGAATTGGTCACTGTGGTTGGATATTAAAATCCTGATCCGGACGATCTTTAATGGTTTCGTTCATGAAAACGCTTACTGATCCCCTGGCGAGCGCAGCACTGCTGAGTGCGCTCTTCGGCGCTGGGCTACGCCCTGCTTGGCGCGCATACTTCGCGTTCACCGATCCTGGGCGCATGACGGTGGGCGATGCGTGAGATTTAAAGTATTGAGCGACTTCCCCACGTCTCTCTCGCAGTATTTCTGGCGAATTTCGTGAAGCTTTGGCGATGGCCAGGGCGAGAGCGCGCATTGGACGCGATCCCTCTCGATGTGCGTCTGATACTCTGCTTGATGCGTACACTTCACTCTCGATATCTCCATGTCCTCAGATCGTGGCTGGGAAACGGCTCGCTGTATCCAAGATTCGGGACAGATCAAGCACACCCGCCGAGCGGGGAAATGACGCATCCAGGTTGGCTATGCCATAATCCGCTTTTTTCCAAGATCGATGGTGGCATCTTTATCGACCTCCACTGTGGCCGAAGACTCACAAATCAAACGTTTGGGATCCCTGGCTTGAGATCAGATTTTACGGAGACTGAATGGACGAGAACCGCAAAAAGGCGTTGGCCGCCGCGCTAACCCAGATCGACAAGCAGTTCGGCAAGGGCACCGTCATGCGCATGGGTGACGTGGGTGCCGTGCGCAACATCGAGGCGATCTCCACCGGCTCGCTCGGTCTCGACCTGGCGCTTGGGATTGGCGGCGTGCCCAAGGGACGCGTCATCGAAATTTACGGCCCCGAGTCTTCCGGCAAGACGACGCTCACGCTGCATATCATCGCTGAGGCACAGAAATTGGGCGGCACGGCGGCCTTCGTCGACGCTGAGCATGCGCTCGATCCGGTCTACGCCGAAAAGCTCGGCGTCAATATGAAGGAACTCCTGGTCTCCCAGCCGGACACCGGCGAACAGGCGCTGGAGGTCACCGACATGTTGGTGCGCTCGGGCGCGCTCGACGTGGTGGTCGTGGACTCGGTGGCGGCGCTGACGCCCAAGGCCGAGATCGAGGGCGAGATGGGCGACTCGCACATGGGCCTGCATGCGCGACTGATGTCCCAGGCGCTGCGCAAGCTCACCGGGAATATCAATCGCTCCAATTGCTGCGTGATCTTCATCAATCAAATTCGCATGAAAATTGGGGTCATGTTTGGCTCCCCTGAAACCACAACGGGTGGAAACGCGCTCAAGTTCTACGCCTCGGTGCGACTCGACATCCGCCGCACCGGCAGCATCAAGAAAGGCGACGAGGTGATCGGGAGCGAGACCAAGGTCAAGGTCGTGAAGAACAAGGTCGCGCCGCCCTTCAAACAGGCTGAGTTCGACATCCTCTACGGACACGGCATTTCGCGTGAGGGCGAGATCATCGGACTCGGCGTGGAGGAGGGTTTTATCGAGAAATCCGGTGCCTGGTACAGTTACGAAGGGAATCGTATCGGTCAGGGCAAGGACAACGTGCGCAATTATCTCTGCGAAAATCCCGCCATCGCGCAGTCGATCGAGGCCAAGATCCGCGACAAGCGGTTGCCGAAGGCAGGCGGCGAACCGGTGCCCGAACAAGAGCCACCCGCGGCGCCTGTCGAGGATTGAAATTCTGAGCGTTCAGGCCCAAGAGACGAACGAGGCAGATCCGGCGGCGGCGATCGAACGCCTGGCCCTGAAGCTGCTCGCGATCCGCGAGCATGCGCGGCGGGAATTGGCGCGCAAACTTGCCGCGCGCGGTTTTGCCGAGGAGGACATTGACGCGGCGCTTGATCGTCTGGTGGCCGAAGGCTCTCTCGATGAGGTGCGTCTGGCGGAACACTATGTGGCTGAGCGGATTGGCAAGGGCTTCGGTCCACTGCGCATTCGCGGCGAGCTGCGCGAGAAAGGGCTTGAGGATGACCTCATCGAGCGCGCGCTGGAACCGCTGCGGGACGAATGGCCGGCCTGTCTGGCCGACGCCTGCGATCGGCGTTTCGGTGCCGAGCCGCCCGTCGATCACGCCGAGTATGGCCGACGCGCCCGCTTCCTGGAGCAGCGAGGCTTTCCCACGGATTCGATCCGGCGCTTCCTGCGCTGGCCTGACTGACCGGACCCTCTCAAGCGGTCCATTCGAGACTTCCCAATGATGACCAGTGCAGAGCTTCGAGCGAGCTTCCTTGACTATTTCGCGCAGCGCCAGCATGAGCGGGTGGCGTCCAGCCCCTTGGTGCCCGCCAACGATCCGACCCTGTTGTTCACCAACGCCGGAATGGTCCAGTTCAAGGAGGTTTTTCTGGGTCGCGAACGGCGGGCCTACACCCGTGCTGTCAGTTCTCAGCGTTGCGTGCGCGCCGGCGGCAAGCATAACGATCTGGAGAACGTTGGCTACACCGCCCGGCATCACACCTTTTTCGAGATGCTCGGGAACTTCAGCTTCGGCGATTATTTTAAGCGCGAGGCAATCGGGTTCGCCTGGGACTATCTGACCCGCGAACTGACCCTGCCGCCCGAGAAGCTCTGGATCACGGTCTTTACCGAGGACGACGAGGCGGCGGCGATCTGGCTGAACGAGATCGGCATCGATCCCGCGCGTTTCTCGCGCTGCGGCGCTAAGGATAATTTCTGGTCGATGGGCGAGACCGGCCCCTGCGGCCCCTGCTCTGAGATCTTCTACGATCACGGCCCCGAGATTCCCGGCGGACCGCCCGGCTCCCCGGATGCCGAGGGCGACCGCTATGTCGAGATCTGGAATCTGGTCTTCATGCAGTTCAACCGGGATGCCGACGGCAACCTGACCCCGCTGCCGCGTCCCTCGGTCGATACCGGCATGGGACTGGAACGCCTCGCGGCGGTGATGCAGGGGATCCATAGCAATTATGAGATCGACCTCTTCCGGCGCCTGATCGATGCGGCGGCCCAGGTCACCGCCTGCGCCGACCGCGCGGATAAATCGCTGCGGGTGATCGCCGATCACATCCGCTCGGCGGCCTTTCTGATCGTCGATGGCGTCACCCCCGGAAACGAAGGACGCGGCTATGTGTTGCGGCGCATCATGCGGCGGGCCATCCGGCATGGCTACCGGCTGGGCTGCGCCGAGCCTTTCTTTCATCGTCTGGTGGCCCCGCTGGTCAGGGAGATGGGCGCCGCCTATCCCGAACTTCTGACCAGTCAGGCGCAGGTGGAACGCATCGTGCTGCTAGAGGAGGAACGCTTCGCCGAGACCCTGGAGCATGGCATGCGCATCCTGGACGAGGCGATTGCAGGACTTGCGGACGACCGCATCCCCGGCGCGACCGTGTTCAAGCTCTACGACACCTTCGGTTTTCCGACCGACCTCACGGCGGACATCGCGCGCGAGCGCAGTTTGAGCCTGGATATGGAGGGTTTCGACGCGGCGATGGGGCAGCAGAAAGAGCGC
This sequence comes from Thiocystis minor, assembly GCF_016653465.1. GTDB lineage: Bacteria > Pseudomonadota > Gammaproteobacteria > Chromatiales > Chromatiaceae > Chromatium > Chromatium minus. The sequence continues at coordinate 7,862 of NZ_NHSQ01000132.1, read as the reverse complement.
GCCCGTGCCGCGAGCCAATTCGGCGCCACGCAGACGCTGGATATCCAGATCCAGGGCGAGACCGATTTCTGCGGCTATGAACGGCTCCAGGAAGAGGCGACGGTGGTTGCGCTCTACCGCGATGGCCATTCCTGCGACACCCTGGACGCCGACCAAGAGGGACTGGCGATCCTGGATCTCACGCCCTTTTATGGCGAGTCCGGCGGACAGGTCGGCGACCGTGGCTGGCTAACCACAGAGACGGCCCGGTTCGAGGTGCTTGACACCCAAAAGAAAGGCGAGGGAGTCGTGATCCACATCGGGCGCGTCACCGAGGGTCAATTGACCGTCGGCGACCGGGTCGATGCGCGCGTGGACGCGGCACGACGTTCGGCGATCGCACTGAACCATTCGGCGACCCATCTCCTGCATGCCGCCTTGCGCCAAGTTCTGGGCGAGCATGTCCAGCAGAAGGGCTCGCTGGTGGGACCGGAGCGTCTGCGGTTCGATTTTTCGCATTTCGAGCCGGTCACGCGCGAGCAGTTGCTGACCATCGAACGTCTGGTCAATCGCGAGGTTCGCGCCAATCATCTGGTCGAAACCCGGATCATGAATCTGGAGGACGCCAAGGCGTCCGGGGCCGTCGCGCTCTTCGGCGAAAAATATTCCGAGCAGGTGCGCGTGCTGCGCATGGGCGACTTCTCCACCGAACTCTGCGGCGGCACCCACGTCAAGGCGGTCGGCGACATCGGTCTGGTCAAGATTCTCGCCGAGGGCGGGATCGCTTCCGGCGTGCGCCGCATCGAGGCCGCCACGGGCGCCGTGGCGCTGGACTCGGTCGAGGCCGACGAGGATCGTCTGTTGCGCCTCGCCGGGCTGCTCAAGGGCGGACGCGAGGAGGTCGACGAGCGCGTCATGCAGTTGATGGAGCGCGCGCGCCGGCTCGAAAAGGAACTGGAGCAGATCAAATCCAAGCTCGCCAGTTCCGCCGGTCAGGATCTCGCCTCGCAGGCGATCCTGGTGGAAGGCGTCAAGGTGCTCGCCGCCCGGCTCGATGGCGCCGATCCCAAGAGCCTGCGGACCACGCTCGATCAGATCAAGGACAAACTCGGCTCCGCCGTGGTCGTCCTGGCCACGGAGTCGGACGGCAAGGTCAGTCTGGTGGCCGGGGTCACCAAGGATCTGACCGATCGGCTCAAGGCCGGCGAACTCATCGGCCTGGTTGCCGGGAAGGTCGGCGGCAAGGGCGGCGGGCGGGCGGATATGGCGCAGGCTGGCGGGAACGATCCCGCGGGTCTGCCCGCCGCCCTGGAGTTGGTGGATGGCTGGGTGAGAAGCCGGCTGGCCGGATGAAGCTGGCGAGTGCTTTGCTGCCTGCCCAAGTTCCGAGACCGTGGCCTCGTTGTCGTTGTCGTTGTCGTTGTCGAATATTCGCCATGTCGAGACCGCGATCACGACAACGACAACGACAACGACAACGACAACGAACTGAGACGGTCCTGGGACTTTCGCACAGTTGCACTAGACATCCAGATCGATGTTTCCCGGACATCGTCTTAAGGCGATTTTCTAACTAAGCTGGAACAACTGATGGCGCTGATTGTGCAGAAATACGGTGGAACCTCGGTGGGGAGCGTCGAACGCATCCACCGGGTTGCCGACCGGGTCAAACGTTGGACCGACCAGGGGCATCGGGTCGTGGTCGTGCTCTCCGCCATGTCGGGCGAGACCGATCGCCTGATCGGGCTGGCCAAGCAGATCCAGGAACGCCCGGAACCGCGTGAACTCGACGTGCTGCTGTCCACCGGCGAGCAGGTCACCATCGCGCTGTTGAGCATGGCGCTCGCCGCCAAGGGCTGTCCGGCGCGCTCCTATACCGGCGGTCAGGTGCATATCCTGACCGACAGCGCCCATAACAAGGCACGTATCCGCGACATCGACGCGGCGCGGGTGCGGGCTGACCTGGACGCCGGGCGCGTGGTCGTGATCGCCGGTTTTCAGGGCATCGACGAACACGGCGATATCACCACCCTGGGGCGCGGCGGCTCGGACACCTCTGCGGTTGCCATCGCCGCCGCGCTCACGGCCGACGAATGTCAGATCTATACCGACGTCGACGGGGTCTATACGACGGACCCGCGCGTCGAACCCAAGGCCCGCAAACTCGACCGCATCACTTTCGAGGAGATGCTGGAAATGGCGAGCCTTGGCTCCAAGGTTCTGCAAATCCGCTCGGTCGAGTTCGCCGGCAAATACCGGGTTCCCTTGCGCGTGCTCTCCAGCTTCGACGAGGGCGAGGGCACCCTGATCACCTTCGAGGAAGATATTGTGGAAGACGCCAAGATTTCCGGAATCGCCTTCAGTCGCGACGAGGCCAAGCTGACCGTGCTCGGTGTGCCGGATCAGCCCGGCGTGGCGCACCGGATTCTGGGACCGATCGCGGACGCCAACATCGAAGTTGACATGATCATCCAAAACATCGCCGCCCAGGAAATTACGACGGATTTTACTTTCACCGTCCATCGCAACGACTATGCGCGCGCACTTGAAATTCTCCAGAGTACCGCTGAAATACTTGGCGCGCGTCAGGTGCTCGGCGATGCGCGGATCGTCAAGATTTCATTGGTCGGGGTCGGGATGCGCAGCCATGCCGGAATCGCCAGCCAGATGTTTGCCAGTCTGGCCGGGGAGGGGATCAATATCCGCATGATCTCGACTTCTGAAATCAAGATTTCGGTTGTGGTGGATGAAAAATATCTGGAACTGGGCGTGCGGACACTTCACGAAGCCTTTGGCCTTGATCGTGATACGCCAGTCTGAGTCGTCAAGATGGAACGGCTGAGCACTGGTCTGAAAACTATCCTGTGACGACCTTGCGAGCGATTTCCTTGGCTAAATATTATTGCAGGAAAGAAAAAGACTATGGCGATGCCGCCGCAATTGCTAGAATTGCAACATAAGACCATTTGTCTATACATGGTCTGGAGGTGATTCAGCCCTCCGGGGAGCGGCCCTTGAGCAGGTCGGGGCTGCCGGTTTGGGCGGATCATCGAATCGGAATACTAGGTTGAAGAAGGGAGAAAGTAACGATGTTAATCTTGACTCGCCGCGTAGGTGAAACGCTTATGATCGGTGATGAAGTAACCGTAACCGTCCTTGGGGTCAAAGGCAATCAAGTTCGCATTGGCGTCAACGCACCCAGGGAAGTATCCGTGCATCGTGAAGAAATTTACGAGCGGATCAAGCGGGAACAGGCTGAGGTAGGACAAGGTGAGATGCTAATGGGGCATCCCGGCCAACTAGATTGAGTTGGAAAAACCATGTCTGCCATGGTAGGATGTTTAGTCTGATCAAGACTACTTGATCACTCCTAGTGAGTTGATGTGTCAGGTCACTAAACAGCCTATCAGGATGATCGTTAGGAAACTTTCTTAAGTTCGCCTAATCGCTAGGAATCAGGAAATCTGTTACTGGAGAGATGGCCGAGCGGCTGAAGGCGCTCCCCTGCTAAGGGAGTATAGGCTTTAAAACCTATCGAGGGTTCGAATCCCTCTCTCTCCGCCAATCATGCAGCAATAACGCGCCTTAGAGCGCGTTTTTATTTTCTACCCGCCAACCTACCCGCCATCTCTGGTGCGATTGGCAGCGACACGTTGCGACACGATTTCGCTGTGCCTAGTTGACATCCAAAAATCAAAGCGTATGATGAATTCCGCTTTGTTGGCCTGCAACACAAAGCGCATACATCCGCAGGATCTCCGGCAATCTTGACCGCTGAGAGATAGGCTCACGCCCTCCACGTCCTATGCTACTCGCAGATGGAACATTTGATCTGGTTTGATCAGCCAGAGAGTTCGCACTCGGGAATGATTCAACCCCCGCCGTCGTCTAGCAAGCGACACACCGCTACCAGCGGTTTCTGCCGTGACTGGCATCTGGTTGAGACCTCTGCTAACGGAGGTCTGCTGATGCAGCCCCACAATCCAACGGCAATGACCATTGCTGATTTTTGCACGAAGTACAACATCCATCGTTCGACGTTTTACCGCAACGTCAAAACGGGGCTGATGCCACCTATCATCAAGGTTGGCACCGCCACACGCATTCTTGTGGAAGACGAGCAGGCATGGTTATCCGCACAGAGGATAACCTTGCACTAAACGATGCTGCGCCTCGCCGGTTGACACCGGCGAGGCTGTCGAAGCGTACCTAAGTAGATGGAGAGCAGGCATGTTGTTACACCCTGGGATGATTGACGAGCCGCTACTCGTTGGACGCCTAATCGAAATGGTTCTCTCGAAAAAAGATCTCAACGAGTTCAGATCGCTCGTCCCCAACATGCTGCAAGGCCATGCGGAAAAATGGGAGGAGCTGCATCGGAAATCCATCAGCAGCATTCGGGAACTCTGCGACGCCGATAACTTGGCGTGTTTCGGCTGGCCAGAAGGCCACTCTGATCGAGAGCCAATATCACTATCCATCGATGAATTCTGCGAGAGCGAATTCTTCTTCAGCGAGAATGCCGTGCAGACTTGCGATGGAACGCGCTATTTGTCGTGTCTCTTCGTCCCAGAAGATTTGTTGTCGTTCGATGAGGATGGCCTCACCAGATGCCACCAGAAACCGCTTTTCTTTTACCACGCAAACCCACCCCGTTATTGGTACGCAGTACCGACAGCAGCGGAAACCGATCTTCCTGGTCCTAATGTGCAGCCAAGGATGATACTGGCCTATGCCGAGGCAATTGCGTTGATCGCTCGGGGCAGTTCTAAAGACCCTGTGGCGTCCGACATGGCTGCGAAGTGGCAGGTGTATGAGCAGACGCTCCGCGATTATCTGAAGCCTAGCAAGACACCAGCCTGGGCAAAAAATCTGCCAGTCTTGGGAACGCTCTGAAAATAATCATCTTTTCGGTCTATCACCTCTGTCCCCCCACTGTCCACTGATAATCCCCCTGTTCTTGCGCGGACACTTGCTCTACCGGCGATATAGCCGGCAACCAAATAGAGCAAAATGACCATGACAGACATGACACAAGAAACCGGGGATTTTTCGCTGGCGCTCCCAAGCGATGGAACGCTTACTGAGTTACCGGCAGGCTACTGGAGCAGTGCTGTTGACGCCGCGCCAGAGCAAAACGTTGACGACCACGCCGCCGAAGATGGAGAGAGCGACGATCAGGACCGCATCCCCGAATACAGCGCGGATGGACGACGGATTATCTACTGCGATTACACGAAGCCCAATCTCACACAGATGGTCACGAGCGTTGAGGATGCCGTCCGAACCATTCCTGGTAAATCAGAGGTGTTGCGCCACGGTGGTATTCACTGCTACATCGCGGCCACGAGTCCGCGTTACTTCCATGCCATCGGCGATGTGAAAACGAAAGCGCCGAGTATCCCGAGCCTCGTGCCTTACGAAAAAGCGGCGATGCTGCTGCGCATCGATCAAAGCGCCACGTTCATGTCCAATGCCAAGAAGAAAGGTTGGGAACCCATCGAGGTTCCAAGCAAGCTGGTGCCTCTCATTCTCGATAACCCCGATAGTCACTTTCCTGAGACTGTCGGACTCGTGACGCATCCGTTGGTACTGCCCAACGGGGAACTCTTGATTGAGGAGGGACTACACACGGACTCTGGCATCTACGTGTATTTCGGTGGTATCACGTTTGAAGCGCCTGGCGAGATGACGCCAGAGGAAGGTGTCCATATTCTGCGCGAGGAGATGCTTGGCGAGTTCGAGTTTGCCACAGAGACGGATGCAGCGGCGGCGCTAGCTCTCGTCTTAACCGTGATTGAGCGCAAGACTCTGGATATGGCCCCAGGCTTTATGATCAACGCCAGTACGCAAGGGAGTGGAAAAACAACGCTTGCGAGGATGATTCATCTGTTGGTGACGGGCCATGATCTACCTGTAGCGTCGATGTCGGAGAACGTGGCAGAGCAGAACAAAGAATTAACCGCCATGCTGATCGCGTCCGTGCCTATCGTGTGTTTCGACAACATCCCCGATGCACACAAGATTTCGAGTCCGGTCTTAGCGAAAGCGATCACCTCTCCGACGCACACAGGCCGGATTCTGGGTTTCTCGAAAATGGCAGCGCTGCCTACCAACGCCACGTTCCTGATCACTGGCAACAACATCACAACCGACATGGATCTCAGTCGGCGCTTACTGGAAGTGCGCCTGACATCTCAGGACGCGCGCCCAGAACAACGACGCTTCACGCATCCTCATGTCATCAGCCACGTCTTGAACCATCGAACGCGCTGGATGCAGGCCGCACTCTCGATCTTGCATGGACACCGTGAGGTAGAGATGGAGGCACGGCCATCCGGATTCCATCAATGGGATGAGATGGTCCGTTGGCCTTTGCTCCGTGCCGGGGTTACTGATCCTGTTACCAAGTTCGACGATTTACGTGAACAGTCGCCAGACTATGAGCAGATGTTCTCTTGGATGCTCGGCCTGATCCACGGATTTGGTATCGGCAAGGCATTTCGAGCACAGGATTTGGTGAGAAAAGGGGAAACCTCCGTCACGCTCCAAGCGGCATCCAGCCATCAAGAAAGCGAGCGACTGAAAGAAATGTACGCCGATTATCTGAGCGGGCATCCACCGCAGAAAGGCTGGAGTAACGTCAACTCGATTGGCATCTCACTCAAGCGGCTCGTAGGTCGGAACATTGATGGCTACACGCTGACGACACGGAAAATCCATGGCACAACCCATTACTCGGTCGAAGAAAAACTCGCACTGGCGAGTTAATCGGCACGGCAGAATGCGTTGCAGGGTGGGTTTCAAACCCACCCTGTCAACCGAGAGGCATCGTGGGTGGTTTTAAACACCCATCCAACAAAGCGATCAAATACTGGGTGAGTTTCCAAGCCACACCTGGATACAGTTTTGCCGCCATCGTCAAATGATTGACTCATTCGCCACATGAAAAATAACTTATAAAAGTAGTGTATACTACGCATGAATCGGCGTAGAATCCTATTCCTCAAAGTACCTCGTCTCGCAATACAGGCTGCCAAGCCCTCTATCAATCGATAGAGTCGTTCCTAATACCAGCGTTCAAGCCACTGTTCTAGCTTCTTAGTCCCTTCGTTCCAAACCTCCTAGTCCCTAATTCCTGCGTTTCAAGTCGCTGTCTCTGACAGCGCTGTTTCTAGCTTCCTAGTTTCTGTCTACTTCTACTTTGTCACTTTGCATTCAGGCATATTGACTATCCTGTTGCAGTCAGCTTGTAATGGCGTTCGATATCCTTGCGTCTTTGCTCATGCCTGACCCGCATTTGCTCGATTCTTTTTTCGACTGCATCCGGATTTTTGAGTAGTAATGCGATAATGAGAAGCCGAATATCGCGGCAACTCACCAGCGGATAGTCAGCTTTGTGCAATATGCGCTCTTTAACAACAAAGGACAACGACAACATCACCAGTGCCATGTGATGGTGCCAGGCATTCCATTTTCTGACTTGATAATCTGACATCCCCAATTCGCTTTTGGCTTCTTGAAATGCCCGTTCAACCCAATAGCGCTGTGCTTGCATGTAGGCCAGTCTTTCGATCGGGGTGCTCCGATCATCAACATTACTGAGTGAGTATTTGATCTTGTTGTCCGCGTGATTTCGGCTGATGACCAATACCCGCTCGGTCACGCGCTCCGACTCGCCATCCCAGACCCACACGGGAGCGGTATGAACGGACAGCGTGATCGGCCCTTTGGTCCCATTGCGAACGGCAATTGTGCTCCATTGGAAAGGATGGAGATGTTTGGCATACCATCTCACTTGAGTGGGGTCGCGATCAGCTTGAAGTTTGGTTGGCTTTCGTCCTCGCCCAGCGAATTCCGGAACCGATAGCATGGGCTTGATG
>NZ_NHSQ01000131.1 GCF_016653465.1 Thiocystis minor | reverse complement strand
GCTCATGACCGGCCGCGTTGCGGTTTGCGGAATCCGGGTTGCCGCTGGGCCGGACGACGGACCTTGTAGGTCAGCCGCGGACGCAGGGTGGCGATGATCGTCATCAGACCGGCCTCGACCAGATCCGCCACCACGCGCTCGATACCTTTATAGTTTTCCGGCGCCTCGTCATAGAGCAGTTCCTTGTCCTCGCAGATCACCCGTCCGCCGAGCGCCGTCGTCACCAGATCCTCCGGGCGTTGCCGACTGCTCAGGCGACCCCGTGCCTCGCCGCGCTTCCATTTGCGCCCGGCGCCATGGGCGAGCGAGTGCAGGCTGTGCGCGCTGTCCCCCAGCGGTTGCACCAGATAGGAGAGACTGCCGCGCGATCCCGGAATGACGACCGACCCGCGATCCGCCGGAGCGGCACCCTTGCGATGCAGCCACAGCCGTTCTCCGTGCCAGTCCACGGGCCGCACGAGGTTGTGCCAGACATCCAGCCGCCGCTCGCCGGTGACGTTCAGGGCCTCGAACAGCCGTTGCGCGATCAGCCCACGATTGGCCTCCGCCCAGCGGAGCGCCCGATCATGCTGGCACAGATAGTCCGTTGCCTCGGGGCTGGTCGGATCGAGGCCCTGATGACCATGTCGATCGACGATTCCGCGCAGAATGGACTCGCCCAGCCCGCGCGAACCGCTGTGGACCAGCAGCAGCAGGTGATCGGTCTCGATGCCGAGCGCCGCCAGGGTCGCTGGATCCATCACCGTTTCAACACTCTGCAGTTCGGCGAAATGATTGCCGCCACCGATAGTGCCAAGCGAGGCATCGAAGGCGGTCGGCTCCAAATCAAACTCAGCGCGCCAGTCGTCCAGTTCGCCCTCCCAGGGCGCTTCGAGTCCCTGCAAACGCTCCGCCGCCCGCTCGGGCTTGAACTTGCGCCGCGACAGATCCGTCTGCCACAGCGCCATGCCGCAGCCGATGTCATTGCCGACCAGCGCCGGATAGATCCGCTCGCTCAAAAAGGCCGCGCCGATGGGATAACCCTTGCCCGGATGCAGATCGGGCAGTCCCACCGCCACGCGCATCCCCGGCAAGGCAGCGGTCTGCTCCAGTTGGCGCAGGGCGTCGCCCTCGATCCAGGTGTCGGGCGAGGCGATGAGGCGGTAGGACGTGGTCATGCGGTCAACTCCTTGGCGGTTGATGCGCGAGTTGGGACAGATCGGCTAGAGTCTGACTATGTTAGTCAGATCGCGACCGAACATGGAACAGATACCCATTGCCCAGGCCCGCCTCTTGGACATCTTCCTGGGGATATGCGAGTGGACGCCGATCTACTTTGGTTGGCGCCCCAATCTCACGGACGAGGGCGACAATCATCTGATCGAGTTGGCGATTGCCGGTCAGTCGCGTTACCTCGTCACGCGCAACCTGCGCGATCTGGCCCGCATGGAACGGCGCTTTCCCGAACTGCGGGTGTGCAGTCCCGAGCCGAGCGTGGCCTGGCACTGCTGCGCCAAGCGACTGGAGAGGACGCGGGCATCGGCGAGACGAAATAAGCGCTGACTGAAAGTCAGCCAAACTCCAAGCCAGTCCTTCGATCCGTTTCACCGATATCGAAGCGCTGATCGTGGCGCTCGGCGGAACGGTGCGGGAGGGAGCCGGCGCGCGCGTGTCCTTGCGCTTGAGGGGTGGAGTGAAGAACGCGCATCGCCCGCATCCCGGCAAGGATGCCAAGCGCTATCAGGTCGAGGAGATCCGCCGCTGGCCCGAAACCCTTGGAGTGACCCCATGAACAGCATGACCTATCGAGGCTATTCGGCCCGTATTGAATTCGACGAACGCGATGACCTGTTCTGGGGCAAGGTGCTGGGACTGCCGGATACCGTCAGTTCCTCCCTAAGCAAGGCTGGGATGAACAACGTGAATCCCAACAAATTCCACGTCGTCGTTGCGGATTTCACGATCGCTCAACCCAACGCCCTTGGTGCTGCTATCATCATGCCTATCGAATCATCCCATGAAGGATGCCTATGCAAACGGTGAATGTGAGCGGCCTGAAGAACAATCCGAGCGAGGCGTTGCGCCAGGCTCGCCGTGAGGTCGTCGTGGTACTGAACCGCGATCGGCCGGATGCGCTGATGGTCGGGGTCGAGCTGGCGGGCGTGCTCGACGCCAAGGGCGTCAAGCCAGCCTTGGCGACGGCCTTGTTTCGCGACGGGAATCTGTCCTTGGCGCGGGCGGCGCGACTGGCGGAGATGCCGCTGAGTCAGTTCATCACGCACCTGTCGCGCGCGGGAATTCCCGTGCTCAATCTTGCCGAGGAAGACGCCGACCGCGATCTGGAGACCCTCGACGAATGGCTCGCCTCGTCCTGATCGATGCCAGTCCCTTGATTGGGCTGGCGCGGGTCGAAGGTTTGTCTTGGCTGCGTGCGCTCTTCGGCGAGGTCTGGATGCCGTCCGAGGTTCAGTCCGAGGTGTTACCGCGGAAGGGCTTGCCGGATGAGCAAGCGATTCTGGCCGCGCTCGATGCCGGATGGCTGAGGGTGCGCGGGCCGACGCCAACCAGCCCCGCGTTGCCCGATCTCGACGAAGGCGAAGCGGCATGCATTCGTCTTGCCTTGGCGAGCGTGGAGCCGGTGCTTGTGCTGATGGACGAAAGGGCGGGCCGGGCGATCGCGAGCGAGCACGGCTTGCGCGTGGCCGGCACGGCGGCGGTGATTGGCATGGCCAAATCAAAAGGCTTGATTCCATCGGCGCGGGAGGTCTTTGCGCGCTTGCACGCCTCCGATTTTCGGATTTCGGCCAAGGTGATCGAAACGCTGTTACGGCGCGTGGGTGAATGAGCCACCCGCACCGTCCAGCCGCCCGCGTAGGGCGAAACTCCGACAGGAGGTTCTGCCGATTGACCCCGGTTCACCTCAGCCGCTCTGCCAAATCGGCAGTCTGCCGGCTCATGGCCGGGAACCGCCATAGGCGAAAACGAAGGCGCGTTGTGTCGGCGTCTCGGGCACCGGGATCGTGCGTTTCAGCGAAATCAGGCGCATGGCAGGCTCCGGTTCCATCCCGCTGGCGACCAGCAGGCAACTGGCCACCAGACCGGTGCGCCCGATGCCGCCCCGGCAATGCACGGCTAGGTGTACCCGGCCCGGATCTCGTCCAGGAGTCGCGCGACGAGGATCGCCAGCGCGGCCAGCTCCGGCACGTCCATGTCGCGGATGGGGAAACGCTCGAAGGCGAGGTGGTGTGCCGCGCAGACTTGGCGCTCCGCCTGCAAGTGCAACTCGGCTTCCTCCGCCTCCTCCAATAACGAGAGTACCTTGGTCACGCCCAGCTCCCAGAGTTCGCCGATGTGTGGGCGCAGCCAGGGCGCGTAGGGCGCGGGCATGACAGAGAGGCCGCCCGCGCCGATGTTCATAACGTGGAAGATTGGCGGATTCATCGGGCGTTGTGTTGTGGCGGTTCGCGCCAAAGGTGATTCGTTCGGGCTCTTCGTCAGCGCTGAAGGTATGAAATCGGCGTTCGATGCGCGGAGGATTTGCGATGGAAGTGGACGCCGATTGCATACCCTACTTGGCTACGCCCGGAACTGCGACTGACAGTTTAGTCGTTTGGGTGAGCAATGAGCCCCAGCACCACAATGGTGGATGCTGGGGTTCACTCTCGTTATCCCAGCCGCGCTTGCTCACACGCTTGACGCCGGCACGGATGGAGCGGGGCAGGCGCAGGGGATAGGTGCTGAGTTCGCTCATGAGCGAGTACCTCGTAAGAATTCCTGCAGGAACGGGCCGGGTTGCGACACGCATAGACCGAAGCGGGCGGCGGCACGCTGAAAGCCCGTAGCCCGTAGCGCCGTCATCGCAAAATGGCGGAACCGCTATCGCGTTCCGCCCTACGCGGGCTCTCTTGAACCGCTTTAGCCATTTTGCGAATGTTGGGTTGCCAACAGCGGCAACCCAACCTATACGGTATAGCCGTCTTACGTGATACCAAGACTGCCCCCTTTGATTAGCGCTGTATTTTCGGGGCTCTATCGAAGGGTTCTGTATGGGATATCACATTGGATACCTATACTTGCTTCATTCATCGATAGTTGATCGCTATCAATATAACTCACTGAATAAAAAGCAATATACAGGGTAGGAAATCGCAAAAAAGCTATGAAACGAGTATATATCAATAACCTCACCTCAGCGATTCCAGCTTGCCCTCTAGGTCTTCGCGTTGCCGTTCCGCACGGTGAAGATCCCATTCCATGTTTGACATATCACGCTTCATACTTGACATGCCACTCTCCATATTGCGCAACCGCCACACCATCTCGTTTTGGCGGCTCGCCTCTTGTTGGCGTGCTAAAGCTTCAGCTTGACGTCTTTGATTTTCGCGTTGAACTTCTGAATTTCTATTGTATTGCTCGACTAGCACATCATACTGTTTTGTAAGCCCATTGTAGATGGCAAACTCTTTGGCTTGATCGAAATCGCCTCGCTCAAATAGACTTTGCATATCACCTTCTTTCGTTCGGCGATATGCTTCTTGCGCTTTGTCGCCACATTTCTTATCGCTGAAAGTAACGACACCATTCTCATCTTTGCATTTATAGAGTGAGGAGCCATACGCCACATAAGACATAAAAAACAATGGGATCACTAATTGCCATCTGTGCATATCATTTCTCCATTTAATAAAGAATATACCTAATAACTTATCCCCGAAGCTGGGTAGTTCTACTTTGTCACTTTGCATTCAGGCATATTGACTATCCTGTTGCAGTCAGCTTGTAATGGCGTTCGATATCCTTGCGTCTTTGCTCATGCCTGACCCGCATTTGCTCGATTCTTTTTTCGACTGC
>NZ_NHSQ01000130.1 GCF_016653465.1 Thiocystis minor | reverse complement strand
GTGGACGCTCAGCAGGTTGCGCAACAGCTTGACGGATTGGATCTCGGACATCGAATCTCCGGGTGATCGTGGCTTTAAGCGAGATTCTTATATATCAAATGTTTAATGAGATATGTACTGTACTGAGGAGATTTTTTAAAAAATGAATTGAAGTCAATATTTTTATTCGCCACTCTTTATTCTGTTGAGGTACTTAAGTACTTCATTACAATCGTTTGTAGGAACTAATTCATTGCTTATAAATAAATCATTAATATAAAATATTAATTTTTAAAGATTTTTTAAAACACTGAATTGAAGTCAATATTTTTATTCGCCACTCTTGATTCTGTTGAGGTACTTACCTTTACGTTTATGGAAAGCCGTTCATCCGAGCATGTGATGTAACCGCGCCGTTTATCAATAAGCATTGCCCTGTCAAATCAGGTTATGTATACGGACGAAGGTTTAAGGATGCATAGTAAAACGCAGTACGACTTTACTAAGTCGGGACATCCTCGTTAAACCTACGCGTCGGTAGTGATTTTCGAAAAAAACCATCTTAGGTATTAAAGTAATGAAGGTATTGCAAGTTATAAACTCTTTATCATACGGCGGAGCTGAAAAGCTTGTGTATGAGCTAGCTAGTTATTTAAAAAAAAATGATTTGGAAATTGATGTTTTAGTTCTAAGTTTAAATAGTGATGTATATTCGAATAAGTTGTGCCGCCTAGGCATCAATGTCAATGTCCTTGCGAAAAGTAATTTTGACATTAAGATTTTATGGAAAATCAAACGTTGTTTAGATGAATATGACATTATTCATGTACATTTGTTTCCTGCATCTTATTGGGTGAGTTTATGCGCGCGACTATTTCAATATAAAGGCAAGTTAATATTTACGGAACATAACACGCACAACAGAAGAAGAGATCGCCGCTTTTTTCGTATTATTGATTGGTTTGTTTATAATAGATACGATGCCATTTTGGCCATAAGTCGAGGCGTAAAAAAATCGCTTTGCACTTGGCTTCCTTTGATTGAAAAGAAAGTTTTTGTTATCCATAACGGAATAGATATAAATCATTTTTCTAACGCTAAAAGCGCTCAAATTTCAAATTTATTTACGGCTGAGCGATCTGAGCTTGTAATCTTGTTAATGGTTGCCTCGTTCAGAAAAAGCAAAGATCAAGATACAATCATTGAAGCACTTAAACTGTTACCGAAGAAATATCATTTGTTACTCGTAGGGGGCGGTGAAAGAGAAGGCATACTAAGATCTAAAGCGACGGCTCTTGTAAAGGATCGTGTGCACTTTTTAGGATTTCGCAAAGATGTTGCTGAAATTATGAAAGCATGTGACGTGTATGTCCATTCTGCCCATTGGGAAGGTTTTGGCCTCGTTGCTGCTGAAGCAATGGCGGCAGGGTTGCCCGTAGTGACTTCAAATATCGATGGGTTATCGGAAGTCGTCGGCACTGCCGGGGTTTTCTTTAAGCAACATGACCCTAAAGATTTGGCTTTAAAAATTGTTGAAGCCCAATCAAACAGACAATTTTTTATTGAAATGGGAGGTAAGCAAGTGTTGAATTTTAGTGTCGAAGCATTTGCTGAAAAACACCTGTTTTTATATCGGTCACTTTACTGAATCAGAATCTTTGCGCGATCCATACGTTCCATGCGGAAGCGTTTTTGACAGGCCGGCTTACGCCGTGTCATCGAGATCTTATGGAATGTCGGGATTCAGACCCTCGTCACCACGCCGTGCAGCTATCCTGACAATTGGCGAGACATCAGGTGGCGAGTAGTCCCGCTTGAGATGATCTATCCGGGCTGGTGCCTACATCTACTTTCTGCTGGCCGGTGGTCGGGGAAAATACAAACCCCTTGAGGGTATCGGAGAATTCCTTGAGGAGACTTTCATGCATACGCATCATCGTCATCGGCGGCCTCGCTCGCTCGCTGCTTAACTTTCGCGGCCCACTGCTCAAGACCTTGGTTGAGCACGGCCATGACGTCATCGCCTGCGCCCCGGATGCGCCGCCCGATGTACGCACCGGGCTTACCGAGCTGGGCGTGCGCTACCGTCACATCCCGTTGGCCCGAGCCGGCCTCAACCCTTGGGGCGATCTGCAAACCCTCCGGGCGCTGCGACGGCTGTTCCGGGAGGAGCGGCCGGACTGCGTCCTCGCCTATACCGCCAAGCCAGTCATTTATGCCTGTCTCGCCGCGCGCGGATCCGGATATCCGCCGGTGCATGCCATGATTACGGGGCTGGGTTATGGCTTCGGCGGGCTGTCGCGGCGGCAGCGGTTGATCGGGGCAATCGTGCAGGGGCTTTACTGGATGGCGCTCCGACGCGCGGCTGGGGTGCTGTTTCAGAATCCGGATGACCGCGATCTCTTTGTCGCGTCGGGTCTGGTCCCGCCAACCCTGCCGGTGACGCTGATCAACGGCTCCGGGGTGGATTTGGCCGCCTATCCGCCCTGTCCCTTGCCAGATGAACCGGTCTTTCTCCTGATCGCGCGCCTGCTCGTCGACAAGGGTCTGCGCGAGTACCAACGCGCGGCGCGACGGCTCAAGGCGCGCTATCCGCAGGCGCGCTTTCTCCTGGCCGGTGAGCTGGACCCGAATCCGATGAGTATCGGCGCGGCGGAGCTGGCGGCCTGGCAGGCGGACGGAACCATCGAGTATCTCGGTGAGCTCGACGACGTGCGCCCGGCCTTTGCGGCGGCGCGGGTCTATGTGCTGCCGTCTTTCTATCGCGAAGGCACGCCACGCACGATCCTGGAGGCGATGGCGATGGGGCGACCGATCGTCACCACCGATGCGCCGGGGTGCCGCGAGACCGTGATCGACGGGGTGAATGGCTTTCTGGTGCCGGTGCGCGACGACGCGGCGCTGGAGACGGCGCTGGAGCGGTTCATCCTCGATCCCTCCTTGGCTGAACGGATGGGGCGGGAGAGTCTGATGATCGCGCGGGAGAAATACGATGTGCATAAGGTCAATGCCGTGATCATGGCGGCGATGGGGTTGGGTTGACGGGGGGAAGGCGTCAGGCTGTCCGCGCGTGATCGGCGTCTGCGCGGTCGGACGGGGGTTCTTGATGCCGAGAGACGGACGGCTTTCTGGCATGCGTTCGGCCCTTCCGCTGGGGAGGGGCCAAGCGGTTACGCCTGAATCTGGCACAGGGCGTTTTCGTACCGGAGTGCGTTCGTCGGTTAGCCAAAGCGTATGCGCCGCAGGATTTTGCCGAGATGAAGCGCCTGTTCCCGGCGGTTGACAAGGTTGGCCCGCTGCATGTCTTCGATATTGGCGGTCACAAGCTACGTTTGATTGCCGTGGTGCAGTATCGGGCGCAAAAGCTCTACATTCGATCTGTGTTGGACCATATTGATTACGACAAAGGCAACTGGAGGGAATAGCGATGTCCACGCTCGTTAAACAAGCCAGCGAGCACTGGCGCTATGTAGCCCCGTTGCTCAGGAAGCCAGCCAACGAGGATGACGATGACGAACTCGCCGAAGCGTTGGACGAGCTGCTTGCCCTCGTTCGCGACGATGAGAACCACCCGCTCGCCAGCCTCGCCTCGCACATGGGTGACCTGATCGAAGCCTATGACGAGACACGCCGACCCATCCCAAAAGGCCGCGGTGTGGACGTCCTGCGCTATCTGATGCTGGAGCATGAATTAACCGAGGCGGATTTGCCCGAGGTCGGTCCACCGTCCCTCATCAGCGAGATTCTTCGCGGTCAACGTCAACTCGACATTCATCATATCCGCGCTTTATCCGATCGTTTCGACGTGCCGTCGGATGTGTTTTTCTGAAGTTTTGTCGGGTGGATCAGGCGCGTGGCCGGGCTTTTCAGATGGCGTCAGGATTCGCCCGCGCCGCCTCCACCGGACCGCGGGGGGCTGGTCGGGCGTTGCGGCGGATGCGCTGCGCTGAGCCACCCTCTAAATTTACCAAATCGTGGCGAGGAGCGTGAAATCCCGCAGTTTCTGATCGATGGTCACGAGGATTGCGTGGTGCTCCAGGGTCGTTGCCGCGATCAATCGATCGGCTGGATCGGCGTGGGGCAGATCGATGGCGACGGACCTAGCCGCAATGGCCGGCGTGATGGGCAAGACGCGCGTGCCGCGGGCGTCTAGCGCGAGCTGGCAGAAAGTCTGGGCATCGGTGCCCGGACTCAGCCGGCCCTTCGTGATCAGCATCGCGATCTCCCACAGGCTGATATCGCAGCAGGCTAAGGTGCCTGCCGATTCACCCTGGAGTAAGGCGTCGACAGCGGCGGAGCTGAGACGCTCCGGTGTCAGTGCATCGTCGATCAGGGTGCAAGTGTCCAGCAGGATGATCACTGGGCGGCGCTCCAATCCGCCTCGACCGGGCTAACCACGTCACCAACCAGTGCGCCGGCACTCAAGCGCGCAAGCTGCTCCTTCGCCGCTGCTCGGCGATCCTTGACAGGCATCAACCGGACGACCGCTTCGCCCCGTCGCGTCACCATGATCTCCTCGCCGGCTGCCGCACGGGCGATGTAATCTGGCAGATGGCTGCGTAATTCGGTGATGTCGATCATCTGCATATGGATTTCGCCTCAAGATGCACAACCAGGATGTTCAGATCATAATTCAAAACGTCGGGGATGCGATGGGAACGAACCGCGCTTTATCCGATCATTTCGACGTCCCGTCGGATGTGTTTTTCTGAAGTTTTGTCGGGTGGATCAGGCGCGTGGCCGGTGTCGTCAGAACATCCCCGGTGTTGGTCGCGCCGCATCCACCGAACCGCTGATCCACCCGACGCAACGTGCCCATCCGCGGACGCTGGCGACACGTTGATCGCTCTCGGTACCCAGGGAAAAACAGAATGACCATCCACGATTCCGGCGATAAACGCCTGTTCTCGCACCCGGAGATGATCCGCGATCTGCTGGTGGGGTTCGTCCATGAACCCTGGATCGCCGATCTGGATTTCGCCAGCCTGGAAACCTATCGCGGCGAGTTCGTCGATGACCGGCTCCAGCAACGGCGCAACGATGTCCTCTGGCGGCTGCGCTGGGGACCGGACTGGCTCTACGTCTATGTGCTGCTTGAATTCCAGTCCGGGGTCCATCCGTTCATGGCGGCGCGGCTGTCCACCTATCTCGATCTGCTCTATCAGGATCTGATCCGGGGTCGACAACTCGGGCGTCGCCGGCGCTTACCGCCGGTGCTGCCCATCGTTCTCTATCATGGGCGGCGACGCTGGACCGCCCCCACCGACCTGGCCGATCTGATCGAACCCGCGCCAGCCGGGCTGGACGCCTACCAGCCCCGCTTGCGCTATCTGCTGATCGACGAAGGCGCTTATGCCGACGCCGAGCTGGCGACCCAGCGCAATCTGGCGGCGGCCTTGTTTCGTCTGGAGAACAGCCGGGGTCCGGAGCCGGTGCGCGAGGTACTGAGCGCGCTGGCCGACTGGTTAGGCGATCCGGAGCAGGTGGAGCTACGACGTTCTTTCGTGCTCTGGTTGCGCGAAGCCTTCCTCAAAACCCGTCTGCCGACGGTCCAATTTCCTGAACTCGGTAACCTGGAGGAGATCCGTATCATGTTGACTGACCGCGTACTCGACTGGACCCAACAATGGAAACAGGAAGGGCTGCAAGCAGGTCGACAAGAAGGCTTGCAAGAGGGCTTGCACTCGGAACGGCGGATGCTGCGGCGGCTCATCCGCCGTCGCTTCGGCGAAGGCGTGGCGATCCAGAGTACCCCGTTACTGGAGCGGATCGCGCAACCGGAGGTGTTCGAGGATCTTGGCGAAGCGTTGCTCGATTGTCCGGATGACCGCGCCTGGCTGGCGCGGCTGCACGCGGCCGTGGAGGAAAACGGGTGAGCGCTCTCGCGTTTTGTCGGGGGGATCAGGCGCGTGACCGATGGCGTCGGAAATCCACCGATGCTGGCCGCGCCGCCTCCACCAGACAACGGGCGGCTGATCGGACGTTGTGGTGGATGCGCTTCGCTTATCCACCTGACGAAACTTCGCTGATCCACCCGACGAAACTCAGATCGTTGTCGTTGTCGTTGTCGTTGTCGTGATCGTGATCGCGGTCTCGACATGACGAATATTCGATGACGACAACGACAACGAGGATGCCCCGGTCTCGGAACTTGGGCAGCGAAGCACTAGCCTGTTTGATGGAGGCTTTGGGTCACTGCCATTAAGTTAAGCCGTTCGTGGTGAGGCCATCGAACCATGAACGGCTTAACGCTCAGAGGCTTAGGATTTTCCGCCCGCCCTTCGACAAGCTCAGGGCGAACGGAAAATCCTTAACTTAATGGCAGTGAGGCTTTGGGTGGATGCGCTTCGCTGATCCACCCGACGAAACTGGAAAAAGAAAAAAGGCATTGCCATGCTGCGGATCGGAGATGGCCCTCCGGCAAGTGCGGAGCTTCACTGGTATGAGGCTCATGGTATTGGAAAGGTCAAAATTAAGGTAAAGAGATGGCGATGAATTTTGTGGTGTGCCTGCAAAAAGACGATTTAGGTGATCTCTCCGGCGACGATATTCATGTCGGGCGTCTTTATGAAGTGGTGGAAATGCATGCTGGGCATGGCATGGTTAGAGTCATTGATGAATCGGGAGAGGATTATCTCTATCCTGAAAACTGCTTTGAGCCGGTTCTTCTCAGTGAATCGGTTGCGCAGCGGTTAAGTCAAGTCCTGTCTCACCATTGAAAAATCTGTTTAGCCGGGCAGGAAGGATGCCTGATCAGAATCGTCGTTCGATCTGCCGAGCCGTGGCGGCTCTTCACGCGCGGACCATCGAGCAAGGATTTCTATCGATTTCTATCGACCCTGGGTCCGAGATTCTTGAGCCCGTGGTATCAGGCGATCGATGAAAGATCCTTGCCATGGTCTGCGAGCTGGCGGTGGATGCGCTTCGCTGATCCACCCGACGAAACTCGAAAATTGATCAAGCCCGATGTCGGGTGATAGCCAAAGGGATGAATCTTCATGAGAGCATTGCGACAAATCTATGACAGTCTTCCGCCGATGATCGAAATCCCAGAGGATTTACACCGTCGGCACGTCGAAGTCGTCTTTCTGGAGCTTGAGGAAACCGACACACCAAACGTTTCACTAAAATCTGATTGGCCAGAGGGACTTTTTGAACGCACAGCCGGTGCTTGGCATGGCGAGCTGTTGCGTGAGGACCAAGGTGAGTACGAACAACGTCAGGAGATCGAGTGATGTGGCTCCCAGACACGAACGTCTGGATTGCCTATCTGAACCCGAGGCCATCACCTGTTAAACAAGTGATGCGCGCGCATCCGGCGTCCGATATTTATCGATGCGATGTCGTGAAGGCGGAACTTTTCTTCGGCGCCTACAAGAGTCAACGCATGGAGGCGAACCTCGCGGTATTGGATGACTTGTATCGACATTTCTGTTCTTTGCCGTTCGATGGTGCGGCGGCGCGTGAATTTGGCAAAATTCGCGCCGAACTCCAGCGTGGCGGTACGCCAATCGGTCCTTATGACCTGCAGATAGCCGCGATTGCTCTCGCGCATCATTTCACGCTCGTGACGCACAATATCGACGAATTCAAGCGAGTCCGAGGACTGCGATTCGAAGATTGGGAGTCCGGTGTTGTTTGATTGCTTTTGGTGGATGCGCTGCATTTCATCAACCGCTCATGGTATTGGGCCAGTAGGGTGGATCAGGCGCGTGGCTGGTGTCGTCAGAGAATCCCCGGATGTTGGTCGCGCCGCATCCACCTGCGAGCTTGCTATGATCTGCGGGCTGGCGGTGGATGCGCTTCGCTGATCCACCCGACGAAACTGACGATCACGCGAGAGGAGTACGATGTGCATAAGGTTAATGCCGTGATCATGGCGGCGATGAATCTGGAGCGGGAGGACGGGAGGAATGCCTGATCAGGATCGTCGTTCGATCTGCCGAGCCGTGGCGGATCTTCACGCGCGGACCATCGAACAAGGATTTCTATCGACCCTGGGTCCGGGATTCTTGAGCCTGCTGTATCAGGCGATCAACGAAAACCCCGAGAGCGCGCTGATTGTCGCGTATGAAGACGGCGCGGTGTGCGGATTTATCGCGGGTACGTTGAACCTGAAACAGGTGTATCGCGGTTTGCTGCGCCGCTGGCCGGCGTTGTTCGTGGCGCTTGCCCCGTCGCTGCTGATTCCGACCCGGCTGTGGCGAATCATCGAGATTTTGCGCTATAGCCGGGGAGCGGGAGCGGATTCCGTCTCCTTGCCGGAAGCGGAATTGCTGAGTCTGGCTGTCTTGCCGTCTTACCGTGGTCGGGGGCATGCCGAGTCGCTGTATGCGGGATTAGTGCGTTTTTTCGCGGATCGACAACAGGCTGCGTTCAAAATCGTCGTGGGCGCGGAGCTTGCGCAGGCGCATCGTTTTTATCGACGGATGGGGGCCGAGCCGAGGGCTGAGATCGCGCTGCATCAAGGGGCATCCTCGACCGTGTATGTTCAGACCTGTACCGCGGGGGATATCGCGTAGGGGCGACTTCAGTCGCCCACTTCGGTCCGGAGCGGCAACCTTGAGTCACGACCATTCACGCACTTTACGGCAACCTCAAATCACTCGTCGCGACCCTCCTGATACCCTTTCCGCTCCTCCTCGGGCTGCTGATCCTCGGGTTGATCCTGCTGGCGATCGGGCGACGGCGGAGCGGTTGGGGTGTGATGACCGGCGCGCTCTTGTGCCTGCTACTCGCCTCCTGGCGTCCGGTGGCCGATGCGGTGTTGGCGCCGCTGGAAAATTGGCATCCGCCGCTCGTCGATCCCACCGGGCTTGACGGGGTTGCGGCGGTGGTGGTGCTGGGCGGCGGCTGGTGGCCGGATGCGCGGTGGCCGATCAGCGCGCAACTGGAAGAGAGTTCGGCGATTCGACTGTTCGAGGGGGTGCGCCTGCTGCGTGTCTTGCCGGAGGCGCGCCTGGTGGTGAGCGGGGCGAGTCGCGGCGGCGAGGTGGCGCCGGTGGCGCTCGGCTACGCAGAGGCGGCGCGGGCCTTGGGGGTGCCGCGGGAGCGGATTCTGGTGTTGGACACGCCGGTCGATACCGCCGGGGAAGCCGATGCGGTGCGGGAGGCGCTCGGGATCGGGCCGCGGTTGGTGCTGGTGACCTCGGCCTCGCATATGCCGCGGGCGGTACGGCATTTTCGCGCGGTCGGACTCGATCCGATTCCGGCGCCGACGCATCGTCGCGCCGGGCGCGCGAACGGGGAACGGCTGCGCGACTGGGTGCCGTCGACGGAAGAGTTACGCAAGACCGAAACGGCGTGGTATGAGTATTTGGGGTTGTTGGCGTTGGGGTGGGAGCATCCCAGAAGCCGTTAACTCTCAATGCGCAAGGCAACCAGCGATGAGACAGACCATCGGCGCGCCACTGAGCGAGGAGGTGCGGGAGGCGCTCGGGATTGGGCCGCGGTTGGTGCTGGTGACAACCGCGACCGACCACCGACAGGGCCGATGCGCCGAGACAATCAAGGGTGCTGGAAACTTTCATTCAATGAAAGTATCTTGCACTTCATGCAAACCCTGACCGAAGCCATCATCACCGCGGGCTGGCGCGAGCGCATCCTCAGCGAATCCCAGTTGGCGCGTCTGCTCGGCGGCTCGGCACAGCGCCGCTACAACCTGGTCAATCGCGCCCTGCATCGCGGCGAGCTGATCCGGCTGCGGCGGGGGCGCTATCGCTTGGCCACCGCCATGGCCGGCACGGCGCCGCATCCCTTCGTGGTCGCGCAGGCTCTGCGGGCCGGATCCTACGTGTCGCTGGAATCGGCCTTGAGTTTCCACGGTTTGATTCCAGAAGCCGTGCCCTCAACGCTGTCCGTCGTCCCGGGTCGGCGGCGCGACGAAATGACGGTTCAAGATCTTGGAACCTTTCTTTTCTGGCCTCTGGCGCTGAATCCGGGCTACTTTCTCGAAGGTGTCGAGCGGGTCGTACTCGACGGACAGGCGGCACTCGTGGCCGGACCCTTACGCGCCCTGCTGGATCGCTGTTGCCTGTTCAGATCGGATTGGCCGGGACTGGCGGATCTGCTGCACAGTCTGCGCATCGACCCGGACGGCTTGGCCGCGTTGCGAGCCGATGATTTGGACGCCTTGAGGCCGGTCTATCGGCATCGACGCTTGCGCACCCTGATCGATGCCATGCAACGGGAGCTGACGTCATGATCGATCTACTGCGCCAGCGGCTCGCCGGCTACGCCGCGACCGATGCACGGCAGGAAGAGCAGGCACTGAAAGAGATCCTGCAGGAGGTCGCGCTCTATGCTCTCTGGCGTGCCGATTTTTTCGAGGTCGCGGCCTTTCAGGGTGGCACCAGCCTGCGATTGTTGCATGCATGCACTCCTCTGCCGTCCCTACCTCAAGGGTCGGGATTGGTTCGATTTCGGCTGGTACGTCGCCCAAGGCGCGACACCGAATCTTCCGCATCTCGCCGCCGCCCTCGATCAGTACGGTCCGTGGCAGGGGCAGAGGCAGGGCGTGAAGCTGGATCGGATCTGGTTGGAGTCGGCCTTGCTCGAAGGCATTCGCGCGATCGACTGGCCGGTGGCCGCGCGGGATGTGGCGCCTTTCCTGGCGGCACCCGAGCAGGCCGGACTGAAATTGTGGAGCGAGCGGTTTTTCGCCGGCAAGGTGGCGAAACTGGTGCTCGGGCTGGAAGCGAGGCGTTAAGCGACCTGGTGGTCCGGCACTTCGGCTCCTGACCCTCATCAAGAAGAAAGGGATTCAAGCCATCGCTTGAACGCCTGCGGGTTACGCCGCTCACGTTCGGACTCGGTAAACCCTTCGCGCTGGTGACGGTGGCGTCTCTCTGCCGGGTGCGCGCCTCACCACCCATCAGTTGTGCGTAGCCAGGGCTTCCAGCCCTGGAAAACCAGGCCAGGATGGCCTGGCTACGCAGGTCTGAGCGCGCGTTCCTGCTGATTTGGAGAAACTGATAGGTGGCAAGGGGTGCGCATATGGCGTGACTTGGCGGCACGGTTTCAGGCGTAGAATGGGCAAAACCTGATCCTGAGCGAAGCCGAAAGGCTCAGGGCGAACGGAACATCCTTAACGTAATGGCAGTGATACAGTCGCGAGGAACCTAAGGAATGAATATGTTGGATTTGATTGGTCGCGACCGGCCGTTGTTCGATGTCGACATCGGCACGCATGAGGCGGAGCTGTCGGCGCGTGTGGCACAGGGGCGGTTTCTGGTCATCGGCGGGGCCGGCTCGATCGGCCAGGCGGTGGTGCATGAGATCTTCAAGCGCCGCCCGCGCGCGCTGCATGTGGTCGATATCAGCGAGAACAATCTGGTCGAGCTGGTGCGCGATCTGCGCAGCACGCTCGGCTATCTCGATGGCGACTTTCGCACCTTCGCGATCGATTGCGGGTCGGTGGAATTCGCGGCGCTGATGCGCTGGAGCGGGGGCTACGATTATGTGCTGAACCTGTCCGCGCTCAAGCATGTGCGCAGCGAGAAGGATCCCTTCACCCTGATGCGGATGGTGGATGTCAACATCCTCAACACCATCGCGACCATGGCCCAGGCCCAGGCGGGCGGGGCGCGCAAGTATTTCTGCGTCTCGACCGACAAGGCGGCCAATCCGGTCAACATGATGGGTGCCAGCAAGCGGATCATGGAGATGTTCCTGATGCGCGCCAGTCTGGAACTGCCGATCTCCACGGCGCGCTTCGCGAATGTCGCCTTCTCCGACGGCTCGCTGCTGCACGGGTTTAATCAGCGCTTCGCCAAACGCCAGCCGTTCGCGGCGCCCAACGACGTGCGACGTTATTTTGTCACTCCGCAAGAGTCGGGCGAGCTGTGTCTCATGTCCTGTCTGCTCGGGGAGAACCGCGACATCTTTTTCCCCAAACTGAGCGAGCGGTTGCATCTCATCACTTTCGCCGAGATCGCCGAACGCTACCTGGCGGCCCGGGGCTATGATGCGTATCCCTGCGCCAGCGAGGAGGAGGCGCGGGCCTGTGTCGAGGAGCGGCTGGCACGCCAGCAATGGCCCTGCTGCTTCTTCGCGAGCGACACGACCGGCGAGAAGGATTTCGAGGAGTTTTATACCGACCGGGAAACCCTGGACATGCGCCGTTTCGAGAGTCTCGGGGTCATCGAGAACGAGCCGATCTTCGACGCGGCCAGACTGGAGCGCTTCCTGGGGCGAATCGAGACCCTGAAGTCCGGCGGACGTTGGGAACGCGAGGCGTTGGTGGAGTTATTCCATGTCATGTTGCCGGATTTCGATCACAAGGACACGGGGCGCTATCTCGATGATAAGATGTAGGGACGACTTAAGTCGCCCCTACAACCCTACAGCACACGTCGAAGAACTGGAAGGCAAATGAGCAAGGAGACCGAGCACTTCGCGCGAGGACTGGTCGCGACGATCCGGGCGCGCTATCGCACGGATGATTTTATCCCTCTGCACGCGCCGCGCTTCGTGGGGCGGGATCGCGAATACGTCCTGGAGGCGCTGGACAGCGGGTTTGTGTCCTCGGTGGGACGCCATGTGGATGCGTTCGAGGCGGCGCTCAGTGCCTTCACCGGCGCGCGCTTCGCGGTGGCGACCGTCAACGGCACGGCGGCGCTGCATACCGCGCTGTTGCTGGGCGGCGTGCGCTCCGACGAAGAGGTTATCACGCAGTCGATCACCTTCGTGGCGACCTGCAACGCGATCCGCTATTGCGGCGCCCATCCGGTGTTCGTGGACATCGACCGAGCGACCCTGGGCTTATCGCCCGAGAGCCTGGACGCCTTTCTGAGCGAACACGCCGAGATGCGCGACGACGGTCTGTGCTGGAATCGGGACACCGGTCGGGTCATTCGTGCCTGCGTGCCGATGCATACCTGCGGTCATCCGGCGCGCATCGACCGTATCGCCGCCGTCTGCGCGGCGTGGAATCTGGTCTTGATCGAGGATGCGGCTGAGTCGCTGGGCAGTTTGCACCAGGGCCGGCATACCGGGCTGTTCGGCAGGATCGCGGCGCTCAGTTTCAATGGCAACAAGATCATCACTACCGGCGGGGGCGGCATGATCCTGACCGACGACGAGGCCCTCGCACGCCATGCGAAGCATCTGACGACGACCGCCAAGCAGCCGCATCCCTATCTTTTCATCCATGACGAGGTGGGCTTCAACTATCGGCTGCCGGCGCTCAATGCCGCCCTCGGCTGCGCCCAAATGGAGGTTTTGCGGGATGTCATTGAGCGCAAACGCGCCCTGGCGGAGTATTATGCGGTCTGGTTCGCCGAGACGTATCGCGAGTTCGTGCGCGAGCCCGCCGAAGCAAGCTCCAACTATTGGCTCAACGCCTTCCTCACCGACGACCGTGACGAGCGGGATTTCATCCTGGAGTACACCAATACGCGGGGCGTGATGACGCGCCCGGTCTGGACCCCGATGCATTCCTTGGCGCTCTTTCGGAACTTCCAGCGCGCCGAGCTGCCGAACAGCGAATGGATCGAGGCAAGGTTGGTGAAGCTGCCATCGAGCGTACCGCCGGACTGATGGTCTGATGATGAACAACACTGTCCATCCTGAAAAATCCTGTTCGTCTTGCCTCGTCTGAAACGGGACGGGCGATCAGTTGGATGACGAATATTCAGGATGCCATGCTCTTTACTAACAATCGCTTAGAGATCATCGCCGATACGTGGCTGCGTTCTTCGGCGCTATCCTCGGTAAAATCGAGATTGATGTAGACACATCGCACAAGGAGTTCTAACGCATGAAGGCAGTGATTCAAGCTGGCGGCCGGGGCGCTCGACTGAAGCCCTATACGCTGATCCTTCCCAAACCCATGATGCCGGTTGGCGAGTTGCCGGTCATCGAGATTCTGTTGCGCTGGTTGCGTCGCAACGGAGTGCATGAAGTCCATGTGACGACGGGGTACCTGGGCCATTTGCTGCGCGTCTTATGCGGCGACGGCAGCCGCTGGGACATGCGCATCGAGTACACCGAGGAGAAGGAGCCGCTGGGCACCGTGGGTGCGCTGGATCTCTTGCGCGACCATTTGGACGAAACCTTTCTGGTGCTCAACGGCGATCTGATCACGGATCTGGATCTGCGGGCGCTGCTGCGCTTTCACCGGGAGCACGACGACGAGCTGACGATCGCCGTGACGGAGACCTTGGTGCCCGTCAACATGGGCGTGTTCGAATACGAAAAGGACGGCTGTGTCTCCGCGTTCCGCGAAAAACCGACATTGAGCTATGCGGCGAACATGGGCGTGTATTGCATGGAGCCCAGTATTCTGGACCTCATCCCCAAGGGGGTGCCCTATGGTTTCGACGATCTGATGTATCGCATGCTGGATGACGGCCGCGGCGCGCGGGTCTATCGGCATGTGGGGCAGTTCATGGATATCGGGCGGCCGGAGGACTTTGCGCGCGCGCAGGAGCTGGCCGAGCGTGGCGAGCTGCCGATGCAGGGGGCGCATTGACCATGAATCGATCTCTCAAGCGAACGATGGATGTCGTGCTGGCCCTGCTCGGGCTGATCGTCGGCGCGCCCTTGATGGCGCTGATTGCACTGCTGGTTCGGCTGGATTCGCCCGGCAAGGCCATCTTCTCGCAGCCGCGGCTGGGATTGGGCGGACGGCTGTTCCTGATGCATAAATTCCGCAAATTCCCTGATCACTGGGGGACTCAGGGCGCCGCGGTGACAGTGGCCGCCGATGCGCGCATGACCCGCCTGGGGCGCATTCTGGAACGGACCAAGCTCGACGAGCTTCCGCAGCTTTGGAACATCCTGCGTGGTGACATGTCGTTTGTCGGCCCGCGTCCCGAGACTCGCGAGTTCAAGGATCTCTTCACCGGCGCCTTTACCCAGGTGCATGACTATCTACCGGGCATCTTCGGTCCCAATCAGGTGGCGTTTCGCAATGAATCGCGCCTCTATCCACCGGATCAGGATCCGGAAACCTTCTACCGACAACAGTTGTTCCCGCAAAAGGCCCGCAACGATCTCGAGTATTTCAGCCGCGCCACGGTGATCTCGGATGCGCTGTGGATCGCGCGGGGTCTTTGGTGCAGCCTCGTTGGGGTGATCGACTGGCAACGGATGCTGCGGTTGAGCGGCAGAGTTTTCGTTGCGGATTTCATGTTCATCCAATTGGCCTGGCTCAGCGCAAATCTGCTACGTTTCGAGGGTCTGCCGAGCGGTTATCACCAGCATGTGTATATCACTGGGACTTGGCTGTTGCCGCTGATGATCCTGCCGACGATCGTTCTCGCTGGCAATTACCGCAGCAAGGTGCGACATTTCTCATTGACCGACACCATCCGGCTGGTGGTTTCCGGATTCGTGGGCTGGTCCTTGGCTTATTTTGCATTGCTGACGACGTTCGAGCGCAATGCGTCGATCGGGATCGGCACCACCGCCTTCCTGATGACCCTGATTCTGATGATCACGGCGCGCATCCTGTATGGCGAACGCTGCAAGCGTCTGATGACCGCGCCGGACGACGCCGAGCAGTACCGGACCCGCGAAGGGGATCCGAGGTGCGTGGTTGCCCTTTACGGCGCCGGACACCGCGGCGTGGCCCTCGCCAATTTACTGAGCGATGGCTTCTCCAACGCACGGGTCGTGGGCTTCCTGGATGACAACGATCGCGACCTGAGTGGCCGGAGCATCGCTGGCTACCCAATCCTGGGCTCGGAGCGGGATCTCGACACGGTGCACGCCGTCCATCGGATCGATCAGCTCTGGGTGAGTTTTGAGCCGAATCGGCATAAAGATCGGCGCCTGCGGGAATGGTGCGAAAAGAACGATATTTTTTTCTATGTCCTGCCGCTCGCCCAACCCTTCCGGTCGCTCTCGAGGCTTTCCGAGGTCGCCTCGCCATCCGTGGCGGAGAAGGAGACGTCCACCTCACTGACGACCGAGGCTGGTTACAGGCATGCAAGGATGGAGGTTACTTAGAAACTGTCCATTTTCTAATTCCCGATTCCTGAACCGCATCGTTGTCAGTTGTCAGTTGTCGGGGGCGTCGATCATCGTTTCGGCCATCGCTCGTTGTCGTTGTCGTTGTCGTTGTCGATGACCCGATTACGACAACGACAACGACAACGACAACGGGAACATTGACGCATCTGCAAGCATTTGGCGCCCTCAAGCAATCTGGGACATCGGGGTGGGATACCCGCCCCCGAAACACTGGCCGGATCGATGATCGAAGCCGTTGTCGGGTAACCGTTTCAACCTCTTGCGAACGGGTATTCCCTCCTCGTTTCGGGTGTGCCCGTCGTGCGCCGATCAAATCGGGAATGTATTGATGGACACTTTCTTAACAGTACAGTCGCTGAAATCCTGCCGGCTCCGCGCCGGAGGACAACATCCGGGTTGCCAGACAGATGTCTGGTAACCCGTCTGTCTTTCTCTTTCGCCGCGGACTCCGCGGCATCGTCCAATGACGCCGTGACCACTAAGGAGATTTCCGGAAAAGTGTATACCCATGCCAAAGGCTTCAAAATGGACAGGATTAAAAACAGCTTTTTACAAAATCCTGTCCATCCTGGAAAATCCTGTTAATCCTGTCCATTCACCTCCTTCCTGTTGGGTGGGTCGATTGTTTTCAGAACATCACCTAAAACCCGCCACACTGACCGAGCGATACCCGTTGTCGATGCCCCATCACCCATCCGATCCGAACCCCACTGACATGCTCTTACTGCCATCCGGCGAATGCCGACCGTGATAAAGGCTTGGTTCCAGCGTGCGCGCGCGCGCCTCCTGGTCTTTCTGCACGACATGCTGATGATCCCGGCGGCCTGGGGTCTGGCGTATTGGATGCGTTTCAATCTCGCCTATGTGCCGCCGGAATTCATTGAGGAAGCGATCGACACCCTGCCGCTGGTGGTGCTGGTGATCGGCTCGGTCTACTGGGCCTTCGGACTCTATCGCGGGGTCTGGCGCTTTGCCTCGATGGACGACCTGGCGCGGATCGCCCAGGCGGTCCTGGTCGGCACCACCCTGCTTTTGTTCCTGCTCTTCGCCTTCAACCGGATGGCCTATATTCCGCGATCCTTGCCGGCGCTCTTCGTGATCTTTCAGCTCATGCTGCTGGCCGGGCCGCGCCTCCTGTATCGCTGGCTGAAGGATCGGCGTCTGGATTTCAGCGGCGGGCAGCGGGTTTTGATCGTCGGGGCCGGACGCGCGGGCGAGATGCTGGTTCGGGATCTCTTGCGGGATCGCCATTCGGGCTATGTGCCGGTGGCCTTCGTGGACGACAAGCCACACCGTCAGGGCGGGGTGGTGCATGGCGTTCCGATCCGTGGCGCGACCCAGGATATTCCACGGCTGGTCGAGACCTTCGGGATCGATGTCGTCCTCCTGGCGATCCCGAGCGCCTCCACGGGGGAGATGCGTCGGCTGGTCGAGCTCTGCGAGCGCGCCGGGCGGCCCTTCCGCACGGTGCCTCAGATCCAGGAGCTGATGGCGGGTCAGGTGGCGGTCAAGCAGTTGCGGCCGGTCTCGATCGAGGATCTGCTCGGGCGCGAGCAGGTGACCCTGGATTGGGAGGGGATCCGGCGCGGGCTGGCGGATCGCGTGGTGCTCGTCAGCGGGGCGGGCGGCTCGATCGGCTCGGAGCTGTGTCGTCAGCTACGCCGCTGCGGGCCACGTCGGCTCATCTTGCTCGATCATAGCGAGTACAACCTCTACCGGATCGAGACGGAGCTGCTGGATCGCCCGGATGCAACGATCCTGACCCGCCATCTGCTGGATGTCACCAACGCCGTCGCGGTCAACGATCTTTTTGAGCGGCTGCGGCCGGATGTGGTCTTCCACGCCGCCGCCTATAAGCATGTTCCCTTGCTGGAGGACCAGATCCAGGCGGCGCTGCACAACAATGTGATCGGCACCCAGGCGATCGCCACCGCAGCCGACACCTGGGGCTGCGAGCGTTTCGTCCTCATCTCGACCGACAAGGCGGTCAATCCGTCGAATGTGATGGGCGCGAGCAAGCGTTTCGCGGAGCTGCTGTGTCAGGACATCCAGGCGCGTTCCGCCTGTCGCTTCATGACGGTCCGCTTCGGCAATGTTTTGGGATCGACCGGGAGCGTGGTACCGCGCTTCCAGCAGCAGATCGAGCGTGGCGGACCGGTGACCGTGACCCATCCCGACATCGAACGCTTTTTCATGACCATCCCGGAGGCCTGTCAGTTGATCATGCAAGCGGCGGTGATCGGCGAGGGCGGAGAGACCTTTGTCCTCGACATGGGGGAGCCGGTGAAGATCCGCTATCTGGCCGAGCAGATGATTCGCCTGTCGGGGCGCAAGCCGGGGGACGACATCCTGATCGAGTACACGGGGCTTCGCCCCGGCGAGAAGCTGTTCGAGGAGCTGTTTTATCCCACGGAGGGCTTAACGTACACGCCGCACCCACGCATCCACATCGCGCGCCAGACCGAGACGCTTGACGCGGATCGGCTCGGATCCGCCCTGAAGGATTTGCGCCAGACGCTGGCCGATCGCAATGATGAGGCGGCGGCGGCGGTACTCGGGCGGGTCGTTCCCGATTGGCATTCCGGATAGCTTCACCGCGAGCAGGGTGTCGGGATCGGCGCGTTGAACCCGCCGACGCACCGCGTCGCTCGGGGAGCCAAATTTGAGTGTCAGCAGGTGCAGAAGAACGGTCGCCTCGCCTTCCTGACGCCCCTGCATTCTGACATCGGCAGGCGCTTCCAGGGACTAGACTTAGACATAGGCGACCTCGCCTGGATTCTCCGAGGTGCTCTTTGATTTTTTCTATCAAGGACGTGGCAACCATCCCTGATTGTGAATCCATTGGCCAGAACCTATGATCGATCTTCACTGCCATCTGCTCCCCGCCATCGACGATGGCGCGAGAGATCTTGAAACGGCGCTTGAAATGGCGCGCATTGCGGTCGCTGACGGCATCACCATGACCGCCTGTACCCCGCACATTTATCCCGGGCTCTTCGACAATACCGGCGAAGCCATCAAGCGCCATGTCGAGAAGTTGCAAAGGGAACTCCAGGATGCCGACATTGCGCTTGAGATCACCTACGGCGCGGACATACAAATCGTTCCGGAAATGGTCAGCGGCCTTCGCTCGGGGCACATGCCCACACTGCACGGCTCCCGCTATTGCCTCTTCGAGCCGCCCCACCACACGGCTCCCGCGGGTTTCGCCAGTCTGCTGTTCGATGTCCTGGCGGCGGGCTATATCCCGGTGATCACGCACCCCGAAAGGCTCACCTGGCTCAATGACGATTATTATGACTGGTTTGCCGACGCCGTGATTAGCGGTGCCTGGATCCAACTGACCGCGGGTGCGTTGACCGGTCGTTTCGGACGCAACCCAACCTATTGGTCAGAGCGCTTCCTGGACGATGGCCTGGTGCATATCCTCGCCACGGATGCGCACGATACCAGGCATCGCGCGCCGCTCCTGAACGAAGGGCGAGTCGCCGCCGAGCATTGGGTCGGTGCCGAGGAAGCGCATCTGCTGGTCAGTGGTCGCCCGCAAGCCATCATCGCAAACCTTGAGCCCATGGCGATCCCCCCTCCCCCCGCACTTCGGCTGCCGACACGGCAGCGGGCTTCAGGAAGACAGCACCAGAGTTGGTTGAGACGGTTTTTTTCGGGATGACTCGGTTGCCGTTGGCAGGGCGAGCGCGCTTAAACATTCCGTTTTTCGGGTAGTTGACGGATGATCGCGAGAAACGACTATCGGAGTTTCTCATGTCAGCCAGCCTTCTTGAGCATTTTGCGTCCCTGGAAGATCCCCGGA
>NZ_NHSQ01000129.1 GCF_016653465.1 Thiocystis minor | reverse complement strand
GCGTCCCCTTCGCCCCAGCGCACGCTCTCCTTGATCCCGGGACGCGTGCCGTCGGGGTCTTTCGGCTCCCGCGCCCACATCCAGGCATCCACCACGCCCAGCGGCTCGCGCTCGGGGGTGATGGCGTCCGTGGGGTGCAAGTACATCCCGCGCTGCGCCTCGAAGCTCAATGGACCCAGACCGTCGATGGCCTGGCCGTTGAAGTTCAGCTCGGTGGTGTCCTGCAGGCACAGCACCACCGGCTGGGTCGCCATCCGTTCGCGCGTGCATTGGCGATGCGGTTCCAGGATATCCATCCACTCGAACGTCTCCTGGGACAGAAAGCGATACGCCGCCTGGGTCTCCGCCCAACCATGACACGCGCCCGGAATGCTCGCCGTGGGTCGCTCGGCCAGACGCTCCACCAATTGAACCACCCGCCGATCGCGGCGCGCGTCGCCCAGAGCGATCCCGCGAAATTCGTCTTCTGCCCAGCCCATGCGATCCCCAATGAACGTGAATGCTCAAACCTATTTTACCCGCACACGGGGAGTTGTGTGTAATGGGATGCCTTAAGAGATCTCGGGTACGTCATTTATCAAATTCAACCAAATCATGGCTTAAAAGAGTCCTCGAAACTGGAAGCCGCGCAGAGGCAGAAGTTCGATTATGTTGCCGTACCGACCGATGAAGCCACGGGCTTCATTGCGGAATATCGGATGTCATCAAACATCTGAGTCCGCGACCTGCCCGCAAGGCGGGCAGGCCGGAATGAATCCCCCCCTGGAAGCGTCCGCCGATCCTAAGGCCAGACGGGTTTCCGATAGGTGAGGCGAAGGCAGCATGCAACGATGTCTTCAAGCGCTCGATCCCGGCTCGTCCGACTGGCCCCTGTCCTCGTTGGTTTCCGCTTCGACGGTGGTTTCGGGCGACTCCTTGATTTCCGGCCCCAGTAGGATCGCGAGCGGGCGCGTATGCGGGCTTGCGTCGAGGGCGATGATCAAGGCCGTGGTGAGCGGCACGGCGAGGAACATGCCGACGGTGCCGAACAGCCAGCCCCAAAACAGCAGCGCGATGAACACCGCCAGGGTTGAGATGCCCAGCCCCTTGCCCATGATGCGCGGCTCGATGACATTGCCGATCAACGTGTTGATCACCAGATAGCCCGCCGCGACCAGCAGCGCGGTTGCCAGGTCGATCTGCACCAGCGCGAGCAGAACCGCCGGAATCATCATCAGAAGATTGCCGATCACCGGCAGGAAGTTCAGGAAAAAGGCGAGCACGGCCCAGAGGGCGGCGAAGTCGACCCCGAAGAAGATCAGCAGGAGCCAGACGCAGCAGGCCGTGGCCAGGCTGGTCAGAACCTTGATCCGCATGTAGCGATTGATGTTGTCGAGCAGGCGACGCAGGCGCGCGTTGCCGGCTTCCGTCAGGTGAAACGCCGCCTTCAGCTTGGCCGGCATTGTCGGCACTTCCATCAGGATGAAGATGACGGTGAGCAGCACCAGCAGCCCGGTCGCGAAAATGCCGCTGGCGTTCGACAATAACCGTTGCACCGCGTTCATCACCTGGTTTGGATCCATCAGATCCGGGACCGCCGCGGTCGAGTTTTCGACGCCGATGCCTTCCATCCAGCCGCCAAACTGCTGGCTCAGGAGCATGAAGCGTTCCTGATAGGTCGGCAGGCTTTCCCGAAAGCCCTCCAGCGCCCCGGTGGTCAGCAGGGCCAGGAGGCTGCCGAGATCGAGTAGCACGAAGGCCACCACGACCAGCGCGACCCATTTCGGCGCGCCCTTGCGACGCATCCAGTCGATGGCTGGGATGGCGATGATCGCGATGAAGATGGCCAGCAGGATCGGCGACAGAAGCGGCGCGGCGGCCTCCAGCAAGGTGACGACCAAGGCAAAAGCGCCGGCGACGATCAAACCGCGGGCGGGCGGGTTGAAGGTGGAGAGTGCGTTCATGGTCTCGATGACTCCTGACGTAAGGTGAAGAGGATTCGGTACGGTGAGCGGTGGCGGCGGGTCAATCGGGAGTGCCCTTGCTCCCGCCCTCATCCGGGAAGAGGGCATGCACGCATGATCCGCGTGCATCATGGTGATTTTTGGATCGAAGCCTGACGCCGTTCGTGGTGATGCTTTCCGTTCGTGGTGAGGCACTCGAACCACGAACGGCGTCAGGCGAGGCGCCAGCGGTTCTCGTTTTGGCGTCAAAACGAGAATTGCTGGCGAAGCCGGGTCGCGGCGATCAGGCGAGCGCCTTTTCCTTGAGCCGGTCGAATTCTCCCTGGCTGATCGTGCCGGCATCCAGCAGCGCCTTGGCATCGCAGATCTGTTCGGCGGGCGATTTGGCGGCCACCTGACGGATATAGGCGTCCGTGTCCGATTTCGCCTGCCGCACGGCAGCGAGTTGGCGATCGGCCATGCCTTTGCCACGGAACAGGACGTAGAACAGGGCGGTGAAAAACGGCAGGAACACCAGACCGATCAGCCACAGCACCTTGTAGCCACCATGCAGCGCGGGATCGCGAAACAGGTCGAAGACGACATGAAAGAGAATGATCAGATAGGCGACGAATAAAAAGCTCGATGCGATCAGAAAAATGAAGTCCCAGAAATTAGCCATTTGGAATCGGTCTCGTTGGATGGATGGATGGATGGATGGATGAAGAGTCGAACCGGTTGACCCCGGCGGTGGCCGTCACAGTGCTTGCGCGATGTGACGGATTTGTTGGCGCTTTACTTAATGGCAGGGCGCTAGCGCTTCGCTGCCCAAGTGCCGAGAACGTGGCCTCCTCCTTGTCGTTGTCGTCATCGAATATTCGTCATGTCGAGACAGCGATCACGATCACGATCACGACAACGACCTGAGACGGTCCCGGGACTTTCGCACAGTTGCACTAGGCGCTACCGACTGGCGATGCCAGTCCGGTTTGGTCGCGTCGCGGCACCACACCCCCGAACCAGGTCACATAGAGCGTCGGCAGGAACACCAGCGTGAGCAGCGATGCAACGGCAAGGCCGCCCATGATGGCGAAGGCCATCGAGCCCCAGAAGACCGTGGGCGCGATCGGAATCATACCGAGAATCGTCGAGAGCGCGGTGAGCATGATGGGCCGAAAGCGCGACAGGCTGGCCTCGACCACCGCGTCCCAGACCGTCTTGCCCGTCGCCCGCTCCGCCTCGATCTGATCGATCAGGATCACCGCGTTCTTGGCGATCATGCCGATCAGGGCGAGGATGCCGAGGATGGCGACGAACCCGAGTGGCTTGCCGGAGGCCAGCAGGGCGCCGACCACGCCGATCAGGCCCAGCGGCACCAGGCTCAGGACCATGAAGAGACGCGCGAAGCTCTTGAGCTGGAAGATCAGCAGGGTCAGCATCAGCAGGAGCATCACCGGCACCACCGCGAAGACCGAGGCCTGGGATTTGGCGCTCTCCTCGACCGCGCCGCCCAGCTCGATGCGATAGCCCGTGGGCAAGGTTGCGTTCAACGCGGCGATGGGCTCGGCCAGCTCCGCGACCACGGCCTCCGGCAGGATCTCCGGCGTGACATCCGCCCGAACCGTCAGGGTTGGTACCCGGTCGCGCCGCCACACCATGGGATAGTCCTGGCCGTACTCGAAGACGGCGAACTGACTGAGCGGGATGGTGCGCCCGTTGGGCAGCGACACCGGCAGGCTGCGCAGCGTTTCGACCGACAGACTCTGTCCCCCCAGTTCGCGCGCCACCACATTGACCAGATAGATGTCGTCGCGGACCTGGGTGATGCCGGTGCCCGAAATATTGGCGTTGAGCGCGGTGGAGACCGCCTGGGTGCTCAGGCCCAACTGACGCGCCTTTTCCTGATCGATGCGGATATGCAACTCGCGCTCCGGTTCCATCCAGTCGAAATTGACCCGGCGCGAGCCGGGATGATCCGCCATAACCTTCGCGAGTTGCAGCGCGATGTCACGCAGTTGGGTCGGGTCAGGACCCATGACACGGTATTGCAGTGGCCAGCCGACCGGCGGACCCAGCTCCAGCGGCGACACCCGTCCGACGACCTCCGGGAAGCGCTCCGCCAGCAGTCGTTCGAGTCGCGGCTGGAGGCGTTCGCGTGCCTCGATGTCCTTGGACACGATGACGGACTGGGCGAAGAAGGGGTTGGCCAACTGCACGTTCAGCGGCAGATAGAAACGGATGGCGCCCTCGCCGATGTAGGTGCTCCAGCGTTCGATCTCGGGCGCGAACTCGGGATCCTCGCGCAGGATCTGTTCGAACTCGTTGACCAGCCGCTCGGTCGCATGGATCGAGGCGTTTTGCGGTAACTGCAGGTCGACCAGGAGCTCGGGGCGGTCGGACGAGGGGAAGAACTGGCGCGGCACCTGACCCAGGCCGAGGATGGCGGCGACGAAGATCGCGAGCGTCAGGGCGATGGTGAACCAGCGCGCGCGCATCGCCAGCGTCAGCAACCAGCGGTAGGCGCCGACGATGCGGCTCGGCTGGTCGCTCGCCCCGGCCTTGGGCGGGCGCAGCAGCGTCATGCCGATCAGAGGGGCGAACACCATGGCCACCAGCCAGGAGGCGATCAGCGCGATGCCGACCACCGCGAAGATCGAAAAGGTGTACTCGCCCGCCGAGCTCTGGGCGAAGCCGATGGGCACGAAGCCGGCGATGGTGACCAGGGTGCCGATGAGCATCGCCGTGGACAGATGCTGGTAGGCATAGGTGGCCGCGCTGGCCTTGTCGTCGCCCATGGCCAGGCGCCGGCTCATGGCGTCGATGGTGGTCATGGCGTCGTCGACCATCAGGGCCAGGGCGATGATGAGGGCGCCGAGCGAGATCCGCTGCAGGTCGATGTCGGCGATGTCCATCATTGGAAAGACCACGGCCAGCGTCAGCGGGATGGCGATGGCCACGACCGTGCCGGCGCGCACCCCCAGCGCGACGAAGCTGATCGCGAGCACGATGCCGATCGCCTGCCACAGCGAGGTGGTGAATTCGTTGATCGCAAGATCCACCGACAGAGGTTGATCGGCGACCAGACGCGGCTCGATGCCGAGCGGCAGGTCGGCTTTGATGTCGGCGATGGCCTTGGCGACATTACGCCCGAGCGCCAGGGTATCGCCGCCGTCGCGCATGGCGATGGCCAGTCCGATGGCGGGTTCCCCATTGATCCGGAACATGGGTTGGGGCGGATCGGTGAAACCGCGTCGCACATCGGCGATGTCGCGCAGACGCAGCATGCGCTCGCCGACGGCGAAGGTGACCTCGGCGAGGTCCCGCTCGGAGCCGAAGGCGCCCGAGACCCGAAGCGCGATGGACTCGTCGCTGGTGCTCAGGATGCCCGCCGGGCTGACGATGTTCTGGGCGCGCAGCGCGGCGATCAGGGTGCTTGGATCGAAGCCCAGCCCGGCGAGCCGCTCGACCGAGAAGTCGATATAGATGACTTCGTCCTGGGCGCCGAGGATGTCGATTTTGGAGACGTCGGGGACCGTGAGGAGTTGCGAACGGGCGGCCTCCACTGCGTCACGCAGTTCCCGATGGCTGAAACCATCGGCGGTGAAGGCGTAGATGATGCCGAAGGTGTCGCCGAATTCGTCGTTGAAAAAGGGGCCGACGATTCCTTGCGGTAGGGTGTGGCGCATGTCGCCCACCTTCTTGCGTACCTGGTACCAGGTGTCCGAGACCTCTCGTCCCTGCGTGCTCCCGGCCAGATCCACGAAAATGGTGGTGGTGCCGGCGCGGGTGAAACTGCGCAGGTAGTCCAGATTCGGGACTTCCTGCAGGGTGCGTTCGAGACGCTCGGTGACCTGGGCAATGGTCTCGTCGAGGGTGGCGCCGGGCCAGATCGCCTTGACCACCATGGTGCGGAAGGCGAACGGCGGATCTTCCGCGCGGCCGAGCTTGTAAAAGGAACTCACCCCGGCGGCGAGTACCGCGAGCATGATGAAAAGGGTGACCGAGCGGTTACGGATGGCCCAGTCGGAGAGATTGAAGCCGCTCATGGCCGGTCTCCGGTCGGGGCTCCAGTCTCATCCGGGGCTGCATCCGTGGCCGGGGTTGGGTTCGGGGTCGGCTCCCCGAGCAGGCGGACCTGCTGGCCAGGGCGCAGGGTCTGAACTCCCGCCGTGACCACCAGTTCGCCGGGTTCCAGACCCTGGGAGATCAGCACCCGATCCAGCGCATAGCTGGCCACGTCGACATTGCGCAGGGCCACGGTGCGCGACTCCGGGTCCAGGGTCCAGACCGCCGGGGCGCCCTGGGACGCGGTCAGCGCCGAGGTCGGGAGGCTGATCCCCGCGACCCCGCCGAGCTGGATGCTGCCGGTCACGGTGGAGCCGAGCCGCATCGCCTCCGGCGGTCTGGCGAGGCCCACCCGAACCTTGAAGGTCCGGGTCACCGGGTCGGCCTGGGGCGAGACCTCGCGAACCCGGCCGGTGGTACTGACCTTGGCGTCGGTGCTCAGTGTCACGGTCACCTCGTCCTCGGCGGAGGCCGCCTCGATCACCCGCGCAGGCACGTCGAAGACCGCGTCGCGTCCGCCTTCGCGGGCGAGCCGCACGATCATGCGCCCGGCCGCGACGACTTCGCCCGGCTCCGCGCCGCGGGCGGTGACGATGCCTGGCCCGTCAGCGATCAGGGTCGTGAAGCCAAGCTGGTTCTCGGCCGTGCTGACCTGCGCCTCGGCCGCGCTCACCTGCGCCTGGGCGGCATCGCGTGCCTCGACCGCCCGGTCGAATTGCGCGCGGGCAACGAAGCCGCGTGGCAGCAACGGCTCGTAGCGCTGGACCGTATTGCGCGCCTCGACCAGACGCGCCATGGCGGCGGCCAGATTCGCCCGCGCCGCATCGATGGCATTGCGCTCGTTGACCGCATCGAGTCGGGCGACGACCTGCCCCGCGCGGACCCGGTCGCCCACGTTGACGGTGCGCTCAATCAACTGTCCGCCGACCCGAAAGGCCAGGGCCACGTCATCCTGCGCCTGGACGTTGCCGGTGAGGGTCACGGTCTCGCCGCCCGGCAGTTCCTCGGCCGTCACGACCCGCACCGGACGGATCGGCTCGGGGACTAGCTGCGATTCTTCGACGGGCTGGCAGGCAGCGAGCAGCGCCAGCAGCGCGAAGGCACCGGTCAAGGATGCGCCAGCCCGGAAGGACGGAGACTTCCTGGTGCCGCGCGAGGACGAGATCAATGCTTCCACAAGGACACCTCCAGGGTACGATTTGTCGATTCAATGCGCCGGCGTTGCACG
Source organism: Thiocystis minor (assembly GCF_016653465.1). Classification (GTDB taxonomy): domain Bacteria; phylum Pseudomonadota; class Gammaproteobacteria; order Chromatiales; family Chromatiaceae; genus Chromatium; species Chromatium minus. Next base: position 3,105 of record NZ_NHSQ01000129.1, on the reverse strand, counting down.
GTCCGCGCAGCGGACCTACCTTAGGGTCTGCTGCGCGGACCATCGGACGATCCAAGCTGACCATCACTGAGGATCAAGGACGATCATTCTATCCTACCGTGCGTCCCATCCATCCCGATTGTCCGGGCAATTTCGATTCGGTGACCGCATGTCATCTTTGGTCAACTCAGGCTTCTTGCAACCGCTGATCTCGGCGGTTCTCTCCGGTCTTGTCCTCGTCGGCTGTCAGTCGGTCCCGGCGCACCTGGACCGCTCGTTCGCCACGCAACTGGATGCATCGCTGCGGGTACTTGCCGCGCCCGGCAGCCGCGAGCCGGACCGCGCGCGGGCGTTGGCCGAGTCGCGTCGTCTGACGGCGGACCATCTGCCCGACCTTCTCGAGGACGCGACGACATCGGCGCTGAGTCCCGCCGGCGCGACCCTGCCTGGCGTTCATGCGCCAGCCGATTTCGCCAACCTTGCACCCGTCCCAACCAGCCGTGTGACCACCCCCGGTCTGCATCGCGTCGGCATCGGATTGCCGATGGTCGGCGAACTTCCGCCGGCGGATGCCAATGCCCCGCGCGCGGGCTATCGCGTGCCGCTCACCCTGTTGGCCCTGCCGAAGTCTAACCCAACGGAGTGCTGCGACACCGCCCTGGTCGATCCAGAGCGCATCCGTTCGGTGCGCACGGTCCACGGCGATTTCGCCACCACGATGGATCTGGAGGCGCCCATCGACGCCATCCGGGCGACCGGGCCGAGTCCGGTCGCAGGTCTGCTCAAACTGATTCGCCCCGGCCGCTTCAGCGGAACGCCCCGCGTCGTCTTCCTGCAACCTTTCGCGCCCGACAAGATCCCCGTGGTCCTGGTGCATGGCCTGATGTCGACGCCCCTCATGTGGGCGCCGCTGGTCAAGGCGCTGCTCGCGGACGAGCGGATCCGTACCCATTTTCAGTTCTGGTTCTTCTTTTACCCGACCGGACAGCCGGTCCCGCTCTCCGCGCTCCAGTTCCGGGAGGCGCTGGACGCTGTCGCGCACAACCACGGCCACCACAAGCCCATGATCCTGGTCGGTCACAGCATGGGCGGCATCCTTTCCCGCGCGCAGATCTCCCGGATGTCCGAGCGGGAGGCGGAGACCGTCAGATCGGGGATCGCGTCCCTGCCCGAGACCAGTCTTGTCCGCCGCGCGCTGATCTTCGAGCCGCGACCGGATGTCAGCCGGGCCGTCTTCATGTTCACGCCGCATCGGGGCAGCCGACTCGCGGCCAACAGTCTCGGCGCCTGGGGCATTCGCTTGATCCGCCTGCCGGATTGGCTGCTGGGAACGCTGATGCATTACGCCATGCTGATCCCGGAGATCGCGGAAGGGCGTCCGCCGACCAGCATCCAGGGACTGTCGCCGAACTCGTCCTTTCTGCGCGCGCTGGATCGCACCCAGCCAACCGTTCCGACCCATTCGATTCTCGGCGATCGGGGGCGTCGGCGCGGCAGCCTCCTGGCCAGCTCGGACGGCGTGGTAGCCTATTCCAGCGCCCACCTGGCGGCGGCCAAGTCGGAAGTCGTCGTGCCCGCCGGCCATGGCGGATTCGCCAATCCGCTCGCCATCGCGGAGTTGCGGCGCATTCTCCATCAGGAGCTGGCCGAGACATCCGGGCCTGGCAAGTCGGCATCCATGACATCGAACTCGATGCCAGGAAAGCATCGTCAAGCCGCGAACAAGCGCAAATAGACCAAAATCAGGCGCCCTGAACATTCGTGTATACCCTAAGGGTAGCGACGATGGCGACCGTGCCCGCAGCCACTGCGAACAGGGCCAGCAGGAACGGCCAGATGAACAGGAGATATTTGTCGTAACCAACCTTGGCGATCGTCAGGCCACCCACGATGACGACATTGGTCGGTGAGACCAGGAGGGTCAGGTCGTACCCAAGTATCCACATGGTGATGTGTGGTGGGCAGGCTCACGCCGGCAAAGTCGGCAAGTGGCGACAGTAGTTCTCGGAGAACGCCCGGACTTTTCTCCCGGTGCTCGAACAGGCGATCCTGAGACGGGGGCTGCCGCAGAAGCTCTTTGTTGACAACGGCGCAAACGATCGTTCCAAGCATGCCTATCCGGTTGCCTCCCACAGGCAGCCGACCTAGTCTGTGCGGATGCCAAACGATCTTCCGCCGGATTTGACGACGCCGAAGTCCCTTCCCGACTTCCAGCGCATCTTCCCGAACGAAGCGGCCTGTCTCGACGACCTGTACGCGCGCCGCTTTCCCCACGGCTTCGAGTGCCCTCGCTGCGGCGGCACTGGAGAGCCGTTTCGCTTTCGCAATCGCTCTGGAGTGGTCCGCTGCCGGACCTGTCGGTGTGACACAAGCGTGACCGCGAATACGGTCATCCGCCGGAGCAAGGTTCCCATCTCCACCTGGTTTTGGGGCGCCTATCTTGTGACGCATGGTCCCCCCGGAATGAGCGCCCTCCAGTTCCAGAAGTGGCTGGGCCTGTCTCGCGATGAGACGGCCTTCCAAATGCTCCACAAGTTGCGCGCGGCGATGGTGCGCCCCAACCGAGACTTGATCGGCCGTGAGTACCCCGTCGAGGTGGACGAGACGCTGGTTGGCGGCGCGACGCAGGGTGAGGGGAAAGGCGTCCACCACAAGACGCTGGTCATCGGCGCCGTTGAAGTTCATCCACGCCAAGCCATTCCGTTCGCGGGCGAGGATCCGAACTTGATCAGAGGGCATGCATGCGAGGAAGCGAAAGGCGCGGCGCGAAAGGGCAGACGCCGGAAGGCAGAGCCGACGTCCGCCAAAGGGGGGCATGGTCGGAGTGTTGTGGCGGGGCGACTCAGGCTTCAGGTCGTCGCCAACCGGAAGCAGGAAACGCTGGTCCCGTTTGTTCAAGCGACCGTGCAGCCCGGGGCGATGGTGCGGACTGATGGTTGGACGGGGTACGATCCACTTGAGGCCGCCGGGTATCTCCACGACCGTGTTGCCGTTCGTGGGGACCACGCCATCACGGACGCGCACCTCCCGATGATCCATATTGTCTTTGGCAACCTGGATGCCTGGCTCCTCGGCACGCATCATGGGGTCAGCTCCAAGCATCTTCAGGCTTACCTCAACGAGTTC
>NZ_NHSQ01000128.1 GCF_016653465.1 Thiocystis minor | reverse complement strand
GCGCAGCGGCTCTTGGGTAAACTGGGACATGGGCGACCTCGTTTGGCTTCTCCGAAGCGTTCTTTGCAGAACACCAATTTTATCAATTGGTTAAACGAGTGTCGCCCATTTTTATGAATAATTCGGGCTAAACCGCGCCCAGAGTGACATGCGATGTTGTAGGATTGGCTCGACCTTGGCCGCAACAACGATTGTCCGCGCTGGCGCGGTTTAAGCGATTAAAAAATATTAAAATTTAAACTGCGTCCCCGCCAAGGACCGTGGATGCCCCAAAGGTCGAACTTACTCGAAACTCAGCATCTCGCTCTGGACGCAGTTTAGGGCGGATCGAAAAAAATGGCCGCAACGGCAGGGTGTGTGGCTACCGTTGCGGCCCAATTGGCTTGCTGCCGAAAAAGGATATCCTTAGGTTTGTGTACTTTTTAAGCTGCACTGCGTCGTTGATGGCCGGCATTGCGACCGTCCGGCTAACGCTTGGAAGAGCGGGTTCCGCCGTTGCGGTTCACTAATGCGACCAGAAAGCCGCCACAAAGGATGGCGACCGAGATGCCGGCGATGGTCAGTGCGTCGAAGCTCATGGGTTTGTCTCCAGAGTCAATGGGATAAGAAAAAGCTCCATGACCTTCCGAGCGCCAGAACCTTCTCAGCAGTTTGGCCAAAGGTTACGGCCTGACAGGCATGAAATCTTGGTGAAGTTTATCGGATCGGTATTAACAGAGTATTTCGGTATCTGCTAATATTGTATCAAATTGTTTCGGTTCCTCCTAAAACCGCGTCCAGCGCGATCCGCGTCGTTTCGAGCGAGTGTCTGGGTTGATCAAAATCCATGACCGCCGGAGCAGACGCGGTTTAACGCCTGTGCGGAGCGCTGTTTCGACATGCCTGAACACCCGATGCGAATCCTGGTCGTCGACGATGATGCCGGCTTGCGCGCCCTGTTGACTGATTACCTAGCCCGCGAAGGCTTTAGCGTTGGCGGTGCCGAGGATGGTCGTGCCATGGACGCCTGGCTGGCCGGGCATGAGACGGACCTGATCATTCTGGACTTGATGCTGCCTGGCGAGGATGGACTGGCGATCGCCCGGCGCCTGCGCACCCAGGCCGATCTGCCGATCATCATGTTATCGGCGCGTGGGGATGACGTGGATCGGATTGTCGGCCTGGAGGTTGGCGCCGACGACTATCTTGCCAAGCCCTTCAACCCTCGGGAGCTGCTGGCGCGCATCCGCGCCGTGATGCGCCGCCGCGGACCGAGCGCGCCGGAGGAAGGTCCGGAAAGAGACGGCATCATCCACTTTGGCCCCTACCGGCTCGATCCGCTCCAGCATGAACTGCTTTGCCACCATCAACCAGTCAGCCTGACGAGCGGCGAATTCGATCTGTTGCTGGTGCTGGCCGAGCATCCGGATCGGGTGCTGAACCGCGATCGGTTACTGGACCTGTTAAAAGGTAACGAACGTGCGCCTTTCGACCGCAGCATCGACGTGCAAATTGCCCGGTTGCGGGCCAAGATCGAACCCGAGATCAAACAACCGCGCTACATCCGCACCATCTGGGGCAAGGGCTATATGTTTACGCCGATGGGAGAGTCATGATCCGGCGGGGACGGATCGTCCCGGCGACGCTCTTCGGGCGCGCGCTTCTCACGCTGATCCTGACCTTCGGGCTGTTCGCGCTGGTCACCATTTCCGCGATCGTCTTTTACGCGCTGGTTCCCGTCGCCCAGCGTTCCGCCGCTGATCTGGCCAGCATCATGGTGCTGTCGGCCCGGACCTTACAGCAGCTCCCGCCGAGCCTGCGGGAGGATTACCGCACGCGCCTCGCACGCGAATACCAGATCCGGCTGGCCGAGGAACGCCCCCTCGCGGACCAAACGCGCTATTTCTTTCCCTATCTGAGTCAGTTCAAGCAGGCACTCGCAGAACGTCTCGGTCGACCGATCGAGGTCGTCACCAGCGTCGCCAACGGCGAACGCTGGTTCTGGGTGGCGCTGGACGTGGACGACGGCACGCTCTGGACCGGCTTTCCGCGCAGCCGCCTGGGAACCCGCCCATTGCAGGCGCTGTCGGTCATCTTTGGCGTCGCGGCGCTCCTGATCCTCGGCACGGCGGCGATCCTGGCGGGACGGGTGACCCAGCCGCTGCAACGACTCTCCAAGGCCGCCGAACAGGTCGCGCAGGGGTTTTCGCCTCATGCACTGCCGGAGACAGGCCCCACGGAACTGGCGAATCTGGCCCGTCAGTTCAACGAGACCAGCCGTCAGATCCGCGAACTTCTTGCCAATCGCACGCTGCTCCTGACCGGGGTCTCGCACGATCTGCGCACCCCCCTGACGCGCCTGCGACTGGCGGTCGAGATGCTGCCCGCCGGGACCGCGCAGACACTGGTTTCCCGCATGGAGCGCGACATCGAGGAGATGAACGCACTCATTACCCAGGCCATCGAGTTCGGCAAAAGCCTTGGTGCCGGGCGGCGCGAGGATGTGGATCTGGCCGCGCTGGTGGAAGACCTGGTCATCGGCCGACCCCGCATCGTCTGGCAGCGCGGCCCCTGCTGCCCCTATCATGTGGACGCGCTAGCCCTGCGGCGCATCCTTGGCAACCTGCTTGAAAATGCGCTCCGCTACAGCCATGAACGGGTGGACGTCTATCTGGACTGTCAGGCGCCCCAACCCGCGATCTTCGTCCTCGACCGCGGTCCCGGGATTCCGGACGCCGAACGCGACGCGGTGCTTATGCCCTATTATCGGCTGGAAGCCTCGCGGAATCGCCAGACCGGCGGCAGCGGATTGGGCCTGGCGGTCGCGCATCAGTTGGCGCTGGCCAACCAGATGGAACTGCGTTTGGGCTTGCGTCGCGGCGGCGGCACCATCGCGACGGTGAGACTGCCCGCCATCGAGATGGGCGCGGGCGCCGACGGCAAGGGAGTTGACGGACAGGCCAGGGGTGCCTACATTCGCGCTCGACCACCATTATCACCGGAGCATTCGACGATGCTGCACGCAGGCGACCAGGCCCCTCTCTTCTCATTACCCAATGCGGATATGGAGCGGGTCAACCTTGAGGATCTGATCGGCCGCCGACACACTGTCCTCTATTTTTATCCCAAGGACGACACGCCTGGCTGCACCATGGAGGCGCTGGAATTCACCGATCTGCAAACGGAATTCGACCAAACCGAGACCGAGGTGATCGGGATCAGCCGCGATTCCTGTACCAGTCACGGCGCCTTCCGGGACAAATACGGGCTGACCGTGCATCTGCTCTCCGACACCGATGGCGAGGCGTGCGAAGCCTACGGTGTCTGGCGCGAAAAAGAAGCCCACGGCGAGAAGCGCATGGGTATCGTGCGCTCGACCTTCATCGTCGACAAACAGGGCCTGATCCGTCATGCCCTCTACGATGTCAAGCCCAAGGGACATGCCGCCGAGGTTCTCCGACTGGCGCGGGACTTGTCGGATGGATAGCGCGCGTCACCACGCAGCGCGCCGCCCCCGCGCGTGAAGCTGCGCGTCTACATCCTGCTCTTCCTGCTGGTCTTCGGTCTAACGCCGCTGATCCTGGCGCTCCTGATCAATCTGCCACTGGTGCTCGACCGCACTACGCTGTTTTATCAACGGGCCTATCTCCAGAATCTGCGGGCCGATTTCCGCGACCTGGACCAGCATCTGGCCAGTCGACATGAAATGATCCGGCTGCTCTCCAAGCTGCCCGAGCCGGGGCTGATCCTGGGCGAGCAGGGCGACGCGGATCAGATCGATCTCTCGCGCGCGCGTTACACCACTTGGATCAATCAAATCTTTGCCGATCAGCGCGACGTCATCCAGATTCTCTTCGTGGGCGACGACGCGCAGGAGCGCTTCTGGCTGGTCCGCGATTCCCGGAGTCAGGAATGGCGCCCGACCGCCAAGCCCCCCCAGACGCCGAACCGGCAGTTCCTGTCCGCCGGGCTGGAACTTCAGCCCGGCGGAGTGATCGTCAGCCGCATCCGCATCGACCCGGCGGCCGGCGCGGAGGATCCGCGCCAGCTCATGACCCTGAATCTGGTCAGTCCGATCGGTGGCGAGAAGGCCGAGGACGCACGCGGCGCGGTCACCCTGACCCTCGACGTGGGCGGACTGGCCCAGTTCTATCGGGACACCCTCTGGGTCAACCAGGACGGCAGTTATCTGCGCCCGAACCAGCCCGCCAGCGGCAATCCGGAGGCCTTCGATGCCTTTCCAGGACTCGCCAAAATCTTCGCGGACGGCAATCTCGCACTCTGGAAAGGTCCCCAAGGCCATCAGATGCTCTGGCTGCCCATGTTTCTGACCGAGGACGGATTGCCGCTGTGGGTCGGGCGGGAGGTCGATTCTTCTCCCATCGACGCCTTCCGGAACGAGTTGATGATCCGGGTGCTCTCGATCATCTTCCTGCTGGTGGTCGCGGTCCTGGTGCTGGCGCGCTGGATCGCCAAACGCGCCGAGCACTTCGGCAAGGAACTCACCGGGGGCATCGGCCATATCCTGCGCGACGGTCGTCCATTGCATTTCAGTTGGAGCGGACCGCGCGAGATTCACGAACTGGGCGAACAACTCACCACCTTGGCGGAAACGCACGCCGAACATCTGCGCGCGGCCCAGGCCCATGCCCGCGAGCTGGAAAAGTCCAACCGTTATAAATCGCAGTTCCTGACCAACGTCAGCCATGAGCTGCGGACCCCGCTGAATTCGATCCTGCTGCTCTCCAAGATGCTGGCCGCCGAGACCGGCGGACTGAACGCCGGCCAGCGCCGCCAGGCCCAGGTGATCCACGAGGCAGGGCGCGATCTGCGCACCATGATCGACAACATTCTCGACATCTCGCAGATCGAGGCGGGGCACGTCAAAGTGGCCCTGGACTGGGTCGAGCTGCGGCCCATGCTGGCGGAACTGATCGAACTGGTCGGCCCTCTGCTCACAGGCAAGCCGGTGGAACTGACTCTGACGATCGACCCGCGCGCCGTGTCGCGTCTCTATACCGACCGCGACAAACTCCGGCAGATCCTCAAGAATTTTCTCTCGAATGCGGCCAAGTTCACCGATCGCGGTCAGGTGGTGGTGATGGTCGAGGCGCGCGCGGACGCCCGACGGCCGGTAGCGATCAGCGTGGTGGACACCGGCATCGGCATTCCCGAGGACAAACAATCCATCATCTTCGAGGCGTTCCAGCAGGCTGACGGCTCTACCCGACGCCGCTACGGCGGTACCGGACTCGGACTCTCCATCAGCCGCGAACTGGCCGCCCTGCTCGGCGGGCGCATCGATGTGGAAAGCGCCCCCGGCGCCGGCGCCCGCTTTTCACTGCTGCTACCGCTCTCGGCCGCCAACGGGCAGGTGCCCGAGCCCGTCCTGACTCACGGCGCACCGCCATCGGCGGCCTCCGATGACCTTGTCTTCGAGCCGCGCACCGAGATCGTCGCGGAATCCGGCATCCTCCCCGGCGCCCCCTGGGTGCTGATCATCGAACGTGACGTCAAAACGCTGATTCAACTCGCCTCCGATCTCACGCGGCGCGGTCTGCGGGTCCAGACCGCCGCCGATCTCGACGAGGCATTGGAGACCCTGCAGGAAGAAGGCGAAGGCTGCGAACTGGTGCTGCTCGCCGCCCGGATGTCCGCCGCCAGCACCTGTGATACGATCCAGAGCCTGTTAAAACGGACGCAAGGCCCGCATCCGATGGTCGCCGTGCTGGGCGAACCAGGCACCGAGAGCCAGATCGAGGGGTGTCTGGGCGTGGGCGCGATCGATTTTCTCTCCAAGCCCATCGCTGCCGACCGACTCAGTCTGTTGCTCGCCGATGTGTTCCCGGACAAGTTCGTCGCGCAAGCGCCTGGCGCGACGCCCGTCACAAGCCTGGCCGCAGGATCGCCGGATGACCCTGGCCCAAGCTCGACCAACCAGCAGGCGCTTACCAGGCGCGAATTCGTGGAGACGAACGGATGAATCGCTACGCCGGATTCAAACTCCTGATCGTCGATGACCATGCGCATAACCTCTTCACGCTGCGCACGCTGATCAAGACGCACATGGATGCTACCGTGCTGGAAGCCTCTTCCGGTCAGGAGGCGATCGACCTGACCCACCAGCACCCGGACATCGACCTCATTATCCTGGATGTCCAGATGCCCGAGATGGACGGCTTTCAGACCGCGTCCATGCTCAAATTGCGCAAACGCTCCCGCGACATCCCCATCATCTTCCTGACCGCCGCCTTCAAATCGGAGGAATTTCAGCAACGTGGGTTCGCGGTCGGCGCGGCTGATTATCTGCTCAAGCCGATCGAGGACAATCAGCTGATCAACAAGATCAGCACCTACTTCCGGTTGATCGAGAAGGAACGCGAGATCAACCGCAACCTCGAACGCAAGGTCGAGGAACGGACCCTGGAACTGGCCGAAGCCCGTCAATATCTTGAAAACATCATCACACACATGGGCGAGGCACTGCTGGTGCTGGCATCGGACGGCACCATCAAGATGACGAATCCCGCGGCCTGCCGCATGCTGGGGTACCGTCGCGAGGATCTGCTCGGCATGCCGATCGGCGATGTCTTCGAGGAAGAAGGCGACGAGGAAGCTGGCGCCTTCATGGGAACCTGGCTGGAGGCACTGATCCGCACCGGTGCGCTCAGCAAGATCGATGCGCGCTTGATTGCCAGCGACGGGCGGCGCGTCCCGATCCTCTTTTCCCGGACCGCCGTCAAGGACGGCGCGGGAAACATCAGCGATATCATCTGTATCGCAAAGGACATGACCGGCTATGTGCGGGTTGAACAGGACGCGGAAACGACAAAGAATCGAACCGCGCGCGAAGCTCTCTAGGAGGATGGATGATGATCGAACCAATGACCCCCGATTCGTCCGAGGACGAAAATACCACTCTGACCGCCAATGCACTGAAGGCCATGGCGCACCCGTTACGCTGGAAGATTCTCTGTTCGCTGGGGGAAAACGAACTCTCGGTCGGCGAGATCGTCGAGCGTACCGGCACCTCTCAAAGCAATATCTCGCAGCATCTCGAACAGTTGAGAAACAAGAACATCGTCGTCGCCCGCAAAGAGGCCAACCGCATCTATTATCGGATTCGCAATGGCCAACTTCTTGAATTAATTGGCATCATGCGCGAGGTACTCTGTCCTGTCAATCTGGACGACCGAGCGCATTAGGCGGTTATCGGGAACGGTTCATTCATGAGCCAAACAAGTCTGAGCGAATACTTTTAGCGCCATCGTCGTTGTCGTTGTCGTTGTCGTTGTCGTTGTCGTTGTCGTTGTCGTTGTCGTTGTCGAGATGATCATCGCGGTGAGGATTTTCCCGCAACACCTGGTTTCGCTGCCCGAGCTTTGTCAGCATCGAAACGACCCGAATCGCTTTGCGGTTTCGTCAGCCCACGCCACGGACCACTGTCATTCAGTTAAGCCGTTCGTGGTGAGGCTCTCGAACCATGAACGGCTTAACTGAATGATAGTGACGCCACGGACCGGATCGAAACCCGGTAGACATCGAGTTGCTCATGGCCGAATTGTATTGATTCATCGACAACGACAACGACAACGACAACGATTGTTTTCAGTCAATCACCCAAAGTCCCCTCAATACGCCCGCCGCACCTCCAGCACCTCGGGGATTTGCCGGAGCTTGCCCCGCAGCCGCTCCAATTGCTCCATATTCTTGATCTCGATCGTGAAGCGCATGCTCGCGGAGTCGGTGCTTTTTTCCGAATGCGTGTTGACGCCGATCACGTCCACGTCTTCATCGGAGAACACCGATGAAACGTCCCGCAGCAGCCCCTTGCGATCGGCGGCGATCACCAGCAGGTCGACCGGGTAGATGGTCTGGGTCGGCCGCTCCGCCCAACGCACGCCAATCAGACGCTCGGCCTCACTGGGGGACAGGTGTTTCAGGTTGCCGCAATCCCGGCGGTGGATGGTGACTCCCCGCCCGCGGGTGACAAAGCCGACGATGTCGTCACCGGGAACGGGTTTGCAGCACTGCGCCATCTGAGTCATGAGATCGTCGACGCCCTCGACCACCACATCCCCAGAGCCCACTTTTGACGAAGCCGGCGGGCTCGCCTTTTTCGGCTTTTGGAAAACGCGAATCCGCGGTTCCGTGTCTTTCGGCTCCTCGGCCCTGGGCTCGCCCACCTGGCGCGCGACCTGCCCGACCGCGAGATCCCCACTGCCGATGGCCGCCAGTAGATCGTCGCCGCGCTTGTAGTTGAACTTGAGCGCCAGTTCGTCCAAATGCGGCTTTTCGAGCACGCCCAGCCGCGCCAGTTCGCGGTCGAGGGCCACGCGCCCTTCCTGCAAATGCTGATCGAAATGCTGCTGCTTGAACCACTGACGCACCCGATTGCGCGCGCGCGCCGTGGTCAGATAGCCCTGATGCGGACTCAGCCAATCGCGGCTGGGGGCCGCGTTCTTCTGGGTCAGGATCTCGACCTTCTCGCCGCTGTTGAGCGTGTAGTTCAGCGGCACGATCCGCTCGTTGACCCGCGCCCCCCGGCAGCGGTTGCCGATCTCGGAATGAATGGCGTAGGCGAAATCGAGCGGCGTCGCCCCCTTGGGCAGTTCGACCACCTTGGATTGGGGCGTCAGCACATAGATATGCACCGGCTCGAACTCGGACTTGAAACGCTCCAGAAAGCCGCTGGCGGCATCGCCTTCGTTCTTCAGCTCCAGCCAGTTACGCATCCAGACCACGCGCCGCTGGAACGCGGCGTCATGACCCTTGGCCTCCTTATAGGCCCAGTGCGCGGCGACTCCGAATTCGGCGTGACGGTGCATCTCATGGGTGCGAATCTGCACCTCCAGCGGCTTGTCCCCCGGACCCACGACCGCCGTGTGCAGCGACTGATAGAGATTGCCCTTGGGGGTGGCGATGTAATCGTCGAACTCCTTGGGGATATGCTTCCAGAGTCCGTGGACCAGCCCCAGCGCGGCATAGCAGTCCGCGACCGTCTTCACCAGGATGCGCACCGCGCGCAGATCGAAGATCTCCTCGATATCCACCGCCTTGCGCCGCATCTTTTTCCAGATGCTGTAGATGTGCTTGGGCCGGCCGGTGATCTCGGCCGCGATGCCGGCTTCCCGGAACTTCTCGCTCAGGGTCGCCATCACGGCAACGATATACTGCTCGCGCTCCTCGCGCCGCTCGGCCAAAAGACTGGCAATCCGCTTGTACTCGTCGGGTTGCAGATAGCGGAGACTCAGATCCTCCAACTCCCACTTGACCTGCCAGATGCCCAGCCGATTGGCGAGCGGCGCATAGACGCGCTGCGTATCGCGGGCGATCTTGGTCCGCCGCTCCGGTTCGAGATCCTTGATGGCGCGCATCAGATGCACCCGTTCGGCGAGCACCACCAGCACCACCCGCACATCCTCGGCGATCCCGAGCAGCAACCGACGCAGGTTTTCCTCATGCTCCATCTGATCCTTCGCGGCGATGATGGCGTCCACGTTCGCAATCTGACCGATGCGGGCCAGATCGCCGACCATCCGCGCGATGCCGGGACCGAAGCGTTCCTCAAGCTGGGCCTCGGTCAGATCGCTCTGATCCAGACAGCCATTGAGCAAGGCCGCGATCAGGGTCTCGTAGTCCATCCGCAACCGCACCAGAATATCCGCAGTGGACAGCACATGACGCACATGCGTCTCGCCGGTCTCGATCTGGCGGTCGCCGCGACAGCGGGTCAGCGCCGCGCAGGCGCCGGCGATCTGTTTGCGCTCCTCCGCCGGATAGTGCGTAGCGAGACTGTCGAGCCAGTGACGGATGGCGGACTCGTCGCTGCTGTCCTGTTCGGGAAGGTTGTAGGTGGATTTGACCATAGTTGTCGAATCGGGGGATGAACCCTCAGCGGCTTTCAGCGAATCAAGCCAGGATGGCGAGGGCGAACGGGCTTGGAAACCGACGCCAGCGGCGCGGAAGTTTGCATTTCGGTCAGTCAGACGTTAGCTTACTGTATGACGGACACGTCTTACGAGGCATCGATCATGATTTCAGTCCGCCTGGACCAGGACACCGAAAATGCACTGCGCAGCCAGCTGCGCGAACGTGATCTTCCGCTCTCGGAGTTCGTGCGCGAGGCGATCCGCGAGAAGCTCGAACGCCTGCCAACGCCACCCACCCCCTATGAACTCGGAGCAACCCTCTTCGGCCGTGAACGCAGCGGCCAGTCCGATCGCAGCCTGCGGCGCAAGACGATGATACGGGAACGGATCGATGCGAAGCATCGTCGTTGACAGCGGTCCATTGATCGCCTTGTTCGACGGGTCCGACCGCTTTCATGCGCAGGCGGTTGCATTGATTCGCCACCTCCCAGGTCGTTTGGTCACCAACTTGCCGGTCATCACCGAGGTCATGTATATGCTGGATTTCTCGGCACGGGCGCAGCACGATTTCCTGCGCTGGGTGGAGCGAGCCGCCAGCATCGACACCGCCACAGCCGACGATCTTCCACGTATCCGCGCGGTTCTGGAGCAATACCAGGATCTTCCGGCGGACTTTGCCGACGCATCGCTGGTCGTCTTGTGCGAACGGCTGAAGACCCTGGATGTCGCCAGCGTGGACAAGGATTTCACCATCTATCGCGCGAACGGCAACCAGGCATTCAACAATCTTTTTCAATCCAGCACCTGAGACACCAGACCATCCGCCAGTTTCGGCTCGAACCAGGTCGATTTGGGCGGCATCACCTCGCTGGCATCGGCCACGGCCATCAACTCCCGCATCCCGGTCGGATACAAGGAGAAGGCCACCGCCATCTCGCCCGTATCCACCCACTGGACCAGCCCTTCCAGTCCGCGAATGCCCCCGACGAAGTCGATCCGCTCGTCGCGGCGGGGATCCTTGATGCCCAGGATGGGACCGATCAGGTTGTCCTGTAACAGACTCACATCGAGCCGCGCGACCGGATCGTCGTGGGGGATGCGGCCGGAATCCAGGGTCAGCCGATACCAGTGACCGGCCAGATACATCCCAAATTCGGCGGGCTTTTCAGGCCGAACTGGAACCGGACTGCCCTCGATCGCGAACGCCACCGACAGACGATTCATGAAGGCATCGGTATCCAGTCCATGCAGATCCCGAACGACCCGGTTGTAATCCAGGATGTGCATCTGATCGTGCGGAAAGATCACGGACAGGAAACCGTCGCCGGACGCGCCGCTCGCCCGTCGCGCGGCCGCGACCCGCGAGGCGGCGGCGGCGCGATGATGGCCGTCGGCGATATAGAGCGCGTCCAGTGCCTCGAAGGCGGCGGTCAGATGCACGATGCTCGTTGCATCAGCGATGGTCCAGAGTTCGTGACGCACGCCATCGGCGGCGGTCAGATCGACCTCGGCGGGCGTGGTGCCGACCTCGGCCAGCAGGTCATCGATCGCCGGCGTGGCGCGATAGACCAGAAACACCGGCCCGGTCTGGGCGTTCAGCGCCTCGATCTGACGCACCCGGTCATCCTCCTTCACTGGACGGGTCAACTCATGCTTCTTGATCCGCTCCGCGTCATAGGCCGCCACCGAGGCGCTCGCGACCAGCCCGGTCTGCCGATGCTCACCCATGGTCAGCCGATAGACGTAATAGCGCGGCGCCGGGTCGCGGAGCAGCAGACCTTCGGCGAGCATCCGCTCCAGATTCTCACGCGCCCTGGCATAGACCGCCGGGGCATAGGGGTCAGTCCCCTCTGGAAGATCGATCTCGGGGCGCGAGATATGCAAAAAGCTCCAGGGACGCCCCGCGACCATCCGCCGGGCCTCGGCGGCATTCATGACATCGTAGGGCGGCGCGGCAACCTCGGCCGCGCGGCCGGGGGCCGGACGCAGACCGGCAAAGGGTTGGATCAGGGACATCAGGGGCCTCGCTGGCAGTCGGATTCGTTAGCCCGCGATGGTATCAGCATGCTCGCATCGATGTGGGAGTGAGAACGGATACCCCGCAATTCTCAGTTTGAACGTCACTGTATGAGCAGCGGTGTCCTCTCTGAAGCCGCTTGTGATGTCCCTGAAGCCGTTCGTGGTGAGGCCCTCGAACCATGAACGGCTTCACTCGCCAAGTCCGCCGATTCGCGCCCAACGAAAAACGTCCCCGGCTAGCCGTTAGCGGCTCGCCCTGAGCGAAGTCGCCCAGGATGGCAGCGACACATTTCGTGCCCTGCCATCGCTTGCGCACGCCAGGATCACCGCAGGCGCAACTGATCGCGGTAGGCGGCCAGCAGCCCAACGACGAGCGGGAGCGCGCCGAACAGGATGAAGACGAGATCGCCCCAGATGCGCATCCACTCGACGAAGCGGACGAGCGGAGTGGCGGTGTAGTTCAGCGAGCGGGCGTGCCAGTAGCCATTCTGGAGCACGTCCCACAGCTGCAGGACGCCGCCGGGGAAGAGGCTGAGCAGGATCATCAGGGCGAGACCGATATTCAGCCCCCAGAAACCGATCGACAGACATTTACCGACCAAGGGCCAAGCGTCATCGCTGGTGACCTCGCGCAGCACATAGGCCATGAGCCCGACCGCCAGCATGCCAAAAACACCGATGAAGGCGGCATGGGCATGATTGATGGTGAGAATGGTGCCCACCTCGAAATAACTCACAATCGGCATGTTGATGAGGAAACCGAAGATGCCTGCGCCGGTGAAGTTCCAGAAGCCAACCGCCATCAGGAAATAGAAGGTCAGGCGGTGCCGGTAGACCGGGCTGTCGCCGCGGGTCACGCGGTAGAAATCCCAGGCATCCAGGGTGAGCAGCGTCAGCGGCACGACCTCCAGTGCGGAGAAGGTCGCGCCGAGCGCCATGGTAAGTTCGGTCTGGCCGGTGAAATACCAGTGGTGGGCGGTGCCGATCAGGCCGCCGCCGAAGTAAAGGATGGCGTCGAGATAGATGACCCGGATCGCCGTGAGACGTCGCACCAGTCCGAGTTGATAGAGGATAACCGCGACGATCACGGTCACGAAGAACTCGAAGAAACCCTCGACCCAGAGATGGATCAGCCAGAAACGCCACACGTCGACCACGGAGAAGTGCGTCGTGCTGCCGAAAAAAAAGGCCGGAAGATAGAAGAAGGGAATCGCGAAGGCTGCGATCAGGAAAAAGTTGACGAAGGTGCGCAACTCGGGATTGGCCCGCGCGGGCTGCGTGGCGCGCAGCAGCAGCCAGACCCAGAACACCAGGCCCGCCGCCAGCAGGATCTGCCAGAAGCGGCCGATCTCCAGATACTCCCAGCCTTGATGACCAAGCCAGTACCAGAGCCCGCCCAGCAGATCATTGATGCCTAGCCACTGACCGAGCAGGCTGCCGACGACGACCGCGACGAGTGCCCAGAACAGCGCATGGATCAGGGGACGCTGGTGGCGCGGGTCAGTGCCGCCGAGGGCCGCGGCGACGAAGAGCGCGCCGCCCACGTAGGCGGTGGCGACCCAGAAGATCGCCAGTTGCAGGTGCCAGGTCCGCAACAGATTGCTCGGGAAAAGCATCGAGAGATCGAAGCCGTAGAAGCTCTCCGGCTCGGCCCGATAGTGCGCAACCCCGCCGCCGATCAGTGTCTGCGCGAGGAAGAGTAGACCGGCGACGACCATGAACTGGAGCGTCGCCGCTTGCGCTGGCGTGAGGGTAGCCGCACCCAGCGCGACGCTCCGGACGGCGGGACTTGCGTCGCCCCCGTACCAGCCGAGATAGTCGAATTTGCCGAAGGCGAGCAGCACGATCGCCGTGCCGGCAAGCAGAAACACCACGCTGATGGCGCTCCACAGCACCGCGCCGCCGGTCGGGCGATTGCCGACCAGCGGATCGTAAGGGAAATTATTAGTGTACGAGTGCGCTGCGTCGGGCCGTTGAGCCGCTGCCGCCCAGGCGGTCCAACTAAAAAAGGCGGTGAGTTGGCGCAGTTCGCCGGGATCGGCGATGGCGTCGCGGGCGAGACCGCCGTTGCGGGCGGGATCCGTGAAATAGGCGGTCCAGTCGGCGATCTGAGCGGCGAAGGCCGCCTGGCTGTCGGTCGGCAGGGTCAGGATCCCGCTGGCCGGATCATAGCCGTTGGTCTTGAACTCGGCGGCCACCAGGGCATCGACACTGGCCCGCTCGGGCTCGGGCAGGTCCGCGTAAGCGACCTGGAAGCGGGTCCGCGCGAGTCGCTCGGCATGATGCAGTGCGAGACCATGCAGCGTCTGGGCCGAGAAATCCGGCCCCAGCATGCCCCCGTGGCCCCAGATCGTCCCGTTGTCCATCAGTCCGTACTTGAGAAAGACCTGCTGGCCGGCGCTGATATCCTCGGCGGTGAAGACGACCGCGCCGGTCGGATCGATCGCCTGTGCGGGAATCGGCGGGGCATTTCGGTAGGCGCTGAGCGAGATCAGGATCAGGACAGTGAAGCCAAAAATCACCACGATCGTCAGTGAGATTGGCCACCAGCGCGACAGGGTTTCGGCCGGTTTGGTGATCGTTGCGGACATCGTCGGTTTCCTCCTCATCGCAATCGTCAGGATTAGGAAATTCAACCGTCATCTCCAACTGCCAATGTCGGGTTGCCAAGGGACGCGGCAATCACAAGTCAAACACGGCATCCGGGCGGGCGTCCCGCCTCCATCGCACGGCGTATCGCTTGTTTTCGACAGGTGACCAAGCCAGGACAACCCGCCCCGATGCTGACGGCTGGAAACTGGCTGCATCGTTTAGATTTATCCCATCGTTTCGATTATAAAGTAGCAGGGTAGAGGCGCATCGCGAACCGCTGGCGGCGCTCGCTGGGTTTTGGCCTCGGGAAACGCACGCATGCGTTGAGCACGACCGCATCATCACCTGAATCCGGACGGCGACATGAGCAACAACAGCTATCTCAAAGACTTGATCCTCCTGCGCAACGATCCGTCCAAGGTCGGCCCGATCCGCGCGGCGGCCGAGCGCGGCGAGGTGGACGCCCAATACGCCATGGGATTGATCCATGCCGAGGGACGCGGAGTGACGATCGATCTGGCGCAGGCGCACTACTGGCTGTCGCTGGCGATCGATCAGGGCGACCGGGACGCCGAACGGTTGCGCGACATCGTCGGCAGCCAGATGACCGACGAGGAATTCGCTGCCGCCAAGCGACTGCGGGCCGGCGGCGCCCTGAGCCTGCTGTCGTCGGATCGGCGGCACTGACGGCCGCATGACCATCGTCGTTCTCGCCGAAAAACCCAGCGTCGCCCGCGACATCGCGCGCGTGCTCGGCGCCGGGCGCCGGGGCGAGGGTTTTCTGGAAGGCAACGGCTATCGCGTCACCTGGGCGCTGGGCCATCTGGTCCATTTCGCCGAGCCGAACGAATATGGCGAGGACTGGGCCAAACGCTGGTCCACCGACCAGCTTCCGATGATCCCTGAGCGCTGGAAACTCAAGCTCGACCCGCGAACCGCCCCGCAATTCAAGCTGATCAAGGCGTTGCTCGCCGACCCCGGCACCGAGCGTCTGGTCTGCGCGACCGACGCCGGACGCGAGGGCGAGCACATCTTCCGGCTGATCTATGAACAGGCCCGCTGCAAGAAACACTTTGATCGACTCTGGGTTTCCAGTCTGACCGACGAAGCGATTCGCGAGGGTTTCCGCGCGCTCAAACCGGGTCAAGCCTTCGATCATCTGGCCGAGGCCGCGCGCGCCCGCGCCCAGGCCGACTGGCTGGTCGGCATGAACCTGACCCGCGCCTATACCGTGCACAACCGGGTGCTCTGCACCATCGGCCGGGTCCAGACCCCGACCCTGGCCATGATCGTCGCGCGCGATCAGGCCATCGCCAGCTTCACCAAGGCGTTTTTCTACGAACTGGTCGCGCATCTGGCAGAGGGATTCGATGCGCGTTATCTGCTCGATGGCGCAACCCGCATCGATAACAAAGAGACGGCGGAGCGTCTGCACCGTGAACTCAGCCCTCACCAGACCGGCACCGTGCGCACGGTGGACAAGAAGGTTCGCCACAACCGCCCTCCTCCGCTCTACGACCTGACCAATCTGCAACGCGATGCCAACCGCCGCTTCGGCTTCACCGCCGCGCAGGTGCTCGAACAGGCCCAGGCGCTCTACGAGACCCATAAGCTCATCAGCTATCCGCGCACCGAGAGTCGACACATTTCGGAGGACATGCTGCCGCAATTGCCCGGCATTCTGCGCGCGCTAGATCATCCGCTCGCCCCCGAGGCGCTCGCGCGACTGGAGTCCGGACACCGTTTGAGCAAAGCCTATGTCGACCGCACCAAGCTCACCGATCATCACGCCATCCTGCCCACCGACCGGACGCCGCCCGCGAATTTGGCGGAGCCGTTGCGCAAGGTCTACGACCTGGTCGCCGCGCGCTTCGTCGCCGTCTTTCTGCCCGATCAGCGGTTGGAAGAGACGCGGGTCGAGATTGCCATCGGCGAGGGGTTTTTTCTGGCGCAAGGTTCGGTGGTGCTGGAGCCGGGCTGGAAGCGGGTCGAGCCGAGCCGTCGTCCAGCCAGAACGCCCGAGGCACCAGGAGCCGATTCTCGCCCGCCCGAAGCGGTCGATTCAGAGGGGCCGCTGCCGCCACTTGAACCCGGCCAGACCGTCCATGTCGACCGCTTGGACGTCGTCGAAAAGGAAACCCAGCCGCCGCGTCACTACGACGATTCAAGCCTGCTCGCCGCCATGAAAAACGCCGGACGCACGATCGAGGACGACGCGCTCGCCTCGGCCATGGCGGCATCCGGCCTCGGCACCCCGGCGACCCGCGCCGAGACCATCGAAAAACTCATCCGCACCGGCTACCTGGAACGCCAGCGCAAACAGATTCGCGCAACCGCCAAGGGTCAGGCCCTGGCCGGTCTGGTCGCCGCGCCGCTGCGCAGCCCCGAACTGACGGCCGGCTGGGAACAGCGGTTGAAACAGGTGGAGCAGGGCGAACAAACAGCGGCGGAATTTTATCGCGACATCGTCGCCTTCGTGCGCGAGATGATCCCACAGATCGCACAAGGCCCGGCCTTGAGTCCGGAGCAGGTCGCCGCCGCCCGCGCGGACGAGCCGGTACGCAAGGGCGGCAAGGCAGGAAAGACCGCCCACCGCGCCAGCGGCATCAAGTCCACCGGATTCGGCGCCTGCCCGATCTGCAAACAGGGCGAGATCACCGAGACCGCCAAAGCCTTCGGTTGCAGCCGCTATCGGGATGGCTGCGGCTTCACCATCTGGAAGACGGTCGCGGGCCTGACGCTGAACGAGGTCCAGGTACGGCAACTCATCGAGCCCGGCCACACCGACCCCATCGACGGCTTCCAATCCAAGGCGGGGAAACCCTTTCGCGCCGCGCTGCGACTCGACGAAGCCGGCAAGGTGAGTATGGATTTCAACGTCGAGCGGAGCGAATCGCCGAATGAGGCGCCTCAAACCATAGCCGATACGCGTTCACCGGACTCAGGCGCTGCCCGGCGACCGAACGAATCCGCGCCCTCCCGGTCGCCGGGCATCCGCGAGCGACCGCCTGCCTGCCCCAAGTGCGGCCAGGGTCACATCATCGAGGGGCGCCGCGGCTACGGTTGCAACCGCTATCGCGATGGCTGCGATTTCGTGGTCTGGAAGACCATCGGCGACCTGACGCTCACCGAGGAACAGATCCGTGCATTGATCGAGCAGGGGCAGACAGGGCCGATCGCAAGAATGATCAACGACGCGACAAGTGACCGCCACACAGTCAACCTGCGCTTGAATGAACAATGGCAGATTCTGGTCGAGTCCGCCGATCTTGAACCACCATGCAGGGTATTGGGCGGCATCGCTTGACGCTGACTGCACGCCCACCGGCGAGCGGCAAGAGATAACAACCGCCGCCAGAGATGCGCCATTCCAGATCGATTTACCGCCCATTGCCCGCGATTCGCTTAGTCCGCCGAGAGCGTCAACGGGCCGTACAATGACAATACCCGCTGCAAATTCAGTCCGCTGATTGGCTTCACCAGGAAGGCGTCCACCCCATACGTCTTAGCCACTTTGACATTGACCATGGTGGCATTGCCGCTCACCAGACAGACGAACGTCTCCGGCGACCAGGACTTGATCTGTTTGAGGACATCGATGCCATCCAGGCCCGGCATGTCGATATCGAGAAAGACCAGCGGCGGTCGTTGCCGGAAAAACTGACCCACGGCCTGACGACCGTTCTCCGCCGCGACAATCCGATGGACGCCCTGTTCGCGGAGCAGACGCGACAGCAACTTGAGCGACAATGGCATATCGTCCGCCACCAGCCCCGTGGCTTCGGATAAGACAGGTCGTGCCTGGGGCTGG
This sequence comes from Thiocystis minor, assembly GCF_016653465.1. Taxonomy (GTDB): domain Bacteria; phylum Pseudomonadota; class Gammaproteobacteria; order Chromatiales; family Chromatiaceae; genus Chromatium; species Chromatium minus. The sequence continues at coordinate 25,901 of NZ_NHSQ01000128.1, read as the reverse complement.
CACCGCACCGGTGCCTGCCGATCCATGCGCAAAGCCGCCTCGTCCGGGGGAATTGCATCGGCTGGCGGAACACCTTCCTCGCTCACCCCCCGCCAGCCCTGGCACCGTAGGATCTCCAACTGATCTGGATCGGTCAGGATCTGCCCGCGGTTCGCGAGCGGGACTCCGTTCGCAAGATAGATGTGGTAGGGCAATGGCTCTCCAGCGACAATGTCCGTTGCCACGACGGGAGCCATTAAAGCGATGACTGCCATGATCGCTCCATGTCATCGAGCAAGCAGGCGACTTCGCACAAGTCACCCCGCAACAATTGGAATTCCATGGCGCCAGCCAGGCGTGTCAGTTCCGGCATTCCGAAATTCGCTCCAACGCCCTTGATCTGATGCGCCTGAGAGCGCAGGGTTTCCTGATCCCCCGCAGCAAAAGCGGTTCGGAGCTTCGCCATTCTGCCTGGCAATTCGGCCAGAAATTCCGCACGCAACCGTTCAAGTTCCGGATCTTCGCCGACCCGGCAGTCGATCAGGCCCGGTGTCATCCGATTTGTCTCCCCATTAGGCAAATAGCGCGCGAGCATTTGATAAAATGTGTCCAGATGAATAGGTTTAGGCAGATAGGCATCGCAACCCGCGGCCAGCGCCGCTTCGATGTCGGGCCGGTCAATGTTTGCGCTGAGCGCCACAATCGGTTGACTGAAGCCAGTCAGCCGCAGTATTTCGGTGGCGTCGAGTCCGCCCATCACGGGCATTCGCATATCCATCAGCACCAGATCGAACACCGACTGCTGGGCCATATCCACGGCCTCCTGACCATTCCCGGCAATCTCCGCCGCCAGTCCGCAGCGTCGTAGATACAGGGAAATCAACTCCTGATTGGCACGATTATCGTCCACGACCAGGATTCTGCCGCTGAGCGTCGGAGGACGGACCGTCCTCACCGGGCTCACCTGAGAGGATTGGTTAAAGACACGGATATCCCAGGACAGATCCGCGGCCGCGACCCGCCCTGTCGCCAGCATGGCAACGAAGACGGAACCGATGCCCGCAAAGCTGGTGACCCGAATACCGCCCCCCAGATTCTCCGCTAACTCCTTGGAGATGGAGAGCCCGAGACCAGTGCCGCCAAAACGCCGGCTGATGGAACGATCCTCTTGGGCGAATGGCTCGAACAAGGACATCAGTTGACTCTCTTCGATGCCGCAACCGGTATCCTGCACCGCGACGTGAAGCTGTTCCTGTTCTGGCGAAAAGCTCACGATCAGACGAACCGCGCCGGTATCGGTGAACTTGATGGCATTGTTCAGAAGATTCATCAGAATTTGCCGTGCGCGGGTCGGATCAGTGTGGATCGTCAGCGGCAAAGGCGGCATGAAATGCACGCCGAACTCCAGTTTTTTCTCCTCGGCTTGCGCCCGCGCGACTTCCACGACGCCGGCCAACAAATCCGGCAGGGAGGTTTCCAGGTGTTCCACCTCGATCCGTTTCGCCTGAATTTTGGAGAAGTCCAGGATGTCATTCAGGAGCGACTGCAGATGACGGCCGTTGTGGATAATGATATCCACCGCCTGGGCGCGTTCGGCCAACGTCTGACGGCTATCGATCATGGTTTCGGCAAAGCCGATGATCGCCGTGAGCGGCGTGCGGATCTCATGGCTCATATTCGCAAGAAACTGGGCCTTGGCGCGCGCGGCGTCCTCGGCCGCATGCTTGGCGGCCTCCAGCTCCTGTTCCCGCTTCGCCTGACTCTGGTCGCCAAAGACGCCCAGATACCCGAGCGCCTCGCCCTGAGCATTCCGAATCGCCCGGATCGTCAGGAGTGCGAGATACTCCTCTCCGTTCTTGCGGCGGTTCCAGATTTCACCATGCCAATGACCATCCTCAATCAGCTTCTGCCACAGACGCCGATAGAAATCCGGCGCATGACGACCGGACTTGAGAAAGTTCGGATTTAGTCCCTTAACGTCGCACTCGGCGTAACCGGTAATTCGGGAAAACGCTGAATTCACCGAGAGAATGCGCGGCGTGACGTCGGTGAGGAGAACACCGTCTCTCACAAGATGAAAAAGCTCGCCCGCCGACCGAATCAGGCAGAGTTCGGCGGTATCGTCCAGAGTGTCCGCGAACATTGCTATCCTCCGTGACGCATCAGGTTAGCGGTTGATGGCGCTCGCTCATCGACAGTGTCAAACACTGAATGAGGAAGGTAACGAATATCAGCAAGAAGCATGGTGTATCATCGCGCCGTCAGCGAAAAGAATCCACAACCCCAATCCCGTTCTCCCTTGATCGCCTGTTGCCGTTGTATGACTAGCCTTGAGACACAACAGATTGCGCGCCATCCAGTGTTCGCCTTGGACGCCGGCCCTGTCCTCGCCCTCGCCGCATACCCCGGAGACGAAATTTTCGGCTGCGGGGGCGCACTCGCCAACCATGTCCATGCCGGCGATCAAGTCATGGTTATAGTCACGGGCGAACCAGGTTCGTCACGCGATGCAGCCACCGCCCTGGATGCGGAAAGCCATGCCGCGGCCGCCTGTCTCGGCTATCCGCCCCCCCACTTCTGGCGCAGAGCGGTGGGGCGCTTCATCTATGACGAATATGCCGTGCGTCGAGTCATGCGACTGATCGCAGCGCTTGACGCCTCGCTGCTCTATGCTCCCTCGGCGACAGACCCCGCTCCAGTTCGCGCTTGCCTGGGCTTGATTGCGCGCGAAGCCGTGCGGCGCTCGAAGAGCCGTTGCAAGCTGGCGGTTTATGAGATCGGCATCCCGCTGGCCCCAACTCCGAACCGACTGCTCGACATTACGGCGAACCTGGAACTGAAACAACTGGCGATGAACTGTTTCCGTTCGCGAATGACCGCGACACCGCTGGACCGGCAGACTCTGGCCTTAAATACGGTGCGCACCTTCGACCTGCCACCCGGGACGGTGGCGGTAGAAGCCTATTGGCTGGCGGCGGCCGGCGACCTCCCCGACCAACTGCCCAATCTGGCGACGCGTGCTGACGAGCGAACCGCACGGGGCGCCAAATCACGGCCGCTGATATCGGTCGTGATTCGCTCGATGGGACGCCGCACGCTGGATGAAGCACTGGACTCTGTCGCCGCGCAGACCTATCGCCATCTTGAGGTGATCCTGGTCGATGTGAAAGGACAACGGGATCTGGGACGCTCTGATCGGTGCGGCGAATTCCCGCTGCGCACAGTGTCGACCGGTGCCTTACTGGGCCGTTCCACCGCCGCGAACACGGGGCTGGAGGCGGCTTCTGGAGACTATGTCATCTTCCTCGATGACGATGACTGGTTCATGCCAGAGCATGTCGCCGGACTTATGAGCGCAATCGAAACCTCGAACGGCGCGCTGGCCGCCTATGCGGGGATCGAATGCCGGACCCGGATTCCCGACGGCACCTGGCAGGTCACGCATGTCTTCAATCAGCCGCATGATCCGGTGCGCCTGCTGGTGGAAAACTATCTCCCGATTCATGCGGTTCTGTTCAGCCGCCAACTGATTGGACCCGCATTGCGCTTCGACGAATCGTTTGATGTCTACGAAGACTGGGATTTCTGGATTCAGCTCAGCGCACTCACCGATCTGGTGCATGTCGATCATGTGAGCGCGGTCTATCGGGTCGCCGGTGACAGTGGGTTCGGGATCCGTCAGGCGGATCCGATGATGAACCGCGGTCTTGTCGCCTTGTTCGGCAAGTGGCGCTCACGATGGAGTCTGGAGCAAGTATTGGCGATCGCCGACTATGCCAAATACCGCTCCATGTATTTTGAACTGCGTGAGCAAGGCGAGCGGCATGCCAAAGAGATGGCGGAATTACTCGGACATTTCGACCGAGTCAATGCCGAGGCGGGAAAGATCCCGGAGTTGCTCAACCAGCTTGACCGACTCCAGACCGAAGCCAGCAAGTTACAGGAGCGCTACTCGCGACTCTCCAACGAAAAACGCGACCTGGAGATCAATCTCGGCCTCCTGAACGAGCGTCTCCTGACATCCGAAGCACACCAACGCTTAGCCGATGAGGCGCGGGACACCGTCCGCGAATGGCTGAACCTACTCGGGATCCATGCCTTAAGCGACGTCATCCAGCGCCGGGAAGAACTCGCCCGATACCGCTCCTTTCATGGACAGATCCTGAATGGAATCGCTTGGACAGGCGATGCGCTTGGGAACCTTGCGCGCCGGTCATTGGCGCCGGTCTTCAGATTCCTGACCCATGCGGCGCACCTGGCCGAGATGTCGAAAGCCTTTGGGCCAGCGGCCGTGCTGCGATCATCGATTGACCGACTGCGACCGTCAGGTGCCAGCGGCGGTCCGCGCCTAGCGGATCTGTGGCAGATCCTGGAGATCGAAGCGCTTGTTTTGCCATCGCCTCCACGCCCCATCGTCTCCGTGCTCATCGATCATTCGCTGACGCTCTCAGAGGCGCGTCGCCTGCTGGAAGAGCTGACGCGGGAGCGAGAAATGCCACCGTTCGAGGTTCTGCTGCGACTCGGTCCCCGCCAGAGTGCGCTTGGCGCGATCCTCGCCAACCGGTTGGAGGGTATAAAGGCGTTACCGTGTCACGCTGATAAGGGAGGCACCGCATGGCTTACCAACGCGCTCGATCGGACCGCCGGGGACTGGCTGCTCTTGCTCTCCAGCACATCGGTACAACCGCTGGCATGGATGGCGTTGCTCCTGAAAACGCCAGAAGACGCCCCCTCAACCTGCCCTCCCGCCGGCGCGATCTGTGCCAAGGCGATCGGAACCGACGGACGACTGGCGAATGCCGGCTTCCTGCATACCCATGACGGACGCTGGCTCAGCATCGGATCGGGCGACGATCCGCAAGCGCCCGAGTACAACTATCCGCGCCAGGTAGACGCTGGCGCGAAGGCTTGTCTGTTATTGAACCTCCACGCGGTCCGCGAAGCCCTCAACCGACGCACGGCTGGCGAACCGCTCAAACAGGCAATCGGAGAAAGCGCGTCCGCGGATCGATCGCCGGCGGACGATTTCATGTTCGAAAACCTCTGCCAGGAGATGCGTACGCTTGGCTGGTCCATCCTTTATCAACCCGAAGTCAGCGTAATCGTCGACGATCCCAAGTCAGACATGCCTGTCCATCCATCAAGACCGTTAAATCATCGGCGCCGGCTGCTCGTGGTGGACGCGGTCATGCTGACCCCGGACCAGGATTCCGGCTCGCTGCGGATGGCCGGCTTGCTGGAGATCTTTCTCGACCTGGGCTGGCATGTCACTTTCGTCCCCTCGAATCTTGATTTCTGCGAACCCTATGGTCCACAGCTTCAGCATCGCGGGGTGGAGGTCATTCACACCTCCCAGACCAGCTCGATTCCAGATTTTCTGGAACGGCGCGGCGCCAGTTTCGATCTTGTGATCCTCAGCCGGCTCGATGTCGCCAGCGTCTTCCTCGACGCCGTGCGTCGCCACGCCCCACAGGCCTGGCTCTGGTTCGACACCGTCGACCTGCATTTTCTGCGCGAACAGCGCGCGGCCGATCTGCGCGGCGATCCGCTCGCACGCGAACAAGCGAACCAACGACAACATCAGGAGATCGACCTGATGCGCAGGACCGATCTCACGCTGGTCGTCAGCCCCGTCGAACGCGATCTCCTGATCATGGAAGCGCCGGAGATTCGGGTCGAAATCTTGAGCAATATCCACGATCCGCAACCGACCGAGACGCATTTCAACGCGCGCGACGCCATCGTTTTCATCGGCGGCTTCAACCACCATCCCAACGTCGATGCCGTTCTGCACTACGTGGCGGACATCCTGCCGCGCATCCGGGCAGAACTCGGCAACGTCCCGACCTATATCATCGGTAGCCGGCCTCCCCTGGAGGTGCTCGCGCTCGATGACCCTGATCGCGGTCTGCACGTCGTCGGCTTCATCCAGGATGTGACTCCTTACTTTGCGCGGGCCCGTCTCTCGATCGCACCGCTGCGCTATGGTGCCGGGGTGAAAGGCAAAATCAATATGAGCATGGCCTACGGCGTTCCAGTTGTCGCCACGCCCTGTGCCGCCGAAGGCATGTTTCTGCAGGCGGGACGCGACATCCTGATCGGCGAGGACGATCAATCTTTCGCCGACGCGGTGACAGGTCTGTATCGGTACCAGACGTTGTGGGAGTCCATCGCCCGCCATGGCCTAGTCAATATCGCAACCCATTTTTCACGCCAAACAGCGCGCGCCACGCTGGAACGCTTGTTGTCGGAACGCTACCCATGAAGGTTCTTTTCATCACCCACGGCGAATACCTGGACGACATGAGGATTGCCTCGGGCAACAGCGTCCGTGCCTACTTTATCGCACGCGGTTTAGCCGAAAACGGGATCGAGGTGATGCACACCTATCCCGCGGCGCTTGGCGCGCCCGCCAATCCAGCGCCCCGTCCCGGCATCTGCGTGTGCGCCTATCAGGATCGTGACGCCCTCGCCGAACTGATCCGCGCGCAAGCCCCCGACGCCCTGATCCTGGGCTATTGGGAACTGATCGAAACGCTTCCGGACTGGCTGGACATGCCGATCGTCCTGGACGTGGTCGCGCCAAGGATCCTGGAGGCGATGTATCAGGAACAGCTCGATCTCTCCGACGAGGTGCGACGCACCCTCGCCTGCTACCGCAGGGCCGACCGTTTTCTCGTCGGCAACCAGCGCCAGGCCAGCTTTCTCATCGGCTGGCTGATTCTGGCGGGATTCGACTGCCGCGCGGCGGCGCCCGTGGACGTCTTGCCGATTTCCGTCGAGACTGCGCCACCGGCCCCAGCCGGAGTCGCGGGACAGGCGTCTCGCGCGAATCTCCGCCTGGTCTCCGGCGGCGTCTCATGGCCCTGGCGCCAGACCGAGCGCTGGTTCGAGCGACTGGTCATGGCGCTTCAGCGTCATGGCACGGGCCGGGAGGAACTGGCGCTGTTCTCCGGGGGCTACATCTACGCGCCAGCACCGGCCGAACCCACCGGCCAGCCCGACGCCATCCCCGCGCCCACCGCGCTGGTCAAACGCTTCGGGCTTCTTCCCTACGGCGAGATGCAGCGCTACCTGCGAGACGAATGCCACATTGGCGTGGAACTCGCCGACGAGAACCCCGAACGGCGGCATAGCCAATCATTTCGCGCCATGGAATTTCTACGCAACGGCCTGCCGCTGATCTGTAACGGTTATACCGAACTCGCCGAGCAGATCCGTGCCTATGATGCCGGATGGGTGGTCGATCGAATAGAGGATCTCGACGCGGTGATCGACGAGATCATTGCTCGCCCGAACAGCATCGCCGTGAAATCCGGCAATGCCCTGCGGCTGGTCGAGCAACATTTCCATTACGCCGAGACGATCGCGCCATTGCTTGCATTTTTACGCGCGCCACGCAAGGCGACGCCCGGTCCGCCGCTGGTCGCGCTAGCCCCTGTCCAACCACCTCCGGATATGGACGCCACGCCGACCGCCCCTCCCGCGCGGCAGGCGGCAGCGGAATCCCCGATCGAACCCTTGCCCCCCCGGACTTGGTCGCGACCGATGCGACTGCTGATGGCTGTCTCGCAACGCCTCGGCCGGCGGCGTCGAACCGACGCGGTGATCCTGGTGTCACGCTCCGACATCAGACCCGCCAACCACGGCGCGGCGGTCAAGATCGACCGCACCGCCTGGGGCTTGTCCTATGCCGTCAAGTGCGTCTATCTGCTGAGCGAAGATCGCGTCATCTACCATGAGGTGCGTAACGGCATCTTCCGCGAGCGACGGTTTCCACTCTGGTTACAGCAGCTTGGCCCCAATCAGGCGCGCGTTCTGGAGAACCTGATCACCGCTGGCATCCCCGCCAGCGACGCCTTTCTGTACGCGCCGGTCGGTGACTGGAGCTTCATCGCCCGCACGCTTTATCTGGCACTGAAGAGCGGCGCGCGTACCTACCAGGCAGAGTTCCCCGCTTATGGCCGCGCGACGGTCTGGGCGCGCGATCTGCTGGGAGGGCGAGCGTTGCTGGTCGAGCATAACGTCGAGTATCAGCGTCTGGCGGAGCAGACGCCCGACCTGCCCGACCAGGGATTGCAGTTGCTCAAAACCATCGAGCTCGCCTGGTGCAACCGCTCGGATGCCGTGATCACGGTCTCCGAGACCGATCGGCAACGCCTGCTCAACGCTGGCGTCGAGCCCGAACGGCTGCATGTCGTCCCCCACGGAGTGGATCTGGAGCAATTCGCGCGCGCCGCGCCGCTCGATCTGCATGCCCTCTACCGGATCCCGCGCGAGCGGGCGATTCTGGTCTACCATGGCATCTATCTCTATCCGCCGAATCTGGAGGCCATGGAGGTGATGGCAGCCGAGATCCTACCCCGACTCGAACGCCTTGGCGTATCGGTCACGGTCCTGGCGATCGGCGCTTTTCCGCCAGAACGCACGCTGCATCCGCACCTGATCTTCACCGGCCCCGTCGACTCGGTGGCCCCTTACCTCAAGGGCGCGGATCTCGCGGTGGTCCCACTGCAGCAAGGAGGCGGGACACGCATGAAGATTCTGGACTATTTCGCCGCGGAGCTGGCAGTCGTCAGCACCTCGAAAGGAGCGGAAGGGATCCCGATCGATCCGGCGATCCATGTGCGCATCGCGGACGGTCACGAGCCATTCGCGCAGGCCATCGCCGAGCTTCTCGCCGCTCCGGAAACCCGCCGCGACATGGGCGCGGCGGCCCGGGAATTCGTCGCGCCCATGGATTGGCGCAGCATCGCCGAGCGTTACCTGGAACTCGCCTGAGCCGGCCGGATCGCACTCGCAATCTTGAGGGCGCCTCGCCTCCGCCGCCATGCCGCAAATCGGTCAGCGGACAATGCACGACCGCGTTTCACCGAGTTGGCGCTTGCCGTGAAGTTCGGTGTAACATCATGGCGCACCAAGTCTTCGCGACCCCGAGAAGCACAAACCGAGCAATGCTCTAAGGACGCTGTGGCGTTATCTCAACGCCCCTGGCGGACCAACCCGAGACACTGAGGATACAAAGCAATGACGTCATCGTCCGACGCCGTCCAGCAGCGACTGCAAGAATTGGAGTCGCATCTGGAACAGGAGAATCCAGTCCTGCTGAATGCCGTGCAGAGCTTCCGCATGCTCGATCGCATCGCTTACCGGATGGGCCTCCTGGAAACCAATCAGTCATTTGCGACGCAGATCCCCTGGTGGCCTCTGATTTCCATTCTAGGCACGTTTTCGGCTGGCAAGTCCACGTTCATCAACTATTATCTCGGGCACAAATTACAGCGCACGGGCAATCAGGCCGTCGATGATCGTTTCACCGTCATCGTCTATAGTCCGGAGCCGGTCAGTCACTCGCTGCCCGGGGTCTCGCTCGACTCGGATCCGCGTTTCCCCTTCTATCGGATGTCCCACGATATCGAGGAAGTCGCAAACGGCGAAGGCGATCGAATCGACGCTTATCTTCAGCTCAAAACCTGCCGCAGCGACCGCCTGCGCGGCAAGATTCTGATTGATTCACCCGGATTCGACGCCGACGCCCAACGCACGGCGGTGCTGCGCATCAGCAATCATATGATCGACCTGTCGGATCTGGTTCTGGTGCTGTTCGATGCCCGCCATCCGGAACCTGGCGCGATGCGCGACACCTTGAAGCATCTGGTTGGCGACACCATCAATCGCCCGGATTCCGGAAAGTTTCTCTATATTCTCAACCAACTGGACTCGGCGGCCGGCGAGGACAATCCGGAGGATGTCGTGGCGGCCTGGCTGCGCGCGATGGGCGAAGCGGGACTGACCGCGGGACGTTTCTACACGATCTACAGCCCGGATGCGACGACCCAGATTCCGGACGAACATCGGCGTCAACGTTTCGAAAAGAAACGCGACGAAGACCTGGGAGAGATTTATCAACGCATGGAGCGGGTTGAAATCGAACGCGCGTATCGCATCGTGGCCGCGCTGCGCAAGAGCGCGACCGACTTAAGCAATAACGCGGTTCCTTTATTGCAGACCGCCCTGCGGCGCTGGCGCAGTCGGACGCTGCTCGCGGATTTTATCCTGTTGGTTGCCGTCGTCGCGGGCTTTATGACGTTAAGTCTGAGTGCGGGCCAGTGGCATGGCTTTTCTTACGAGGCGCCATGGTTCGCTCTGATCAAATCCATCCAATGGGGTCTGGAAGGCTTCGAGATCGCGCTGATCTGTTTCATGATCCTGGGCCATTTTGGCATCCGCCGGCTGGCTGCGCTGAGCGTCATGCCATCGTTACGCAAAGCTGTCGAAAAGCAGAAGCCACCAGGAAATGTCATCGCGACCTTCAAACGCAATACCCGGTTCTGGAGAACCGTGCTGCTCGGTCGCCCTCTTGGCTGGAACGCCCAGTCCCGCGCTGAGATCGACGAAGTGATCCAGGGCTGCGAAAACTATATCCAGACCCTGAACGAACGCTTCACCAATCCGAGAGGATTGCACGATTCGGTCACAAGCCCCATCCCGAAAACATTCGCCTCAGTGACAACCGAGCCAGTCATGCCGACATCCGTCGTACCTGAGATGACTCCCTCGTCGAGTTGAACGCTGATGGCAATCTGGCTGTCAATGCTACTGGCATAGACCAAACTCAGGACAGGCGTTTTTACGCGACGCGGAGTGATCTCATGACCAACGCGCCTTCCCCGATTCCGCGGCATCCCCACATTGAAGTGCCGCCAACCCCACACTGGCCGATCTTGAGCGAAACGGAGAAATCCGCGCTCAAGGCCAGCATCCGCGAGCTTCTTGTCGCCCAGAAAGCCGTTCTGGTCGCGCACTACTATACCGACGAAGATCTCCAGTCACTCGCCGAGGAGACCGGCGGCTATGTCGCGGACTCGCTCGAAATGGCGCGCTTCGGCACCGAAAGCGATGCCGAAACCCTGGTGGTCTGCGGTGTGCGCTTCATGGGCGAGACCGCCAAGATTCTCAACCCCGAGAAGCGCGTGCTGATGCCGGACCTTCGGGCCACCTGCTCGCTCGACGAGGGCTGCCCGGCCGCCGCCTTCACCGATTTCTGCGATGCACATGCGGATCACACCGTCGTGGTCTATGCCAATACCAGCGCTCAGGTCAAGGCGCGCTCGGACTGGGTAGTAACCTCAAGCATCGCTTTACCGATCGTTCAGCATCTGGCGTCCCAGGGCCAAAAAATCCTCTGGGCGCCCGACAAACATCTCGGCCACTACATCGAACGTATGACCGGCGCCGAGATGCTGCTCTGGGATGGCGCCTGTGTCGTTCACGAGGAGTTCAAATCCTTCGCACTCGAACGGGTCCGCAAACTCCACCCGGACGCGGCGGTCCTCGTTCACCCGGAGGCACCGGACGAGGTCGTCGATCAGGCCGACCTGGTCGGTTCGACCACCCAACTGATCAAGGCGGTCGCGGAGTTACCGAACCAGGAATTCATCGTCGCTACCGATGCGGGCATCTTCTGGAAGATGCGCCAGATCGCCCCCCACAAAACCCTGATTCCAGCCCCCACCGCCGGCGAGGGCGCGACCTGCGAAAGTTGCGCCCATTGCCCCTGGATGGCGATGAATGCGCTACAAAACCTGGAGAGAGTACTGCGAAATGGCGATCAAGAGATCCTCATTGACCCGGAAATACGACAACGCGCGATGTTACCGGTCAAAAGGATGCTCGACTTTGCCCGCACACACGGAATCGGGAGACAGGCGGACAAAAGCCATTGATCGTTGGCCGCACCGTTATCCTCAACAAATCGCCAATCGATGAACCGAGGCCCAAGATGTATCCGGATTTCCTAGGGATCGGCGCACAAAAATCCGGGACGACATGGCTGCATGCCATGCTCTCGCAACATCGGGATATCTGGCTGCCCCATCTGAAAGAGCTGCATTATTTCGATCGGAAATTTCCCGTCAACGAATCCGATGGATTTCTCAATCCCACGCCTCGCCAAGGTGTTGCCGGAAATCACTTGAGACGGAGAATCCAGCGATTCAGCCTGGATAAACTGAGAGAACGCTTACAGATTCACCGACTGAGCGATTTGGGATGGGAATTCAAGTTCATTTTTGGTGCTTGGGATGACGCTTGGTATTCCTCCCTCTTCGAGAACCACGCCGGGCGAATGACGGGCGAAATCACCCCTGCCTACTCGTGTCTGGGTCCGACCGCCATCTCCCATATTTACAATCTCATGCCGCACGCCAAACTCATCCTATTATTGCGTGACCCGATCGATAGAGCCTGGTCACACGCAAAGATGGATTTAGCAACCACCAGACGTCGGAATCCAAGAAGCGTGACAGAAGATGACTACATCGCTCATTTCAATAGTCGTGCATCGCGACTCCGCGGCGACTATTTACGAACGATCAACTGCTGGCTCGAAAAATATCCCGAGGATCAATTATTCATCGGTTTTTTCGACCAGATCGAATCGGAGCCGGAAATCCTCTTGACTCGGATTCTAGACTTCCTGGGGGTAAACTCTTCGGCGGACGCGATTCATGCCGACCCGCGGTCGGCTGTCAATGCGGGCCAAAAGGCATCGATTCCACAAAGGCTGCACCAGCACTTGGCCTCTCTGTATATTGACGATTTGCAGATACTTGCCCAGAGATACGAACACCATCCCACTCGCTGGCTGGACAAGTGCAAGAACGCTTTATAATCACAACACGCGGATCAAGACCTCAAACAGACTTCGGTTGCAATAGGGTAACGATAAGCGCTGGCGTACAGATCGACAACACGCCCCAAATCGAAACAACTTGATTGCTCTTTCGCGAGCGCTTGTTTAGCCGAGCTAACGATGGGGTTCGTCGCCAGTTCGACCACCTGATACGCGGTCGCCTCGATTGGGATCTTGCCATCGGAGATATCGACCAGATATCCCGCGATCAGATCTTTTTCGTTGGTTAGCATATTCCTAATCTCGCCAATATCGCTGGCGATCACCGGACGACCCGCCATCAGACACTCGATGATCGTGAGCGGAAAGCTCTCTCCGCCAAAAGTCGTGAGCAACATTCCAACGTCCGCCGCCGCATAGTAATTCACGGCATCCTTGACGAATCCTAAGAGATGCACGAACGCGGGTACGGTCTCCGCCTTGAGCGTTTCATAAAGAACACCGTCCCCCAGGAGCAGGAGCTGGATATCCACTCCCGAGAGACTGCGCGCTTCACGGATGACCTCGATCGCCTCCCTCCACCCCTTTTCAGGAATTGCCCGACTCGCAACGCAGACGACGAAAGCATTGTCTTCAATTCCAAACACGGAGCGCTGCACCGCTTGAATATTAGGCGCACTCATCCCGTTGGGGATCTTGATGAACCGCTCTTCCCGATACAGATTTCTCTGCTTGAAGGGAATCAAATTTTTATCCGAAATATAGACCCATCGGGAAACCGCGGGATAAACATCCTGTAGCGTCCGGTCGAAGATGTCGCGTTGCATATCGTCGTACATACCATGCAACGTCACGATATGCGTGACGTTTGACCGACGCTGTCCCAGTGAAGAAACAGCAAGAAACTGATCGACACTCGCATGATGCGAATGAATGATATCGATGCCGAATGAATCGATCATGCTGTCGACATCAAGAAAACGGTTCGTCAATTCGATGACCGGAATATCCGGCTTCAGCATCTCGCGCACCAGAAAATTTATGGGCTCGCCCCGAAAGTCGAAAAAAGTGACCGCATAACCTCTTTGAGCCAGAGCGTTGGCGAGACGGATCGGGAAGATCTCTCCCCCTCCCGAGGCAAACGCAAATGATGCCATCATGATATGAGGCAGTCGCTTTTCGGTCGCCTCCCGAATCCGTTCGTCATCATAAAGAGCCTCGAATTCGATCCCGAGCGCTCTCAGCTCAAACGCATTCTGATCGAAAAACTGCTTTACGAAATACTTGTGCGCCGCAAGGGTCTCGACTGGCACACGATATAAACGCGCAATCTCGATGGCTACGCGTTCGTGTTCGCGATAGTAAACGGGTGTCGCATAGGTTTTGACCGAACTGTTATCGGCGTGAAATCTGTAATAGTTATGAACATCCACCGTGTAGGCGATCTTTCCGCCTCGCGCCGCATGCAGATAGAAGACCCAGTCGCCGCAGATCTTCATCTCTAACCAATCGCTTTCAGCAAGCAGAAAAGCCGGATCGAATTTTCGAAACACGGCCGAGCTAACATTCGGTATCGTGTTCTTACGCCCTAGAAAATCCACCACTTCGGCGTGAGCGGCGGCAACATAAGTCTGCCTCCACTTCACCGTCGAAAGCTCTCCGAGATAATCCTCGAAACGAAACAGTGCCGGCTTCCCCTGTTCGGTCACAAACACGGAGTGCGAATACGCAAGCTTTACCGCCTCATCCATGAAAAAAGGAACCAGTGTCTCCAGGAAATTCAGATCGCAGTAGTCATCGCTTTCGGCGATCCAAATTAGCTCGGTCTCAGCTAGCTGGATCGCTCTGAGCCATTGTCTAAAAACGCCACCGGAGTTCTGTTGATTAAAAATCGTCGTCGTTATGTGACGGTGCTTCTCGGCATATTCCTCGAGAATGCTTCTGCTGTCGTCCGTGGAAAAATCATCGAGTAGAAGAACCTGAAAGTTCGGATACGTTTGACCGTAGATGCTGTCCAATCTCTGACGCAAATACGGGGCATGATTATAATTTGGAACGACTACAGTGACTTGCGGAGCAAAGAAACCTGCCTCGGATGTAAAACGTACCGATGGCTGAAAGGCCGACTGCTCGGAATCGGACGAAATTGCCCGGTAACCACTGGACATCGTCTTTAACAAAACGTGGCGGATGCGCTGTTTGGTTGCAATCCCCAAGGGTAGTCGACGCCACCCCAATCGCATCATCTGCGCAAGACTGCCATGTCTTCCAAATATTTTTTCTATCATGGGATTTATCAATTTCTTTCAATCAATCTAAGGTAACAGGCATTAAGGCGGTGAACAAACGGATACATTATCTCATGAACAGGATGCAACAGGATTGTATGGAGGATGGAACGGGGTTTCTGCATGCAGCCTATAGCGCACTAACCTCAGTCAGATATCGAGACCTGCTTTTATAGTCAGCAACTTTATCAGCAAGCAATTTTTCCGATTGATCGATCAGTTCACGGTACTGCACATTCGCAATTCCCCATAGCGTCGACTCCTGTTCCTCGGAATGGCCAACCAAAAAAGGTAACGTTACAACAACGACAAGCCCGGAGATCCGCTCCAAGTATCGATCAATAGTATTCGTGTAGGGATCCTCGTTTTTTTCATTCCACTGCCTAATCAAATCGAGCCCAGCGGGGGAATAAATATTCATGACCATACTCGTCATGGTATCAATGTAAATATACTCGATACCTTTAAATTCGTGGATTCGCAAAATGTTTGTCGAAGGATGTAAATGCGCGACCATGCCGACAAATATGTGCCAGGAAAAGAAATCATGCTTTAAATAGGCAATAGCATGATTCAATCGCTGATCGAAATCAGGCGGAAAAAACACATCATCCTCGCAAATGACAGCCAGCTCAGAAGCCTTAAGAACAAGCTCATGCGCAATGCATTTATAACTTAAGCCGCATCCTACCCACCCTATGGCATGGCGCATTCCTTCCACAAACTTAAAATCGATTTTCCCTTGATTGATAAAAGATCGAGTTCGTATTGGAGTTTCCGGCAAAGTTAGGCAGAGTTTGGGGATATCGCAAGAAATTTCGGGAGTGATTTTTAACTCTCTTAAATAATTATCAAGCGATAAAACACCAACCGAAAGAAAATATCGCTTGAGGTGTTGCGCAAAAACATTGTCTTCCTGCACAAAATCACTAATGGCACTTTTGCGCTCCTCGCGCAGACATTTCGATTTCAGTAATTTCTCTATTTCCAAAATCATGCAGTCAACATTGCCAATCTCTGTAAAAATCACTAAATTTTCAAGACCTTGATACTGGCATAAATCCTTGCTTATTTCGCTGACAACCGGCACGCCCATTGATAGAGCTTCATAAATCCGAGTGGTTTCTAACAACGCATTTTCGTAATAATGTATATTAACAATAACTTTGGCACTTTTCATTAATGGATATAAATCGCGTCCGAACACCTCAGATGCAATATACAAGTTGAATTTACTCTTGATTTTACTAAGAAAACGCTGACGACGTTCAGAGTTTGGATCCCCGTAAAACAAAACATCGATTTCCGGCTCCAAATCATTTGATAGGTATCCTGTTTTTCTCAGGTAAGCATCGTAATCTCTAAATGCACTTATTGGCATGTAGAAAATCTGTTTAAAAGGAACCCCGTTATTTATTAAACTTTCAATATTTGTCAACGAATAATCAAATACGGCGCATGCCTTTTTAAGAAGCAAAAAATAGTCAGGCGTAAACCATCTAGTGTGAACACTTTGTTCCATTTGGAAAGCAACAAAATATCGTGGAAGTCTCTTGAACATTTGAGGGCAAATCACGAAAAACATCTGACCCTTGTCGGTTTTAGGTAAAAATCCGAAAGAGATATTGGCTGACACGCCCATTTCGGCCAATATTTTCTTTAATAATTGAGCAACATAAAGAGTATGTTTCGTGGTGACGATTTCAAATGGCAGCGCGGTTCTTAGCCGATCAAGACATAGCGAGTCACTGAGACCGATCTCATTGAGGCCGCGCTGAGTACTAAAATTTTCCCAGCGACGATAAATCTCTGTGCCATTAATTATAAATGAAAGACTTCTAAAAACAGCAGACTTTGCTTTTTGCTTAGTCAGATCATCGATTGGCAACATATGCCATAATTTATGCACATTATTGGATAATCTTACACGTAAGATTTTAAAAGCATTGATTATAAATTTTGTTTTTTTACGCATTAAAATGGCTGCCTACATAAAATATCTTTTCAGGAGCCAGAATCCATGCTAACCGAGTTCCAGTTACCAGACCGAGATCCCAAACGACTAGCGTGGTATAGTGCGAAGATTATCAGAAAACAAGGTATCAGTGTCTGCTGAAACGTTTGGCTGCTCCAGGGTTTCATGTCTATGCTAGATTCAAAACGCTTTTGAATTGCCCGCAAGCACGCCAAGTTGAGAGTTGACATTGCCACGACTGCCATATATTTCTGCGGCAAACATCAATCACTTCTAACCCGAATGCCGTCGCATGACTCAGATTTTTGTATTGGACGACACTGATGTCTACTGACACCCAACAAGTCGAATCGCCTCTCATAAGCCAGCTCCGGCAAGGCATGCGCCGCGAAAATATCGGCAATGCCCTGCGGGATATCGGCGCGGGCTGGAAACGCCGCGAACTCTGGATGACGCTCGGCCTGCACGATGTCCGACAGCGCTATCGCCGTTCCAAGCTTGGCCCCTTCTGGATCACCATCTCGATGGGGGTCATGGTGTTGGCGCTGGGACTGCTCTATGGCCAAATCTTTGGCCAGGACATTCACGAATACCTACCCTTTCTGGCCGCCGGCTTCGTCATCTGGGGGCTGATTTCGACGATGATTCTTGATGGCTGTCAGGCGTTCATCGTTGCGGAAGGCATGATCCGACAGCTCAACGCACCCGTCTCCATCTATGCGTATCGCGGCCTCTGGTCTGTCCTGATCGCCTTCGCCCACAACATCTGGATCTTTGTCGCGGTTGCGCTCTGGTTCAGTGTTGATCTGAACTGGAACTTTCTCTGGCTCCTGCCCGCCGTTGTCATCCTGTTGATCAATGGCCTGTGGATGTCGCTGTTTTTCGGTCTTCTGAGCGCGCGCTTCCGCGATGTTCCCTTGATCATCGGAAGCATCGTTCAGGTGCTTTTTTTCATCACGCCGGTGATCTGGCGGCCAGACATGCTACCGGGACGCGCCTTATTACTCCACCTGAATCCGTTTTATCACATGATCGAGATCGCACGCGCTCCCATGCTGGGTCACCCGCCAGAATTGAATAACTGGTTAGTCGTCATCGGTCTGGCGCTCCTGGGATGGGCAATTACCCTGTTTTTTTACTCGGCCTACCGGTGGCGCATCGCCTACTGGGTTTGAAGGAAACGCTCGTGGCATCGATACTTCTGGAAAACGTTTCTGTCTCCTTTCCGGTTTACAACTCATCGACCCGCTCAATCAAGAACCGCCTGATCCAAAGCGCGACCGGTGGTCAGATCCGCGCCGATGGAGCGACGCAGCGGATTTCGATCGTTCAGGCGCTACAAAATATCAATCTGTCGCTGAAAAGCGGTGATCGGATCGGGCTCGTCGGACACAATGGCGCCGGGAAAACGACCCTTTTAAGGGTTCTCGGCGGCATCTACGAGCCGAATTGCGGACGCGTTTCAGTCGATGGTTCGACCGTTCCACTGTTCGACATCAGCCTTGGCATGAATCAGGAAAGCACCGGCTATGAGAATATCATCCTGCGTGGACTCTTCCTGGGCCTAACCCGCCAGCAAATCAAATCCCGGCTGGATGAGATCGCTGAATTCACGGAGTTGGGCGATTTTCTCGACCTGCCGATTCGCACCTACTCCGCCGGAATGCAGATGCGGCTGGCCTTTGCCGTCTCCACCTCGGTCGTGCCGGATATTCTGTTGCTGGACGAGGGGATCGGCGCGGGCGACGCCAGCTTTCTGCAGAAGGCGCGCGAACGCCTGAAACACTTCACCGACCAGGTCTCGATTATTGTCCTTTCCTCTCATTCCGAGGAGTTGATTTCTGGCATGTGCTCCCAGGCATTACTGATGGAGCACGGCCAAATCGTCAAACACGGCCCTACCGAAGAAGTTTTGGCGCTTTATCGGGCGATGCGTGGACAATAAGGATTGAACTAGCCACTCAGAAGGACGGCTCTGGCCATCCGCCCTGAATGCATCAGGCCCGCCGCGCGGCCGATAAAAACAACAGTGCTCCAAGCAGATAACAGATCGCAATCAAGACCGCACTCAGCGACTCCTGGAGCCAATGACCGGGACCGAGCAGTAGCACAAGCGTGCCGCAGACGATAAGGGTCGCCCCGCCAAGCGCCCGGATTGAATTGGCCGCGCCGAGCGATGGCGCCTCCCGCGAACCATGATTCCCGCCCGGCGGCAACGCATCCATCCGCATGCGCTTGTCGTAGGCCATCAGCATACGATAGGCGATCAAAGGCAATTCGGGCGCCTGATCGGCCACAGAATAAAGATTGCGTTTCGTGCGGTCGAACAGCCCCTTGAAACCGATCTGATCCTTCATCCAGCGCTCCATGTAGGGCTTCGCGGTCGTCCAAAGATCCAACTCAGGGTAAAGCTGTCGCCCCAACCCCTCGATATTGAGCAGAGTCTTCTCCAACAGCACCAACTGCGGCTGAATCTCCATGTTGAAGCGCCGTGCGGTCTGAAACAGTCGCACCAGAAAATGCCCGAAGGAAATTTCGGCCAAGGGCTTCTCGAAGATGGGCTCGCTGACGGTCCGGATCGCGCTCTCGAACTCATCGACGCGCGTGCCGTGGGGCACCCAGCCGGATTCGACATGCAGCTCGGCGACCCGCCGATAGTCGCGCTCGAAGAAGGCGAGCAGGTTCTCGGCCAGATAGCGTTGATCCTCGGTGGTCAGGGTGCCGACGATCCCGAAGTCGATCGAGATATAGCGCCCGGAGGGTTCGACGAAGATATTGCCGGGGTGCATGTCGGCATGAAAGAAGTTATCCCGGAAGACCTGGGTGAAAAAGATCTCCACGCCACGCTCGCCGAGTTGCTTCATGCTCACGCCCTGGGCCTTGAGTGTCGCGACATCGCTGACCGGAGTGCCGTAGATGCGCTCCATCACCATGACATTGGGTCGGGTCCAGTCCCAGTAAACCTCCGGGATATAGAGCATCTCGCTGTTGACCCAGTTGCGGCGGATCTGCGAGGCGTTGGCAGCCTCGCGCTGGAGGTCGAGTTCGTCGTAGATGGTCTTTTCGTATTCGCGCACCACCTCGATCGGACGCAGACGCCGGCCTTCCTTCCAGTAGCGTTCGGCGAGTTGCGCGACGGTGTACATCAGCCCGAGATCCTGGCCGATGGTGCGCTCGATGCCAGGGCGCAATACCTTGACCACCACCTCGGTTCCGTCCTTCAGGCGTCCGGTGTGGACCTGCGCGATGGACGCGGAGGCCAGCGGGATAGGATCGAATTCGTCCAGCACCGCGTCGACCGAGCAGCCCCATGCCTTTTCGATCAGGGCGCGGGCCTCGACACCGCTGAACGGCGGCACCCGATCCTGGAGTTTGGCAAGTTCGACCGCCAAATCGTCCGGCAGCAGATCGCGCCGGGTGGAGAGGATCTGTCCGAACTTGACGAAAATCGGCCCCAGGTCTTCGAGCGCGCGGCGTACCCGCACAGGGTAGGCCGGCAGATCGCGTTTGACCCAGTGCCAGGGCAGGAGAACCATGATCCAGCGCAGCGGCCTGAACAGATGCGTGGCGAGAATGACCTCATCGAGACCGTGGCGAAGCAGAACCCAATTGATCCGGAAAAGACGCAGTGCCTGACGGGGTCCGATCATTGTTGAATGCCGGATTCCGCAGCGCGTCGGACCAAGCGCTCGACCTGGGTGGCAACGCGCTCGACGTCATCGCGCAGGGTATCGACCTGGGTCAGAAAGGCATCGACCTCGTAGCGGGTCGGAACCAGACGGCGTTCTTCCTGAAGATACTCCTTCAGATCGGCGGTCAGCGACTCGGAGGTCCGTTGACCCCAGCGCTCGGCGGCCTTGCACTGGCTGCCGACCCGATGCGCAAAGGGATCGCCGATCACCCGCGCCAGTTGCTCCTCCCAATCGACCTCCAGATGGGCGAGCGCGGCATTGAACGCCTGCGCCAGCGCGGTATCGCCGGTGATTTCCACCTCGCCCGAGATCAACTGGGTCTCCTTGCGCTCGGCCATCCCCATGCGCGCGAGACCCAGCGGCGTGCCGCGGATCAGACAGTCTGGCTCCGCGTCATAGGCGCCGAAGAGCTGCAATCCATGTGCGTTCGGGATGATCGTCACGCGCGTACCGAACCCCTTGATCTCGATCGCGACGATGCGGCCCGACAGCGCCGCGAAACCGTCCGCCCCCTCGGGATCGAGCGCGATGTACCGATTGACCGCCTGTTCCATCACGGCCAGCAGCGCGTCCGGAATCTGGATGCCTTCGGTCACAGCTTATACCCCCGATGGATCGCGACGATGCCGCCGCTGTGATTGAAGTATTCGCAGCGCTCGAAACCGGCGGTCTCCATCATGGAGCGCAGCGTCTCCTGATCGGGATGCATACGGATGGATTCGGCCAGATAGCGGTAACTGCCGGGGTCATTGACCACCAGACGGCCCAGGGTCGGCAGCACGGAGAAGGAGTAGAGATCGTAGACCTTGCCGAGCGACTTGCTGACCGGATGCGAGAATTCCAGGATCAGCCCCCGCCCGCCTGGCCGCAGCACCCGATACATCTCGTCGAGCGCCGCCTGTTTGTCGGTGACGTTGCGCAAACCGAAACCGATGGTGACACAGTCAAACCGGTCATCGCCAAAGGGAATTTTTTCCGCGTTGATCAGGGTGTAATGCAGATTGCCGACCCGGCCGCGGTCGAGCATGCGCCCGCGCCCCTCGGTGAGCATGGCCGCGTTGATATCCGACATCACCACGCAACCCTCGGGGCCGACGATGCCGGCGAAGCGATCGGCCAGATCGCCGGTGCCCGAAGCCAGATCGAGCACCCGCTGTCCCCGGCGCACGCCGGCCAGTTCGATGGTGTGACGCTTCCAGAGGCGATGGATGCCGAGCGACATCAGATCGTTCATTAGGTCATAGCGGGAGGCGACCGAGTCGAAGACCTCGCGCACTCGCGCGGCTTTTTCCGCGACCGGTACCTGCTGATAGCCGAAGTGGGTGGTTTTTTCGTTGGACATGCTGCGTCCCTGGTTCTCGGAATGGGCGGATGGACGAATGAATTCGCCCGGCACGATGGACGCTAGTTTACACCAAAGCCCCAAGCCGTAGGTTTGAGGCGAGCGGATGCTGGCGTCGTCTCGGAACCAAACGGTTCACGCCGAATCCGGATTCAGGAAGGCTTGTTCTTACGCACCTGACCTGCCTTCTCCAACTCGTCCAGATACTCGCGCCAGAGCTGTTCCTGCTCAGTCCCAAGTCGATAGAGGTAATCCCAGGAATAGATGCCGGTGTTGTGCTCGTCGTCGAAGTGCAGACAGACCGCGTAGTTACCAACCGGTTCGATTCGATCGATGCCGACCTCTTCCTTGCCGAGTTGCAGGACACGCTGGCCGGGGCCATGGCCCTGGACTTCCGCCGAAGGCGAGTAGACGCGCAGATATTCGCAGGGCAGCGCGAAACGGGCGCCGTCCTCGTAGGCGATTTCCAACACGCGGGATTGACGATGCAGGTTCAGTTCGGTGGGTGTGGGCATGGTAGTCAGTTGTCAGTTGTCAGTTGTCAGTTGTCAGTTGTCAGTTGTCAGTTGTCAGTTGTCAGTGATTAAACCGCGTCCAGCACGATATGCGTAATTTCCAGTTTGTGTTTGGCTCTGGGGATTTCACCAGCCTCACTAGAGACGCGGTTTAAAATTATATATTTTTTAATACCTTAAACCGCGTCTGCTCCGACTATCGTCGATGCGGCCAAGGTTAATCCAATCCAAGAACATCACAATACCGCACTGGACGCGGTTTAGAGGATATAGCGGGAGAGATCCTCGTCGGCCGCCAGCCCCGCCAGATTCTGATCCACATAGGCGGCGGTGACGGTCACCGTAACCCGGTCCAGGTCGGAGGCGTTATAGGACACATCCTCCAATAACCGCTCCATCACCGTATGCAGACGCCGCGCGCCGATGTTCTCGGTCCGCTCGTTGACCTGCCAGGCGATCTCGGCCAGTCGTTGGATACCGTCCTCGGTGAAATCCAGATGCACGCCTTCCGTTCCCAACAGCGCGCGATATTGGTCGGTCAGCGAGGCATCCGGCTCGGTCAGGATGCGCACGAAATCTTCGGTCGTCAGCGCCTTGAGTTCGACCCGGATCGGCAGACGGCCCTGCAATTCCGGGATCAAGTCCGACGGCTTGGACAGATGAAAGGCGCCGGAGGCGATGAAGAGGATGTGATCGGTCCGCACCGCGCCATGCTTGGTCGAGACCGTGCTGCCCTCGACGATCGGCAGCAGATCGCGCTGCACCCCCTCGCGCGAAACATCGGCGCCGCCCATGGCCTCGCCGCGTTTGGTGACTTTATCCAGTTCGTCCAGAAAGACGATGCCGTTCTGCTCCACGTTCTCGATCGCGCGCAGCTTCAGATCCTCGTCGTTGACCCGCTTGGCCGCTTCTTCGTCCTTGAGGATCTGAAGGGCATCGCGAACGCGCAGCTTGCGCCGCTTCATCCGGCCCTGGCCCAGATTCTGGAACAGCCCCTGGAGTTGGCTGGACATCTCCTCCATGCCGGGCGGGGCCATGATCTCGACCCCAAGCGGGGTGGCCGAGAGCTGGATTTCGATCTCCCGATCATCGAGTTCGCCAGCGCGCAGTTTGTCGCGGAATTTCTCGCGGGTCTTGGTACTGGCGGTGGAACGGGTCTCCTCCTCGAAACCGGACGGCGGAGGCAGCAGCGCGTCGAGAATGCGTTCCTCGGCGGCGGCCTCGGCCTGATCGGCCAGCTTGGCCATTTCCTGCTCGCGGGCCATCTTCACGCCGATATCGGCCAGATCGCGGATGATGGATTCCACGTCGCGCCCGACATATCCCACCTCGGTGAACTTGGTCGCCTCCACCTTGATGAAAGGGGCATTCGCCAGCTTGGCGAGCCGTCGGGCGATCTCGGTCTTGCCCACACCCGTGGGACCGATCATCAGGATGTTCTTGGGCGTGATCTCCGAACGCATGGGCTCGGCGATCTGCGAGCGACGCCAGCGGTTACGCAGCGCGATCGCCACGGCGCGCTTGGCATCATCCTGACCGACAATGTGTTTGTCGAGTTCGGCGACGATACGCTGGGGGGTGATTTCGGACATGTCATCCATCCATTGCGCGAAGCGAACCGGGATGTCGGATCGCTTCATTAAAAAAGTTGGAGTCGATTCTTTTGGCCGGGTAAAGCGAAGACGATGGAAACGCCAACTTGACTTTGAAAATCCGGGACGGCCATCGCTCAACGCTCCGGTCACGGTTCGCCAGTCACGACGTCGAGTTCCTCGATCACCAGATTATGATTGGTATAGATGCAGATGTCGGCGGCGATATGCAAACCCTTCTCGACGATCTCGCGCGCGTCGAGGTCGGTATTTTCCAGCAGTGCACGCGCGGCGGACTGGGCGAAGGCGCCGCCCGAGCCGATCGCCATCAGATCGTACTCCGGTTCCACCACGTCGCCGGTCCCCGAAATCATCAGCGACGTGGTCGCGTCGGCGATGCACAGCAAGGCTTCCAGACGCCGCAGCATGCGATCGGTGCGCCAGTCTTTCGCCAGTTCGACCGCCGAGCGCGTCAGATGCCCTTGATGCTTTTCGAGCTTGCCCTCGAACCGCTCGAACAGGGTAAAGGCATCCGCCGTGGCACCGGCGAATCCGGCCAGCACCTGCCCCTTATAGAGCCGGCGCACCTTGCGCGCATTGCCTTTCATCACCGTCTGGCCCAGCGAGACCTGACCGTCGCCGCCGATCACGACCTTGCCGCCGCGTCGGACCGAGAGGATTGTCGTACCGCGAAAATTTTCCATCGTGAACCCGTGTGACCGATTGGAGACCTTCATTCTATCCTGAATTCAGGACTGACCGAGGGTTCGGACGGATGCTCAGCGATTCCAAATTTGGATGGCCGACGCACTCTGGGCGGGGCGAGACCTGGGAGCGTCGGCTTGCAGCCGGCCCTTGGGGTCGCCGACAGGTTGTCGGCGGTGGCGAAGCCAGTCGACGGCACGGGAAGCCCTGCCGATTCGTCCGACTGCAAGTCGGACTCCCCAGATGCCGGCTGCAAGCCGGCACTCCCAGGGGCGCGTCAGGAGATTGCCGGTCGCGACCGGCCAAAGTTGGAATTGCTGACGGATGCTCTGTTTTTCGGCGGCGTCCGTTACCACGCAGGTTGCTGCATTCCGCTCAATGGGAGACCCCGGCTTTCGCTGATCGACGCCCAATTGCCGCGCCGCCTGGCCCGCCGGCTCTCCGCGCAAGGGCACGATACACTCCATGCGGTATCTACCAGGCTATATCAGCCAGTTATCGATCATGACGCCGGGGTATCTGGCGAAGTCTTGCGTCTTGTTCGTGACGAGCGTGACATTGAGAGACCGCGCATGGGCCGCAATCAGCTTGTCGAGCGCATCTTTCCGACTGTCGCGCGTCGCCAGCCTGATCGATGCATAGGCGCGACCCGCCGACGCCGCGAAGGGCGCCACCGGGATGTCTTGAATCAGACTGTCCAGATGATCGCGTTCCTGTTGCGGATGGAGCGATACCTCCACGCCATACTCCAACTCGGCGAACGTGATCGCGGACATCACCACCTCGCCGACCGCACATTGGGCAAAGCGTTGAGCGACGCTTTCGGGCTGATGCTTGATGAGGTAGATGCAGATGTTGGTATCGAGCATGTAGCGCAGCATCACAGCAACTCCCGATCATCCTGATCCTGATCGCCGCGACCGTTCGCCATGAAGTCAGGAGAGAATTGAGCAAACTTGCTCAACACGCCCGCCAACGACCGGCGCGCGGGGCGAATGCGCAGCTCGTCGCCATGTCGCTCAATTTCCAGCTCAATATCCGTCCGCTCAAAGGCATCCCATTACACACAACTCCCCGTGTGCGGGTAAAATAGGTTTGAGCATTCACGTTCATTGGGGATCGCATGGGCTGGGCAGAAGACGAATTTCGCGGGATCGCTCTGGGCGACGCGCGCCGCGA
>NZ_NHSQ01000127.1 GCF_016653465.1 Thiocystis minor | reverse complement strand
CCTTGCCCCTTGCCCCTTAATCCCCCGGCGTGGTGGCCTTCCTCGCCGCAACCCGCTGGCGGGCGGCCTCGATCATGGCCTTGCGAGGATCCTCGCCAGCCGCGTCCGGTGACGGTTTGGCAGCAAGCGCCGCTTTCTGCCGACGCAGCCGGGCCTGGCGCTCGCGTTCCTGCCGCTCCAGTCGCGCCTGCTTGGCTTCGTGACGGGCGCGGGCCTGTTCGGCTTTGCGTTTTTCCTGCTCGCGCACGTACACCTCGGTCTTGGCATAACGGTAATACTGGACCAGTGGGATATGGCTCGGGCAAACCTGGGCGCAGCAGCCGCACTCGATGCAGTCGAACAGGTTGTAGTCCTGGACCCGGTCGAGATCCTTGGCGCGGGCATGCCAATATAACTGTTGCGGCAACAACTTGGCCGGGCAGACATCGGCGCAGCGACCGCAGCGGATGCAGGCCAGCGCGGGGCCGGGATCGGGGCTCTCGGCGGCGGTCAGGGCCAGCAGACAGTTGGTTCCCTTGGTCAGGGGAGCTTCGGGATGACTCAGCGCGAAGCCCATCATGGGTCCGCCGCAAATCAGTTTGCGAGGCGTTTCGCAGTAGCCGCCGCAGTGCGCGATCAATTCGCTGGCGGGCGTGCCGATGAGAACCTCCAGGTTGCGCGGGGCGGTGATGGCCCGACCCGTCACGGTGACGATCCGCGAGATCAGCGGGCGTCCTTCCAGCACCGCGTCGGCAACCGCCGCCGCCGAGGCGACGTTCTGGCAGACCATCCCGATGTGCGCCGGAAGTCCCTGGGTCGGTACCTCGCGGCCGGTCAGGATGCGGATGAGCTGCTTCTCGCCGCCGCTCGGATAAAGCGTGGGGATGGGGACGACCTCGGTGGCGTCGCGCAGATCCGTTTCGGAGAGGGCGTCGCGCAGGGCCGCGATGGCCTCCGGTTTGTTGTCCTCGATCCCGATCAGCACCCGCGCGGCTCCGAGCAGATGACGCATGATTCGCGCGCCCTCCAGGATCCGATGGCCATGCTCGCGCATCAGGCGGTCATCGCAGGTGATATATGGCTCGCACTCGGCGCCGTTGAGGATCAGGGTCTGGATCTCGCGGTCGGTTCCGGGGCTGAGCTTGACGTGGGTCGGGAAGGTCGCGCCGCCCATGCCGACCACGCCGGCCCAGCGGATGCGCTCGCGCACGATTTGCGGATCGAGCCGAGGGTAATCGGGCAGGGGAGGCGGAAGCTCGGCCCAGGTGTCCTCGCCATCGGTTTCGATCACCGCGCACAGGGCGGACAGACCCGAGGGATGCGCGACCGGACGTTCCTCGATCGCGATCAGGATGCCCGAACTCGACGCATGCACCGGGGCGCTGATATAGCCGTTGGCCTCGGCGATCGTCTGGCCCTTGAGCACCCGCTCGCCGACGCGCGCCAGTGGGCGCGCTGGGGCGCCAAGATGCTGCTGCAGCGGGATGACAAGAAACCGTGGCAGTGGCGCAAGCTCGATCGGCGCGGCATTCGACAGGGCTTTTTCGTCCGGGATATGAATGCCGCCATGGAAGGTCCAGAGCCGGCGGTTGGCGCCGAACCAAGGCACGGGGCGCAGGCGCGCGAGAGCCATCAGGCAGCCTCCCGCCGTTCGGGTTGTGCGTCGGACTCCGCATCGGGCGGCTCGCCGGGATAGGGCCAGCGCCAATGGGGGATATCCTCGGATACCGGAACCATGCGGATACAGTTCACCGGACAGGGCGGCAGGCAGAGTTCGCAGCCTGTGCACTCGGAGGCGAGGACGCCGTGCAACTGCTTGGCCGCGCCGATGATGGCGTCCACCGGACAGGTTTGGAGACAGAGCGTGCAGCCAATGCAGGATTGCGCATCGATGACCGCGACGGCCGGACGTTTCTTCCGGGTGTTGGGGGCGACCGCCTCGCGTCCGAGCAGATCCGCCAGCGCCAGCGTCGTTGCCTCGCCGCCGGGCAGGCAGAGATTCAGCTCGGCCTCGCCTCTGGCGATTGCCTCCGCGTAGGGGCGACAGCCGGGATAACCGCATTGTCCGCATTGGGTCTGGGGCAGCAGACTGTCGATCTGATCGGCGATGGGATCGCCCACGACCTGAAAACGGATCGCCGAGTATCCGAGCAAAACCCCGAACAGGACGGCAAGCGCGGCGATGGCCAGAATCGCGATCAGCATCTGGGGACGCGCCTCAGTGCGCGACCAGTCCGGCGAAGCCCATGAAGGCGAGCGACATCAGACCAGCGGTGATCAAGGCGATGGCGCTGCCCTGGAAGGGTTCGGGCACATCCGCGACGGCGACCCGCTCGCGGATTCCGGCGAATAGGGTCAGCACCAGCGAGAAGCCGACGGCCGCGCCGAATCCGGACAGGAGTGCCTCGACTAGGGTGTGTTCCGACTGCTGATTCAGCAGCGCGACGCCGAGCACGGCGCAGTTGGTTGTGATCAGCGGCAAAAAGATACCCAGCACCTGATAGAGCATCGGGCTGATCTTGCGCATGACCGTCTCGGTGAACTGGACCACGGCGGCAATCACGAGGATGAAGGCGATGGTGCGCAGATATTCGATGTCGAG
The DNA here is from genome assembly GCF_016653465.1 of Thiocystis minor. GTDB lineage: Bacteria > Pseudomonadota > Gammaproteobacteria > Chromatiales > Chromatiaceae > Chromatium > Chromatium minus. The sequence goes on along the minus strand of NZ_NHSQ01000127.1, from coordinate 6,219 downwards.
CGGAACCAGCAGCCAGTGATTGACCAGCCAGGCAATGAGCGAGGAGAGGGTCATCACGAAGGTCGTCGCCAGCCCCATCCCGGTGGCGGTTTCCAGTTTCTTAGAGACGCCCATGAAGGGACAGAGACCAAGAAACTTGACCAGCACGAAATTGTTGACCAGGACGGTGCCGACCAGGATAAGCGCGTATTCAGTCATGCGGTATCGTCGATGCGGCGCGGTTTGAGCACAGGGTTGAGGCCAGTCGATCAGGATCTTTACGTGATTTCCAGGTATGGGCTTTTGCAAAAATCGCCTCAGGAGAATACGCCATGCACTTTCTTGCTACAACCGAGGTACGGTAGGGTTATCGATCTTGTGGTTTTACGTGATTGTTGCGGCTCGGCGCGAGTGTGGCGGGAGTCTGGGATCGCCGAGTTGTACTCGGCTCTCCGGCAGCGAAGCCAGCAGCCGAGTACGACTCGGCGATCCCAGGGGCGTGCGCTGCTGTAGCATTGTGCCTTCCAAAGAACCGCTGGCGGGCGTCCGTCCCTCCCGGTCCAGACCAGAGGCCCGTCATGCCTATCGAATCCGCCGACTCGAGACGCTTTCGGCGTCTGCGCTGGAGTATCTTCGCCATCCTGATCCTGGCCTATATGACGGTGTATTTTCACCGCATGGCGCCGGGCGTGGTGGCGGCGGATCTGATGGCAACCTTCCAGACCAGCGGGGCGGCGCTCGGCTCGCTGGCGGCCATGTATTACTACGTCTACACCGTCATGCAGATTCCCGCCGGGGTGCTGGCGGATACCCTGGGGACGCGCGTCGGGGTGGCGCTGGGCTGTCTGGTGGCGGGAGTTGGTTCGATCCTGTTCGGGGTCGCCGAGACCTTCGAGGCCGCCGCGACCGGCCGCTTTCTGGTCGGGCTCGGGGTCTCGGTGGTCTTTGTCGGACTCATGCGCTCCAACACCCAATGGTTCAGCGAACGCTCCTACGGCGCGATCAGCGGGCTGACGCTCCTGCTCGGCAATATCGGCTCCATTCTGGCCGCCGGTCCGCTGGCGGTCCTGCTCGGCGCCGCTTCCTGGCGCACGGTTTTTATCGGGATCGGCATCCTGTCCATGGTCATCGCCCTGCTGACCGCACTCTTTGTGCGCAGCCGGCCGGCAGATGCGGGTCTGCCCTCGGTGCGCGAACTGGAAGGTCTGCCGGCCCATCCCGCGCGCCACCGTCACTGGTTGCACGATCTGCGCGGCGTCTTTGCCACCCGCGCGGTTTGGCCCAACTTCTTCATGATGTTCGGGATTGCCGGTAGCCTCTTCGCCTTCGCCGGACTCTGGGGCGTGCCGCTGATGCGCGACAGCTTTGGTCTGGCGCGCACCGAGGCGTCGCTCTATACCACCGCCGCCCTCACCGGATTCGCGCTTGGCTGCTTCGCGATGGGTTGGCTGTCGGACCATCTGGGGCGGCGAAAACCGGTTATCGTCGGGGCCAGCGGGCTCTCGGTGCTGGTCTGGCTGGCGCTGATTCTCCTGCCCTGGGGGCCGGGTTGGAGCGGGTTGACGCTCTATGGGCTGCTCGGTCTCGCCGCTGGCGGCTTCGTGGTGGGCTATGCCGCGGCCAAAGAGGTGGTGCCGCCCGGCGTGGCGGGCATGGCCATTGCGTTGGTCAACACCGGGCTTTTTCTTGGGGCGGCGATTTTGCAGCCGGCTTTCGGCTGGATGCTGGATCTCACCTGGGACGGCGCGCTGGTCGATGGTGTTCGTCAATACGCCCTGAGCGATTATCGCCACGGCCTGTGGCTCTCCAGCGGTTTCGCCTTGCTGGGACTGGCGGCGGCGCTCTTCGTGCGCGAGACGCGCTGCCGGCATCAAGCATCCGCCTCCGAGGCAAGCGAAGCGCTTTCGCCTTCGCCTTCGCCTAAAGTCTCCACTGCTTTCAAACACTAATCGCTGATGAAGGATCGATCTGTTAACTTGGGTTTGACGTTATCGGGGATCGGATCGCTGATCGCCAAAGCCAGCGGTGGGTTTTACTGAAGGCAGTGGGAGGCTTGTTATTTGCCGATGCAGAAACTGGAGAAAATCCGCCCGAGAAGGTCATCGGAAGTGAATTGGCCGGTTATCTCTCCAAATACCTGCTGTGCCTGGAAAAGCTCTTCGGCAACCAATTCCGCGTCCCTTTTATTCATGAGATGCTGCAGCGCGACATCCAGAGATTGCATTCCTCGGCTCAACGCGTCGAGATGTCTGCGACGGGCAATGAAGGCACCCTCGGGAGTTGAGCCAAGACCAGCCATCGATTTCAGATGGCTTTTTAAAAGATCGATGCCGGCACCCGTTGCAGCAGAAAGAAAGATCTCCGTTCCCGATTTCGATTCCGTGAGTTGTGGATCAAGACCCAAGAGGTCAATTTTATTTCTGACATTCGTGATTGGGCAATCCAGTGTCAAGTCTTCGCAGCCTATTTGGCCGGCACCCTCGATCGAGTCATAAACCCAGAGCACCAGATCGGCCTTGACCATCTGTTCACGTGCCCGACGCACACCTTCCTGCTCGACGGGATCCATGGCTTGGCGAATCCCCGCGGTATCCACGATGCGAATTGGCAGTCCGTCGACTTGAATATCAAGCTTCAGAAGATCACGGGTAGTACCTGGTATCGGTGTAACAATCGCTGAATCCGCACAGGTCAATGCGTTGAGGATACTTGACTTACCGACATTCGGTAATCCTGCAATGACAACGACAAGCCCTTCCCGGATCATCTGCCCTTGATGGGCTTCTTTCATGACTTGCCTTGTCATTTCGATGAGCTTGTGAAGATCGCTCTCGACGGATTGTTCCGTGGCGAAATCGATGTCCTCGTCTGGGAAGTCAAGCGTTGCTTCAACCAACATCCGGAGCTGTACCAGATGCTCAATCAGCGTTTTGATCCGGCGCGAAAAAACGCCTTGCAAGCTCTGCCCGGCGAGACGCACGGCTAAGGCTGTCGAGCTTTCAATCATGTCGGCAACGGCCTCGGCCTGTGCGAGATCCAGTTTGCCGTTTAGATAGGCGCGTTCAGTGAATTCCCCGGGGCGCGCCACGCGCGCTCCAAGTTCAAGGCAACGACGCAATATCAAGTCCAGTACGACAGAGCCTCCGTGACCCTGTAGTTCCAGGACATCCTCGCCCGTAAACGATTTTGGTGCCTGAAAGAAGAGCGCGATCCCTTCGTCGATGAATCGCCCCTTGGCGTCCCTAAATACTGCGACGCTGGCGATACGTGGGGTGAGCATGCGTCCGACGATCGCGTTAGCAATTGACGCAACCAAGGGGCCGCTAACCCGAACGATACCAATTCCACCTTTGCCTGGCGGTGTGGCAACAGCGGCGATGGTCTCGGTATCGGAGATCATGCAATCAACAGGATGAGAAATTTACCGTTTACGTTTGGCCGCCGCCTTCTCGATATTGCGGGTGATATGCCATTGCTGCGCGATGGAGAGCAGGTTGTTGACAACCCAGTAGAGAACGAGTCCCGATGGGAAGAAAGCGAAGAACACGGTGAACACGAATGGCAGGCTCATCATGATCTTTGCCTGCATCGGATCCGGCGGCGGGGGATTCAATTTCTGCTGAATATACATGGAAACACCCATGATCAGCGGCAGCACAAAGTATGGATCAGGCGCGGAGAGATTATCGAGCCAGAGCATGAATGGCGCCTGGCGCATCTCGACGCTTTGGAGAAGAACCCAGTAGAGCGCGATAAAGACCGGAATCTGAATCAGGATCGGCAAACAGCCGCCAAGCGGATTGATTTTCTCGGTTTTATACATTTCCATCATGGCCTGATTCAGCCGCTGCTTGTCATCTCCGTAGCGATCCTTGAGTGCCTGCAGGCGTGGTGTCAGTTGGCGCATGTTCGCCATGGATTTGTAGCTGGTCTCGGACAGCTTGTAGAAAGCCAGCTTGATCAGAATAGTCAGGAAAATGATCGACCAGCCCCAGTTCCCCACCAGTGCATGAATCTTACTGAGCAGCCAGTAGATCGGCTGGGCAATGACGGTCAGCCAACCATAATCGACGGCCAACTCCAATCCAGGTGCAATGCTGGCAAGCGTGTCTTGAAGTTTTGGGCCAATGAATAGCTGGTTCTCGAATGCGTAGGTGGTTCCGGATGCGATGCTGACTGCGGATGATCGCTTACCGATGATGTACCGGGAGCCATCTAAGACTTTAGTATAAAAAGTTTCCTGCAAATTGCGTGGAGGTATCCATGCGACAAGGAAATAGTGCTGAATCATGGCAATCCACCCATCCATGACCAGTTGGTCAGGGTTTCCCTTGGCCATTACATCAAAGGTAATTTTCTTAAATTTACCGTCGGGGCTGTAGAAAACGCCACCCGTATAGTTATTGACGAACTTGGACTCGTTGGGATCGTTAAACTCTGTTCGTTGAAGCTGATTGTATTCCCAGGCCACGATGGAGGAGTCTGTGGCATTGTTCACGATTTGACTGGTCTTCACGACATAGCTTCCACGCGTGAACTGGTAGAGTTTCTTGACCTCTACACCTGTATCACTGCGCCAAACCAACACCACGTCAAGATGATCCTCGTTCGGTTCGAGCCGATAATCTGACTTTTCGCTTGCGAATAATCCTTCATGGGTCGGCAGCAAGGACGCGCGTTCATCAAGCAGCCCAGACTGGGCGATGAACATGTTTGGGGGAACCGGCTTCAGCAACTGAAGTTTTGCCTCGGGACTTTCGGGCGTCACCGCATAGTTCAATAACCATGCGCCGGTGATAGTGCCGCCACGCGGAGAAATCTCAACCTTCAGGAGATCGGTTTCCACCAGTATAGGAGATTGGTCTGACCGCATTGTCGCTTGGTCTATCGAGACGCCTGCGGTAACCGCTTCGGGTGTCGAGGGAACGTCGGGGACGTCTTGAGGCGTGTTCCGTAGCGTGGATGATCCCGCTTGAGCCTGCTCTTGCGTGACTGGAGAGGTTGCGGAACGCCCGTAGTCCTGCATCCAAGACTCATAAATCAAGAACAGCACTGCAGCAAGCGAAAAAAATAGAATCAATCGCTGGTTATCCATGAGTCGTGGTCTGCCTTTCGTGAGGGACTGGATCAATACCGCCCGCGTGCCATGGATGGCAGCGGGATAAGCGGCGTACGGCCAAATAGCTACCATGCGCGATGCCATGGCGCTCAATGGCTTCCACGGCATACTGGGAGCAGGTGGGATAAAAGCGGCAATGAGGTCCGATGAGCGGGCTAATCAGGTATTGATATACCTTGATCGTGCCGATCAAGATTCGATGCATAGCTGATTCCTGATGATGGCCCAAGCTTGCTCTAAGAGAGAAAAGAGCCGCTGGTTAGGTATCCTCGGAGCACCGTCCGAACAGAGGATGACGATATCTACCCCAGGGATCGATTGGCGATGCATCCGAAAACTCTCGCGCGCGATCCGCTTGAGCCGGTTTCTATCGACAGCGCGCCGCGCGCATTTCTTCGAAATAGCCAAGCCAAGCCGCGCACTGCTTAAGCCATTAGCACGATATAGGACGACGAATCCGATCTTTCCTGTTCGCGCAGGACGCGCAAATACACGCCTAAACTCTAAGGCGCTGCGAAGCCTGTTTTCGCGAGAAAAGCGACTGTCAAGAAAGCCGGATGAGCCTGCAGGGTTCTTCAGAACTTACGAAGACAGGCGTGCACGGCCCTTGGCGCGTCGGGCGCTCAGAACCTTGAGACCGTTACGTGTGGCACTGCGTGCACGATATCCATGGGTTCTCGCGCGTTTAAGGCGGCTCGGTTGAAAAGTGCGCTTCATTTGGCAGAAATCCTTAGAGAGTTAAGATTGAGCCAGGTTAATAAACCTAGCCTGAAAAGATCCGGAAATCTAAGCTGTTTTTGGTGCAAAGTCAATGCTGAGGGAGGATTTTTGCTGACGTATGGTTGTGGATAAGTATGTCGGAGACAGCTAGACTCACCGTTTAAGTTATCGTTTTTGTCATCGCTCGGATGGCCGCGCTAGAACAACAGCGCGCAAGTCTTGCTAACGGAGATGGTCCGTTACGTAGGCAGGCCATCCTGGCCTGCCCTCTAAGGCATCCCATTACACACAACTCCCCGTGTGCGGGTAAAATAGGTTTGAGCATTCACGTTCATTGGGGATCGCATGGGCTGGGCAGAAGACGAATTTCGCGGGATCGCTCTGGGCGACGCGCGCCGCGA
>NZ_NHSQ01000126.1 GCF_016653465.1 Thiocystis minor | reverse complement strand
ATAAATCCTCGGCAGCGAGGACTTGATGACGATTGTTCAGCCAGAGCGCCCCGAAGACTTCAATGTCCAGATGCCCAAGACGCATCTGTAGATAAAGCATGGTTTCTTTGGGCGCGGTGAGTGCCTGCTTGTCGACCGTCTTCATGCGTCGCTCGATGATCGCCATCGCTTGCTGAAGGATGACGGATTCGGCGTTCGTGTCAGCCGTCACCGTATAGAGTGCGGCTTCCTCCTGTTGACGAATGCTTGTCCCGGTCAGGCCGGTTTGTTCAGAGACGTGTTTGCGCATGCGGATCTCCAATTCGGGGAGACGCATGATTCCCAAAGGGAAGATGCAAATCTCCCCAGGGGGTTGAACCAGCGGATGCTGGCGAGTTGAGTACAAGCGTGAGCTTGCCGGTGGTGCGCGCGGTCTTGATGGATCGCCCGCGCAGGCGATGACGACCTCAACCAGGTGAGATCGCAGGAAACCTGTCCGCTCGACACGCACCCAACGGGGATGCGGAGGGGACAGGTTCCGGGGCGCATTGGCCCCGAAATCCATCGCTTCGGTGACAAAAGGACCGTCCCCTGGGAAGCGATCCCCAGGGGAGAATGAACCCGGCGGTTGCCGGGCGGGAAGTCAACGCACGATCAGTGCATCATGCTCTCGCGGAACAGCCGTCGTTCGGCGTGTTCAGCGCATTTGCCATTGTTAAAAGCCGACACCGGGCGGTGGTACCCCATGACGCGGGTCCACACTTCGCATGGTGTGCGTTCGTGATCGGACAGGCCGATCTCTTGCTGGTCAGGTTTTTTCATCGACCCTCTCCGTGCCCGTAGACCCACCGAAAAGATCGTTGGACCCGCGGGCGGTCGTGGCACTAAACGAGGAACTGCTCGGCGAGACCGAACAGCGTTTTCTTAAGATCGGCAGGGGAATCGATCTGGATGTGACGTGGAAATAGCCACGACACGTCGATTTTGATGCCAATGCCGGCGATCTCGATGCCAGTTGCCTGGCATTGTTCGATGATGTTCGTCGCCCCGATCGTGTCATCGGGTTTGCCATCGGTCATCACCAGGATGACCCGCTTCGTCTCCTGTCGCTGCAAGAGATCGGCGGCGGCGTACCACAATGCCTGGGTCAAGGGCGTGTTACCGCGCGCATCTTGCAGGAAAGCGCCAGCACGGCTGGCGGGCCGTTGCCCATGCCGGATCATGAGGGAGACCGTTTCGTCCTCTCCATGGAAGCCTGGAAATGCGGTCACCGCGACCGACACGCCTTGAATGGTGTCGAGTGCGAGTGCCAGCGCCAAAGCGGACTTCTGAGCGATGTCGCTCTGCGATTCGCCGCCGAGGTAGTTCCCCATCGACCCGGACAGGTCAATGAGAAGGTGAACCGCCGTATTCGGTGCCGTCCGTTCCGTCTTCCGGGCGAACAGCCTCGAATCGCCAACGCCCGCACGGTGCAGACGGTGAGCGACCAGCTTTTTCCCCTGATGGCCGGCGTATGGCCGATCCATTCGGGCGGATTGCACCAATCCTTGCAGTCGGGCCGTTAAGGCCCGCGATTCCCCTTGCACGTCATGGAGAAGGCGTTTCCCTGCTGAGCACAGAAGAGAGGCTTCCTCACCGATCGGGAGCATGGTCTGGTGTCCGTTCCTTCTCGACTCGGTTTCCAACAGGGTCTTGGCGGTCTCGAAGAGATCCTGATCGAGATCGTATTCTCCGGCCTCCAACACCTGTTGGAGGGTTTTTGACGTCTTCCCTGAATCGTTCCCGGAGCCACCCCCGGAGCCACCCTTGGATTCATCCTCGGAGCCGTCACCGGAATTGTCCCTGGAGCTACCCCCGGAGCCACCCTCGGAATCGTCCCCGGAGCCACCCTTGGAATCCTCGGAGTCATCCCCGGAATCGTCCCCGGAGCCACCCTTGGAATCCTCGGAATCGTCCCCGGAGTCACCATTGGAATCCTCGGAGTCGTCCCCGGAATCGTCCCCGGAGCCACCCTTGGAACCACCCTCGGAGTCGTCCACGGAGTCGTCCTTAGAATCCTTGGAGTCGCCCTCGGAGCCACCCTTGGAATCGTTTTGCGGCTGCTCGGCAGCCTGTTTCTCATCCTTCAGTAGAAGAAGGATTCGCTCCGCCAACTGATTGGCCTCAGCCGTATTTTTCAGCCTGGTCACTTCAATGGTCATCCCCATCAAGCGACGAACCGTCGACGCGGGGAATGTCTGACGAAGCACCTTCTCCGCTTGCGCCGCGAAGGCGGTCAGGGCGGTTTGCTCCAACACCCGGCATCGCAGGGTCAATAGCAGATAGCTGGTCAAAATGGACGCCGGATGCTCTTTCAGATCAGGCGCACATAATCGATGGTTGCCGATCATCCAATCGACGACCGTTTCCAGGGTCTTTTTCGTTCCTGGGTAGGCGCGGCGGATGGCCTGCTCAATTCGGATGTCCTCCAGAATATTGAGCAAGGTCTTTTGCAACGGCGACTTGAGCGCCGCCGCGCGGAATACCGCCATGTTGGTACTTCTGACATGACTGGCCTCATGCGCCAGAAATCCCCACGCAACCTCTCGCAGAGCGGAATCTGGCGGAAGATCCGGCAGCCAGATGGTCTGGCCATCGGTACTGGCGGTGCGGCTGGCGTTCATGCCGCCGACAATGACGTTTACGCCGAACTTGCGTCCGAGCGCGTTCGCCACGATGGGTATGGCCCGATTCAGGGTCTTGGTTTGCATGGTGTGTCTCCAAAAATAGACACGCTCCGCCCCCTCGGGGCAGAGTGTGCCCCGGTGGGGAAAAGGGTGTCGACGTTCGTCGCACACCGTTTTGTTGGCGTTCCCCTGGCTGGGAATCGTCGGATTAAAACCAGCCGAAATCTTGGATGGTTTTGGTCTCAGCTTCGGCCACTTCGGCTTCGGCCACTTCGGCTTCCAGTTCCAGCATGGCGTCGGCCTCCTCGAACACGCCTAAAAACGGCGTCACTTCGGTCTCGTCCACCGCATCCGCGTCGAAGTCGTCGAACAGGTCGCTGGCGTCCAGACTGATGTCCAGATGCGTTGCGATGTCGGCTTCAGCCTCAACTTCGGCCCTAACCTCGGCCTCAACCTCAGCCTCGACGACGGCATCAACTTCAGTCGTCGTCTCGACGTCGGACTCAACCTCGGTTTCGGCCACAACTTCGGCATCGGCATCAACCTCGGCTTCAACCACAGGGTTCAGCATCCCTGCACCGTGACGCGCCATCCGATCTTCGTCGCAGAGAAGCATCCACAGGCCGAAGCCTTCTTGAAACATGGATCCTGTGACAGGGCCGCTCGGCGGAACGTGGCGCAGAAACCGCTCCACCTGATCGAGAATCGGTCCGATGCGGGGATCCACGAAACTCAGAATGTCGAGTTTTTGTTGGATCCGGCGGAAGGTTCTTAGGGCGTGTTGCGACATCGCCTCCTTGCCGATCAGGCTTTTTTCCAGCGGGATCGCGATTTGGGCGATCTCGTGGAACACCGACGTGGCAATGTCGGCCACATCCTCCACCAGCGTGTCGTGCTGCCCTTCGGCGGGCTGAATAATCAGCGGACGATACCGGAACGAAAACTTCGTGCCGATCTTGGCCGCCGGGTCGACGGCGGTGCGAAGCTGCCGCTCCCATTCCGGGTGACGCAGGATCCAGTCTTCGATCTCCCGGTCATACCCGGTCAGAAAGTGCTGGGTTTCGACTTCGTACTCGGTTTTCAGCAGATCCAGTTCGCCACTGAGGGCGGCGATCTGGTCATTCGGGATCAAGTACCCCCCGAGAAACCGGGTGCCAACCTTCAGGCAGGCCCGATCAGCTTGTCCCTTCAGGGTTCCGAAGACCCGGAGGGCATCCGGGTTGCAGATCCGCTTACTGCCGAGGGAGACGAGTTCCTCGGAAGGAACCTCGCTGTCGGTCAGTTCCAAATCGTCGGCCCGGAGCTTCTTGCGCCCGGACCACTGACTGACGGTCAGGACGATCAGGGCCATTTTCTCGGTGATCGTGATGAGCGTGTTGTTCAGACTGTTCAAGTTGTTCATGCGTTTCTCCAAAAAAGAGAGACGCACGCCCCCCAAGGGGAGGCGCGTGACTCCCCAGGGGTGAATGCCAGTGCACACTGGCGGATGAATGACGCTCGGATGAGCGTCGGTTAATGCGCGACCTAGAACCAGCCTAAGTCGGGGATCTCGGTCTCGATCTGCGAGAGATCGAAGGCCGGGACACGCGGACGCGGCGGTGTGACGTCTGGCACCGTCTGGTTGACGACCGCAGGGCGACCAACCGGCGAGATCGGCTTGGGCACGAGATCATTCGACCCGTCAATCGCAGACCGCCCGATGTCGCGGTATCCCTCGCGAACCTTGGTAACCGCCGTCTTCCGTACCTTGCGGTCGGCGGAGGCGGGGTAGATCCTTTGTTGCGAGAGCCGATTTCCTGGCCCCCAGCGGACTTCGATCTCCCCTGTTGGGAGAGTCCGGTAGCCCCACGCTTTGGTGCGGCCATCAGGATGGATGTACTCGTAAACCTCAAATTGGTTGAGTACTTTGTGTTGGTCCATTGTCAGACCACCCCCAACCACAGATTCCCCATCACGTCTTCGGCGATCCGGTGGATCGCCTCGCGTTGCTCGGCATCGGCCCGATTCGTCAAGGCTTGTTCCAAGGCATGCGCGATCGGCTGGGACGCACCCCGGAAGGTGAGCGACAAGCGCGCCCAACGGATGACTGTCCGGGTGGACATCGTGATCGTCAATTCCGCCCTTTGCTCCCCTTCGCCCAGAAACAGGCGACGGATCTCGTTGGCGACGGCGATCATCTTTTCGCCGATCTCCCCTGGTAAAGAGGGGATCGCCTTCTGTAACACGCCAAGCTCGACCTCGGCCGCCAAATACCCGACGTTGATCACCTGGAACCGGTCCAGAAACGCCAGGTTTTGACGCAAAACGCCTTGGTACAGTCCCGTCGTATCCCCCGCGCCGGCGGAGTTGCCGGTGGCGAACACGCGAAACTTCGGATGCGGACGGATCACCTCGCCGCCGTTCTGCGCGATGACCAAGGGCCGACCCTCGATCACATCGTTGAGCCCGGCCAGTTCGGACGGATCCATCAGGTCGATCTCGTTGAGGATCAGGATCTGACCCTCCTTCATGGCGACGGCCAGGGGGCCGTGGATGAACTCGGTCGTGCCGTTGTTGAGCACGAACTGCCCGACCAGATCGGACAGTTCCATCCGCCCGTGACAGGTCACGGACTGGACCGGCCAATTCAGCCGGGCCGCGATCTGGCACACCAGGGACGTCTTGCCGCTGCCGGTCGGACCGGTCAGCAGGAAGGCATCGCCGGCGGCCTCCCCGAGAAACGCGATCAGCCCCGAGAGGCCAGGCCGAAAGCGATACTCGGTCTTCCGAGGAATCATCGGATGGGATTCGTCGGCGAATCCTTCGATCGTGAGTTCCGGGCGGGCCGAGACGCCGAAGGCTTCTGCAATCCCGAACATTTTGGTGGTGTTGGTGGTGGTCATGCGTCGTCTCCAAAATCGAGGAGACGCACGTCCCTTGTGGGGAGTGAGGCTCCCCAAGGGGTAAACCAGCGCGATGCTGGCGATTGAATGCAAGCGTGAACTTGCCGATGGTGCGCGCGGTCTTGATGGATCGCCCGCGCAGGCGATAGACGATCTCAACAGGTGAGATCGCAGGAAACCTGACGACTGCACGCGGCGCGACCGACGCGGCAACGCACAGACGACAGATCCCTGGCGCGGGACTGGATCGGTTGACCGCCCCCCAACGGGGGGCGAAAGATTAAAAATAGCCAAACTCGACAGGCGTCGATGCGGCCGTCGATGCGGCTTCGGTTGACGCGATCTCTTCGACCGCGACAGCGACATCGACCGGCTGGGCTTTCTGACGCCGCGCCCGCGTGGGCTTGGCGACGGGCGTGTTCTCGGTGTTCTCCGTTTTGGCCGTTGGTTCGGCCTTGACGGTCACTTTGACCCGCTCGGCGGCACCGCGACGGTGCGCCTCCAGCATCGCCGGATCGAGATCCGGTGCAATTTCGGCAAGCACCGAGGGGTAGTCCACCGACCCTTGCTGGCGATAGCGGGTGATCCGCACGCCGTCCTGTTCGGCGAGCAAAAACTCGCCCATCAACCCGACCAGGCCCGTTTGGGCGTTGGCCATGAGGGCTTTCATCACCTTCTGCTCGTCGTCGAGCGTTTTAGCGAGGGCGGCGGCGTCGCGGTACTGCTGCGCGAGCACCATCCATTGCGAGCGTTCGTCGTCGACGGGCACGAACAAGTCGCGGGTCGGATCGGGCGTTGGCTCCTTTTTCTTCTGCACGGCCTCGTGAAAGGCCAGGCAGTTCGGGATCAGCGTGCCCTCCAGAAAGGCAGCGTCGCGTTGGATTTCAAACTCCAGGGCCGGAACGCCAGCGCGTTGCGGATCGAAGACCAGCCAGCCCCGGCNCGGCGACCTCGCGGTACTGCTGCGCGAGCACCATCCATTGCGAGCGTTCGTCGTCGACGGGCACGAACAAGTCGCGGGTAGGATCGGGCGTTGGCTCCTTTTTCTTCTGAACGGCCTCGTGAAAGGCGAGGCAGTCCGGGATCAGCGTGCCCTCCAGAAAGGCAGCGTCGCGTTGGATTTCAAACTCCAGCGCCGGAACGCCAGCGCGTTGCGGATCGAAGACCAGCCAGCCCCGGCGGGCGTTCGCCACCAGGATCTGGAATTGCACCTGGACCCAGTACAACTGATACGCCTTGGCCTCCGTGCCCTGGATCGCGATGTCGTCCCAGGTTCCCTGGGCGGGCACCTTCAATTCGACGGGTTCGCCGTCGTCGTTGATGCCGTCGAACGAGCACCGCAGCGCGGCGTGTCGCTCCGACTCCGCACAGATCGGCAGCAACAGGGTGTTATGCCGCTGCTCGAAGCCTTGGCGGGCGTCGTCTTCCAGCGCCATGCCGCGCTGGACAAAGGGGTTGTTCGAGAGATCGTCCGGCTCGCATAAGCCGGTTTTCTCGGCCCACAAGCGCCAGATTGTTTTGTAAGGCGAGCGCCCGACAATGACTGCCGCCTCGGAAGCGGTGACGCCTTGTGCGCGCCAGACAAGCCATTCCGGGGACCGCTGGGACAAATTAACAACTTTCATTGGGTGTACTCCGAAAGAGACACCGCCCCCTCACGGGAGTGGCGTCCCGTGGGGGATCGACCGTCGCAACGGTCGGGGTTATGCCGCTAGGCGGCTTGCGGTTCGGCCTCGCGTTCGGCCTGCACCAGACGCTCCAGGGCAAACTGAAGAATGCCGCCCTCGAAGCGGGTGATGAAGTAGTCGTGCGCCGATGCCCAGGCGTGACTCTTGGTGGCGCGCGTGACCAGACTCTCGATCTGGGTCCGCGTGGCGGCGTCGATGTCCGCCTCGTTGGCCGCGACGGGCGTGGCTTCCGGCTCCGGTTCCGGCGTCGCCTCGGGATCACTCGCGCGGGTGGGCGCGGTGGGCGTGGCGACGGCCGTGACCGTGGCGACCAACTCGCCGTCGATCGGCTTGCCGGCCATCTCCTCGGCGGTATAACCCGCCTCTTC
>NZ_NHSQ01000125.1 GCF_016653465.1 Thiocystis minor | reverse complement strand
AGAAAGCGAGACGCCGCCTGGGTCTCCGCCCAACCATGACACGCGCCCGGAATGCTCGCCGTGGGTCGCTCGGCCAGACGCTCCACCAATTGAACCACCCGCCGATCGCGGCGCGCGTCGCCCAGAGTGATCCCGCGAAATTCGTCTTCTGCCCAGCCCATGCGATCCCCAATGAACGTGAATGCTCAAACCTATTTTACCCGCACACGGGGAGTTGTGTGTAATGGGATGGGTCAAGCGCGGCGGCGTAGCCGTCACAAAGCGCGGTCTGTTCCGTAAGCGGTGGCAGTGGGATTTCAAGCACTTCAAACACATCGAGTTTGACCTCAGTGCGACCATCCGCGCCAGACCGGTTAGCCCATAGCCAATCCTTAAAATCTTTTGTTTGCAGTAGCATACGAAAGAATCGCGGATCAAGTCGGCGAGTGTCTGGGGTATAAACTTTGAAGTGCGATGTGACGACAACATTTTCCCAACCTTCAGACAGGACACCGACCGCGCCATTTTTGAGATCGATTTTCGAGAGCACGACATCGCCGGGTCTGACCCAGGAAAGAGGGAGGCTGTAATTTGTGCCTTCTGCGATCTTTCGTCGGGAAATGTCGCCGCCGAAATGGATGGTGATGGGCTGGAGTTGATCGAAGCGCCACGCTGAACGGTCCACGCGTTCGTGACGAGGCGTTAGCAGATCACGAATCCTGACCTGTGGGAGGTGTGGCGCGACGTGTAGATGCGGGATCGTGAAGGCGTCCCAACGGTCGAGTTGTCGCCAGCGGTAAATCTCGATCATGCGGCAAACCTTGGCAACTCGTCCTCCGAAGCTCCATTATCTAAACAACATTCATATTTTCGGTAAGCGTCAAGTACCGCTGGCAGATCATTCGCCACGCCCTCGCCCGTCTCGCCGGTCGAGGTGATGCCGACAGTCTTGGGCGCGGCGACGAAGACCGGATAATCGAACAGCTCGCGCACCCGCGCCCAGAGCGCGGCGGTGTGGGCGTCATCCACGCCACGGTACTTGGCCTTGAGCGCCGAGAGCAGGCCGTCGCTGGTTTTTTGCACCGAGTCCAAGGCCGCCTGAGCCTGGCGCTTGCGTTCCGCCACGGTTTTCCGATGCGCCTTGTCGGTCTCGTCGCGCCAGACGGGGCGGCCCTGTTGCGTCGGGCCGATGGCGCGGGGATAGGCGGGCGGTTCGCCGCGTTGCCACGCGGGCAGTTTGCGTCTCAAGCCAAGAGCCGCCAGTTCGTCCAGCAGCCGTTGAACCTCGGCGTTCTCGCCAGTGAGAATGCGCGGCGCATAGTCGCTATGCAGAGTGTGACGTTGCGCGTCGAATACCCCGTCCAATTCGCCGTGCGCCTGCGTCCAGGCGGCTTCCCACTCTGTTGCCTCGGTCTCGGTGAATTTGCGCAGAAAGACTAGCGAGGCTTTGACGGTGGCGTTGCTGGAGCGGAAGGTCTCTTCCGGGAGACTGACTACGGCCACCAGTTTGGCCTTGCCCTCGGCCCAGCGGCGTAGCCACGCCAACGATGGGTTGTTGAGATTGCCATCCGGCAGCACGATGCCCATGCGGCCGCCGGGTTTGAGCAGGTTCAGGCAACGTTCGACAAAGATCAGCTCGGTCGGGCGGTTCTTCTTGTCCTTGCCGATCTCGAACAGGTCGAGGATCGGGGTCTTCTCGGTGGCGGCCTGCACCAAACGCTGGTGGCTGTCTTCCCATGCCTTTCCATAGCGCGCCTTGCAGCGGTAGACGTAATCCGCCTCGGTCGAGACGCGGGTTTCGTCGCTGGCGCCGACCTTTTGATCCGTGCCGACATTGGAGCCAAAGGGCGGATTGGTCAGCACCAGGTCGAAGCGGCCATTGAAGATGCCGTTGATGTCCAGCAGACCATCGTGATAGTGGATGCCGCCGTGCCCGTCGCCGTGCATGATCATGTTCATCTTGGCGGTGCGGGCGGCGCGCGGCTCGGCGTCGGTGCCGTAGATGCACTGCCAGGCCAGACGGCCCACGCGGGTATCGATGGGTTGGTTACGCTCATCGCTGGGCAGCAACTCACGGTTGATGCGCGCGAAGGCGGCGTCGATCTCGCGTTCTTCCTCGTCTTCCGGGTGTCCGAGCGCCTCGATGCGGGCGCGCTCCGCGTCCTTCTGGCGTTGAATGTCGGCGACGATTTGACTGCGGACATGCTCGAAGGCGCGGATAACGAAGCCGCCCGATCCGGCGGCGGGATCGCAGATCAGTTGCCGCTCCTGCGGGTTGAGCAGATCGACCATGAAATCGACGATGGGGCGGGGCGTGAAGAACTGACCGAGTTCGCCCCGGAAGGTGGTGCCGAGAAAACGCTCGAAGGCCAGACCTTTGATGTCGTCGCCGGTCTTGGAGAGGTCGAAGCGTTCGAGTTGCTTGACGATGCGGCGGAAGGTCTCTTCCGAAATGTCGAGCCGGTCGGACTCGGCGAACAGGGCATCCGTCCGGTAGTAGTTCTTGGTCAGATCGAAGAGGCCGTCGTGCACCAGCGCGTCATTGGGCATTCGCGAGGCGGTGCGGCGGTCGAGGTAGTCGGTCGTGAAGGTGCCGTGCAGACCGGAACGCTCGACGTACATCTTGATGAAGAGGATTTTGGAGATGGTGTCGAAGGCACGGCCGGGGTCCATTTTGTGCACGTCGCGCAGGATGCTGTGGCAGACGAACAGCAGATCCTGAAATTCCTTGCGGTTGAAGGTGCGCAGCGACTCGCGGATGTCTTTGAGTCGCTTGGCATTGCTCCAGTCGGTCGCCCTGGGAATTTCGTTGATGGCGACGAACTCGCCGGGCGCGCCAGGCACCAGTTTGAAGACGGCGGTGTGATGGGCATTGGTGGCGATGAAGAACTCGCAGCCGGCGGCGCGGGTATAGGACTCGCCCTGATAGTAGTCGCGTTCCTGAATCTCGATGGTTTCGGTCTTGCATTCCACCACCAGCACGGGGGTGCGATTGGTGGCCTTGTCGTCCGCCGACTGCCAGATCACGATGTCGGCGCGCGGACTCTTGTGGCCGTGCTGGGTACGGCGCTCTTGATCCATCTGGTCCAGGCGGTAGCCGTAGTGCTCGACCAGGGTGCGGATGAAACCCTGCCGGACGATCTCTTCCGGTTTGTTGGTGACATCGCGCCATTCATTGCGCAGGGGAATCCACAGCCAGTTCCCCTGCCGATGCAGGGCGTCAGTCGCTGGCGGGAATGGTGTGCTCGGTCGATCCTTGGGCTTGGTGATCTTGGCCATCAAATGTCTCGATGAGAAAGCGGCATCAGTCGAACTGAGCCGTGTGGGTAGCCAACGTCGGATCGTCCAGCAGGACGATGTGGCCGATGGATCGCGCCTTGGTGAAATAGCGCCGATCGGCGGTGACCAGGACCGCTCGTGGCGTGTGTAGCGCCACGGCGTGGTAGAGGGTGTCGAACAGATGGTGATTCAGACGGATGGCCAGGTCGAGGGCTGTCTGGTGGATCGCGGCGTCTTCGATGATCCGACAGTCGATTTCGAGCAAGTCGCTCAAGTCCGCCTGGGCCTCATCCGGTTTCTTTCTGGCCAGCACCGCCGCGACCTCGGCGATGAAGTGCGGCGGCTGATAGAAGTCAGCCAACCCATCCCGATTGGCACGCAGCAGGGCGATGGCGGCATCGACATCCGCTTCGTCCGGCGCCGACTGGAAAAACCATTTGATGGCGACGCTGGCATCCACCACGTAGCGCATCAGGGACGGCCGTCCTCGCGGATGGAGCGGAATTCATCCTCGCTCAAACAGGGCGCGTGCTGACGACGCTCCAGAATCCGATCAATCGCCGTGACATGCCGTTGGCGACGTTGGGCGCGCTCGACCGCCTCGCGCATCAGCTCGGCGATGATCGCGCTCTTGTTCTGGTCCTTGAAGGTTTCGTTGAAGGACTGCTTGATCGCTTCCGGGACGCTGAAATTGACGGTGGCCATGGACGCTGCTCTTGCGCGCGCGGCAATGTTGATGATTTCAACAAGAGTCTAAGCGGAGCCGAAACCTGTGTAAACCTGCGAATCAAGACGGCGACTCGCTCGGCGAAAACCGCCGAGCGACCGCGCCGGGCGGGCCATCGCGTTAGTCGTCGACCTGACAGATCCCATTGGCTCCATGCTTGCCGGTGTAGCTGAGGGTGACCGAGTCGTCCGGATCGATGGCGATGGAGAGCGTGATGCCCGCGCCCGTGGCTTCGTAATACTCCTTATTGATCTTCTTGAGCTTCGCCTCCTTGCCGTTCAGATACACAGGCCCTCCCTTGTCGGCATGCACCTCGATGTCGCCCGGACAGGTGCCGTTGAAAAATGGGACGCCGCCGGACGGCTTGCTACCGCCATGCATGGGTGCGGTCGACTCGTCTTCCACGCGCTCCAAACCGTCGAACTTGCCCTGTGGAGTCACGAAGCACTTCCAGGCCCCGGATTTGCTGCCGACGGTCATGAACACCACGGTGGCGGCTTCGCTGCTCATCATGTCGTAGATCGCCACCTCGGATTTCGGCTCGCCGGTCTCCTGCGCCATTTTCGTCACGCACAGCTTGGCGGCGGGAGAGGCTTTGTCGATCCGGGCCTGGGCAGGGAAGGGGGCGGCGAGCGGCAGGGCGGTGAGCAGGACGATGGCAAGAATCGGTTTCATGGGTGTTCTCCAAAATGATGGGGATGACGCTTGATGGCCTTTCAGGCCCCGCTGAACTGCACGTTTTCGAATACCAGCGTCGGTGTGCGCAGGGCGAAATAGGGGAAGGGGTCGTTACCGACTTCGACCAGGCTGGCGAAGAGGGTCTTGAGGTTGCCGGTGACGATCATGCCGACCACGGGCTCGGCGATCTCGCCGCCGCGGATGATGTGGCCGTTGAGCCCCTGGGAGAACTCGCCGGTGGTCGGGTCGGCGTTGCCGCCGGCCCAGGCGGTGACCAGGACGCCGTCGCCCACGGCGCGGATGATCTCCGCGAGCGCGCGCTCGCCGGGCTGGACGATCTGGTTCGAGGGGTCGCCGGTCGTGACCGGCAGCCCGGTCTTGGCCGCATAGTAGGTGTCGGCGTAGACGGCCTTGGGG
Source organism: Thiocystis minor (assembly GCF_016653465.1). Taxonomy (GTDB): domain Bacteria; phylum Pseudomonadota; class Gammaproteobacteria; order Chromatiales; family Chromatiaceae; genus Chromatium; species Chromatium minus. Next base: position 17,707 of record NZ_NHSQ01000125.1, on the reverse strand, counting down.
ACGCCGCGCTCGATCAGGGTCAAGCGGCGGGCGGCGATGCCTTCGCGATCATAGGGATGGGACTCCAGGCCGCGCGGGCGTCGCGGGTCGTCGATGATGGTGAGCTTGCCGCTGAAGGCTTGGGTCTCCATCAGCTTGGGCCAGAAGGACTGGCCCTGCGAGACGTTGCCCGCCTTGGCCGGGGCGAGCAGGTCGCTGACCAGTCGCATCGCGGCGCGCGGCTCGACCACCAGGGTGCCCTTCATGGTCGGTCCCTGGCGGCTGCCCAGGCGCGCCCGTGCCCGCGCCAGGGTTTGCTCGCCGATGCGTGCCGTGCTCGGCAGATCGTCCAGATGCAGACAGGCGGCCCCGTCTTCGCCCTCGGCGCGGCGTTCGCTGCCGACCTCACGTTCACCTGGCCCGGCGTCCCGCAAGGAGACCTGCTGGAAGAAGCCGACGCTGGTCTTGCCATAGGCACCGCTGAAGCCGTTGGAGCTGGCGTCGGCGACGAGCTTCCGTCCGTCCTCGATCGAGCAGATGGTGGAGATCAGCGTCGGCTCCCCACGGACGCCCGCCTCCAACTCGCGGCACCAGGCGAGACGCTGCTCGCGGGTCAGCCCCGCGACGCGCGGATCGACCAGTTGCAGCCCCTCGGCCGGGGCGGTCGGAAACAGCTCCGGCGGGGTGATGCGCCGCCGGGGGTCGGCCTGCAACTGCCGGGTGAGCGGTACGGCCTCGCGGATGAAGTCGCGCAGACGCGCCTCGCGCAGGTCGGTGGTTGAATAGACTCCGTAACGGCCGTCGACATAGAGCTTCAGTTCCAACCCCCGTTTGGTGGAGTCCGAGACGGTCTCAGGTTTGCCGTCGCGAAAGGCATAGCTCAGGCTGCGGTCCTGGACGGCCGTCGCCCAGGCGTCATTGGCCCCGGCCGCGCGGGCCATCTCCACCGCCTGTTGGGCGAGCTTCAGCAGCGTGTCGGTCGCCGTCGTGTCGTGATCAGACATTTTCACCTCCCACCGTCATGCGCGAGACCAGGGCCGAGGGCATGCCGATCGAGACCGGTACGCTTTGTCCGTTCTTGCCGCAGACCCAACCGCCGGGGTCGAGCTTGAAGTCGTCCGCCACCATGGTGATGCGTTTGAGCACCTCCGGGCCGTTGCCGATGAGGTTCACGTCCTTGATCGGCGCGGTGATCTTGCCGTTCTCCACCAGCCAGCCGTTTTTGACATAGAAGGTGAAGTCGCCGGGGCCGATGGCGACCTGACCGCCGGTGAAGGTCTCGGCGATGATGCCGTGCTGGATGGAGGCGACGATCTCGTCGCGGCTGTGCGGGCCGTTCTCCATGAAGGTCGTCGTCATGCGCGCCATGATCGGATAGCGGTAGGACTCGCGCCGCCCGGAGCCGACATGCTCCCGAAGCCCGTAATGGCGGGCGGAGATGTTGTCGTGCAGATAGGATTTGAGAATCCCCTTGTCGACCAGGACGGCGCGGCCGGTGGCATTGCCCTCGTCGTCCATGTTCAGCGTACCCAGCTCGTGCGGCAGGTTGCCCTGATCGACCACGGTGACGAAGGGCGCGGCGACCGGCTTGCCGATCATGTCCGAATAGATGCTGGTGCCGTTGCGGTTGAAGTCGGCCTCCATACCGTGGCCGATGGCCTCGTGCAGCAGCACGCTGCTGGCGCCGGCGGCGAGCACCACCGGCATCTCCCCGGCCGGCGGGCGCCGGGCGTCGAACAGCACCAGGGTGCGCGCCACCACCTCGTCAACCTGGGCCTTGAGACGGGCGTCGGTGAAGAAGCCGATCCCGTCGCGCGCGCCCAGCGACACCATGTTGCTCTGGGTCTGATCGCCGCGCTTGGCCGTCACCATCAGGCCGAGCAGCGCGCTCGGGCGGCGGTCGGTGAGCAGTCGGCCGTCCAGGGTCGCGATCAGCACCCGCTCGTCGGTGTCGGTCAGTTGCACCGTCACCTTGTCGATGGCGGGATCGGCGGCGCGCAGCCTGGACTCGACCTTCTGGATCAGCGGCAATTTCTCGTCCAGACCGACCTCGGACCAGGGCCGCTTGATTGGATAGAGATCGCCCTGACGCCTGGGATCGAAATGGGCCGGCAGGGTCGCGCGCCCACCGCTCGCGATGGTCGCGGCGGTGCGGGCGGCCTGGAGCATGGACTCGGGCGTCAGATCCTCGGTGAAGGCGAAGCCGGTCTGATCCCCGACCACCACCCGCAGCCCGACTCCCTGGGCGATGTCGCTCGTTGCCTGGCTGGCCAGCCCGTCCTGCATCCGGATGAGGTTGGTGCGTTTGTGCTGAAAATAGAGTTCGGCGAAATCCGCCCCGTTGGCGGTCAGCTCCGTCATGACGCGGCGGATCGCGGCCTCGTCGATGCTAAACCAGTCGAGGAAGGGATTGGCGGGTGCCGGGGCGGTCAGGTCCGTCGCCTGCGGTTGGGCGCGGAGAAAGGTCGGCAGGGTCAGACTCGCCAGACCGGCGGTGCCGGTGGCGAGGAAATGGCGTCGGTTCATGGTCGGCTCCGGTGGCGGCTGGACAGGGTTTGAGTCGGTATCCTCGGCCTTCGCTGGAAGGCCGAGCGCATGGGGTAAATGGACGTCAGACGCTGCTCATGATGACGAAGTCCTTGCCGGAGCGACGGTCGGGGTGCAGCGGGTTGTCCGTGACGACCAGTACCAGGCCGGGATGTAGACTGCGCTCGACCGATCGTTGGAAGGCGCTGTCGGCGGTGAGCCGGGTGATCAGGGAGTCCGGCGAGCCGCGCCCCGCCCCGAGATCCGCCCCCGCCGTCTCGTGGTGACTGATGGCGTGCCAGGCGAGCCCCTTGGCCCCGGGGTGGCTCCCGTTCAGGACAAAGACGTGCGAGCCGAGCGTACCGCCCGCACCGGCGAGCCGTCCTTCGGCGACGACCTCGCCGTTCTCGATCAGCTCCAGTTTGCGATCGACCGAGGAGGCGATGACCGTGGTTACCGGGTACTCGGCCGCCGCATCCCAGTCGGAAGGGTGGCGCTTGCCTTCCAGACCCGCGACCGCCCGCTCGAATTCGTGCTCCGCATAGCCAGCGAGGACCAGACCCGGATGCGTCACCTCCCAGGGGTCCGAGTGGCTGCCGGCGATGATCACTGGGGTGCCGACATGGGTGACTGTCCAGAGCTTCTCGGAGAAGCCCATCGGCAGACGCACACAGCCGTGGGAGGCCGGATAGCCGGGCAGCTTGCCGGCGTGCAACGCGATGCCGTCCCAGGTCAGCCGGTTCATGTTCGGCATGGGGGCATTGTTGTAGGTGGCGGAGCGGTGGTCCTTGTCCTTCTCCAGCACCACGAAGACCCCGGTCGGTGTCTCATGGCCCGATTTGCCGGTGGAACAGGTGGAGACGGCGATCCGCACCCCGTTGCGATAGACATGCGTCATCTGCTCTGGCAGCGAGACGACGACGGCCACGGCGCCCATGGGCGAACGCTCCGGGTGCCAGGTGAACTCGCCGGGTTGGAGTGTGTGGATCTCCTTGATAACCTCGGCGCTATTGACAACCTCGGCGCCTTTTACAACCTCGGCGCGCTTGACAACCTCGGTGCGCGAGCCGCAGTGCGCAAGGAGGAAGGGCGCCGCCCCCAAGGCGGCGAGTCGAAGGAGTGCGGTACGGCGATCGATCGGCTGCATCGTCAGAAAATCCTGTCAGTCGTTTTAAACCGCGTCTAGCGCATGATGCGATGTTTCCGGGTTGGATCGGCTTCTGCAGACTTAACAATCGTTGGAGCTGGCGCGGTTTAAAATTTGGTTAAGGGACGTGAGGCGCGATGGCCGAGGCGGATCAACCGCCAGACACCACCGCGTCGGGGATCTCGAAGCGTTCGTCGCCGGCGCGAATGCGCGTCAGGTCGCCCTCGCGGTCGGTGGAGAAGGGGGTGCCGCTGGTCGACCCTTCGATACCGGTCGCCCGGCCCTGCTCGAAGCGGATCAGGCGCGTCGCTCCATCGGGCAGGAAAACCGTCACCCGCGCCGAGCCCGAGCCTTCGCGGCGCACGCCGAACGGGCACGATGTCATCGGCTGACCGGTCGCCGTGGCGCAGGGGATGGAGCCGGTGGCGTGGAAATCGGTTCCGGGGATCAGGACATCGGAGGCGCTGGCGAGGGGGAAGCTGGAGCCGAGGAGCAGGGCGGAAAGGAGTTTCAGAGGCGGATAAAGGCGGCGCATGCGGGGAAAGACTCCTAGTCGAAAGGGCGAAGACGTGCCGTGCGTGCTGGTCTTACCAGAACGCACGTCGCGCCGTGTTCTCGCGGTTCCGCCTATTCGCAATCCAGCATGGTCACATCGACGATGGACCGGTAGCGCCCGTTCTCGGTACGAATGGTGACGCAATGCGAGCCCTTGACCCAGTTCGTATAGGAGCTGCCGCCGCCCTTACTGCCCGATGCGTACTCGTAACCGCGGTCCTCCATCTCCATCTCGCCGCTGCTCGCCTTGGCACCCACCAAATCCTGAAGCGCGGCGGCACCGCCGTGCCCACTGTGCCGTTGTGGCTCCTCCGTATAACCGTCGTCCTGATGCTTATTGGCCTGGCTGGCCGCAACCCCGATGGCCACGGCCGCCGCCGTCCCGATCGCCAGCTTCTCGGCGGTCCCCATGCCCTTGGGTTTGGGGCCGCTGTAGTCGGCGGTGGTCACATGGCGATTTTTGACCTCGCAGGTCCAGGGATGCTTGTTGCCGTCGACCTTGGCCTTGCCCTCGACCCGAAAGTGCTTCTCGCCGTCGAGTTGCATCGCATGGGCATCGCGCAGGTCGGTGAGGTTGTATTCGCTCCGGATACGGTTCTCGCAGTCGCGGATCGCGTCTTCCTCGCCATAGGCGAGCACGGTGCCTGGGGCCGCGAGGGCGAGGGTCAGCAGGATGCTCATGGGCGCACGGCGGAGAGTGGGCTGGTGCATGGTCGATGGTCTCCAAGGGGTTCGATTGTGGAAAGGTCGTGGACCGTCAGCACGGATTTCGGCTGGGGCGGATAGGATGTGGGGAGCTATCTGTTCGCCTCGAAGTGTATCGGCGATCAGGGAGACTCGGCTATTCGGGAAATTCCTGTCAGGAATTTCCTGACAGGCGTCCGAACCGGGTAGCGATGCGCGTGCCTGGTTCGCGCCGCCGGTCCTGGCGCGGACACCTGTTGCCGCGGCGAGACGGGGGTGACGTCAATCTGCCAGCAGCCAACTTGGAGCCGCGCGCGGCTGACGGGTTTCTGTTCGACTCGCGAACCCCTATACTGCCAAACTCTTATACTAAAAACGTGCTTCGAGACGAGGACCAGCATGCATAACGGTAGCATCAGCATTACCCAGTTCATCATCGAGGAACAGCGCCACGTAGCCGGCGCGACGGGCGATTTCACGTCACTGCTCAATGACGTGGTTACGGCCTGCAAGGTCATCAGTAACATGGTCAACCATGGTGCGCTGGTGGGGGTGCTCGGGAGCGCCGGGAGCGAGAATGTCCAGGGGGAGACCCAGAAGAAGATGGACATCCTCTCCAACGATGTTTTCCTGAAATCCAACGAGTGGGCCGGCCATCTGGCGGCGATGGCCTCCGAGGAGATGGACGACATCTATCCCATTCCGGACAAGTATCCGCGCGGCAAATATCTCCTGACCTTCGATCCGTTGGACGGCTCGTCGAACATGGATGTCAACGTCTCGGTCGGCACCATCTTTTCCATCCTGCGTTGCGCGGGCGGCGGCGCGGCGCCGACCGAGCGCGATTTCCTGCAGGCGGGGACGCAGCAGGTGGCGGCGGGCTATGCGCTCTACGGCCCCTCGACCATGATGGTGCTGACCACCGGCAACGGGGTGAACGGCTTCACGCTGGATCAGAACATCGGCGAGTTCATCCTCACCCATCCGAACATGACGATCCCCGCCGACACCCGCGAGTTCGCCATCAATGCGTCCAACATGCGATTCTGGGAGCCCCCGGTGGCGCGTTATGTTCAGGAGTGTCTGGATGGCAAGGACGGTCCGCGCGGCGACGATTTCAATATGCGCTGGATCGCCTCCATGGTGGCCGAGGTGCATCGCATCCTGACCCGTGGCGGCATCTTCATGTATCCGATGGATGCGAAGATGAAGGAAAAGGGGCTGACCGGAAAACTGCGTCTGCTCTACGAGGCCAATCCCATGTCCTTCATCGTCGAGCAGGCCGGCGGCGGCTCCGTCACGGGCACCGAGCGGATCCTGGATCTGCAACCCGATTCCCTGCATCAGCGCGTGCCGGTCATCCTCGGCTCGAAGAACGAGGTCGAGCGGATCCTGGGGTATCACAAGCAGGATTGAGGTTCGGCGCTCCCCAAAGGCCGTGGGCCTTCGGGGAGCGCGGCTCGTCGCGAATCCATCAGCGTTGACGTTGGCTTCTCCGATTGGGATAGGCGCTATCAAAACAGGCGAATTGAAAGGTGATCGATGAACTACGCCGAGGGCCGCTGCTCTCCCGTCTGGAAACCGAACAACTGGAGCGGATCAGCCGCCACGCCGCTCGCGTGAACCTGGACGCGGAACAACTGCTGTTCAGTCAGGGCGATCCCGCCACGCGCTTTTATCTGCTCCTGAAGGGACAGATGCAGCTTTTCCGTCTCTCGCCCGAGGGTGCCGAGAAAGTCATCGAGATCGTGAACCCCGGCCAGACTTTTGCCGAGGCGCTGATGTTTCTCAACGCCCCGCGCTATCCGGTCTGCGCGTCCGCGCTCTGTCCATCCGATTTGATCGCGATCGATGCGCTTGACTTCGCCAGCATGCTGCGCGACTCGGTGGATACCTGTTTTCAGTTGCTTGGGGTCTTGAGCCAGCGGCTGCGCGGACTGATCGGCGAGATCGACGATCTCACCCTGCATACGGCGACTAGCCGCGTGGCCCGGTATCTGGTCGCGAAGATGCCACCTGGGGAACGAATGCTGGAACTCGATGTGCGCAAGGGCGTGCTCGCCTCGCGTCTGTCGGTGCAGCCGGAAACCTTTTCGCGGGTCGTCAAAGCGCTCGGCGCGCAGGGCGTGATCCGAATGCAGGGGAATCAGGTGAGCGTTCTCAACCCCGATGCGCTGATCGGGATTGCGGAAATGGAGGAGATTCTGGAGCCAGGGCCGTTATCGATCGGCAGTTTGGGATCGCTGCGGCCTTAGGCGGTGGCTGACGTTGAAGCCGTTCATGGTTCGATAAACTCACCACGAACGGCTTCAACGTCACCATGTGCCGGATTCAGATTCAAGGGCGCGAGCGGCCGTCCTCCATCACAAAGTAACGCGCCTGAAACGCCTCGGCCAACACCGGGTGGCCCAGATGATAGCCCTGTCCGGAGGTGCAGCCATGTTGTTTCAAAAGCTGAAACTGTGCTTCGTTTTCAATGCCTTCCGCAACGACCGGATGATTTAATTGCCGGGCCATGGTCAAGATGGTGCCAGCGATCACCTCGGCGGCTGGATCTCGCGCCAGATCCTTGACGAATTCCCGGTCGAGCTTCAGGCCGGAGATCGGATAATTCTTGATCGATCGCAACGAGGAATAGCCGATACCGAAATCGTCGATCCAGATCTCGAAGCCGGCCGACTTGAGTGCCCGTAGATTGGCGAGCGCCTGGTCTTCATTGCACGCAACGGCGGTTTCCGTCATCTCGATGTGCAGCCGTTCCGGCGCGATGCCCTCCTGCTGGAGGATGCGGGTGAATTTGGCCGCCAGGTCGCCGCGGCTCAACTCAATGGCGGATACGTTGATGGAGAGCGGAATTCTCGGGAATCCCAGGGCGTCCCAGGCATGGATCTGACGGCAGACCCGATGCCACGCCCATTCGCCGATCTCGACAATCTGGCCGGTGCTCTCGGCAATCGGGATGAATTCCGCGGGCGACAGCGGGGTTCCGTCCTCCCTCTGAAGTCGTAACAAGACCTCGGCGCCAACGAGAGCTTGGTCATCGAGGCGAAACAACGGTTGAAAATGCAGTTTGAACCGATTTTTGTGTAACGCCTCCTGCAGCAGGGATTCGGTGCGCAGGCTGGGGGATCCCGCTTTGTCCCAGGTCGATTCATAAATCACATGCTGATTGCGCCCGACGGTCTTGGCGCGCTTGAGCGCCGTATCCGCACTGCGCAGCATGGCTTGTGCCGAAGTTGGCTCGGCTTGGGAGTGCGAGGAGGCGACGCCGATACTGACCGAGGGATAGAGCCGGAATCCTTCCTGACGGAAGCCTTCCGCGAGATGGCTGTGCAGGTAGGTGGCGATCTCCGTCAGGCGGTCTGGGTGGCGCATGCGCGAGAGCGCCAGTCCGAATTCGTCGGCGCCGGTGCGGGCGAAGCAGAAATCGCGCTCGGCGATGCCAAGCATTGCGTAGACATGCTGCGATCGAAGTGCGCTATCCAGTCGCAGCGCGACATCCCGCAGAATACGGTCGCCTGTTTCGGCGCCAAATTCGCGGTTGATGTGGTGAAATCGATCGATGTCGAGCAGGAGGATGCCAATCCCCGCGCCGGATGTTTCCGCGAGAAAGGCCGTGCGCAGGAAGCCGATGAAATGGGTGCGTTGCGACAGCCCGGTCAGTGGATCGGCCGGGATGACGCGATCGTCGCGGACTCTGGGGTCGGCGCCTCGGTGCCGGAAGGGAATCGCGGGTGTCTGGAAGGTCGTCGCGCCAGGGTGAAGATGGTCGAGACGCGCGGCCGCCAGATCGACCAGCGCCGCAAACGGCTGACGAAGGTTGGCGGGTATCGTCCGATCCAATAGCAGGACCATGCCGCCGATCTGGCTAGGCGTCGCAAGCGACTGCAATAAACAGGCGTGATCGGTGGGCTCGTCGACGGCAAGACTCCCGCGTTGCCGCAGCGCTTGCGCGAAGCGGCCTGAATCGATCAGTCGATCCGAGAGGTCTGTCATCGATTCACGCGCCTCGGCGGGAGCGCAATAGACCAGATCGAAACAGGCATCGGGTTGGCGCAGCAGGATCGCCAGGCGCGCGGATGGCCGCAGGAAGCCAATGGATTGGCGCAGTGCGCCGAACAGTTCAAAGAGGGTGCGGCAGGCCGGGTAGCGGGAGATGGCCTCGCGAATGACATCGAAGGCCAGCGGATACAGATTGGCGGTGGCGCCGCGGTCGGTGTCGTCCTGGGGCTCGGAGAACGGGAGTGTTCCGGGATGCGGGACAGGATCCATTTAAAGCTCCAGAAAGGCGGAGGTCACATCTCGGGCGGTGCTGGTGGTGATTTCGACGATGTCGGGCAGATCCTTGACATCGAGCCCGGTTTTTCGCCAGGCATCGTCATCCAGCATTGGCACCCAGTGCGTGCCGCTGGTTCCAATGCGGAGGCTGTTTACGATCAGATCCGCGCTATGCGCGATCGCGGCTTCAAGGGGCCAGGGTTGCGCGGCCATCAGACCGTGATGCAGCGCGGCGGCATTCTGATAAATGATTGGGATCTCCCAATGTTTCAGCAATGCCGCGCCGAGGTCGGCATGCGTCAGGCCGAAAAATTGCTGCTCCAGTTCCCACAGAGGGCCTTGACGTTCCCGATGCGCCTGCAGGGCGATACTCATGGCGTGAGGTTCGAGGATGAACAGGGGAAGGCGACCGATGTCATGGAACAATCCGGCCAGATAGTAGTGTTCGGGGTCATTCAGGCGCTGGTTGCGGGCAATCGCTCGGGCGGCGATGCCGCAGGCAATACTGTGTTCCCAAAAGGATCGCATCGACACGGCGCCGAGCGGGAGATCGCGAAAGACCGAGATGACCGTGGTTGCGAGAACCAGCTGATGCGTTTCGGCGGCGCCGATGATGGTCAAGGCACGCAGGACTGTGTCGACCTTTCCGGGCAGCGCATAGAGTGCGCTATTGGCGACGCGCAGAACCCGCGCCGTCATCGATGGGTCGGTTTCGATGAGGCGGGCCACGGACTCCAGGGATCCGTCGGGATCGTCCAGCGCGTGACGAACCCGCTGATAGACGGCCGGCAGACTCGGTAACTCGTCGAGGCGTTCGAAGATTCCTGTCGTGCTCACCGCGAAGATTCCTGTCGTGCTCACCGGCATCTCCTTAACGGTGGCAGAGTGTGCGTTCCAGACAGATCTCGTAAAGCGCGTGGACCGCCGGATGGTCGGGATTGCTCAAACTGAACTGCGTATCGAGCTGAGTACGCGCCTCGGCGATCAAGGAGGGATCCAGTACCGCAAGGGACTGTGGGCAAGATTCTGCCGACTGAATAGGGATTTGCTGAATTCCCCAGGATTTGAGTGCCTTGAGGTGACGTTCGGTGAGCGAGACCCCGGCGCGGATCAAGATCGCGCCATTGGGGTCATGAAGATTCTTGGCGAGCAGCATTCCGGCCGTAACCTGATCCAAGCGCATGCTCTGTGCTCCGTCTGCGGAAACTGACTGGGGTGGCTGCCTGCGTGTGGCTCAAGATTGCATGACTCCGCGCTCCTGAGTCAACCGTTCTTCGGCCTCCCGATATTTGTCCGCGGTGCGGTCGATGATGGCTTGGGGCAATTCCGGTCCGGGCGGGCTTTTGTCCCAATCCAGCTTTTCCAGATAGTCGCGCACGAATTGTTTGTCGAAACTGGGTGGGCTGGTTCCTGGACAGTATTGATCCGCCGGCCAGAAGCGCGACGAGTCGGGTGTCAGCAATTCGTCGATCAACTGTAACTGACCCTGTTCATCGAGACCGAACTCGAATTTGGTATCGGCGATGATGATCCCGCGCGCGTAAGCATAGGCCGCGCAGTCGGAGTAAATGGCCAGACTGACGGCACGTACCTGCTCGGCCAGTTCGCGTCCCAGCAGCTTGACGGTATGGTCGAAATCCACGTTCTCGTCATGGGCGCCCAGTTCGGCCTTGGTCGAGGGGGTGTAGATGGCCTCGGGAAGCCGGTCCGCCAGGCGCAGCCCGCGCGGGAGCGCAATACCGCAGACCGTGCCGGTGCGCTGATAGTCCTTCCAGCCGGAGCCGATCAGATAGCCGCGCACGATGGCCTCCACCGGCAGGGGCGTGAGGCGGCGAACCACCATGGCGCGATCGCCGAGCTGGGCGAGTTCGGCGGGATCGGTGATGACGGCCGCGACCGGGACGTGCGCAAGGTGGTTCGGGATGAGATGGGCGGTGCGCGCGAACCAGAAATTCGAGACGCGAGTGAGGACTTCGCCCTTGCCGGGGATCGGCTGTGGCAGCACCACGTCGAAGGCGGACAGACGGTCGCTGGCGACGACCAGCAGATGATCGACGCCGACCTGATAGAGATCGCGGACTTTGCCGCGCGCGATCAGCGGCAGGCTGGACAGATTGGATTGGTAGAGTGCAGGCATGATGGTTGATTCCGGATCGACAAGGCTGAGAGTATATCGGCTTAAACCGCGTCCCGAGCGATTCGCCGGCTTGCGAGCGATTTGCCAGGTTGGCATCAGCCCACGGGCGCTGGAGTTGACGCGGTTTAAATGATTAAACCTTTCAATCATTTCAAACTGCGTCGACGCTGGCGCGCATGGATTCGGATGAGGTTAAGTCGATGCACAAAGAGTGCGTAACAGTGCGGCTCGGGATCGCCAGGAGCCGGCCGTGATGACCGCGGATGCGTCCGATCCCTTCCTCGTCGCCTTTCGGGGCAGCTTCACCTCGGCGCTGCGCTGGCACCAGCTCGACGCGCTGTGGGAACGATTGCGGGAGCGAGCCGACGCCGGCTGGTATCTGTACGCCGTGGGCGAACCGCCGCCCGCGCGGGCGGCGAATGGCGAACAGGTCGGAACCTTTATTGCGGAGATGGACAGGCTGCTGCGCGCCGAGCATCGGGAGGCGCACTGCGGCATCGTCTATGCCGACGACCTGAACTGCCCCGGCTTCGTGAAGATCTACGATCCGCACGATCTGGGCGTGTCCTGCGGTTACAGCAACGCCCCGCCTCTGCCGGGCTGGGTGATGAGTCTGCTGCCGCCGTGCGATCTGCCGGCGACCCGGACATTGCCGAAAAACCGCCAGCGCTGGTGGCGCCGACTGTTCGGCTGATCGCTGCTTGTCCTGAGCGGCTGACTTTACGACACTCTCTGCCAACTGCCAACTGCCAACTGCCAACTGCCAACTGCCAACTGCCAACTGCCAACTGCCAACTGCCAACTGCCAACTGCCAACTGCCACCTCCAGGAGCAAAGCCATGACCAGACACATCATCCATACCGATCAGGCGCCACGGGCCATCGGAACCTATTCTCAGGCGGTGCGAGTCGGGGAGACGGTCTATCTGTCCGGTCAGATTCCCTTGGTGCCGGAGACAATGGAATTGCTCGAGGGCGACATGGAGGCGCAGATCCGACGGGTCTTCGACAATCTGCGCGCGGTGGCCCATGCCGCGAACGGGCGTCTGGCGGATGTCGTGAAGCTCAATGTCTTTCTGACCGATCTCGGCCATTTCCCGTTGGTCAATCAGGTGATGGCCGAGTATTTCGAGGAACCCTATCCCGCTCGCGCGGCGATCGGGGTCGCGGCCTTGCCCAAGGGCGCGGAGGTCGAGATGGATGCCGTCATGGTGCTGGGCGATTGACTGATGCCGATGGATAAAATTCCGGTAAATGAGCGGGTTGATTTGCGATCCTCAAAATCTGCTTTACTATGGATGTCTAACCCACCAATTTTCCGAAGATATGCCATGCGTCTCCCGTTTCTCGCATTCGCCGTCCTCGCCTTGATCCTCCTCGCGGGCTGTGGCTCGAAAGCGCCAAGGGATCCAGCCCCCACTGGTTACGGTTCGCCGAGGCTGCAGCGCGCCGCCGCCGTGAGTGGGGATTTCGCGAGCGTCTCCGGCGTGGATCGCTTTATCCGACGGATGGAGCCACATGGCTTCAGCCCGGCCGAGACGGCCAGGATCATCTCCGGTGCGCAACGTCAGCAGTCGATCATCGATCTGATGAATCGCCAGGCGCCGAGCAAAAGCACGGGGCCGAATGGGGCCTGGAGCCGCTACCGAGCGAAGTTCCTGACCGAGGACACGATTGCCAATGGGGCCGCGTTCTGGCGGCGTCATGAATCGGCGCTTGCCCGGGCCGAGTCCCGTTATGGGGTGCCGCCCGAATACGTGGTCGCCATCATCGGCGTCGAAACCCGTTTCGGCGGCTTCGTCGGCAAGACCCGCATCATCGACGCGCTGGCGACCCTCGCCTTCGCCTATCCCCGTCGCGCCGACTATTTTGCCGGCGAGTTGGAGTCCTTTCTCATCATGACCCGCGACGAGGGGATCAGTCCCTTCCAGCCGCGCGGCTCCTTCGCCGGGGCGATGGGATTGGGTCAGTTCATGCCATCGAGTTTCCACCAGTACGCGGTGGATTTCACCGGCGACGGTCATCGCGATCTCTGGAATCCCGAGGATGCCATCGGCAGCGTGGCCAATTATTTCAAGGGACACGGCTGGCGCGCGGGCGAGCCGGTCGCGGCGCGGGCGCGGGTCGAATCCGGGGCGCGCGCCGGTCTGATGAAGACCGGTTTCGATACCCGCTATGGCGTCAAAGATCTAGCCGGACGCGGCATTGTTCCGACCGGATCGCTGGGCGGAGCCGGTCAGGTCAGTCTGCTTCAACTGGATGCCAAAGGCGGTTACGAATACTGGCTGGGGCTGCCGAATTTTTATGTCATCACCCGTTACAACCACAGCACCTATTACGCCATGGCCGTGCATCAGTTGGCCCAGGCGATCCGAGCGCGCAAGGTCGGGGCGGGCGGGGTGCGGTTGTCGGCGAACTAAGACACTGTTGTCAGTTGTCAGTTGTCAGTTGTCAGTTGTCAGTTGTCAGGTAAAAGTTTCGCGAGGCCTGGCCTCAGATCGACGAGTCATGACCCTCGTTTTAGCAAGACCGAACAGATGTTGTTCGTTGTCGTTGTCGTTGTCGTTGTCGTTGTCGTAATCGAGAATCCGACAACGACAACGACAACGACAACGACCTGAGACGATCTCGGGATTTTCGCACGGTTGGACTGGATTACTCGCCGCTGAGGGTGAGCGTGATGCGGCGCTGATGGCCGCGGGTGCGGTGTTCGTACAGATAGATTCCCTGCCAGGTGCCGAGGTCGCAGGCGCCGTCGCGGATCGGGACGGTCAGGTCCATGTTGGTCAGGATCGCGCGCAGATGGGCCGGCATGTCGTCCGGTCCCTCGTCGCGATGATTGAACAGCAGGTCGCCGTCCGGAACCAGCCGGGACAGAAAGGCTTCGAGATCCCGGCGGACGCTGGGATCGGCGTTCTCGCACAGCACGAGCGAGGCACTGGTGTGATGCACGAAGACATGACAGAGACCGAATCGAAGGCCGGAGGCGCGCACCTGTCGCTGAATCTCGCGCGTGATGTCGTAGGTGCCGCGTCCCTCGGTGCGGATGGAGAGGCTGTGTTGAATCATCATCGAGAACGTCCTCGGAACGCCGTCGGGCGGGGTTCGCTCGACACCAGATACGTCAGTCCGAACGCAGTGTAGACCAGGCACGATCCACGTGACACACCTCGCCCCAGATCATTCGCTAGGGTTCCAGTCGCTGGAGCGGATTCCGGTCACGCATCTGAAGCGGGTCGGTCCGCGGATCGGCGAGCGTCTCGCCCGACTCGGCATCCGCACGGTGCAGGATCTGCTGTTTCATCTCCCGGTGCGTTATCAGGATCGCACCCGGCTAGTGCCCATCGGCGAATTGACGGTTGGGGAAGACGCTTTGATCGAGGGCGAGGTCAGCGAAGCGAACATCGCCTTCGGGCGTCGACGGTCGCTCAAGGTCTGGCTCACCGACGGCGCCTTCGCTGGCGTCCTGCTGCGCTTCTTCCATTTCTCGCCGCAACAGGTGGCGGCGTTCAAGCCGGGCGCCCGGGTGCGTTGTTATGGCGAGGTGCGACAGGGACATGACTCGCTGGAGATGGTGCATCCCGAGTGTCGCTTCCAGAACGAGATCGCGACGGAGACGGAAGCGCGCCTGACGCCCATCTATCCCTCTACCGAGGGACTGCAACAGTCGGCCTGGCGCGGACTGATCGAACAGGCGCTGGACTGGCTGGAACACCTGCCGCCGGTCGAATATCTGCCCGTGGAAACGCTGGGTCCGCTGGCGCTGCCCGGCTTGGTCGAGGCGCTGCGCTATCTGCATCATCCCCCACTCGAAACCAGTCTGGTCGACCTCCTGGAGCGGCGGCACCCGGCGTTTTTGCGTCTGGCCTTTGAGGAACTGGTGGCGCATCAGGTCAGTCTGCGGCGGATGCGCGCGTCGCAGGGCACGATTGCCGCGCCGGTGCTCGCCGGCGATGGCGGACTGCGCCAACGCTTGCGCGCGGCCTTGCCCTTCCGGCTCACCGAGGCGCAGGAGCGGGTGGCGACCGAGATCGCGGCAGATCTGCTCCAGGATCGGCCGATGCAACGGTTGCTTCAGGGCGACGTGGGCGCGGGCAAAACCGTGGTGGCGGCGCTCGCGGCCCTGCAATCGATCGAAGCGGGTTGTCAGGCCGCGCTGATGGCGCCGACCGAACTGCTTTCCGAACAACATCACCGCAGCCTGACCGCCTGGCTCACGCCGCTGGGCGTCGAATCGCTCTGGCTCGCCGGTCGGCACAAGGGGCGCGAGCGGGCGGAATTGCTGGAGTCCATCGCCTCCGGGCGGGCGCGGCTCGTGGTCGGGACCCACGCGCTGTTTCAGGATGAGGTCGCCTTTCAGGATCTGGGTCTGGTCATCATCGACGAGCAGCATCGCTTCGGCGTCCACCAGCGCATGAAGCTGCGCGAGAAGGGCAGCCAAAATGGCGGTGCCCCGCATCAGCTCATCATGACCGCGACCCCGATCCCGCGTTCGCTGGCGATGACGCTCTATGCCGATCTGGACCTTTCGGTCATCGACAGCCTGCCGCCGGGCCGCACGCCCATCGTCACGGTCGCGGTCCCGGACAGCCGTCGCGACGAAGTCATCGAGCGGGTGCGGATGGCCTGCGGCCAGGGGCGCCAGACCTATTGGGTCTGCACTCTGATCGACGAATCCGAGGCGTTGGAATGTCAGGCGGCCGAGGAGACGGCGCGCCAGTTGGGCGAGCGTCTGCCGGGGGTGCGGGTCGGGCTGGTGCACGGTCGGCTCAAGTCGGCGGATCGCGACGCGGTGATGGCTGGATTTGCCGGCGGCGAGCTGGATCTTCTGGTCGCGACCACGGTGATCGAGGTCGGCGTGGATGTCGCCAACGCCAGCCTCATGATCATCGAGAACCCGGAGCGACTGGGTTTGTCGCAACTCCACCAGTTGCGCGGGCGAGTCGGGCGCGGGGCGGTCGAGAGTCACTGTCTGCTGCTCTACCATGCGCCGCTGTCGGCGGTGGCGCGTGAGCGTCTCGGCATCATCCGCGCCACCGCCAGCGGTTTCGAGATCGCCGAGCGGGATCTGGCGCTGCGCGGCGCGGGCGAGGTGTTGGGCACGCGCCAGACCGGGACGGTCCAGTTCCGGGTCGCCGATCCGGTACGCGATCAGCAGCTAGTTGCGCCGGCGCAGCGGGTGGCGGATCTCATCCTGGCGCGTTACCCGGACGCGGTCGAACCGCTGGTCGCGCGCTGGATGGGGAATCGCGAGGCGTATGGGCAGGTTTAAGTCAGGCGATTTCCTGAAAGCCTGATACCCCATGAAAGTTCGTTATTAGCGAATATCTGTGGCGTCGTTGTCGTTGTCGAATCGAATAACGACAACGACAACGACAACGACAACGACAACGACAACGAAAGCAAGAACGACGACCGCGCGACGGGGGATTCACTCCGTCGCAATGTTTTCTGAACACTGGGGATTCGTCATTCCCGCGAACTTGGTTGAAACGTCCTGACAGGGCGCATGCCCCACCCGGCCATGTTATTTCCCGAGAGTTTACTTATCAAATGATCGAAAAATACCTGAGTGCTCGCGACATTGCGTGAACGCACCCTCGTTGAGATTGCGCGCTATCCGAATCTGCGTCTGCTGGCCTGGCAGACGCGGCGAACGCATCTCATCGGAGGATGAGGCCTTTTCGCTGTACGAGCGGGAATGGCGGCATGTCGATGTTGCTCACTTGGGTAAGGATGAATGCGCCTTCATCGAGCGACTGGCAGCGCGCTATGGGAAGGGCATCCTGAATGTTTAGACGGGCGCATCATCGCCGAATTGCCGGGCTGCTCTCCGCGATGAATGCGGCGTTTCTGGCGGAGACTCAATGCTATTTCGGCGGCGGAACCTGTGCCGCGCTCTTGCTCGGCGAATATCGCGAGTCCGTCGACATGGACTTTCTCTGTTCTCACGCGCCCGGTTATCGCGATCTCAGAAATACGGTCACGAACTGGCCAACTCCGATCGCTATGCCGATCGCAGCGTGTGCGCGCGTGACTTGATCGATCTGACGATGATGATCGAACGCTGGGGCGAGCCGGGCGCCGAGGTTTGGCATCGGGCGGAGGGTGCTTACGGCCCGTCGGTTCGCGCGGATCTGGAGAAGGCCCGCAAGGTCTTTCAAAACGACTCCAACTTTCTCGACGCCTGCTTCGACAGGCTCGATGTCAGCAGGGATGCCCAGGCATTGATTCGCCGGCGACTCGTTGGGACAGGAACCCAGGGCGAGCGCGCTTAAACATTCCGTTTTTCGGGTAGTTGACGGATGATCGCGAGAAACGACTATCGGAGTTTCTCATGTCAGCCAGCCTTCTTGAGCATTTTGCGTCCCTGGAAGATCCCCGGATCGAACGTAACAAGC
>NZ_NHSQ01000124.1 GCF_016653465.1 Thiocystis minor | reverse complement strand
TCCGAGAACAACGAGAGCGCCATCCCAGCGAACGGGGAACGATCGGGTTGCGGACCCGACAGACGACCACCTCCGGACCGGGCATCTTCCAGATCGAGTGGTATCGGGTCCACGCGAAACGACGCACGGTCTATCTCAAGCGCGGCAAAGGTCAGGATGGCCGGATCAGCCAGCAATACCCGATGAGCAATTTCGGTCGCCTCACGGGCTGGGAGAAAGACCTCATTCACGTCTACGAACCGCAATTCGCACGGCTGCGGACGATTCAATCGCACATCAGTCACATTCGGATGCGTTTCAGGCTGATCGACGAGGAATTCGACCGCAACCGTCATGCGACAGGACACGGCGAATCATCCGACACACCGGACAAGTGGACGTGACGTCGGTCGCGGATGGCGGGAACCGATACGACTTCAGCCTTAAACCATTCCCGATGTCTTCACGTCGGGTTGCAACATCAATCGAGCCAACACGGAAAGCCCTCTGTCGAACCGCTGTCCGCTTGATAAAACCAGCGCCTTCATCAACGCCTTTCGGGGCCATTCTGAGGTCATTGGCGAGCCATGGATGACAACGTCTTGCGAAAGCGCATCGCCTTCGGCGCACGGCGAGCGGCGCGTTTTGGAATGCAAGACGGGCAATCTGCTCGCGCCCAATCTTGCGCCGACCGGCAAGCGGTTATTTTCCAGTCGCTCATGAACGATCTTTTCATTGTCCCGCCTTGCCGACCGGGGCCATTCAATCGCTTTCGGAGTGGTCGTTGCACGGACTAAAACCGATGGTTCAGGTGTTGCGGCGGGGTTTACGTGGCGCGGGATGTCCATTGCCAGGGACGTTCGCTGGCGAGCGTCCTTGCCTCGTGGCGATCGATGTTGGGCATTCGCCCGACTCGCCGGGCGCGATCAGTGCGAGCGGCGTGCCGGAGTTCGCGTTCAATCGCGCGCTGTCTCATGCGCTGGTGGAAGCGTTGGCGTCGAAGCCGGATTTCAAGCCGGTCTTGCTGACGCTGAGTGCGAATCGCGGGCAAACGCCATTGACGCCCCGCGCGCGCGCCGAACAGGCCAATGCGCTGGGTGCGGATCTGCTGATCTCCGTGCATCACGACAGCGTCCAGCCGCGTGATCTCACCGAGGTTCACAAACACGGGAAAACCTTTCGGTATTCGCGGTATGCCCAGGGGTATTCGCTGTTCGTCAGCCGGGATCAGTCGTGTGGCGAGGACGGGGGTCTGCGTCTGGCCCTGCCGGTGGGTGACGCCCTGCAAACACGCGGGTATCGAGCGACGGGGCATCACGCCGAGGACATCGATGGCGAGCAGCGTCCCTGTCTCGATCCGGTGCGAGGGATTGATGCCTTCGACCATTTGGATGTACTGCGTCACGCGCGGATGCCCGCGCTTCTGATCGAAGCGGGCGTCATTGCGCATCCCGAAGAAGAAGCGGAACTGGCGAAGGCGTCCGCGCAACGGCGCATGGCCGGCGCGCTGGCGGCGGGTCTGGTCGCGTGGCGGCAGGAGGCAGAGGGTTGAATCGGGAACTCCCGCCGCTCACGCCAACGCAACGTCGCGACCTTCAGGAGGCCGTCGACGAGCGCGCGGCCATCCTGGAATTTGACGCGGGTCAGTCGAGGTTGCAGGCCGAGATGCAGGCCAGGAATGCGCTGCGCGTCTACCGGTATCGCGTCACGGACCGTCCTACCGAGTGGTTGACGTTGATCGCGCCGGGGTGCGACTTGGACGAGGCCCGGCAAACGCTGATCCAGCGGTTCGGGGCCGAGCGCGTCATCGAGGTGGTGCCGCAACCGCTCGCGCGTCGGAAGGTGTTGACGTGATCGTCATCGGCGATGCCACGCTCTACCAGGGCGATTGTCTGGACGCGCTCAAGATCCTGCCGGATTGCTCGGTCGATGCGGTGGTGACAGATCCGCCCTATGCGCTGTCGTTCATGGGCCACGCATGGGACAAGGGATTGCCGGATCCGGCGATCTGGATCGAATGCCTGCGCGTCCTGAAGCCGGGCGGGCACTTGCTCGCGTTCGGCGGGACGCGCACTCATCACCGCCTGTGGTGCGCGATCGAGGATGCCGGGTTTGAGCTTCGCGATACCGTGGGCTGGCTCTACGCGCAGGGATTTCCGAAATCGTTGGACGTGTCGAAGGCGATCGACAAGTCGGCTGGAGCCGAACGGGACGTCATCGGCCCGAATCGTTTTGCCGCTGTCAACGACAAAGCGAATGTCAACGCCTTTGGATCGGCATCCAGACCGGATGCCACCGCTCCATCCAGCGACGCCGCTCGCCAATGGGACGGCTGGGGCAGCGCCTTAAAACCCGCCTTCGAGCCGATTGCGCTCGCGCGCAAACCGCTTTCCGAGAAAACCATCGCCGCGAACGTGCTCACGCATGGGTGCGGGGGGTTGAATATCGATGGGTCGAGGATTCCGAGCGGCGAAGATTACCGGAAGTTGCGGGTTGTTCAGGGAGGCAATCATCGTCATGACGTTGGCCTAACTCAAAAGACAAGGCACGCCGAGTTTGTTCCGTCATCAGGCCGCTTCCCCGCCAACCTCATACACGACGGGTCGGATGACGTGGTGGCGCTGTTTCCGGTGACGAAAAGCGGCAGCCTCCAGCCGCACCACCAGCGCGCCACCAGCAAAACAAAGCATGCGTTTGGTGCTCGCGCCGCGCCGCCAGAATCAACCGATGGCGATCAAGGCTCCGCCGCTCGCTTCTTCTACTGCGCCAAGGCGAGTCGGTCGGATCGTGGGGAAGGCAACGGACATCCCACGGTCAAGCCACAAGCCTTGATGGCCTATCTCTGCCGCCTCGTCACCCCGCCCGGCGGCCTCGTCCTCGATCCCTTCATGGGATCAGGCACCACCGGCGTCGCCGCGCTGCGCCAAGGTTTTCGCTTTATTGGCATCGAACGCGAACCGGCCTACGTGACGATCGCCACGACGCGCCTCGCCGACGCGCAACGTCAAGGGGCGCATTTTGGGCAGGATCCGCAAGACCCTGACAGCGATGCGACCTGGAGCCAGTTAGACCTGCCGTTGGCGGCGTCCTTTTCCGCGACCTCCGAAGTGCCGACGTCATGAGCGCATTTCCTGTCCGCCACACGAGCGTCCCGCGCGCGACCGATCCTGAGCCGATCGGCACGGGCTACCGAATCGCGTTCGACCGCCCTCCGGGAAGCGACCTGGATTGGTTGCCGCCGGACGCCTTCGGACGCCTCTATCCCGGTCTTGAACAGGCCATTGCCGTTGCCAGACAGATCGACGCGCTTGGCGATGGGATTGGCGGCGACACCGTGCGCGTGATCCATGCCGACAGCGGACGGATCCTGTGGCATTCGATTCCGTTAGACGCCTTGGCTGGCGACCCCCCCGTGGAGGATGCCCATGTTTGAACCCGAACCATCGCTGTCACCCCTGGACAGGGAGACGCCGTTGAGTCGCGCGGCGTCTGCCGAACGCGCCTTGGCGACCCTTCCCGCACCGGACCGCCAGGCACTTGCCCAGGCGCGCGACTTGGAACCGATCGCGGCATCCGAGTTGGCGCGATTGCGCGCGAAAGCGGCGCTCGACGTGCAGATTCAGGTGTGGAAACCGACGCCGGGCGATTGCCTGGAAGGGCGCATCGTCGGCAGTCGTCAGTCGCAGGGGCCGTTTGGCGATCAGCCGCAAATGCTCGTCCAGACGCCGATCAACGACGTCATCGCGGCGTGGCTCACGCCCTGGCTAAAAGCCCAACTTCACACGCAACACGCCGCGCTGGGGGATTTGCTGAGTCTGACCTTTGACGGCAAGGACACCAGCAAGACCGGCAAAGCGTTCAATCGGATGACGCTGACCGTCCTCAAAACCAATCTGTCTGGAGCGAATCGAGACGCATGCCAACGCTGATTCCGAATACCCACCCGAATCTTGTCCTGCTTACGGCGCATCGAAACGACGCCGGCATCTGGGAAGAAGAGTACCCGATTGTCGCGTGGTCGATCGCGTGGCAAAAGGATCCCCCGCGCGGGGACTGGACTCCGGCGCGTCCGATCTCGATCGAGACGTTGCCGCGTTTCTTCGCGGTGTTCGATCGCGCGACCAGCATGGGCTGGACCCTCGAAGCGCAAGCCTGTCTGAACTGGGAACGTTTTTTTACCACGCGCGACAGCGTCGTGGCCGACCTGCTGATGCGCCAGGAAGCCTGAGTCGTCACGATGCCCAACTGCCTGCTGATCGTCGAATCGCCCGCGAAAGCGGCCACCATCGAACATGACCTGCGCGCGCGCCCTACCGAAGAATGCTGGACGGTGCGCGCGACGGGCGGGCGCCTGTGCGATCTGCCCAAGGAGCGTTTGGGCATGGTCCAGGAGGACGGTCGCTTCGTTGCCGACTGGACGGTCTCGCCGACGGGCCAGGCGCGGATCAACGAACTGGTCGCGCTGGCCAAGCAGGCGGACACCGTGTTTCTGGGCGCGGATCCGGATCGCGAAGGCGAGACGATGGCTGCCGATGTGGTGCGCTATGCCGGGTTGACCGATGACCGGCGGATCGTCTTTCGCGAGATCGCGCCGGCGGCGATTTTTGCCGCCATCGACGAACAGCGCGGCGGCGTGACGGCGGCGCGGGTGGAGGCGCAGATTGCCCGACGGCTGGTGGATCGCGCGATCGGTGATCCGCTCAGTCAGGTGCTGGCCTGGGATTTCAAGCGTCAGGGCCGCCCGGCGTGACCGCGCAGGATCGGTCGGGTGATTGCGCCGGCGCTGGCGCTACTCGTGGAAGCCGAGCGGAACATTGACGCCTTCGTGCCGCAGACGCACTGGCGCGTGGCGCTGGCCTTGGCGCGGCAAATCGCCGAGCGCCAGGGGGTCGCGCTGCCGGCGACGGCGCAGACCAGCGCGCAAGCGCTTTCCCAGTTCATCGACGCGCACGATCCGCGCGAGGCGCTGGGGAAATGCCCGGCGTGCGGACGGGCCACGCTCTCGGGCGGCGCGGTCGTGTTCGACTGCCGCGCGCCGGGTTGCGATTTTCGGCTGTGGCGCGCGACCGTGGAGCGGTTCATCGCGCAATTCCAACTCTCGGTGGAGGCCACGGCGCGGGTGCGCGATCTCGCCAAGCGCAAGAAGACCCTCTACAGCGGCTTGGCGAGCCAACCGCGTCTGGCGCGCTTCGACGCCGATTTAGGCTTGCGCGAATCGCGTGTGCGCCAAGGTACCTGGGACGTGGCCATCGTGGGCTTCCCCAACGGCAAGTCGGCCTTCTGATCGCTTCATCTGGACAGGAAAGACCGCATGCGACACCCCAGCAAGCGGCGCTGGCAACAGTGCGGCATGGGACTGATGGGCCTCCTGGTCACGATCAACCTGATCGCGTTTTTCATGACGCTGCTGCTGAAACTGGGGCCGGTCGATGTCCAGTTCTGGACCGTGCGCTCGATCCTGCGCGACGTGGCCGCGTCGCCCGAGATCCATCCGACCGATCCGCACGAACTCAGCGAGTCGCTCGTCAAGCGGCTAAACGTCAACGGCATCGCCGGGATCGGTGCCAAGCATTTCAAGATCGAAAAACAGGACAAGGCGACCGATCGGATCGCTTTCGCGAACGAGCGGCGCGTCCATCTGTTTGACAACCTCGATGCCGTGGCGAGATTCGATCATCAGGTCATGGTGAAAACCCACTAAATTGGAGCGTTTATGTGATGCTAAACAACCGCTTGTTCGACACTGATCAGGAGCGGCTAAAGCGCGCCGAGCGGTTGCTGCCGACCTGGTTCGTGCCGCGAATGATGACCGACGTGTGGGCCTTCAGCGTGTTGCTGCACGACAGCACGCTGATCTGTATCGAACAGATCCGCGATGTTCGCCTGGGAGCTGATGGAGTCTATCTCGACGTGATTCTGATGGACGCGCCGCCTCCGCAAGCACCCAGCCGATTTCGCTGGTTGTGGGCACCGACCACGCGCACCCGCGCCTCGCTGGCGAATCGCGCTGTGATGGCGGCCTTCGAGTTGGCGGACCGCTGATGCGAAAAAAGCCGAACCGAGAATCCATACAAACGGCCTTGCGCACGCATGGCCAGACCCGCCGCGCGGCCTTTGACGCCGCCTGCGCGCTCGCGGCCCTGGGGCAGCCGATCCATCTGCGCGCGCTGATCGAGCGGGTGAAGCCGCACAGCGATCCGGTCGCCATCCAGCACGGTCTCAACGATTGGCTGGACGCCAATGCGCATCGCGGACCGTGCGGACCGGCACCGACCGGAGAGGCTTCGTGGGTGTCGCCTGGCGAACCGACAGACCCCGCCATCCAGGCCGACGCACTGCTCCAGGATGCCGACACCCGCCTGTGGGTTCTCCGATTCCAACGTCGGCGGTTACAAAACCATCGACAGCAGATGGGCATTCGCCATCCGTCCGAGTCGGATTGCCAGCCTTGGTTGGCGCCATTGCAGGAGACCTTGCAGGAGTCGCTTCAGCGCGAAATCGCGCTCATCGAAGGACTGGAAGCGGTGTTGACGGGATTGAAAGACGGACTGGCGCAGGATCTTCGGCGACATCAGGCGATGTCTCGAACGGTCCATGACCGCACCGATCCAGCGCCCGATCGCCTCGGGGAGCCGCGCCAAAACTGCGCGGACCGAACGAATCGTTAAGCGATCAGGTTGTGCGAAATCGCGAGGTTCAGCGTGCGGACCATGGAACTCAACAGACCGGCATCGGCGGCCACGGAGAGCACCAGGAGCATGCCCATCGAAACGAGATTTTGCGTGTTCACGATCGTCATCACGGCATTTCCCGATCGCTTGTCTTGATGCGACAAGCGTCGCAGAACGCAACCGTGAAAAACGTGATGCCTCCGACAGATCCCCTGTCGACGTGCCGGTCGACGCTCCCTTTTGCCAACGAGGTCACGCGCCGCGCGATGCCCAATCCAGCTCCACCGTTCATCCAGCGTCGCGCGCATCTGCGCCGACCGCTTCAAACCCTGACCAAGCTCGTGTTTTCAGGCACCGAGACGCCGCTCATCGCACTCCATCGTGACCTGTCCTGGGGCGGTGCGAGCCTGATCGTGCCGGGCGCCTTGCCGCCGGAGGCCAAGACGTTCCAACTCGAATTGCCCTGGAAACCGGATCGCCCCGTGCTGGCGAATGCCCGGCTGTTACGCGCGACGGTCCTGGAGGATGGGCGCACGCAGATCGCCGTGCGGTTCTCTCAACTCACGCTCGAACACCACGCGCGACTGGTGTCGCTGCTGGAGCCGTCGCACCCCGAGGACGAGGCGGCCCCGCCGCTCGCATCGGCGTTAGAGTTCGCCGTCAACGAACCGGCGCAGAGGCACCGCCTGCTGGCGGAGATCGCGACGGGGCGCCTCACGCTGACCGTGTTTCACGCCTATGCGGTCGATCAAAGCATCCGTTTTTCGCTGACCGGGATGACGCCTGACGACGGCGAGGGCTTGCGGGCGCGGATCGTCGAGGTCCAGCCCGTTCAGATGGCAGACGACGATTGGATCACGTTATACCGTATCACCCTGCGCTTCGAGCATCCGCTCGCGTCGCTCAAACAGTCTGTCGAGCGGCAGCTTGACCAGCCAATCCACCTGCCGGCCTTCGCCACGACACCTTTTCCGCTCGCGTCGGCGCCCGGCGTCAACCACGAAGGCTCGCCGGCATGAGCGCCCCGCCGATCGATGACGACCGCTTGGCGTTGTGCCTCCCGGACAGCGCCCCGGCAGAACGCCCGACGCCGCCGGAGCATAACCGCCGCGCTCAACGCCGGCTCGCGATCCAGACCCGCGCGCGGATCGTCCTCCCCGACTGCGAGGGTTCCCTGGTGGCGTTCGGTCGCGACATTTCCTGGGGCGGCATCCGGCTGTGCTTACCGAGCGCGTTGCCCGGCTCGACGGATCGCTTCCAACTGCGGCTGCCGTGGTTGCCCGGTCGCGCGCTAAACGCGGCGAGCCAATGTCTGCGGGTCCAGACGACGAGCGCCGGGAGCCAGGAGGTCGCGGCCCGGTTCGTGAGTCTATCGCTGCGCGATCAAGAACGCCTGGAGCGCCTGTTGACACTGCTGGGACGCCGCGAGTCAGACGGGACGACGCCGCTGGCGCGACACCTCGACGTCGTCGTTTCCGACCTGGCGGCGCTGGATCAGGCGCTCCAGGAGATTGCCACGGGCTATTACACGCTCCATTCGGCAGAGGCCAGCGCGCTGCAACAAGGGGTGCGTTTTTCGCTCGTGTCCCCCGATTTGCCTGACATTCGCCTGCGGGCGCGGGTCATCGATGTCAGTACGCCGACGCACAGCGTCCCGAGCAAGGCACCCGCGAACGCGGTCTACACCATGATCTTGCGCTTCGAGCATCCGCAACCGCTGCTGCGCCGCTTCGTCGACACGCAGCTGGAAAAGCTGCTGTGCGCGCAGTTAGCGGGAACCGCGGACCGGCATCGGAACGTCGCCCCGAGGTTTTCGCACGTCGCCAAACCGATGGACAAACACCGTGCGGAAAAGGGCTGGCTGGAGCGCGAATTTCCCGATCTTCTCGACCGGATCGTGGCCTGTTGGGGCGATGTTCCGGCCTTTCGACGCTTGTTTCGGGAACTGATCCTGGGCGATGTCGGTCAACCGGGCGGCTGGTCGGAAGCGGTGTGGGCGGACTTGACGTGGTTGCAGGAGATTCATGGGCGCGTGTTTGCGTCTTGAGGGTTGGGTGCCGTCGGAATCCTCGTCAGGTTTTAATCGTAATGTGAAATTCCACGCCCTTTGGGCGTGGTCAGAGTCCAACGGCTCTGCCAGTTAGACAAATTGGCTTCGGTTGAGCCTATCAGGCGCTAGGCCCTGTTCCGTTAGAGCGAATCGCTTCTCACGCCCGTCACGGCGATAGGCGCTCCGGCACTTGAAGCCAACTCGATCCGTTTGGATCTTGGTAACCGCTAGACAGCACCTTGCGGCAGCCAATTAACCCCCTTGGGGGGTTAATCCAATTCCACCCGCTCTGCGGGTGGATTCTTTAATCCCTAAAGGGCAGGGAAGATATCAATTTAGGCGGAAAAAACGTTGTAGATTTTGTCTGTCCGACCAAGGCCAGAAGACCCGACAGCGCAAGAATTTACCCAAATTCGCCGGTCATTTTGCAGCATTCTGATATGCCCACGCCTCAAATGCTGTCTTGGACTGTTTCTGTCGCAGTGCTTGCATCCTGTCCGCTCTGCCGATCTTGGAACCTCGATGGAGAGCATCCTTGTTTCATAGATCGGGAGCTTTCCATTTTTGGCGCGTTTCGCGTTTGCCTTCTTGTTCTCTGGCTGGATTGTTTTTATTGACACGTTCAAGCACGTCAACTCGCATAGCTCAAGCACTGCGCGCACTTCCGGTCAGTCGCTTGCGTACAAGTGTGGGGGCATACTGCGTTCCCCCGTCCTCATCGACATCGCTCAACATGAGTCACTTGTGGAGATAGTTATCTCGCCAATCACCGCTGGACGGCATGATCAGTTTCGGCTGTGGAATGGATTCAACAATCTTTCCGACCTCCAGAAAACTCAATCCGTATGCCACGGTCAAGCGATCAAAATCTTCTCGGCGAAGTCCTGGCGCCTTGAGCTTCTCGGGAAGTTCGATACGGCGTGGGATTGCGCTGAGCCAGGTGCAATTAGGATCCGACCGCAAGTAATCGCACAACCGGCGATAGAACGGCATGCGTGTTCCGCCACCACAGTAGAACGCCGAAATCCCCCCCAGATCCTGCTGACCCAGTAAGCCCTTTTTCCAGGTCTGCCAGTAGGTGTTTCTCTGAACCTGTTCGCGCACCTGTCCGAAGAAAAGAGCATCCGGCGTTTGCCGGTGGTCGGCAAAATCGACCCTGACACCCTCGAAATAGCGGGCGTAGCAATCGGGGATCCCGGTCTCTTGATCCGTCTGAAATTTCAGTCGATCCAGCGAGGACAACAAATCCTCGCCGCTTGCATTTCTCTGCAATGCTTTTCGCCACCAATGGATGCGATGGCGGTGCAGGTTCATGACCCCGTAAGGCTCCACGACCGACGTGAAAAACTCGAAATCCCAACGCCCGCCGCGTGCGGGTTTGACATGGAATAAAGACGAGTCCACCGACCCAGCCCCGACATCGACCATCAGATAGATGTTGCGAGCCTGGGGGTCGAAACGGTTTGAATTGACGAATCCATAAATCTGCGCAGCGATTTCTGGCAGTACCTCGACTTCGATATCCTCATCCTCGATCAGCGGACCTGGCGCGCTCCTCGTCAACTCTTCGCCGCGCAGGCTCGCGGAATCGACGAGTGCGCTCGTGATCTCCCCCTGCGCATTCGCCACCAACCAGGCCGTCTGGCCGATTTTCATGAAAACCCGCGAGAGTTCACGATCAAAATGATGCGCAACCGGCAGCCCAATCTTGAGCCTCCAGCGAATGCGCGTGTTGCGGTATTTATCCAGGTGTTCCCGAAACAACCAGTCACGGGCATGCCGGATGACAAAGGCGAGAAAGGCGATGACAGGTTCCTGGAGAGTCGGGTTTGTCGGCTCCGCGACCAAGGAGAGCTTCAGATCCCGATAATCTCGCCGTCCTTTCCGCATCGAATATATTTTTTTCGATGCGTACAGACGACAGGGAAGAAGATAACGCTCAATTCCAATCCCCGCACTGAAAGGAACCGCGAATGCCACGCCCAACGCGGAGTCACCGATCACAACCTTCACGCTGGAGGTTCCGAAATCCAGACCCAGCACGATCTCGCGTTCGTCGCTCCATGTCACTCCGTGGCATTGGGTTGTATGACCCTGCCGGGAATCGGCATCAAGCAAACTGGTCTTCTTCGGCGGGTCAATATCAAACGCGATTCCTGCTTTAGCCATCACTTCTACACGGTAGTCGTCGGCCGTCAGTTTGGGTGCGGCGGGAGCGGGAGTCTTTAACTTGTGAGGCTGAAGTAACGGGGGGTCGGGCAGTTCCGGTGGCTTGGTCGTTTGCTGGAGCAGTGATCGGCTGCAATTGCCGCCATGATTCGGTTTGCTCGGCTGCCGCAGTTGCTGAGGGTGTTGCGTGTTTGATTTGGCGGCGGATGCTGGCTGCCGCTTGGCGGGTTTAACACCCGAGGTCTTCGTCGTCGTCGGTACCTCCTGCCCATTTTTGTCATATGCCTTGCGCATTGCGTCCTTCATTGACTCGGCCATGTTCCTCTCTCCATTGAGCGTTAATTCAGATCACCCGTATAACCCCACCAGAAACCATACTGTCGTGCGCCGTGGTGCTTTCCTTGAGGCGCAATTCCTTGATCTTCGATTCGATTTTTTGTTGCAACTTGTTCAGTTGCCCTTTCAAGGCCGGAATGATGCGTTGCTGTCGAACGGTTCCGAACCGCTGATAATGATCGATACGCTCGTTTAGTGTCCTTCGCTGTTGATCGAGATGATGCTGTAATGTATTCACCATCAGATTGATGCGATCCCGGTTTTCGCGCGACTGTGCGTCATGAAAGGCGCGAAAGCGGTCTTCCAGTTCGGCGCGACAAGCGTCCAGCGCGTCGGCGGCTTGGGCGTGATCGAGACTGGTCATGGCTCCCAGCCAATCCTGCCCCTCGATGGCGGCGCTATTGACGAAAAACTCAGCCTGCTCGCCATCGATCCGCGTGGCATCATCGAGCCGTTGCACCAGATAGTCGAGACGCTCGATCTCACGCGCACCCGAGACAGTCCACCGTGCAATCGCATAGACATACACTCCAGCCTTGCGATCTCCGACCACATTCCCCAGCAATTCCACCGCCGACACCGGACAATACAGCGGACCATGACCGGCAAGCCTCAGACGCTCGGCCACGAATCGCACCAAGGGATGATCTTGGGTGATGCGCTCCATGCCATGCGCGGCTCGGCCAAAACGGTTTTCAAACATCAGACGCGGCGCTGGGCTGGACAGGATGCGGGTGGCTCCTGGCAGACGATGGGCGTTCAGAAAATCGCCAAAAGCAACTCGCCCCGCCGTCGAGAGTTCGAGCATCCGCTCCAGCGGATTTTCGTCCGTGGCGAGCAGGCGTGTCCCCGGATAGTCCCGCTCCAGGAAATCACGCACGTAGGCCAGCAGATCCTCGCCTCGGATATAGCGTCCAAGCTCGCGCGCGGCGCGCACCTTGTTCTGGATGAAATCGCCATGCGCGATGAGCTGCGTGGCTTCCTCTTCGAGTTGGTTTTGGAGCCGGTTGACGGTTTCGATCGCCAGTCGCGCCTGGTCAATCTGTTCGATTTCCTCTTCCGGCGTGAGTTTGTGCGATAACAGCTCATAGGTCAGTGTGCGAATCGTGTCGCCCAGCATCGCCTCCAGGCTCCCGAGTGCCTGGCGGAAGATATCCAGGCGTTGCAGCAGGCGGTCATGGATCCGCTCGTCCACCGTCTCCGCATAGATAAAGTTCCAGATCAGGATCTTCGGCGCGGCCTGGCCGATCCGGTCGATACGACCGATGCGCTGCTCGATGCGGGCCGGATTCCAGGGCAGGTCGTAGTTGATCAACAGGCTGGAAAACTGAAGGTCCACACCTTCCGCAGCCACTTCTGACGACAGCAAAAGATTCGGCCCGTCGCGCGACTCAAAGTGGCGCAATGCCGCCTGTTTATCCATGCCGCCATGCAGGACCACCGACGCGATGCCATCGGCTTCGAGGCGTCTGGCGAGATAATGCAGGGTGTTGCGATAGAAGGAAAAGAGGACGATTTTCTGGTCGGGATAGTTGCGCCAATAGCGGATCAGGTTCGCGATCAGCTCGGCATATTTGCTGTCGTCCGCCTGGAGTGCCCGATGATCGCCGACCCGGCGCGCAATGCCGACCAGCGTGATCAACAGTGGCCCCAGATTGGGGCGCTTGGTGGGGGCGTCGGCATCGCCGAACGACTCGAACAGCATCTCCTCAAGCTCATCATCATCCCAATGGCTCGCCCGCTCGATCCAGCCTTGGCACGCCGCCGCCAGACAGCTCGACATCTGCCGTTGAGGAATGGTCAGCATGAACCCTTCGGACACGGCGAATTGGGCGCAAAAATCACGCACCGCCTCGGTTACCTGGAGGTAGAACTGGCGTTCGGCTGGGTTCATCTCCACCCGAATAGTCTTCGGCAGGCGCTGCACGCGCATCTCCTGCACATCGCGCTTCAAGGTGCGGGTCACCACCTTCGCCAGCGGATTGATTCGGTCGAGCTGATCGGCGATCTCCGAGCGACCGCGTGGCGATATCAGTTCGTCATCGCTCGGCGGGTGCTGGATGAGATAGTTGATCTGCTCGTTGTCGCCGAAGATCCGACTGCCGATCGCAACCTGCAAGGCCGCCACGAAATCCGTCCGGGTCACCTCGCCATTCAGGATCCGATCACGCAGGGCGACCAGCGGGGCGTTGGCGCGCAGGGTTTGCTCGAAGGAGGTTTCATAGGGGAAGGCGTCTTCATCGAGCAGATGCAACAAATTGAAGAGATCCCGGCTGCGCAATTGAATCGGGGTGGCCGACAGCATCACCAGGCTTTGCGCGACCGGTCGCAGCAGGCGAGCCAGGCGGTGCGTCAGGGTTCCGGCATTGCGCAGATAATGGGCCTCGTCCACGATCACCAGGTCGAGCAGGGATTCATCCAGCACCGCTTCCGCGAGAAAGCGGGCCAGTTTTGCCGCGGATGCCTGGGAAGGTTCCTCGTCGTCGTTCCAGCGCCGTGGAGGACGCGCGCCCTGTAGGCTGGCAATGAGTGCGAACGATTGCTGCGGCCGCGCCTTCACCGATTCCAGACGATCAAGCAACGTCTGCGCATCGACGATCTCGGCCTGGACCCCGAAACGATCGATCAATTCAGCCTGCCATTTTTCCCGCAGCATCGCCGGACAGATCACCAACAGACGCCGGGCGTCGATGCGCGCGCGCAGCTCCGTCCAGATCAGACCGGCTTCAATCGTCTTGCCGAGACCCACCTCATCGGCAATCAGGATGCCGTTGCAGGGCGACTCCAGGAATTGCAGCACCGGCTTGAACTGATAGGCGAGGAACTGCGTGTTGGTGGTGTTCAGGCTATAGATTAGGTTGGCCAGCCGTCCGCTCAGCCGATAATAGGTGATCGCGCCGCGCAGGTCGGCGGCCCGCCCATAGCGACCGGCCTTCATCATGGCGTAAGCGCCAGTCGGTTCTTTCTCCACCGTCTCCAGCGCGCCCTGGAGGACGAATTGTTCGTCGCCATCGAGGAAATGGACGAGTAACCGCAGGCGATGCGGCGGGCCGTCGGTGTCGTTGCCGAGAATGCCGACTCGACCGGGATTGGCCTTCAGTCTGACTTTTGCGCCGGGTTGCATGGTCGACGCTCAGGCCGCGTTCGACAGCGGTGGGGTCAGCGCCTCATGCAGTACGGCTTCGAGCAGGCGGCGGCTGTCGGTTTGGGTGGTCGTCAAATGGGTTTCGATCTGGTCGCAGATCACCATCAGCTCATCGACCTTGGCGACAATGCGGTGTTGTTCGGCGAGGGGTGGAAGCGGGAATGGCGAATACGCGAAATAATCTGCCGGAACACGCTTTTGACCTGCTGTTACGGTCATGCGTGGGATGCCGGACTCAATGAAATGTGGGCACTTCAGAAACATCAACACGAAATCGACATTGACTAGGAAAGGACGAACAATATGCAATTCAGTCGTACCCGCGCCAAACCCATTTTCGAGACCGCGAAAGACCGTGGATTTTCCATTTTCAAAACAAGGAGTGATTTTCGCTAGACCAACATCACCTTCTGCGAAATGGGTATAGCCAATCTTGAACTCGCCCCACGGTCGGATCTCGTGCTGATGCGGAATTCCGTACTCAGCGGGAATTAATGTCATTGGTACAAATGAGGCAGGAATCGATCCCTCTACAGCATTACGTGGACTGATGAATCCAATCTCCGCAAGCTGGCTCCATTTCCATCCCTGTGGAACGGGGAACGGAAAATCATCGGCTGTCAGCAAGCTGCCGTTTTTTTGTTTTCTGACAGTTCCTGCTTTGATCAACCGCGCCTTCTCCGTCTGAATCCTTTCCAGCAATTCCGCCGCTGGCTCCTCCATCGGATCCTGCTCAACCAGCTTCCCCCGCACAGCCAGATCGAGAATGAAACGTCGCAAACGCGGAATGGCGTCGGGCGCCTCCGCGAGTCGGTCGAAGTGCTGAAGGAGTTTGTGCGCGGTGTTGGTCATGACGTGAACTCGTCTTCGGGCGGAATGAGCGGGCGCAGTGTTTCGATCAGGGGCGGGAGATCGCGTTGCACGACCCGCCAAACGATGTCGAGCTGCACCACGCGGTAGCCATGGATGAGGCGGTTGCGCAAGCTGATCATTCCGGACCACGGAATCTCTGGGTGCTGTTGCTGGAACGCGTTGGAGACCTGACCGGCGGCTTCGCCGATGATTTCGAGCTTGCGCAGAATGGCGCTCTGATGAAGATCGCTGGCGATAAAACCCGCTTCATCAAGGCCGCTGGCGAAGCCGATGGCATCGGAGGCCGCCAGCAGCATATCGAGCAGATAGCCCTGGTCACGCCACATAGATCGGCTCCAGATGGTTCAGGATCTGGTGGCGTCGGATGTAATTGCGGCTCTGTTCGACCGC
Organism: Thiocystis minor; assembly: GCF_016653465.1. Lineage (GTDB taxonomy): Bacteria > Pseudomonadota > Gammaproteobacteria > Chromatiales > Chromatiaceae > Chromatium > Chromatium minus. The sequence goes on along the minus strand of NZ_NHSQ01000124.1, from coordinate 12,001 downwards.
GCGGCGCTCGATCAGGTCGACGGGGTGTCCGACCAGGCGTTCCAGTTCAGACTGGATGTCCAGGATTCGCGCGAAGTCGGGAGGCGTGTCGGGACTGAACTCCACCAGGAAATCCACATCGCTGTCGGGGCGGAAATCCTCGCGGATGGCAGAGCCAAAGAGTGCCAAGCTCTTGATGCGATGGCTGCGGCACACTTGGCGGATGTCCGCCATCGGAAGTTTGAGGCGCTGATTGATCATTGCTCGCTTCCCCGTGATCTCTGTGCTTGGTTGATCGTGGCTCAGAACACGACGCCGAGATGTTTCTCGGCACAGCTTTGGCACGTTTCTCGGTCCATCATGTGACCGGCATTCTGCCGTTCGTTGCAGATTGAGCAGATTCGGAAGAATCGAACGGTTTCGAGCGCCTTTCGCTGTGCAACAGCAAGACGCTCGGCCGTTGGCCATGTGGTCCAGCGATGGAACCTCTTCCACACCAGTTCGGGCTCATGGGGGCCAGACCACTCCACCACACCCACCTCCAGCACGGTCTTTCCATCCATTTCGGTCAGCCGCATGAACTCGGCGACCAGCTCGGCATCCGTCATCGCAACAACGCCTCCGCCAGAAGCGTTTTCAACTGATCGCGTAGCGCGGCGGTCGCCTGCTCGTCCCGCGCCAGCTTGACCAGCAGTTCCTCCGGGTCGCCGTGATCGTCGGCGACGGTGTGCGGGTTCTTGACATCCAAGTTGTAGTTGCGGGCCTTGATCTCGTCGAGCGTGACCTGCCACGCCTGCTCGGTCTGTGCTCGCCCCGTGCGCTCGATCCCGCCCCACCAGTCCACGCAGCCTTGCAGATGCTCGACCCGGATCGGGCGGGTCATGGAATAGGCTTTCTGCCCTGCGGGGACGCGATGCTCGTAGAACCAGACCTCGCGGGTCGGTTCGCCCTTCTCGAAGAACAGCAGATTGGTGCCGATGCTGGCGTAGGGTTTGAAGACGCTGTTCGGCAGTCGCACGATGGTGTGCAGGTTGCATTCTTCCAGCAGGTGTTCCTTGAGCCGGGTCTTGACGCCCTCGCCGAACAGCGAGCCGTCGGGCAAGACGATCGCGGCCCGCCCACCGGGTTTGAGCAGACGGATGAACAGGGCCAGGAAGAGGTCGGCCGTCTCGCGGGTGCGAAAGTGCGCCGGGAAGTTGGACTCGATGCCGTCTTCCTCGCGCCCGCCAAAAGGCGGATTGGTAATTCTACTTTGTTAACTTTGACTGTCGCATAAATTAATGAATTTTAAGTTATTTTTTATTAGGCGCAATAAATCTTCATTTACTATGCCCCTATTGAAGATAGATGTTGGCGGTTTATGGGTGATTATAGGCGCTCAACGCGCCACTAGAACCCTATTGTTTATGTGTATTTTTGTTTATTATCATAAAATTTAAACACTTAAAGATTTTTTGAAGGTAACAAAGTAGAAGTAAGGATGATGTCGACCCGATCGCTTGGCCCGTAGCTGATGTAGGGCCGGGCCAGGGTGTTGTCGTGCTTGACGAAACTGGGGTCTTCGATACCGTGCAGCAGCAGGTTGGTCACGCACAGCATGTGCGGGAGCTGCTTCTTTTCGACCGCGCGCAATCCGGCTTGCAGGGCCTGTTCGTCCTCGGGCGTCTTGACGTAGCGCTCGCGCATGTGGCGGATGGCGCAGGTCAGGAAGCCGCCAGTCCCGCACGAGGGGTCGAGCAGGATCTCGCCCGGCCGGGGATCGATGCGCTCGACCATGAAGGCGGTGATCGCGCGCGGGGTGTAATACTCGCCCGCGTTGCCGGCGCTTTGCAGGTCGTTGAGCAGTTGCTCGTAGATGTCGCCGAAGTGGCGGCGGGAGGCCAGATCGTTGAAGTCGACCGCGCCGATCCGGTTGATCACCTGGCGCATGAGCTGACCGGACTTCATGTAGTTGTAGGCGTCCTCGAAGACGGCGCGCACCACGCGCGCGCGGTTGGCGCCGGCGCCCCGTGCCGGAAGCTCCTTGAGGGCGGGAAAGAGATCGGCGTTGATGAAGTCGAGCAACGCCTCGCCGGTGAGACCTTCCGGGTCGGCGGCCCAGGCGCGCCATTGGAGGTTGGTCGGGATGGGCGAGCGGTAGTCGTCGCGCAGCAGCTCCAGCTCTTGATCCTGATCGTCGATGATCTTGAGGAAGAACATCCAACAAAGTTGGGAGAGACGCTGGGCGTCGCCATCGACGCCGACATCCTGGCGCATGATGTCCTGGATGGATTTGACGGTGGTGCGTACTGACACGGGCGATTTCGTCCTGGTGCGGTGGGTGCTAATCGGTCGGAGTGAGCAAGGCTTCGTCGCCGTCGGTGGCATCGGCCTCGGCGAAATAGCTGTCATCTATCTCGACGAGGGTTTGAGGGCGCTTCTTGATGCCGACCCCATGCTTGACGAGCAACTCCATGAGTTTGTCACCGTCGATGAGCGTGATGGGGGCGGCACCGGGATAGAGCGCGGCTTCGGTACAGCCCTTCGCGAAGCGACCCAAGGTGATGATGGTACCCCGGATGGCTTGGTGGTAAGGCAGCGCGCCCCGTAACTGATCTAGCACCGGGCGGGTGATACTGCCCTGGTAGCGTTTGACCTGGACTACCTCTTTGATTTGAGTGATGCCGAACTGGTAGTTGGCGATGACATCGACGCCCTTGTCGCCGCTCTGCTTGGTCACGATCACGTCTTCGTAATCCATGGCTTCGAGCAGATCGCGGATCAGCGCCTCGAAGCGGTACGGATTCATCTTGCCGAGGCGATCACGCAGGGCTTGGATCTGCGTGTCGTTGTACCGCTTGATGGCGTTGAGCACCTCCTGGTGTGGGCGCTCCGTCGCGATCTCGCTGGAATCCGCCGCATAGGCGATCCCCTGATTCGTGATGGTGTAGGTGTTGCCTTCGCGTGCGATGCAGCCGCGTTCGACTAGGTTAAGGATGCGCCGACGCAGGGTGTCCTTGATGGTCGAGGCCGTGCCGTACTTGGAGTGCTTGTGCAGGAATTCGGCCCAGTCATCCAGCAGATCGCCCCGCTTGGCAGGGGAATGAGCCGCAAGGATCAGGAGTAGATTCGGCAGACCCTCGGCCTCGTCGATCTCGCGCACGGCCATCGGGTCTTCGTCAAGAAATGCCTGCCCTCGCGCGCTGAGTCGATAGACGCCCTCGCTGTCTGGTATCAGCAACTGGTAAGAGTTGATAAAGAGATAGACACCATAGAGATGCCGAGGGTTGATGGTCTTCTGACTCTTGCTCCAGATACGCGTCGCCAGTTCAGCATCCTCGCCAGTCAAACGCTCGCTGATCCATTCGTCCGGATGGCTCCAGTCCACTGGATTCTGCGGTGTCCCGGTTTGATCCCAAACCGCGTTGATCAGATTGAGAACGGCTGATTTCGTGGTTGTGTTCGCCCAAATGGGGAGCAGGCTGCGTACTTGGGAGTACTCGGGGAACAGTGGTGTGCGGACGATATGCTGGGATTGATCGGTCATGGGGATCAAACAACTTCCTGATAGAGCGCGGCTTGCAGTTCATGCACGGCGTCCTCGAAACCCGACTTGGTGCCGAATTCCTTGACGAGCTGGAGTGGCGTGCCCATGGCGTTGAAGGGTGGAATCGACAGCAGGCGCACATTATCCAGGCCAGCGACCATCCCGTCGTCCTGGTACTTGTCGAGCAGCGCCTCCAGCACCGTGCGGGCCTGGGGGCCGTACTTGGCGAAGACATCACCCTGTTTGGCCTTGCCCGCGCGCTCGCGGCGGGTGAGCGGTGGTTGGTCGAACGCGATATGGCAGATCAGATCGAGGGGGTCGAGATCCTTGCCGACCTCTTCGGCCAGCGGTTCCAGCAGCAGCCCTTCCTCGGTCAGCTCCGCGAGGATGACCTCCTTGCGCGCGGTGCCCCGCCAGCGGCGTAGGAATTGATCGAGGCTGGCGTAATGGTCGCGGATGGCGCGGCGGGAGTAATCGCGCAGGCTCTCGGTGACCAGCTTGCCGGAGTCGTCAAGATATTCGACGCGCTCGGTCAGCACCGTGACCGGCTTGCCCTTGATGTAATACTTCACGCGTGGTTCGGGCGGCTCAGGTGGCAGCGTGACGCCGAGCGGCTGGGGGTTCTCGATGATCGTTTCATCCTCGCCGGGTTGCGGCGGGATCGCCTCGTCATCCTCGCCGAGCGGCGGGACATCCTCTGGTGGCACCGGCGGATCGTCCTCGCCGGGCTCGTAGATCTGCACCGGCTCGCCGTCGAAGTCAGGGTCGGCGAAGTGGTTGGTTGCCTTGCGGAAATCGACCAGCGTGAAGTAATACTTCCGGGTGTCTTCATGCACCCGCGTGCCGCGCCCGAGGATCTGCTTGAACTCGGTCATGGAGCCGACCTCACGCTCCAGCACGATCAAGCGGCAGGTCTGGGCATCCACACCGGTCGAGAGGAGGCGCGAGGTGGTGACGATGACCGGGTAACGACTCTCCGGGTCGATGAAGTTGCCAAGCTGGGCCTGTCCCTCGGCGTCATCGCCGGTGATCCGCATCACATAGCGACTGTTCTGCTGAGCCAGATCCTGGTTTTCATTGATGAGGGCTTGGCGCATCCGCGCGGCATGTTCGGTGTCGACACAGAAGACGATGGTTTTCTGGAAGCGATCGCCGCTCTGTTTGAGGTAGTCCGAGATCCAGCGGGCGATGCGCTGGGTGCGGGCGTCGATGACCAGGACGCGGTCGAAATCCTTCTGATTGTAGTGGCGATCCTCGATCCGGTGGCCGTTGAAATCCGCCTCATCGGGCGGCGGACGGTAGCCTTCGACATCCACGTCCAGATGCACCTTGATGACCTTGTAGGGCGCGAGAAAGCCGTCGCGGATGCCCTGCTTGAGCGAATAGCTGTAAAACGGCTCCCCGAAGTAATGGATGTTGGAAACGTATTCGGTCTCCTTCGGCGTGGCGGTCAAGCCGATCTGGGTCGCCGCGCGGAAGTAGTCGAGGATCTCGCGCCAGGCTGAATCCTCGGTGGCGCTGCCCCGATGGCATTCGTCAATCACGATGAGATCGAAAAAGCCGCGAGAAAACTCCCGAAAGAGTTTCTGACGTTCTTCCGGCCCCGTGATGGCCTGATAGAGTCCGAGATAGATTTCGTAGGCGGTATCGATGCGGCGGCGCCGGTCGAGGGCGGTGGTCAGCTCGATCTGGGAACCGTCCGCGCGCTCGATGGTTTTGGCGGTGGTGCTGAGCTTGGCCATGGCCGGTCCAAAGGGCCGGAAGTCATTGACCATGGTCTGATCGATCAGCACATTGCGGTCGGCTAGAAAGAGGATGCGTACCTGTCCCTTGGCAATCGCCGCAACGGTCGCGTTGATGGTGTTGCGCTGGTAGTAGCGCGGCTCCCGACCGCTGCCGTCATCATGGTAGGGCTGAAAGAGGAGCGATTCATGCTCGGGAGCCAGTCCCTTCCAGGCGCGATACTTCGCCCAGAGGTCGGCGGGCGAGGGAAACTGATCAAGCCTGAGCGAGGTTTCGAGCTGGACGCTTTGACCGCTGCGGTCATGAAAGACAAAGCCATCCCCATTGCTCGTGAACACAAAGGGAACATCGAGGATGAGCGCATACTCCAGCCCCTGCTGCATCCCGTCGCCCAGGGCGTGGGTGTTGCCCTTGATCTCGATGATCGCGATCGGGATACCGCAGAAATAGAGGATGATATCCGCGCGCTTGGCCTTGCCCCGCGTCACCAGCCGCCCGCGCACCAAGATGCGGCCCTTGGTGAAGTAAACCTGGCGGCGGATCTGGGTGGCCTCGTCCCAACCGGCCTGGACGATGGCCGGGGTGACGTACTTGACGCTGATGTCGTCTTCGCTGAGGGTCTTCTTGCTCATGTCCGTGGAATCTCAGTCGGGCTCCGACTGTCCTTTCTCCGTCGCAAGCGACCTAAACTAAACCAGTTAGCTCAGTTAGACAACTCACACCGATGTCGCAGAAGGGGATGTCACCATCGTCACGCGATAACACTCGGACCTCCTTGCGGTTTGTCCACGTTGTGCTAGGCTGGCTTGGAAGTGTGATGCCGGACATGCGAATGGTCACCCGCCAATCGCGACGCGCGATTGGCTCATGGAGGACAGATGGAACACGAGATTTGCCCGAAGTGTGGAGCGGCCAAGCATCCACTTATGGCTTGCCCGAGTTGCGGATTCTGCAAGAGAACCGCGATGGATGCTGCCAAGGCAGCCAAGCCAAGCACACCGCATCAGCCAGAAGATCGCGTGCCAGGACAGGAAAGTCCGCCGAAAGAAAGGGACGGACCATGACGGGAGCGCGTCTCGCCGCCAAACATGACCCTCTCCTACCACTCAATTTCGCCGGACATCGCTCGAAAGCACGGCCAAGAAACCGTCGCGATTGGTGAACGAGGGGAGTATCGAGCGCCTTCCGGCCGCACCGTCGAGATTCAGGCCCTGGTCGAGCGGGCGGTTCAGCAGACGATCGGCTATCCACCAGAGGTGCGTTTGAGGCCGATGTTGATCGGCTAGCATGACACCCTCATCGACGTGACCAACGAGACGACGCTCTCCGGCGCGCAGCGTTTCAGTCGGCAGGGACGGAGTAGCGTCGTACTGAATTTTGCCTCGGCTACCCGTCCTAGCGGGGGATTCCTCAACGGCGCCAGGGCACAAGAAGAATATCTGGCCCGCTCGTCTGGTCTTTACCAATGCCTGCGCGACCACCCGATGTATGCCTTCCATGCCCAGCAAGACGACCCGCTTTATACGGACTACGTGATCTACTCCCCGGAAGTCCCGGTCATCCGGGGTGACGACGGCGTGCTGCTTGAAGTCCCTTACACTGTCAGCATCCTCACTGCCCCAGCCATGCACGCGGATCGCGTCTCCCCAAATCGCCATGAGGAGATCAACCCGGCCATGTGGTCGCGTATTCTCAAAGTGCTGGCAGTCGGGTTGGCGCACGGGCATGACGCCATCGTCCTGGGGGCGTGGGGATGTGGCGCTTTCGGCAACGACGGCGAAGCCATCGCGTCGCTCTTTCGGAAGGCACTGACAGAGAATTTTCAAGGCGCGTATCGGAACATCGTTTTCGCCATCCTGGATCAGACCCGCGACCACGCGTTCATCGGTCCGTTTCAGCGCGCTTTCCGCTCCCGACGCTTGGACTGATCTCATTTGCCCTCTTCTCGGATGGACAGTCCACGCGACGCTGCCGGGACGTTCTAATGAAGACGACCAAAATCTGGTCAAACGATGGATGCAGACCGATTGCCGGTTACGCGGGTTCGACCGCTCCTGCCTTCTCCCCTGTCGCGCCCGACGGCGGGGTCCGCTCCTGCATGCCACGGGCGTGGGCTGGCTGGGCAACAGTCGTCACGAGCGACTGACAACCATCTAATGGTTCTCGCAGATCCAACCAGCGTGGTTGTTCCCAGTGGAGCCGAACCTGATCAGAGATTGGCTATACCCCCGATTGTGGTGGTCACCTGCGAATACCCCAGATATTGGTTCAGATGGAGAACCAACCTCGCTCAGATCCGAATGCGCTCGACTTTCCCTCTCTAGGTTAATTTGATCCTGGCGGCGATCATCGCATTCTTCGCGAGAAACCCGCCGTTCAGGGCGGGGAGGCAGAGCGCAGCGCGGAGCGCGGAGCGCGGTTAGGCCGCCAATCTCGCTTCCTCCCTTGGTGTCGGATTGAACGAATAGCCATCGCCATCAGCGCGTTGCAGCGCCAGGCAATAGCGGTGAGAAATGGCTTTGATCAAGCCTGTCGGCATCTGGATATTCAAACTGCCAGTGCCAGCAGAAATCAAATTCCACACCTCTGCTCGGACAGCATCCCGATCACGTCGTGGTAGGACACCCAGACATCGCCTGTCACGCCTTGCTTGGCCAGACGGTTAATGATCCTCGTGCGGTTGACGTGGCCCTGGTCGGTGCGACTTCCCCCATCCCAGACGGCGATCGTGATCCGCCGCGCGCGCATCCGCAGCACCGCCTCGTAGCCGATTCGCCACCACCGCCGACGCTCGGTTCCGAAATGCTCGAGCGGCTCGCGAGCGACGAGACGATTGCCGAGGCGCTGGCGACCGAGCGTCAGGCCCACCGCATCGCCGGCGGCATCGTCGACGTTCTCGGGCGCATAGGGCCGCATCTCAATGCCGCGCCCCGCTCCACTTCCAATCCGACGCCTCGACGATCGTCTCGGCGAGCAGGCGACCGTCCGCCATCTGGCAAAAAATTCGCAATCTGCCGTCCGGCAGAAGCTCGGCGCTCTCGTCGGGAATGTCCTCTGCCGCGATCCCGCCTGCGGCGGTCGCGAGCCATTGATAGGCCGCGCGCTCGCTGAGAAGGATGTCGTCGATGAAATTTTCCATCAGGCGCACGCCCAGGCGCGCGGGACTGGCGCATCGATTCGTCGCGCCTGTCGCAAGGGCGGCGGCATGATGGGCGCGCCAAGCTGCGCGAATGCTTCGGCATGCGTTTGCGCGCGGCGCGCGGTCGCCTGGATGTCCAGGTGCTGCGCCGGACGTAGCTTGTCGTCATCCACGAAGGTGACAAGCGCCCAGCAATCGGGGTCGTCCTGTGCCGGGGCCGCGATCACCGCGCCGCCGGGCATTCCCAGGAGCCGATTCCCATCGACCCCGCCGTCGATCGCGGCATTCCACAAGGCGGTGTAGATCGCCGGCCCCAGACTTTGAATCGCCGCGACCGGCTGGTCGAGATTCAGGCGTTGCATGGTGCGCTCGATCAGATGATGCGTCAGGCGCACGGGGATCTCGACCGGGTGTACCTCGCAATGGCGCGCATTGAGCAGGAACGCGATGCCCTGCCAACCCTCGGCCCAGGTCTCCGGCTGACGCCACACGCCCATGACCATCGCCATCTCCTGTTTGCCGTGGCCGTGACGCTGCGATTCGATCACGACGAAATGCGGTTGGCGTTCGATTTCGAGCAGCGACTGGCGCATCCAGGCCCCGCGCGTGCGCACGGCAGCGGGTGGGCGCAAGGGCCGTTCGGGACGCTGATCCAAGCGGCGCACGTAGCCGCGATACAAGGCTCTGGCGATCGATGCGTGCATGGGGCGTCTCTCTTTTGACCAAGCTGGCGGACGGCCAGCGAGCGAATGTGTCGACCTTAAACGTCGCGCCATCGCGCGTCAATAGCGTATTATATATATCGTTTTACGGATTCAGTAAAGTGCTATGATTGCCCGCTAAAACCGATCCCACGCACGTCGCGACAGGCGCGCTTCATCGAGAGGATTCATTCCATGGCCGACCTTTTCGACTTCGATTACACCACCGAACAGCAGGGGATCATCGCGTCGCGCGCCGACACGCTCTCGATCAACGCTTTTGCGGGCACCGGCAAGACGGCGACGCTCGTGGGCTTTGCCGACGCGCGACCCCAGCAACGGATGCTCTACCTGGCGTTCAACAAAGCGGTGGCGGAGGCGGCGAAACAGCGGTTTCCCAGCCATGTCGACTGCCGCACGTCGCATTCGCTGGCGTTCGCGACCTTCGGCAGTCGCTACAAGCATAAGCTCGGACAGCCGCGCTCCTTGCAAGCGCGCACGGTGTTGCAGGCAACGACGCCGATGCGCAACCCCGACGAGGCGCTGCTGTTTGCCGATCAAGCGTTACGCGCCGTGACGCGCTTTCTGATCTCCGGGAAGCCGGCGCTGCATCAGGAGCATGTCGGTCTGTCGCCTGCCGGGACGCGCCAGTTCGATCCCCAAGAGGTTCTGGACGCCGCCCAGCGACTCTGGGACGCGATGCAGGATGTCCACAACGCGGCAATGCCGATGCCGCACGATGGCTATCTCAAGCTCTATCAACTCTCCAAACCGGATCTGCGGAAGTACGACGTCATCCTGCTCGACGAGGCGCAGGACACCAACCCCTGTCTGTTTCAGATTTTCAATCGCCAGCAGACCGGGCGCGTCCTGGTCGGGGACGCGCACCAGAATATTTACGCGTTTCGCGGGGCGATGAACGCGATGGATCGCCTGGACGGGGAACGCCATGCGCTGACGGCCAGCTTTCGGTTCGGCTCGGCGATTGCCGACGTGGCGAATGCGCTCCTGGGCACATTCAAAAACGAACCGCTGACCCTGGAAGGACGGGGCGGACCGAGTACGCGCGGTCCCGCCAGCGGCGATCTGCAAACCGTTTATCTGCACCGCACCAACGCCGGTCTGATCGAGCGCGCCATCGGCTTGCTCCAGGCGAACGCGCGCGCCCGGATTCATTTCGTGGGCGGCGCGTACAATTATCATTTCGAGACGCTGTTGGACGCTTGGCGGCTAATGGACGGCGAGCACGGCGCGATCCGCGATCCCTTTTTGCGCGCTTTCAACAGCATCGGCGATCTGGAAGACTACGCCGAAGCGACCGAGGATCGCGAGATCCAGGCACGCTTGTCGGTGGTCAAAAAATACACTTACCGACTTCCCGGATTGCTCGATCAGTTGACCGCCGCCGACGAAGCGGACCCGGCCCGTGCCGTGGCCTCGCTCACGACGGCGCACAAAGCCAAGGGCATGGAATGGGAGCAGGTCATTTTGGGCGGGGATTTCCCGGAGACGATGTATGAACGCCGTTTGCCGCTGATCCCCTCGGAGATCCCTAAAAATGCCGAGGCGAATCCGCTCAGTGCCGACGAAGCCAACTTGATCTATGTTGCGGCGACGCGCGCGCGTCGGCAACTGGCTCCCTATGGATCGCTGGGCGACTTGCTGGAGTGGTCCGCGCGCCATCCGCGAGCGGTCCCGAAGCCAGCGGCCCCCAAGAAGACATTGCTGGCCACGCCCCGACCCCGCGCCGGGCGACGCGAGCTTGCGGTACCCGATGCGGCTCTCGACGGGTTGTTGAGGCTTGTCTAGCGCACGGCGGAGAGAACAGCAGTTCTAAATTTGAAAAATTTTACTCCTATATTCAGTTTGTTAGAGATTCACCCGCAAACTGCATCAGATCTCTAATGCATTGAATGCAAAGCGTATTTGCCTTTAAGTTTAGATCTGCTGCGGAGAGGATCGACAACCGGCCCTGGCCGCGTTTGCGGCTAAAATCGGCCCACCCATGTCCGCGACCGTCCGCGGCGATCCATGATCGACGGCAACCAGGCATTCAACCAATGCGTTTCCATTCACACCGACTGTTTCGGCATCGCCTCGCCCGCGCTGCCGCCCGCGCCGCATGAGCGCCCGAGGCGAAACCCGCCGTCTCGCCCATGCGGCGGCCTGCGAGATTGCGGCCAAGGGCCAGCGTCCCAGCATTGCGGCGATCCGCGAACACCTGGGTGGGCGTGGCGGTCAGCAGGCCATCATCGACGGTCTCAACGACTGGATCGCCGATGCCGCCCGGCGCTTCGAGATCCCCGGCATCCCCGAGTCGCTGCGGGGGCTGGTGGTCGACTTCTGGGATCGCGCCACGATGGAGGCGGCGACACGCTGGCAGGACGAACGCCAACAGTGGGAGGGACGTTTGGCGGAGTGCCAGGCGCGTACCCAACATCTCGACGCGCAATGGCAGGCTAGCCTCGCGCGGGTCGACGATCTGACGGCCCGTCTGGCACGCGAGCAGGCGCAGGTCGCCGATCTGCGGGGCTTGCTCGGGGAGCGCGACGAACAGATGCGCCGCCTGACCACTCTGTTGGAGCGCGAACAGGCCGCGCGCGACGCGGAGCGTTCGCGAGGTTCGTGAGCCGGGTCGGGTGACGCTGGCGTCAGAAGCGTATAAAAAGAGACGTTTTACGTTAAATTCTTATTGTGTGCTATTCTCGGGCGCCAATGGATCGATAGAGGCATCAGACACATGGACTTTCTCGGTTGGATCGCTATCCTCTGGATCGCCATCCTGACTTGGTGGAATCAGCAGCGCCCGCCGTTGCGCGAGTGCATCGCCGCACCCAACGCCACGTCATCGCCAAGCGACGTGTGCCATTTCCTGATCAACCTCGACACCCTCGCGCAAGCGGGCTTTCACCG
>NZ_NHSQ01000123.1 GCF_016653465.1 Thiocystis minor | reverse complement strand
CTAGCAGCCTGTCGGACTTGAGCGTTCGGATTGGCTGAAAAAGACAATCAAGAGGCTATTTTCCTCGAAAATAGCCTTTTTTCGGCCAAAAAGGCATTTTTCCTACGAATTTCCCTTACTGCAGGCGCAAGACAGCCATGCGTTTGAGGTTCCACGCCAGGCAGACCAGGTTCCATTCGTTGCGCACGTTGTCCAGACCGCGCGTGAGAAACTGACGAAATCCCATCACCGATTTGATGATGCCGAACACCGGCTCAACGGTCTGCTTGCGCAGGGCATCAGTCGCACGGCCCTTGGGGGTCCGGAGCCGATGGACCATTCGCTCAACGGGCGTGGCCTCGGGTGGCGGAGCCGGCGGATTCGCGAAGCGCTCCGACCAATGGGGATGGTGTTCGTCGCGTTGGATGGCGATCAGCGGTTCGATGCTGGCGCTTTCGCAGGCGACCACGTTGGCCTCACTGAAGAAGCCGGTGTCGGCGGTCAGTTGCTTGGGCGGGGGAAGGTCTTCGGGAAGCGCGGCGAGGCGCTCCAGCATCGGGGCGATCTGTTGCTTGTCGTTGGTCGCCTGGGTGACCTGCGGAATGACCACGAGCAGGCTGGCGGTCTCGACCAGCGCTTGGGCGTTGTCGCACTGTTCGAAGCCGCCACCGGCGACCGGCATGATGCGGGACTCCTCATCCGTGAGGTTGATCTGGTCGTTGGGACGCGGACCAGGAGTCGGTGGCGCGGGCGGTTTGCCACTTGGTTTGCGGCCACCGGCGGTTGCTTTGGCCGCCCGAGCGGCGAGTTTGGCCTCATGGTCGGCCTGCTCGCGGGTAAAGCGTTCCGCCGCCCGGGCTTCGATCTTGACTTTGGCGGCGGCGATGGCGGCCAAGCGATCCTCGCGGCGTGTGAGTTCTTCGGGCAGGCTCATGCCGTCGGGGAGGTTGGCGCCATCGGCCGCTTCGGCCAACGCCAGCCGTTCCTGGACCTCGGCCTTCAGTTGCACTTCGAGCGCTTCCGCGTGCCCAGACGACAGCGCGCTGTGGCGGCTGGCATTGGCGTGAAGCTTGGTCCCGTCCAGACTGACCGTGCCGAAGCGGCTGAGCTGGTTCTCGCGCGCGACCTGCAGCACCTGGACAAAGACCGCTTCGAACTCCTGGGCGAAACGCTGGCGGAAGGTCGCGAGGGTATCGTGGTCGGGATGGCTGTTCGCGGCGATGAAACGAAAGGCCAAGGAATCATACGTGGCCCGCTCGATCTTGCGGCTGGAAAAGCCGCCGGTGGCATACCCGTCGATCAAGAGCGACAGCAGGGTGGCGGGGTGATAGGGCGGACTGCCGCGCCCAGCATCGGCCCGCTCCAATTCGCTCAGGTCCAACCCTTCCACCACCTCGACGACGTCGCGCGCCAGATGCCCTTCGGGCAGCCAATCCTGCACCGACGGTGGAAGCAGAAAGTCGACATCACGCAGAATCGGACGGAAGTGGCTCATCGGCTCAGGCATCCCAGGGGTGATGCGCCTATTCTACCGGCGGCAGTGCCGCGCGGCACCGGGAAAGTCCGACAGGCTGCTAGAGCATTTTCATGATCTCGCCCGTGATCTGGACAACGTCCAGACTCGGTCCGGCAGGCTGCTAGAATGTATCTCCCTGCTCGTTCCGGAGCCCTACAGGAAGATTCGATGATTGCAATGACGCCCCCGGTCCTCAGTGACCATGAACTGCATCGGTTGCTCGCCGAGGATGTGCCTTTCGGAGATCTCACAACCGACTCGCTCGGTATCGCTGCGCGTTCTGGGAAAATTCGCTTCTTTGCCCGTGACCCAATGCTGGTTTGCGGGGTCGAGGAAGCGGTTCGCCTGTTCGAGTTATGCGGCGCGCAGGCCAAGATTCACGCCGCTTCAGGCAGCGATGCGCCAACTGAAACCTTGTTGCTGGAAGCGAGCGGTAGAGCCGATGCCTTGCATCGTGGCTGGAAAACCGCTCAGACCCTAATGGAATGGTGTTCGGGGATCGCCACCAGTGCCGCGGCCATCGTCGCCGCGGCGCGGTTAGGTCATCCGAATGCCATGGTGGCCGGAACCCGCAAGAACGTCCCTGGAACCCGCCGGCTGGCCGCCAAGGCTTTTCGGGCCGGCGGCGCGGTGATGCACCGCATCGGGTTATCGGAATCCATCCTGATCTTCGCCGAGCATCGTCTGTTTATTGGCCAGGAACGCCCCGCCGAGACGGTTGCGCGGCTGCATCGCCAATGCCCGGAAAAACGCGTGGTGGTCGAGGTTGCCAATCTGGAAGAGGCCCTTGCCTGGGCCGACGCGGACGTGTTGCAACTGGAGAAATTTCCGCCTCCAGCGGTGGCCGAGGTCGTCGCCGCGCTCGCCGCGCTTGGCTCGACGACCCTGGTCGCCGCCGCTGGAGGTATTCATGCCCGCAATGCCGAGGAATACGTTCGCGCTGGCGCGCGACTGCTGGTGACCACCGCTCCGCATCTGGCGCAGCCGCGCGATGTTCAGGTCCGATTTGAATCGTTCAATAGCCAAATCTGATCCTTAAAATTTCGGTGCCATTTCCGGACGAGATAAACATGTTCGCGATCGCGTTGCCCGCGGCAAGCCCGTATGCGTTCGCCAGGGCACCCGAACCGTTGGTCACCGAGCCTGTCCACGCAAGCACGACGTCACCTGTTGTCGCGGTGGTTCCGCTCGTCAGAACCACCGCCTGACCATACACATCCAACGTCCCAATTCCATCGATCGTATTCACGGCGGTCATCCCAACCTCATTGTATACGTCATTGAATTGCAGGGGCGGATGCCAGAGAGTCGTTGCTCCGGAGACACTGCCGATCCGCTGCCCATCAAGCAGTATGTCTCCCTCGAAGGCATAACCCTGGATCCAGTTGGGATCGCCCTCATGGCCAGCCATAAACACTGGGGCCACGCTCGTAAAGACCTTTTCAAGTACATACTCCGTCTCTCCTGTCGCAGCAGCGATTTGCGGAAAGCAGGATGCGAGACCGAGAAGCATCACGGCAACGCGTAGCAGGATTGGACTTTGCATCTGAGTACCCTAGTTTTTTATCCTCGCGTATCAAGGAAGGAGATAGACCGAATCAGTTCGGTCTCTTGAGCCCTGGACGAAAGACCAGGATGATCGGAGATCGATCCCTCGCCACATAACTATAGAAGCGATACAGTGGGCTCGCAGAATGAAAGCATGACCCGCATCAATTGATGGAATTTGTATAATCAAATAAAAAACATACACTTAAATGATTTCCAGAAAACCGATCTGCCATGCCTTGGACATCGCCCCGGGTTCTCGGCAGCCGCCCGACGTGAACGGCGTACCAACTGGATAAATCGCCCGCCACCCTATCTCACCGTTTTGCTTTCTGTCTGGCGTGAAGGCGCATGGATGATGTCCGCGCCGAAGTGGAGCGATCCATCGCGCCGCCGATCGCACCGATCCGCCCCCTGTTGACGAGGTTGTACGAAATACGCTCTATGAATCAAAGCCTGTCGCTGTATCCCAAGCGCTTTGCCCCGACCTTTCTCGTCGCCATGATCGCGGTCCAAGGCGCACTCGCCCTGCCCGAAGCAGCGCTCGCCGAGGGATCCGATCAGCCGGCCATCGCCGCCCTGACGGTGACGACCACCCTCCCCCGCCACGACGACTGGCCGCTCGCCATCCCGGCCAGCGGCAGTCTGACAGCCTGGCAGGAGGCGGTGATCGCCGCCGAAATCGGTGGCTTGAGAGTGATCTCGCTGACGGCTGACGTGGGTGATCAGGTGCGGCGCGGGGATGTCCTGGCGGAGCTTTCGCAGGCGTCCGTGCGCGCCGATCTGGCACTTGAACAGGCGCGTGTCGAACAGGCGCAGGCCGCGCTCTCGGAGGCCCTGGCCAATGGCGAGCGGGCGCGCAACCTGGCCGGCCGCGCCACGCTGTCCGAGCAGGAAAGCAAGCAATATCTGGTGGCCGAGGAGACCGCGCGGGCGAACCTGGCCGCCGCCGAGGCGCAGCTCAAGGGGCAACAGATCCGCCTCGATCAGACCCGGATTCGCGCCGTCGACGATGGGGTCATCGCGTCGCGCACCGTGACCCTGGGCAGCGTGGTCCAGGCCGGTACCGAGCTGTTCCGGCTGATCCGCCAGAACCGCATCGAGTGGCGCGCCGAGGTGATGGCCGAGCAACTCGCGCGCATCCAGCCCGGTCAGGCCGCGCGCATCCGACTCGGCGAAGACGTCTCGCTGGACGGCGTGGTACGCCTGCCGGCGCCGACCTTCGATCCGACCACCCGTCTGGCGCTGGTCTATGTCGACCTGCCCGACCCTGGCGCGGCCCATGCGGGTGACTTCGCGCGCGGCGAGATCATCGTCGGTCAGGCGCCGGCGCTGACGGTGCCCGAATCTGCCGTGGTCCTGCGCGACGGCAACCGCTATGTCTTCGAGGTCGGCGACGACCAGCGCGTGATCCAGCGCAAGATCGGCACTGGCCGCCGTGCCGGGAATCGCATCGAGATCGTCACCGGACTTCCGAACCCGGCACCGCTGGTCGAATCCGGCGGCGCCTTCCTTAACGATGGGGACAGTATCCACGTCGTCCCGGCCGATCCGCTCACGGCGGGTCGGCCATGAACGTCTCCACCTGGTCGATCCACAACCCGGTCCCCGCGATCCTGCTGTTCGGGCTGCTGACCCTGCTCGGGTTCATGGGCTTCCGCGCGCTCGGAATCCAGAACTTCCCGGATATCGAACTCCCCACGGTCACCGTCACCGCTCGGCTGGAGGGTGCCGATCCGGCCCAGCTCGAAACCGAGGTCGCGCGCAAGATCGAGGATCAGGTCGCGACCCTGGGCGGCGTGCAGCATATCCGCACGACGTTGAACGACGGCAGCGCGACGCTCCGGATCGAGTTCGATATCGGCATCCCGATCGAAACCGCCTTGAACGATGTGCGCAACGCCGTCGACAGCGTGCGCGCCGAACTGCCCCAGGACATGACCGATCCGGTGGTCTCCAAAGTCACAACCGCCGGCGGCGCCATTCTCACCTTCACCATCGACTCCGAGCGTCTGGACGAGGAGGCGCTGTCCTGGTTCGTCGACAACGAGATCGGCAAGGCGCTGCTGGCCGTCCAGGGCGTGGGCGCGGTCAAACGGGTCGGCGGGGTCGATCGCGAGGTGGCCGTCGATCTGGATCCGACCCGGATGGCCGCGCTCGGGGTCACGGCGGCGGACATCTCGGCGCGGCTCAAGCAGATCCAGCAGGACGCCTCGGGCGGACGCGGCGATATCGGCGCCAGCGTCCAGTCGGTGCGCACGCTCGGCGCGGTGCACGACATCGCCGAGATCGCCGCGCTCGATATTCCCTTGACGGGCGGTCACAGCGTGCGGCTCGATCAGATCGCCCATGTCCACGACAGCATCGCCGAGCGCTCCGCTTATGCCCTGCTCGACGGTCGGCCAGTGGTCGGTTTCTCGGTGACCCGACTGAAGGGTGCGAGCGAAGTCGCGGTGGCCGCGGATGTTCGTCAGGCAGTGCAAGCGCTGGGCGAGCGTTTTACTCAGGTCCGGATCGAGGAAGCCTACGACACGGTCGCGGCCGTCGAGGACAATTTCAAAGGCTCGATGGAACTCCTCTACGAAGGGGCCATTCTCGCCGTGCTGGTGGTCTGGTGGTTCCTGCGCGACTGGCGCGCGACCCTGGTTGCCGCCGCCGCCCTGCCCCTCTCGGTGATCCCGACCTTCGCCGTTATTCACTGGTTCGGCTTCAGTCTCAACGCGCTGACCCTGCTGTCGCTGGCCCTGGTGGTCGGCATCCTGGTCGACGACGCCATCGTCGAGATCGAGAACATCGTGCGCCATCTGCGCATGGGCAAGGGGCCGATCCAGGCCGCGATCGAGGCCGCCGACGAGATCGGTCTGGCGGTCATCGCCACCAGTCTGACCCTGATCGCGGTCTTCCTGCCGACCGCGTTCATGGGCGGGGTGCCCGGCAAGTTCTTCCGCGAGTTCGGCATCACTGCTGCGATCGCGGTCTTCTTCTCGCTGGTGGTCGCGCGCATGCTGACCCCCATGATGTCGGCCTATCTACTCAAGTCGCATGACGCCGGACCCGACGACGGGCGCCTGATGCGCGGCTATCTTGTCGCCGCGAACTGGTGCCTCGGGCATCGCAAGACCACGCTGACCGCCGCCCTCCTCTTCTTCGCCGGCTCGCTGGCGCTGGTGCCGCTGCTGCCGACCGGTTTCATGCCGGCGGCGGATCGCAATCAGACCGCAGTCAAGATTGAACTGGCGCCGGGCAGCACGCTGGAGGAGACGCGCCGCGCGGCCGAGGCGGCGCGTGCGCTGCTCGCACCCGTCGCCGACATCACCCGCGTCTTCACCACCGTCGGCTCGGTCGCCGGCTCCGGCCCCTTTACCGAGGGCGGCAGTAGCGACGTGCGCAAGGCGTCGCTGACCATCCTGCTGAAACACCGGCACGACCGACCGCGCAAGCAATCCGCCATCGAACAGGAATTGCGCGAGCGTCTGCGCGAACTGCCCGGCGCGCGCATCTCGGTGGGTCTCGGCGATGTGGGCGAGCGTCTTCAGGTGGTGCTGGCCGGAGACGATCCGGGTCTGCTCGATCGCACCAGTCAGCTTGTGGAACGCGATCTGCGCACCCTGAAAAACATCGGCAACGTCACCTCCAACGCCAGTCTGCAACGCCCCGAGATCCATGTGGAGGTGGATTTCGCGCGCGCCGCCGATCTGGGCGTGACCACCGCCGCCATGGCCAGCGCGATCCGGATTGCTACCGCCGGCGATTTCGAGGTGCAACTGCCCAAGCTCAATCTGCCCGAGCGGCAGATCCCGATCCGGGTACGCCTGACCCCCGAGCTGCGCGGCAATCTGGACGCCCTCGCGCAACTGCGCCTGCCCGCCTGGTCGGGACAGGTGCCCCTGAGCGCCGTGGCCGAGTTGCGTCTGGGAAGCGGCCCGGCGCAGATCGACCGATTGGATCGCAACCGCAACGTGACCATCGAGGTGGAACTGGCCGGACAGACGGTCGGTCAGGCGCTGGAGCAGGTCGATCGTCTGCCGTCGCTGCAACGCCTACCGCCGGGCATTAGTCGGCCCGCTTCGGGCGACGCCGAGCGGATGGCGGAGGTCTTCGGCGGTTTCGGTTCGGCGATGCTGACCGGTATTCTTTTCATCTATATCGTGCTGGTGCTGCTGTTCCACGACTTCCTGCAACCGGCGACCATCCTCGCCGCACTGCCGCTCTCGGTCGGCGGGGCCTTCGCCGCCCTGCTGCTGACCCACAACAGCTTTTCGCTGCCATCGGTCATCGGTCTGTTGATGCTGATGGGGATCGTCACCAAAAACTCCATCCTGCTGGTCGAATACGCGGTCAAGGCGCGTCTTGAAGGTGGCCTGGAGCGCACGGCGGCCCTACTGGACGCCTGCCACAAACGCGCCCGTCCGATCCTCATGACCACCATCGCCATGATCGCCGGCATGGTGCCGATCGCGCTCGGCCTGGGCGCCGAACCGAGCTTTCGCTCGCCGATGGCCATCGCCGTGATCGGCGGTCTGCTGACCTCCACGCTGCTGTCGTTGCTGGTGATTCCGGTGGTCTTCACCTTCGTCGACGATCTGGTCGGGCTTATCCGGCGGGCGGGACACTGGATGCAGCGGGCGAATCATGGCGGCCCGAAGATTCGGCCTGAATCCGGCGGTTGATCCAATGCCCATTCGCCCCGCACTCCTGATCGCGCTTGGGCTCCTGGCCGGCCTGACGCCCTTCGCGATCGATCTCTACCTCCCGAGTCTGCCCTCCATCGCCCGCGATCTGGCCTCGTCGATCGAGCTGGCGCAGATCAGCGTGACCGTCTATCTGGCGGTCTTCGCCGGCGCTCAACTCTTCCTCGGACCGCTATCGGATATCCTGGGGCGGCGCCTGACCATCGGGGGCGGACTGGCCCTGTTTCTGCTGGCGGATCTGGGTTGCGCGCTGGCGCCGAGCATGGAGTGGCTGCTTGCGGCGCGCGCGGTACAGGCACTCGGCGGCGCGGCCGTGGCGGTGACCATCCCCGCGCTGGTACGGGATCTCTACGAGAAGGACGACTATGCCCGGGTCATGGGGCTGGTCATGCTGGTCATGTCCATGGCCCCCTTGGTGGCGCCGACCGTGGGCTCGCTGATCATCGGTCTGGCAAGCTGGCGGGCGGTCTTTCTGGCGCTCTTTGTCATCGCCTTGATCGCTGCCCTGCTCTTTTTTCGGCTGGTGCCCGAAACGCTTCACGCGCACCATCGTCATGACTTCGATCTCGGCCTGATCCTGCGCAACTATTGGCGGATCCTGCGCCATCGGGTCGCGCTGGGTTACCTGCTGACCGCCGCCGCCAGTTTCGCCGGCATGATGACCTTCATCGTGACTTCGCCCTATGTCTATATTCAGCTCCATCAACTGCCCGCTACCTGGTTCGGTCCTGCCTTCGGCGCGAACGTCGCGCTGGGGATGGTGTTTTCCTTGCTGAACGCGCGCTTCGTGACACGTCTGGGGGCCGATCGACTGCTGCGTTGGGGCCTGAGCGCGCAGGGGGTGGCGGGCGCCCTGGCGCTGCTTTTCCTCATGATCGGCGAGACGCCCTTATTGGCGATCGTGGCGATGGCGGCACTCTATCTCGGCATGACCGGGGTGGTGCTAGGCAACGCCATGGCAGGCTTCATGTCCTTCTTTCCCAAGACCGCAGGCACCGCCTCGGCCTTCGCGGGCGCGACCCGCTTCGGCGCCGGCGCGCTGATGGGCACCCTGGTCAGTCTGCTGCACGACGGCAGCGCCGGACCGATGCTGCTCGGCATGGGCGTTTCGGGCCTGCTGGGGGTGGCGGCCTTCGGGATCTTGTGCCATGGTTTCCGCTCTATCCCACTGCCGCGTTGAGACATCCACCAGAATGATCCAGGATATCAGCCAGCAGCGACGCCTGATCGAGCGCTTTGCGTTTCTGAGCGACGGCGGCACGGCACTGCGCGAGCCCTTTTTCGCGCAGGCAAAAGTGGCGACACTCCCGGTCGATCACATCATCTGTCGTGACGGCGGCCAATGCTCCCAACTCGCGCTGGTGCTCGCGGGGACGGCGCGTATCTACAAACTCGGCGAGAATGGCCGCGAAATCACCCTGTACCGGGTCGAGGCCGGTCAAAGCTGCGTGGTGACGGCGTCATGTATCCTGAGCCAACGCCCCTTTCCCGCCTTCGCCGTCTGCGAGACCGAAGTCGAGGCCGCCGTGGTCTCTCAAGCCGACGTACAACGCTGGCTGACCTCCTCGTCGCACTGGCGCGATTTTATCTTTGCTCAGGTAGCCGAGCGCATCGGCGAGGTCTTCTCGGTCTTGGACGCGGTGCTATTCCAACCGCTGGATCAACGACTCGCGGCGCTTTTGCTGCACCGTTTCGGAAGGTCGCGACTAGGCGCCTCGCCGGGCGGGATCCTGTATGTGACGCATCAGGAGTTGGCCGTGGAACTCGGCTCGTCGCGGGAAGTGGTGACACGGATGCTGAGGGAATTCGAACGCGCCGGCGCGCTGCTGACCGGACGCGGTCAAATCGAACTTCTCGATCCGAGCATCCTGGAAGCGCGTTGACAGAACCCGGTGCCCACCATCGTCAACACATAAAGTTGATCGCCAGGATTGCCGTACCGGGTTTTTCTGCTACCTTAAGCGATGCATGGTTATCGCTTGTGACAATGTCACAGAGCACAACGAGAGACTCTGATAGGCTGACAACTTGTCGACTGAAGTCAAATCGACAATCTCCACACCACAACAGGATCCTTCACATGAACATGCCCAAAAACATCGGCGACACTGATCGTAACATCCGTTTTATCGCGGGCGGTGCGATCATTTTGTTTGGCCTGTTTTACACCATTTGGTGGCTTGGTCTGATCGGTCTCGTGCTGATCGGCACGGCATATCTGCGTTCGTGCCCGGCCTATATGCTCATCGGTATGGATACCAACAAGAAGTAAACGGCTGACCGAAACCGGCCTTTCAAGACGCGCCGCGATCATGCGGCGCGGATTTCAATTCTCCGCTCGGGACAACCTGCTGTTATCGCGACCTGCCGTGTGCCCCTGCACCGCGTCCGCGTCAGGAAATCCTCGGTTCTCGCCTTTCTCTTTCGTGTGATTTCCGATTCGCTACTCGTCGGCGCCGCAACGAAGCGGTAATCTTCCAATTCTTGTACCCTTGAAATGGATTGGAAGACGCATGGATCATCGTTCGATACGCAAACAGGGCCTTATCGAGCCCAACGATCGGATCGACCACTTGCCGATACCCGCTGATGGCGGCTCATGCGCGCCAGGTTTTGAGCAGGCCGCGCTGGAACAATTGGCCGTGACCCTGCGCGTTTGGGGCCAGTATGCTTTCGATCTGGACGAGATCGATGCATCAGCCATTCGCGAGCAAATTGAACACTGGGTGCGAAATTTGCTGGTGGCCCGTTCGCCAGCGGAGACCCTGTCGAGCAGCCGGAATGCCGAGCCAGGCAACGCGAACCCTTGCGATTGGGCGGGGCTGAGCGAATTCGTCACCCGCATGCGACGTCGTGAGCAAAACTATGTGAATCGGCAGATTTTGGGCACGCGCCAGGTGATGGGCGATTTCGTGCAAACCCTGGGGCAGATCCTGGCCGAGGATCAGGAAGAGCAGACACGGGTCACCAGCATCATCGGCAAACTTCGCTGCGCGATCGAGAGCAACGCGCCGGTGGAGACCCTGAGCCAGGAAGCGATTCACGCCATCGATTTGATCACGCATATCACCCAGGAGCGCGAGCAGCGGCATCAAGTCATGCTCCATCATTTGACGACCAGGCTACAAACGTTGCGCGGCGAATTGGATGCCGCACAGCGGGAGATGGAACTGGACTCGATGACCCGCCTCTATAATCGCAAGGCTTTCGATACACAGATGGATCGGGTCTTCGAACTCAGTCAACTCTCCGGGCAACCGGCGTGCCTCATGATGGTCGATGCCGATTTTTTCAAAACGATCAATGACGGATTCGGACACCCCGTCGGCGATCTGGTGCTGCGGCGGCTGGCGAATTGCTGCGCCGAGGCATTTCCGCGCAAAACGGATTTTGTCGCGCGCTATGGCGGCGAGGAGTTCGCGGTCGTGTTTCAGGACACCTCGCTCAAGACGGCGATCCAGCTCGGCGAGCGCCTGCTTGACGCCGTGCGTGCGATGACGATCGAGCACGAATCGGTGATTATCCGCATCACGATCTCGATCGGTCTAGCCGAAATCGATCCGCATGCGAGCGCCGGCCAGTGGCTGCGCGCGACCGACAGCGCGCTTTATCGGGCCAAAAGCAATGGACGCGATCAACTCGCCTGCCAGACGGCAAGCTGATCAGCGAAACAGTCGCTTAATGCGCGTCTTCCTTGACACCATGATCGCGATGGGAGGCAAAAGACATGCGGTCCAGTACGCCCATCAGCAGGGCCGACACCACGAAGGTCAGGTGGATGATGACGTACCACATCAGCTTGTCGTTCGGGACATGGGGGATGTTGACGAATTCCTTGAGCAGATGAATCGAGGAGATGGCGACGATCGATGCCGCCACCTTCAGCTTGAGCGTGCCCGAATCCAGTTTCCCCAGCCAATCCAGCTTGTCGTCGCCCTCGCGCACGTCGATGCGGGAGACGAAGTTTTCGTATCCGGCAAACATCACCATCACCACCAGACTGGCCACCAGCGACAGGTCGATCAGCGACAGAATCATCAGAACCATATCCGATTCGGCCGTCTCAAGGATGTGCCTGAACAGGTGATAGATCTCGTGAAAAAAGATGAAAGCGATCGCGATCAGGGTGAGCGATAAGCCGAGATAGATCGGCGCCAGTAACCAGCGGCTCGCATAGAGCGTGCGTTCGATAATGCGTTCCAGCACGGAATATCTCCAGGTATCAGGTATCGGGGGTGAGTGATGTGATTCCGCGACGGCGGATCGCCGTTCGAACCAACGAGATAAGCCGCGCAAGTGTCCGGACCTTCGTCGGTCGCGTCAAGTTGGCGAAGTACCGCGAGGCGCATGGCCGCCGTTTGGATCCCGACGACACCCTGACTTGTCGATGACCGACATACAGAAGCGGTCGCCTTGCCGCAAGTCATGGAAACCGAGAGCGATTGATAGCAGGATGACGCGGCTTAGACCGCAGACTGGCGACCGCAGGTTCATTGATCGCCCAGCCCGGTCTTTCAGAAATTGGAGCACATTCCATGCGATCCACACTCGGATTTCTCCTGGCCCTGGTGCTGGGATTTTTTACGCTAACCTCGATACAAGCCACGGCGGACAAC
This sequence comes from Thiocystis minor, assembly GCF_016653465.1. Classification (GTDB taxonomy): domain Bacteria; phylum Pseudomonadota; class Gammaproteobacteria; order Chromatiales; family Chromatiaceae; genus Chromatium; species Chromatium minus. Next base: position 18,412 of record NZ_NHSQ01000123.1, on the reverse strand, counting down.
TGGCCGACGCCGCCCGCCACGGTCGCGCCAGTCCCTCCGCAGATCTCCGGTCCGCTCACTGGCGGAACCGCCGACCACAGCAAATTCGAGGCATTGAAACAGCCATTCGCCTCGGGTCCGGAAGTCACCAAAGCCTGTCTAAGCTGCCATACCGAAACCGGGCAGCACTTCATGAAAAATATCCACTGGACCTGGGAGCGCCGCAACCCGGATACCGGTCAGTTGCTCGGCAAGAAGCATCTGGTCAATAACTTCTGCACCAATGCCCGCGGGAATGAAGGGATGTGTGCCCAATGCCACGCCGGTTACGGCTGGAAGGACGAGAACTTCGACTTCAGCGACGAGACCAACATCGACTGCCTAGTCTGTCACGACACCACCGGCACCTATTACAAGACGCCAAACAGCGCGGGAAGCCCGGCCTGTTCGGTCATGTTCGAGGGTAAACCCGCCATCGATCTGGCGCTGGTGGCGCAGAGCGTCGACCTGCCCGAACGCGCCAACTGCGGCACCTGTCACTTTAACGGCGGCGGCGGCGATAACGTCAAGCACGGCGATCTGTCCTCTGCGCTGAAAAACCCGCCCCGCAAACTTGACGTGCACATGGGCGTGGACGGGCTCAACTTCGCCTGTACCGCCTGTCATGTCACCAAATCGCATGTCTGGGCCGGCAGTCGCTACGAGATTGCCGCCAAGGACCATGAAGGCGTCGGCAAACCCGGTCAGCGTCGCGATGTCGCCACCTGCGAGTCCTGCCATGGTCTCGAACCGCATCCGGTCGATTCGCTCGCCGCCTTCAAGCGCAACGACCATGTCTCCAGCGTCGCCTGCCAGACCTGTCATATCCCGGAATTTGCCCGCGGCGGCGTCGCCACCATGACCGATTGGGACTGGCGCACCGCTGGCAAGACCCGCAACGGCGAGGGTTATCACGAACACGGTTACACCCAGGGAAACGGCGAGCACCGCTACACCTATAAGTCGATCAAGGGTGACTTTACCTACGGCGAAAACATCGTGCCACTCTATCGCTGGTTCGACGGGCAGATGAACTACACCACCATCGACACCAAATTCGATGTCAACCAAGCCGTCGCCATTAATGACTTCAGCGGTTCGCGCGAGGATGGCGATTCACGCATCTGGCCGTTCAAGCAGATGCGCACCTGGCTACCCGCCGATCTCGGGAACGGCACCCTGGTCTATACCCACCTCTGGGGCGAGGACGAGGACTCCTACTGGGGCAATTACGACATGGGCAAGGCCATCGAGCACGGGATGAAACAATTCAATCTCCCCTACTCCGGTCAGTTCGGTTTCGTCGAGACGCTCTCCTACTGGCCGATCACGCACATGGTCGCGCCCAAGGAAGACTCGCTGTCTTGCGAAAGCTGTCATGCCGAAAAGGGTCGACTAGAAGGAGTGGAAGGGATCTACCTGCCGGGACGCGATCACAATTACTGGGTGGATCTGCTCGGCATCCTGGCGGTCGCCGGCACCCTGCTCGGCATTCTGATCCATGCCCTGATCCGTCTTTTCTCGCCCAAAGGAGCAAAACATTGATGGCCACGCGCCGCGTCAAGATTTTCAGCCTGTTCGAGCGTTTCTGGCACTGGTCGCAGATGCTTCTGATCATGTTCCTGATGATTACGGGTTTCGGACTGCACGGATTCCATGATCTCTTTGATTTCGAGGACGCGGTCACGTTGCACACCCTCGCTGCCTTCGCGCTACTCCTGCTCTGGGCCTTCAGCATCTTCTGGCTGTTCACGACCCGCAACTGGCGTCATTTCATCCCGACCGTCAAAGGGATGTGGGGAGTGCTGCGCTTTTATATCCTCGGCATATTCAAGGGTGAGCACCATCCCTACCGCAAGGCGTTCTGGCGCAAGCACAACCCCTTGCAGGCGCTCACCTATCTGATGCTCAAGATTGTGTTGTTCCCGCTGATCTGGGGCTCGGGGTTGATCTATCTATTCTATTTCCTGTGGCGGGACGTACCCCAGGCGACCCAATGGCTGGAGGGCGTGGCCCTGGTGCATACCGCAGCCGCCTTCACGATCCTGACCTTCGTCATCATCCATGTCTACATGCTGACCACCGGACACTCGTTTCGCGAGCACATCATGCCGATGATCAACGGCTTCGACGAGGTGGATCTGACTCCGGAGGAAGAAGCCTATCTGCAGAACGACGAGCCGGAGAATATTCGTTAGGAGGGGAGTCTGAAAACGGCTTCAGGCAGCGCACGGGGATGGACGAGACACCCATCCCCTAGTGTTTTTGTGGTTAATGCGTTCCTTTCACTCGGCATCGCGCCGATCCGGATCGGCGCGATGGCGGATCAACGGCCGGGAAAGCGGAGACTCGCCATGCGATCCAGTGCCCGAGTCAATGGCGCCCAGCGCGCGGGCGGCTCGAAGGCATCGAAAAAATTCTTCAGATACAGACCCAGTTCGGTATCGCCGGACATCCTCAGCCGACGTTGAAAAAAGAGCGTATCCGCATCCTCGCGCCGCGCGGCAAGCAGCAGAAACTCCCGCAGACCGCCCGCGATGCTGGCATCGGCCTTGGCCTCGTTGCCATATCCCCGGATGCGCCCATCGGCGAGCCCAAGCAGATAACGTACCCCGATATCATCGATCTCGATCGCGACCCGGCGCCCCTGCAGAAAATCCAGTTCGCCCTCTAGCAGGGCTTCTTTCATCACCTGATTGAGCATCGTCGCCAGCACCCGGCTGTGCATGACACTCGGCATGAGCCGCAAGGGGAAGGTCAAGGGATAAAGAAAACGTGGTGGAGCGGACATAGCGGGTCTCGTTCGGATCATCCAACAAAATAACCGGGAATTTTCCACGCTCTCCCTGCTCGGCACAAGCGAATCCAGCATTTGATGCCTCCCGGCTTCAGCCGAGAGATTCCCGGCCCTCGTAGGGACGTCGTCTAACGAGATTGGCATCCCAATCCGACATTGAGGATGTTTCGCGCCGCGTTGATGTCGCGGTCGTGCGTTGCTCCACAGCCGAAGCACACCCAATGTCTCACGGCAAGCCCGGCCAACCCTTGCGGGGCGCTGTCGGGAATCGTCCCGCAGCCGGAACAGATTTGCGTGCTGTACGCTTCGTTGATCTCGACAAACACCGCTGAGTCGGGTATGGAAAGGCCATTACTGACCCATCCCCCCCTAAGAATCCGAACCGAGAGCATTTTGGTCTGTGTTTCCATGCACGATAGAATACGAGATCCTCGCCCTAAAAGGGCGGGGCTTGTCGTTATGGTCAAATATGCCTTTTCGTTCATAAAGACAGGAAGTAAGGACACCATGGCAACCAGCCTGCTTGCATTGATTGACGATATCGCGACCGTTCTGGACGACGTGTCTCTTTTGACCAAGGTCGCGGCCAGAAAGACCGCCAGCGTCTTGGGCGACGACCTCGCGCTGAATGCCGAGCAGGTGCAGGGAGTCCGGGCCGAGCGGGAACTGCCTGTCGTCTGGGCCGTGTTCAAGGGATCGCTGATCAACAAACTCATTCTGGTACCGACTGCGCTCGCGATCAGCCTGCTCGCGCCCTGGGCGATCCTACCGTTATTGATGGTCGGCGGGCTTTATCTCTGTTACGAAGGCGTTGAAAAGGTCGCGCACAAATTTCTGCATTCCGGGGCCGAAACCAACGCCCGCCACGCCGAACTGACCGCCGCGCTCGTGGATCCCGGGACGGATCTGATGACGCTGGAGCGAGACAAGATCGCCGGCGCGGTCAGAACGGATTTCATCCTGTCCGCCGAGATCATCGTCATCACGCTCGGAACCGTCGAAGCGGCTCCGCTCCTGACCCAGATTCTGGTGCTGAGCGGCATTGCCCTGCTGATGACCGTCGGCGTCTATGGCCTGGTCGCGGGGATCGTCAAGCTCGACGATGCCGGACTCGCCCTAAGCCGCCGAGACGGCGAAGGGTTTTTCAGGCGTTGGCAACGCGCCTTCGGGCGCGGCATTCTGCGCACGGCGCCGTTACTCATGAAGGGCCTCTCCATCGCGGGCACCATCGCGATGTTTCTGGTCGGCGGCGGAATCCTGGTGCATGGAATCCCCGGCCTGCATGACTGGATCCATCATCTGAGCCAAGGTCTGGCCAATTTTCCGGGAGCCGTCGGCGGCTTGGCCGCGATCGCTCCACTCTCAATCACCGCCCTGGTTGGCGTCATCGCCGGCGCGGCCGTGCTGGCTGTCGTCAGCCTGGCGAGAGGATTGCGGATGGCGCTGTCGAGATAGGATTAAGATTGATGTAGTCCGTGACTTCAATACTGCACTAACTCCACCCGCCGATTCTGCGCGCGTCCCTCCTCCGTCTGATTCGACGCCAACGGGGCCGCAAATGACACGCCCACCGGCAACAGCCGCGCGTTGTCGACGTCATGGTCGCGGACCAGAGCCGTGACGACCGCTTCGGCGCGCCGCTGGGAGAGGGCCCGGTTGTACTCGAAGGTGCCGGCCATGTCCGTATGCCCGACCACCAGCAGCTTGAGATCCGGGTTTGCGGTCAGCAGCGCGGCGATTTCCGTCAGGGCCGGTGCCGATTCTGCTTTCACTACGGCCTGATCGAAGTCGAACAGGATGCCGTAGAGGGCAATGCGCCCGGTGGTGGCGATGGCGCGCGCCATCGCGGCCGCGTCGACCTTGACCATCTTCTGCTCACGCCCTTGGGACTCGACGATATCCACCACGGCGACCGTGCGCCCGTCGAGCGCCTTGCAAGAGGAACCCACCTTCAGGGTGTAGGTGAGCACCGAGACGTGGGCCTGCTGCTCCGGCAGTTCGGCTGCCAAGTAGCGCTGGTCCTTGATCCGCTCCGTCAGCGCGCAGTTTCCATTGGAAAAGGCGGGGTCGTTGATCCGCTCCTCGGGGTACAACACCATCGCGAGGCTCATCTCGCCGCCACCCCCGCTGCTCGAACGGCCTGGGTCTCCTCCGCACGCCTCGCCCTTGCAGGCGAACAGCACCTGACCCCCTAGCGCCTCGATCTCGTCCTGGTAATTGCGCACGATCTCCAGGGGCGAGCGACCCGCCGGGACGACATAGACCAAGCGGGTGGTCCGCCCCTCCAACGCCAGACTCTGCTCCGGCGCAAACCAATGGTTGTTATGCTGATCGCGCCGTTCTTTGTCCGTGTCTTCCTTGAGCGGCCCTGTTGGCAGAACGAATTCGTCGAAGGCTTTGCCGTCATGGGCAACGATGAACGATCCCTCATAGCGCTTCAGCAGCGGGTTGTCCTGGGTGCCCTCCAGATCCTTGGTGGGAAGGGTGGCGTCTGACCAAGCGCCAGCGGCGCACAAGGAGAGGCTCAGCGTGATCAGGATGGTACGAAGCATGGTCACAACTCCTCGCGCAGATGGTGGATCGAAACGGTCGATGAACGCGGCGAATCAAACGCCGGCGATCCTCGCCTTGCGCCGCGCCGGCCGAGGCGCCCTCAGGGTCAAACGCCTCGCGCGCGGGATTTAGATCGTTGGAACTAGAGCTTGGCGAGGATCTGTCTGGCCAGCGCTTCCTCCTGAGCGCGCGAGGCGCCGGAGGGAATAAGCACCGAGGTGCTCCCTTTGAGCACCACGAGGGTGTTGCTGGCAACCTGTTGGGTACCCGCGGCACAGAAATACGCCGCCTCTCCCAGGCCCGAGACATCGGTCACGGGCACGCCAGCCTGGACGAACGACTGTTTGCTGGCCGCAAAACCTTCGGCATCGGTCCCGGCGTCGAAGTTGATGATGACCGTGCGAGAGTTGTTGCCGAGGCCATAACTGCAACTCGTGACGGCGTAGGCGGTCCCTGGAAATTCGATCCCGGCGACGGGCGCGAGCAGACCGGTCAAGCCGAGGGTCGCGCCGACCTCGCTGGCCGGGGCCAGATCACACGATAGATTGTGGTCGCCAGAGGAATCGCTGCAACCACTAGCGCCCAAGCTAAGTGCGAGGGCATACACGGCCACCCGCGTTATTATCTGCAACATGGTTCTCGTCCTCGGAGGGTGACGCGTGACCGGAAAATCAGAACGCCAACGCGTAGGGCAAGCATCGACCGGATGCGCGAAAAGAACAGATGCTAACCTTGGCCGTGATTAGAGACAACTCGTGAAAATGGCTACGTCTTCGCGATGCCTTTGTACGAGATCATGAATTCGGCGCCTCTCTGCGTGGTTGAAACCTCCGCTTCTCTGTAGTCTTCTCGGATCTAGCCAGAATTTACAGACCTCGTCGTCTCTTTCCACATGGCAGAATTTACAGACCTCGTCGTCTCTTTCCACATGGCAGAATTTACAGACCTCGTCGTCTCTTTCCACATGGATGTGCGGTGGTTCATCTCGATCACCCGCGTAGATAAAGAATCTGTACGGATCTACTCGGAGAACTGTTGGCATCTACCTTCAAGTCATTTTCGCTTGTCGTCCGCGATGCTCAATGTGACTCCGGATTCCAAGCCTTTTCTGACGATCCGCCCCACGCTGGCGAGGTGGAGGCCGAAATGCCGGGCGATTTCCCGATAGCTATAGGCGCCGGTCGCGTAAGCGGCACGGATCGCGGTGTCGCGATCGGCATCCCGTTCGGCGATCTCCTCCAACGCGAGAGCCGGCGCACGGCGCTGGATCCTGGGCACCGATAGCACATCCCCACGAATGTGCGCCTTGGCCTGCATCCGTTCCACGAAGTCCGCATCGCCCAGATAAACCTGCTGGCGAAGATTGTTCCAAAGATCGCCCGCGCCGCGCCCCTCGCTCACGAAGCGTCGGTACTCGTCGCAAGCCTCCTCGCGCGTCTCGCCGAACTGGCGCAGCAATCCGTCCACCGCCAGCCAGCTCGGCACGGAGACCTCGCCGACCATGGCCCGGTAGCTGCTCCACGGCCACTCCTCCGGTGACCGGACCATGCCGGCACGGACCGGATTGAGCACCACATAGCGAGTCAGCTCCAGCAGGTAGGCATCCCTGTCGATCAGAATCCCCTTGAATCGCCCCTGAAAGAGATGGCCGACCCGCCGATGCCGCCGGTTCGACGCCTGGGTGTAGACGCCGTTCAACTGACGCATCCCCTTCGAGCGCCTCAGCCATTGCTCGCGCCTGTCTTGCCGCTCGGTGTCCAACGGCAGCAGATTGGCCAGTTCCACCGTGTTCGGGGTTTGGCCTTCGATCATCGCACCGACCGCCAGCGCCAGCTGACTGACCACCGTCTTGCGCAGGTTCGGATGCACTTCGCCCAGTCCGCGTGCCACTTCATCAGCCAACCGTTTGACGCTTCCCATGATCCTCAATCATCTCAACATCGCTTCGCGGATTCGAGTGTCACCGCCTGTCAGCGCGCGGGCCGCATCGTCAAGACCATGGCGCCACCCGCCAGCAGGATGGCCGCGACCACCACTAGTCCGGCGCCGTACCCCGCCGTGACTTGCTTGAACCACCCCATCAAGTACGGCCCCAGAAAACCGCCGACGTTGCCCAGCGAATTGATCAGCGCAATTCCAGCCGCTGCCGCCGCGCCACGGAGAAACGAGGTCGCCAGCGCCCAGAACGGCCCCATGACGCCCCACACGCCGACCGCCGCCAGGGAAAAGGCTAGCAGCGCGAGCGGTAGGTGGTGGGCGCTCGCCGCCAGGAGCGCCCCGACCGCCGCCAAGGCCAGTGAGCCGGCGACATGCCAGCGGCGCTCCTCGTGCCGGTCGGAATGCCACCCGATCAGCACCATCCCCGCCGCCGCCGCCAGAAATGGCAGAGCATTGAGCAGGCCCAGAACGAACTCATCGACGCGGGTCAGCGCCCGCAGCATCTGCGGTAGCCACAAGGCGATGCCATACATGCCAATGACCATGCACAGGTAGACCATACCCAGCAGCCACACGCGCGGATGCGTCAGCGCCTCGCCCAGCGTTTGCCGGGACTGCGCGTGGGCGGTGTCCCGCTCCCGTTGCAGGGTGTGCGTCAACCAGGCGCATTCGTCCGCGGGCAGCCAGCGGGCCTGGTCGGGGCGATCAGGCAGCTTGAACAGCACGACCAGGCCCAGCAGCACCGCCGGCAACCCCTCCAACACGAACAGCCAGTGCCAGCCACGCCAACCCCACCATCCGTCCAGTTCCAGAAGGGCACCGGACAGCGGACTGCCGATGACCCCGGCGAGCGCGGTGGCGGTGGCGAACAGGGCGACCGCCCGCGCCCGTTCGCATGCCGGAAACCAGCCGGTCAGATAGAGGATGATGCCGGGAAAGAAACCGGCCTCCGCCACCCCGAGCAGAAAGCGCAGCACATAAAAGCTCATTTCCCCCTGGGTCAAGGCCATCGCCATCGAAATCAGACCCCAGCTCACCAGGATCCGGGCGATCCAGATCCGCGGACCGATGCGTTGCAGGAGGAGGTTGCTGGGAATCTCGAACAGTACGTAGCCAAGGAAGAACAGCCCGGCGCCAGTGCCATAGGCCACCGCGCTCAACCCCAGATCCTGGTTCATCTGCAGGGCCGCAAAGCTGATGTTGATCCGGTCGAGATAGGCGACGAGATAGAGCAGGCCGAGAAAGGGGATCAGCCGCCAGGTGAGACGACGGATGGTTTGCTGGGCCAGGGGATGCGGGGCGTGCATGGGTTCGGTCACGAGAGCGTCCAGTCTACGTTGAGGTGAATTCGATGTCCGGCGATTCCCATGCGCCGAGGTCTTGGATCGCGATCACCCCGCCGCCGCTGGCCGGCCGAACCCTCTGATCCGCAAGAACACGCCCAGCGCGACCAGGAAATTGCTCACCGACAGCAGACTTTCGCTCGCGCCATGCAGCAGATCCGCGTGTGACAGACTCGGCAAGCCCTGCGTAAGCGTCGCGATCCGGGTACTGACGATCTCCTTTTTACACGCCGTCGACACCCCGAAACCGGGAGACCAACCCATTGAGTTTGCTGGCGAGTTCCGCTAGTCCCTGAACGCCCGCCTGCGCCAGCAGAATGTCCTGATCGTTCTTCCTGGCGAAGGTGCCCATGCTGTCGACGTTGTCGGAGAGCGCCTGACTGGTGGCGGCTTGCTGATGCGCTTGCTGGGTGACGGTAGAGACCCGACTCAGCATCTCCTCCGCGTGCAGACGAATCGTTTCGATGGCCGTCGATGCCTCCCGCGACAGGGCGACGCCACGACTCATCTGCGCCGAGGTCACCCCCACCGTTTTCACGGCTTGGGCGCTTTCCTGCTGGATGGTGTGGATCGTCTCGGTGACTTCGCTGGTGGCCTGGGCCGTCCGATTGGCCAGTTTGCGCACCTCGTCGGCGACCACCGCGAAGCCGCGCCCCTGCTCCCCGGCGCGCGCGGCCTCGATGGCCGCATTCAATGCCAGCAGATTGGTCTGCTCGGCGATCTCGCGAATGACATTGACGATGGTGCCGATCTCGCGCGAGCGATCGTCCAGCCGTTGGACGCCGGCGGCCACCGACTGCATGGTGTGGTCGATCTGTCCGATGTCCTCGGCGGTGCGATTGACGGTGTTGGCGGCGCTCGCGGTCAACTGCCCCGTGTTCCGCGCGAGTTCCTGTACTTGCTCCGACTGTTGGGCGACCGCGACGATGGACTGGGCGATGTCGTCCATCTCCCGTTGCATCTGGCCCGCCGCCTCAAGCTGTTGTTGCGAATGCTGGACCACCGCCTCGGTCGCGGCAATGAGTGCCTGGGTCGTGGCGTCCAGGTGGCGACTTTCCCGAGCGATGGCCAGCACCAGTTCGCGCAGACGCGCCATGAAGGTATTGAAGGCCGTCCCGATGACGCCGATTTCGTCCTGGCGGACGACGGCTAATTGCTGGGTGACATCGCCCTCCCAATTGGACAGGGTGTGCGCCAGCGTCTTCAAGGGACGCAGCAACCGGGTGAGCAGTGGCCAGATCACGGCGGCCAGGATCAGTAACCCCACGCCGCCGATCAAGGCGGTGAGCCAGGTCATCCGGCGCGCCTCGACCAAGGCCGCGTCCACGGGAAAGGTGAGCAGTAACGCCCAGGTATTCTGCGCTTTGCCCGGCTTGATCGGGCGCACCAGCGACATCGAACCGGCACCATCGACAAACTCGTAAGGCCGTCCCTGTTGGATCGCCGCCAGCGCTTCCGCCGGCAGGTCGTGCGCCGCCTGTCCCAGCCGGGCGCTGTCGGGGTGGCTGGCGTACAGGCCCGCGTTGGACAGCAGGCTGGCTTGGCCGGAACCGAATGGCCGCACCTCGGCCAGGATGCTCTGAAGTGCCTGGAGCGGATAATCCGCGCCGACCGCCCCCAGGAAACGCCCCTCGCTGAGAATCGGCACCATCAGCGAGACCATCATGATCGGGCGTCCACCGATGGGAAACGCATAGGGCTCGCTCGCCCAGGGTTGACGGGTTTGCTTGGGGATGTTGTACCAATCCGCGGTTTCATACTCCGTGACTGGCTCCACGGCGACCGATCCGCCCGCACGGTTCCAATACGGGATGTAACGACCGCTCTGATCGTTTTCCGGCGCGACGCCGACAAATTCGCTGTCGCGTCCGTCGAAAGCATTCGGCTCCCAGTAGGAACCCAGGCCGATGAGTTGCGGATTGGCTTCGAGCACCGCTTGATTGACCGCCGAGGCAACGGCGCGCTCGGGCTGCCGCTGGTGGATGGCGAACACCGCCAGGGCCAGCGATTCCGCCACGGCGTAGGAATGCGCGAACTCGGCCTCGATCCGGTTGGCGTAGGTATCGCCCATGTCGCGCGCCAGCGCCAAGGCTTGCTCGCGAGCGTTGTTCTGCGCGAGCGTGGCAATGGTGCCGAAGGCGAGCAGAAACATCAGTCCGCTCCCGCCGAGCATCCAGAAAAAGAGTCGAGCACGTAATGATTTGATCAACAGAGCGCTCCTTTAGTGTTGGGTCTTTGCGAAGATGGACTCACGGACGGAGACGAGCATTTTCAACGCGAATCGGCGCCCGCGACTCCGCCAACACGGCGTCAATTGCGCGCCCCTTCATCGCAATGAAAGCCAACAACTGCGGCGGGCTTTTCCGGCAACGATCTCGATGGTGCCAGCGGACACCTCCCGCTTGAGCATGCCTTGCTCATGCAGCCAACCGCGCTCGCGTAGCGCGGGATCGATCAGTTCGGCGCGGGTGTCCGCCTCGTTGCGATCGTCAGTCGGTTGAGCCATCGTGAATCCATCCCTGTTGATTGGCTTTCAACGCAAGCTGGCGACCATGATAGTCCCGAATCATCGCCTCCCGCATATTCGACAGGCTGCGATGCTGCTGCTCGGCGGCTTGGCGTCGCGCGACCTTGGTGGCGGGACAGAGGCGGATGGTCAGGGTCTCGGTCTTGAGGGCGTGCATCGTGCGCGGCGCGATCCGGTTTCGCTTGTCGTGCAACGATGGTACAGCAACGCCGCGTCCACAGGTAGAACGTTACGGGGTGGTAGGCGCCAATGTCCATGATCGCCGTTTAGTGTCTTCGACGCTGGCCACGCTCATGTTCCCGCGCCCCCAGCCAACGCCCGATACCGCTCAGCATCTGTGCTTGGACAAGGGCGACGATTACCCCCGTGTGGAAGTGGAAGTGCCGAGGTGGTAGTGGTTCGTCATCAGACAATAGGCGTGACAGAGCCAGTTGAACCGCTCGACGACCTCCGCCAGCACCTCGTGAAAGGTCTCGCGGTCCCGATCGTCATCGTAAATCGGCTCACGCCGATCACCGCGCGCCGTGATGTGATACAGCGCGCCGGCAAATTCGAGTTGGATGAGCTGACGGGCGCCACGGCGCACCAACTCCTCCAACGGCAGACTCAGCTCGTCCAGGACCGGTGTGGACAGCGGGCTTGCACCGCTGGTCTGCTTGCTCGTATCGTCGCTCATGGCGCACCTCTTCGTTGCTGGCGTGTGTTGTGACAACCACATTGTCCGCAACGGTGCGCCGCCTTCCAAGACCCCCGATCAGCTTTCGCTCATACACCAGATCCGAGCATAGCTCGGCACCGGATGCCTGCTCTCTACTTTACCCTTTTCCGGAGTCCGTATTTTCCATGACACAAGATCAGTATTTTTAACGACTGGAACCAGTAGTGAGCCTGAGATACAAATAGATTCGGTGGTTATCTAGGAGTGGCCCACCGGCGGAATGGCGTACTGCATATCGGCTCTTTACAGATGAATGCAAGCAGATCTATTTCAACCAGTCGCAAGAGTATGAGGCTGCGCCTGCATCTTCACTCTAGGCAAACAACTATGGCAGCCTGGCCAGCAATAATCGCGAAAAACGCAAGAGGAAACATGACGACTCGATCCACTATCAGCATGATAGGCATGTGTTTAACGGCGGCTGCGATCTCGATGATCGGGGTCAGTTCCGCATTGGCGGGTGATGTGAAATACTATCCGGGTTCAATGTGCGTGAGGGTGTTCGGCGGGACTCCAGGCTATAATTATGGTTCTATCAGAAATACCTCAACCACCTCTGATATGTTTGTGGACTGTCCTGCGGTGCACGATTCGGCAGCGATCAGTTCCGGATATATGAATGTCACTGACAGACATTACAGTCTTAATGTCAATTGCAGCTTGTTCTCCGCCTATGCGTTAGGTACTAAAAAATATTATAACTACAAGAGTAAAAGCTCCAGCGGATCGAATGCTGATGCGCAGGGTCTTAGCTTCGGGTCTGTTGTTACCGCCCCTTATTCGCACTATTATTTCAGTTGCACTATCCCGCGGACCTACAGCGGTCAGGCTTCTGAAATTCACACTTATAGCGTAAATGAAGTTCCCTAGGCTGGCCAAGCCTGGCGGTTTTAAGAGACCTCGTCCAAGAGGTTCAACGCCAGCCGGGCTGTTCCCTTTCCCGTGCCAAGGATGGCGTCACACCCTGTTCTTGTGCGTAGCCATAAATATGCCGGTCAAACCTCATCACATCGGTTGCCGGGTGAATGCGGTCCGATCCTGAACTCTTCCTTGGGTCACTCATCACGCGCAAATCAATTCCTTACAAGGCATTGACTTTATTGATTTCACAGTTCATTCCTGGTTTCACCATGATAGGTCCCGCAAGCGAGCGGGATCTCTGATCTGTTTCTGAGGATGCAAGCAATGAGTCAGGTGATTAAACAGCAACGCGTCATTACGGCCGTCCTGATCGGTGCAACGGCGCTTGTAGGCGGTTTTATCTACTTCAGGATCAACGCTCCTGCCCTGGAATCCGTTACCGCGCAAGAAACTGATACTCAAACCTTGGATCTTGAGCAACTCGGGCGTCTGAGGGGCGAGATCGATCGTCTCAAATCGGAAAGATTGGAAACAGGACGTGAACTGCGTGCGATGAACAATGAGCTCTCCTCGATCAAGTCTCAGCTTTCCGCGATACCTCGAGACGTGGAAACGAGTGGCGCCAATGCAAGCATGACTGGCGAGCCGGACGTTGATGCCGCGAGTCAGGATCCGGAGCAGGCGGCGCTGCAAGCCGAAGAGCAGATCCGATATCAGACCGCCTTGATTCAAACGGCCTTTGATAAGGAGGAGCAGGATCCGAAATGGGCTCAATCCGCGGAGTTGGCGTTGAACGATCATTTTCAGGGCGGCGAGGTCGGCTCCTTGTCGTTCGACTCCATGGCCTGTCGCGCAACGCTGTGTCGAGTGGAGGTTTCGCCAGCCAACGCGCAAGTCGATACAATGGCCTTCGAGCAGGATTACAGCAAACTCAACCACCTGACCCCTTGGCCCAGCGAGGGATTCGGCTGGATCGATACCAGCGATCAGGGGGCGCCCCAAGCGGTGCTCTATATCGTTCGGGAAGGATATAGCCTGCCTCAGTGACGAATCCGTCCCCGTCCACGGCGATAAGCGTTGTTTTTGCTATGGATCGACCCCGACAGATTGGACGATTGTCGAGGTTGATGCGGTGTATCTCAGATCACTCCAGCGTGAACGGCGTACCGGACAATATCCGCGAGCTTCCGCGCCCCGACTTTCTTCATGAGCCGTGCTCGGTAGGTATCGACCGTCCGAGGGCTGATATTGATCATCCGCGAGATGCCCTTGGTGCTGTTTCCCAGCGCGATCAGCCGCATCACTTCAAGTTCCCGGGTCGACAGGTCCATGCCGCCCATCGCTGCTGGCGTGTTGGTTAATCGTCTTTTCTGAACGGCAGGGCTATAGAAGAAGCCTTGGGCGGCGACGATCCGGATCGCCGTGGCGAGTTCCTCGAATCTGGCATTCTTCAGCACATAACCCGTGATACCCACTTGTTCGGCCTGCAGGACGTCATAGGAGTCGTCGTTGATCATCAGCAGAATGATGCGCGTATCGAGGCCGCTCTCCCGCATGCGCTCCGCTATATCGAGGGAGTGTGGCTCGGACAGGGTCAGATCGAGAATCGCGACATCCGGCTGTAAATCTCCAATGAGTTCCCAGGCGTCTGTTCCACTCGTCGCCTGCCCAATCAGTTCAAACTCGCTCTTTGTTGCAAGCATGAGCGCCAAACCTTCTTGAAACAGTGTTTGATCATTGGCAATAACGATCTTGATTGGCATCGTTCTCCCCGTCCGCGGCTCGTTTAAGGTGTCATGAGTTCGGTTGAATCGTCTCGAAGAGGCACAGTGTCCCTGGCAATCTGTCGGCCTTGATCCTGGGATGCCCGATACGATGAGTCACTGCTGTCCGATCAAGCGCGAAATCAACTTTCCGCGGTCGCTTTCCGGTGCTGGATTGGCTTCCGGAAAGGCACTTGGCGCCTTTATGTGTTCGAGGTGCTTGGGTCGATACCGCCACACCCAACTGATTTGGGTGATGTTAACCTTCTCGTGTTTGCTTAAATCCCCCCCGACAGGGGGATATTTTGCGATGCCCTAAAGCCTGTCCCGAGTGAGAGGCAAGCTGTTCGAGTGAGTCCAAGAGTTGGTGCGCTCTCGTTACTAGGCATGGGTTCAGTTTAAAAATATTTTATTTATCAATTACTTGAATCGTATCAGCCTCAATGGCCGTCGACGCGGTCAGGTCCTCAGTTCCAAGTCGAAGAACGCTGGCGACTTCACTTGGCAGGGTTCTGCTGCGCCGAGGATGGCGGATCAGCACCGGAGCGGTCACGTTCAGCAGACGGTGTTGATCCCGGCTGAGTCAATCCTCGGTCGGACCGAGCAGGGCCAACAACAGATCCCGCTTGCTCCCGACCTTGAGCCGGGCATAAAGAGAGCGGGTGTAGTGAATCACCGAGGCGGGCTTGATGCCGAGCAGGGCAGCGATCTCTCCGGTGGTTCGACCCCGTACCAGCCACAGGCACACGTCGCGTTCTCGCGGGGCGAGGGATAGGAAGCGCGGTGAGCGGAACAGCCGCAGACTGGTGGGGATCTGTCGCTCGATGTGCAGGGCCACCTGCGGCGTCTGGCCTTCGAAGAAGGTCTCCAGGCAGTAGGCGCGCAGCTTGAATCTGCCGTATGGGTTGAGCACGACCAGAAGAGGTGGCTCGACTCCCCTCCCGCGCAGGCTGCTGAGCACAGTGTCAACCAGACGTTTGGCCAACGCATCGACCGCTAGTCGGGCGTCTCGCCGCCCGGTTGCGCCAACCCCCGCGGCCTGCTGCAGCAGCCGATAACCGGTCGAGCAGGAGGCGACCAGGTGTCCATTCTCGTCGAGCACCAGCGCACCTCGATCGCTGCCGTGCCAATCGGTTATCTCCTGTCCCTCCTGGAACGGCCCTGGATATGCCAGGGCGTGGGCAATCCAGGGTTCGGCGCGGACGAGCACGGCTTCGTCAGCAGCGCTGAAATCGCGCGTCCCGTTAGGACGTGCAAAGGACAGTGAGGCAATTGGACTCCTGTCGTCGAGCAGATGCATCTGAGCAACCCAGTGCACGCCATGCGGCTGCCCGAAGCGATGATAGAACTCCGTGCTGTGCATCTGTTTTGGCGAGACGAGCTGGCTATGACGCAAGACCCGGTAGCCGCGTGAGAATGCCACCGCGGCTGTGATGACCGCCCCATCACCGCGTGGATTCTCGGTGAAATATTCGGCAAGCTCCTCGGTGAATGAAGGCGGCATGTCGGTCGTAAACAGGACATCCGCGATGCCCAGACGCTCGTCGAGAAAGACCGCCTGGGCCGTCTCAAAGCCAATCAGGGTGTCGATGACGGCGCAGAGATCAAGAAACAGTGCGCGTCCCGGGAATCCTAAACAGGCAAGCTGGCGTAGCGCGATAAGGGAGCTGGCGGATCTTGTGGTCACGCAACATTCCTTGAATCATAAAAGTAATATCGCGGTAGGACGGCCAGTTGCCCGACCGCCCCCGCACAGATCCCCGCATGCGGAACTACCGCACGGGGCTCTTCAAAGTGACTCGCTTCGCACATCAGGCGACACTGGATGTGCGGATGCTCAGAAGTCATGGCAAATACGTGGTCGTTCGAGCCCGAAAACCTTGAGCAATTCCGCGAACCCCGCCCAATTGTAGCTTCGCCGCTGACTGCGGCGATTGAGCATCCGGAAGAGAATCCGCCTCATCTGATCGTCAAAGTCATCCAGGCTGTCGAAATTCCCGCGGAGTCCGTAGTATTGGTAATACCCTCGCAGCTTGGCATTCAGCTTCGCAAAGAGGATCGCTTTCGGCAGTCGACAATGCTGGCGGCACCACGCCTGGAAATTGGTCAGGGCCGCACGGTACTTCTTGCGTGCGGTGCGACGCTTGAGCACAGGTTTGCGCCAGCGTCCCATCCCCCATCGAAACTCGAATCCCAGGAATTCAAAGGCGCCGCTCGCCTTCCATTCATGCGGACTGAACCGGATCAGGTTCGTTTTCTCCGCCGCCACCTCCAAGCTAAAGGTCTCCAGCCGTTTTCCAAGCACACGATAGAAGCGCTCAGCGTCGGCTTGACGCTCAAAGGCACAGACAAAATCGTCCGCATACCGACACAGATACACCGCCCCTTGACAGTGCGCTTTGACGGTTTCCTCAACCCACAGATCCAGGGCATGATGAAGATAGATGTTGGCAAGGATGGGTGAAACACTCCCGCCCTGCGGTGAACCTTCCTCGGGATGATTCACCCTTCCATCCGGCTCCAGAATGCCCGCTTTCAACCATTTGCGTATGAGCCTCAGAAAGGCTTTGTCGTCGATTCGCCGCGCCAATCATTCGATCAACTTGTCGTGATCGATCCGGTCGAAAAAGGCACGGATGTCCGCCTCGACCAGGTAGTGGTAACGACCACTTCGCAGGGCCGCACTCAGCGCTTTGACCGCATCCAAAGCTCCCACTCCGGGGCGATATCCATCACTGCCATCGAGAAAGTCCGCTTCGTAGATGGCTTCCAGGATCTTGCTGACTCCACTCTGCAGCAGTTTGTCTGCTGTTGCCGGGATCCCCAACGGCCGCAATTTCCCATTGGGTTTGGGGATATATCTCCTGAGCACCAACTTGGCCCGATACCATCCCCCTCGCACCGCCGCCACCAGTCTTTCAATATTGCCCCGGAGGTTCTCCTGGTCGCTTCTGGCGTCTTCGCGGTCGACACCGCTCGCCGCACGCAGGTTGACGAAGCGCCAACACCACAGCAGAAACTCCACCGTCAGCAGGCCAAAGAGGTTACGGAATCGATACGCCTGGTCCGATGCCGCCTTGTTCGCTATCCCCTGCAGGGAGGTTGGCTTCATGGCCCGGCCCGTCGTGTCCGGATGAAGTGTCCTTTGCAGGCTACGTCACTCTGCCGACCCCTTCCCCAGGTACGCGGCTTTCCCGCGCTCAGAGTACGATGAATCGGTCTGACTCCCCACCCACTTCCGGCCTCCCTTCCTTCTCGGTCGGGATGACTTCCCCGGTCGGCTGGCTTCAGGATTCGGTCTAATTCCGTGTCCGGGTTTCCCCTGACGTGTCTCATTAACCGCTTGCCATACCTTGACCGCCGGGAGCCGATGGGGCCTCCCAAGTTCTCGACGCTTCTCTTCTTGCATGCCAGGCGCTCGGACCCCGACAGACCCTCGGGAATCTCGCCGTGACGCGACCTTAGGACGACGTTTGTGTTCTCTGTTCGCTGCCTGGTTTCCCGGCAGTGCCACCCCATCTCGTCCATCATCGCGTCGTCTCGATTCCTCTGTATTGGCTTCCAGGACGTTAACACTGTCGCCGTCTGCATCTATACCTTTGACGAGGCTGTAATCGCTTCAGGGCGGTGCGTTCGCCCCTCTGGCCTACAAGATTCTCTGTGTACGCTTCGTCTGTGTTGTTCACGTTCGCTCCAGTGTCCATACCGGCACGCCGCTGTCCGTCACAGACGCAACACTCGATACGGGTGGGTGGCTAGCCCTTACCCCATCCCATTACACACAACTTTCCGTGTCCGGCATCTCCCTGGCCTATTTGATCCCGGCGGCGAAGTCCATGATGCGCTGCATGCCCAGCCAGATCGTCTTCAAACCGGGCTCGCCATCGCCCTTGC
>NZ_NHSQ01000122.1 GCF_016653465.1 Thiocystis minor | reverse complement strand
CTGTTTGCAAATAATCTGGGTTCGTTGGCAAATAATCCGGGTCCTGGATCCCCGATATTTGCAGTTAATTCGGGTCGAAAATTGCGATGTTTGCAGGTCGGGCCGCGGATGTTTGCAGGCCGCTACAAATAGCTCACCTGCGCCAGCGTGGCCGGATGGAATCGCAAGCTCGCCGCACGCCCTGAATCCTATTTGGATTTTTTCAGAACTCTCCGCTGCGCGGAATCGAAGGGGTACCGCTGACCGCTGTTCGCAATCTGCTGGGGCATACGACGGTCAAGATGACCGAGAGATACGCGCATCTTGCGCCGGAGGATGTGCGGGCAGCCGTCGCGATGATCGAGAGCGACGAGTCACGAGTCACGTTTAAGTCACGTTTAAGTCACGTTTAAGTCACGTCGGGAAATTGAAGGTGGTATCGATCACCGGGTAAAGGCTTGAGTTGTATGGGCCGAGGTCTACCGAATTATCGGCGTAAGTCGCTGTATAACAAAGCAATTATTTTTTAAGATTGACGCTGTTACCCCCAAAGTTACCCCCGCCAAGGGATCGCTGCCCATTTTTTTTTCCGACGAACGGCTGTCCAGAATCCATGCCCCACAAAAAACCCGCCAAGCGGCGGGTGTGTCGGGCTGGGTGTCTGTCTGGTCAAGGTGCAGGTTTGCACTCTGCTCCGGCTCGCATCTGATGCACTCGCATCCGTGCCGCCGCAATCTCTGGCGTCAAGGCTTCCGATGCCAGCCCCAACGGCTTACCACGTTCAGCCAGCAGGGATTCAGCCAGACTCGGCAACCGGGCATCCGCGCCGCGCTGCTCAAGACATTCAACTCTGCGTCTAATCGTCATGCGCCCCTCCCTTGCCGAAGACCACTCGCACCACCACCACCGCGCCCTCGACCTCGGGCGGTTCGGCGTCATCTCCAAAGACCAGCACCACGCGCGCCGCACCTGCACCCATCGCGTTCTCCAGCTTCTCGATCCTGCTCTCAATCCGATTCTGCATACTTCGCCTCCAGGCTTTCGATTCGTTTGATGAGTTCACCGACTTCGACCACTCGCGCCAGACTGCCAAGCCCGGCCAGTAGACGGCTTGCCTGCTCCGGCGTGATGTCGGCGTTGCCGGTCGCCGTCAAGATGGCGCGGCCATCGGATGCCAGATCATCACCAGCCAGGGGCAGAGTGACGGGTTGATCCATCGGCTTGATGCTGGGTAAGGTGCGGTCCAGCAGCAACCGCGCCGCCTGGGTATCGCCCGCCTTGGCCTGCTCCACCATCGCGGCCAGGATCGCGGGAATATCCTTCTCGATGGACTGGCGCAGCTTCATCTGACTGACGATGCCAGCAGGTCGACCACTGGGATTTCCCGATTTGCCTTTCACGAAGGGCACCTTGTTTCTCCTTGCTCCGATCAATACTCAATAGTATCGGCGATAACGATTGACGATGCCTATAGTTATCGTCACCGCCGATGATTCGATTAACGGGTGGCATCCACCACACGCGGGGCGTCAGCAGCCGCCGGGCAATGGACAACCTTCGCGCCTCCACCGAACGGATACCCGGTCTGCATCGGCTCGGGCTTGACCTCGGGGACTGGCTCCGGCTTCGGCTCCTCCCACGGCTGGATAGATTCAACGATGATTCCGTGCCAGCCCATGCGCTCGGTCAGTCTCGCCTTTGACAACGCGATCACGGGAACCAGTCCAATGTCTTTCAGCTTTGCGGAATACAGAATCCCGCGTTGCCGTGCGTCATTGAGCATCCATTCGTGCTCGTGCCGGTTGCGCTCGACAATGCTGTCGCGTACCGATCCCCAGCTGCGAGTATCAAAAACAAACGGACGCATCTTTTTGGCAATCGCCAAGTCGACGACGGACCAGCCGTGGCTGGCGAGTTCCTGCTCAACGAAGGTTTTTAGCGGCGATTGAGATTCGATCATTGGGATTATTCCTTGGGTATTTCTGAATGAATGACCGCGCCAGTCGGCGGGTCGAGTGGTGTGCCGTCCGGCAAATCAGCAGCGCCGATGCCGCGGTCCTTGAGCCATGCGCGGCATTTCCGCATCGCCACCTGTTCGAGTTGGGAGACGCGACCTGGGCTGACTCCGAGCGCATCAGCGATTTCGACTTGTGACAGTTCGGTCATGGTGCCAGCCGTTTCCGCACATTCGAGACGGTACGCGGCGAGCACTTGAAACCTTCAGACTTGAGTATCTCGGACGCGCGCCGCTCGGGGATGCCCTCCAGTTCCCGAATGCGACGGTCGCGGGCGGCTTTGTCTTTGCTCAGGCCGGGAATATCCGTTGTTACAACGGGAATGATGGACGGCTGGATTTCCGTTGTGACAACGGGAATCTCGACAGGCTGAATATCCGTTGTTTCAACGATAATCGGTAGGCTCGGAATATTCGTTGTTTCAACGCTTAATCCCAGCCGTGACGCCAGTTCTCCAGCGATGCGAGCAAAGGCGGGTGCCGACTTGGCGCGATAGGCTTTCGTCAGCGCCAGCAGGAGAACCGAGTCGGGCATGGGTCCGAGCAAGGTATCCAGGTGCAGCGCCGCATCCGCCTTGCCGATCAATCGCCGGGTGCGCTCGCCGGGCGTGAGCGGTGCGTCGATCTTTGGCCTGCCGCGTGGTTTGTGGTCGCTCATTTCTCGTTGTATCAACGGTTAATCGGTGTCTCGATTATCGTTGATACAACGAAAAAGGCAAGTTGCTTATTGGTCTTGCCGATGATCGAAGGGGGTCGCTGTCGGCGATACCCTTCATGCCAGATCACTGCATCATCACAGTCTGCCGCGTCAGCCCTGACGCGAATTCGCCGTCCATGACGATTTCCATCGCCACAACCAAGAGGCCGAAAAGCATGATCTTGTCGTGCTCGTCATCGAAGTGGATGCGGCCATGGTCCAGCCCGCGAATCACGCTCATCCCGGTTGTCGCGAGCGCGGTCTTAATGTTCGCCGGGTCGGTCGGGTTCATATCGAGGCCATCGGCCATGGCGCACAGGCGTTGCATGGTTTCACTCATCATCAGGTCGTGAGCCGCTTTGGTCTGCGCGTCGGTGATGTAGGGCATGCGCTTTTCGGTCATCGTTCTCGGTCCTCGGTGATTCGGTTAGGACGCGCGCCACGATGACGCGCGAATGGGTGGTGGGGCTACGGCTTCAGGACCGTGACCGAGTAGCGGTTGAACGCCTTGCCCGTCTTGCCTTGCTCGCGTCCATGAAACATGAGGCTGACCAGATCCCCACGCTCGGCTTGCTGGGCTTTCATCTGCGACAGCAACCAGTCAGTGAGCCATGCCGCGATCAGTGCGCCCGCTGGCGTCTGGATAATCATCTGCCGCTGCTCGCCGAATGGGCCGGATGCCATGCGCGAACCAGCAAGCACGCCTTCCAGCACATCGCCCGGCGCAGGCTTCCAGGTGTTTATCTCAGAATTGAGACGAGCCGCTTGCCGCAACCGCTCCAGGGCGGCAGTTGGAATTGGGATAGTCGTTAGATCGTTCATCGCGGTGCCCTCGCCGTTGCCCACAGCCGCGCATGCAACCCTGGGAACCGTTCTTTACCGGGTCGCCTGTCTGGGTCATCCGCTCCAGGTGCATAGCCCACGCACCGCTGTAGCGCGTTCTGATCGGGTTCGTAGCGAGTGCCTGTCAACGGTAGCCGTCCAGCTTCGGCGGCCTGACATCGACCGTTGCGGGAAAGATTCCGGCATTGCCGACAGGTGCGCCTGTCGTCAGGCGGGAGTGTCACGGCGACCGCCACACCGAGCGCATGCGCCATTGCTCGCATACCTGCCAGCCGCTCGGGATCGCGTAACCCGTCCAGCCAGCCGCGGCGGGTGTCCGGGTCATCCTCCTGCCAGTGATCCAGCAGCGCCAGGGCGAGCGCCTTGTCGTCGTCGGCGAGTGCGGCAGCAGGCGGCGGGTCCGGTATCGGCTCGATCCGACAATCGGGATAGTCCGCCTGGATCTCGGCCAGGGTCGCGGGCGGAGTTCTGCTCAGGCTGAACTGCTCGCTGTTTGGCCGGGTGATGACGAACAGGCGGTAGATTTTTACCGGCTCGGGATCGTCATTTGCTGCAATCGCGTTTTCAGCGTTCCGGGGGTTTGCTACGGCTACATCTGCTACTGGTGCTACGGTTCGGCCTTGTTGCGTTGCGTAAACGGGCTTTTGCGGGCTATGTGTAGCAACAGTAGCAACCGTAGCCGTAGCAAAGTCCCCGGCGCGCGTTTTTCGGATCAGGTCAGCGATGCTCATAATCCGCCCTCGCAAAGCGCCGGGTTGAGCAACAGGATCGTTCTCCGCCCCTCCTTCTCTGCCCTCAGCCGATCCATTTCCACCAACTCTTGAATCGCTGTCTCCAGTCGGCTTCCATCTCTCAGAGGCCCATGCTGACGCACGTAACGCTTGCTCACGCGGTCGATGCGGTGGCGCAGGCAATGCTCCACCAGCCAGGCGTCGAGCTTCGCCGCGTCCACCAATTCCTCGGGAATGGCCAGTTCGCCAAAGAACCGCCGCGCCTCGGTCAAGTGCCATGCGGCAATCTGGCTTGCGCCCTCGAACGCTTCCATGCTGACCGGTCCGATACCGCCCTCGAAGATATGAAACAGCGCCGCAATTCGCACCGCGTTGTCGGCGGTCTTGCTGGCCACGTCGCGCACGTCGTGCAGTTCCCCGCCTGCTTTCAGTGCCTCCTCGATGGCATCGTGAAACGCGATCCAGGCGGCTTTCGCTTCCGGTGAGAGCGTGAGCATGACCGGCTCCAGCGTCCCATCGTCCGTAAGCGGAACCGGCTGCTCCAGAATGTCGGTCAGTCGTCGATTGAATAGCGCCAGATGGGGCCATGCCTCGGGTGCCTCGGTGAAGGGGCGATACCCTTGCGTCGATTCCGGCCACGCGAGGAGGAAGCGAGCCAGGAACCCCGTTCCTCTGGCGAGTCCACCAGCACGGTCGAAGAAACTGCGGAGCGTCGTCTCCTGGATTTGCAGCGCCACGGTCAGGCGAGCGCCTTTCACGACAAAGGACTCTGAAGTCCTCCGCCCAACGGAGTGCGTGCCGCCGTCCCATAAAATATTCAGCAGCGCCAGATTCCGCATGATGCTGTCCTTGCCCATGCCATGCGCACCGAAGATCAACCCCGCTTCGCTGGAAATGACACCGGACGAGGGCCAGTTCTTCGCCAGACTCCACGCCATATTTTCGGGGGTCTCGTCGCCCATCAGCAGCTTAGGAACGCGCGGAGCTTCCGGCTCATCCAACTGCAACAGCTCCATCTCTGCGTCCAGTTCGTCGGTATTCTTCGCCTTCTTCGCCGCGTCCCTGGTGGCGGCTAAGACGCCTTCCTGCTTGGACTTCCACGAGGCCATGTTCGCCGCATAGCGTTTCAGTTCGGGCTTGGCGGCTTCGGTCTCCTTGGCTTCGTGGGCACGGATCGCGGCAGTAAAGAACCCGTCCACGGTGGTCTTACGCTCGCCGCTGTCGCCGATGGTCAATAGATCCAGCGACACGGGGCCGACAAGCTTCTCGGCACGCTTGATGTCGTAGTGCCCCTGGATCGCCACCGAGAGCGCCGACAGCGAGCACGATGCGATCAGCGCCAGCGGAGCCTTGACGAACGCGCGCACCTCCTCGACCGCCATCCGCACGGTCCTGGGGAGAGCGTCCAGCGGATAGGCTTCTGGAGAAACCTGAACCGTGATCGGTTGCGGCTCCGGCCATTCGCCTTCCTGACGTTGGTTCGCGCGGTCATCCGTGCGCGCGCGCTCGCCCTTGACGCCGGTACTGGCTTGGTCAGACTTACCGCTGAAATCGACATCAGGAGTCGGCTCGTTCCATCCCAGCGATACCGGATCAATGCCTATCTGGCTGCAAAGCCATAGCGCCGCCTCGTTGGCAGTGCGCGCCGGAGTCCCCCACTTCATCACGACATCGATTGCCGTCAGGCCGTGCTCTTCGCCGTGGTCCTTGATCCCGGACGGGTGGAGCGAAAGATCCTCTTCCAGGTGGGGTCGCCCAAGCGATTTGGACGTGACGCGGTAGCCGCCTTGATACGGTTTTGCGGACGGGAAAATGACAGGCACCCAACAGTCCATATTGGCAAGCGCAGCGTCTTTGACCGAGCGGAAAAATCCACCTTCGGATCGGTCATGATGCGAGGTATCCGCCCGCACCCGCTCCGGTTTCGGCTGAGGTGCTGGCTCGTTCAAGATCGCGTCGCGGTCAAATCCGAGCGCGCCGATCAGTTCGTCCAGGGTGACGCGACCATCGGGATTCCAGGCCAGCAGGCGGTGTTGGTGTGCTGGTTGATGCTTGGTATTCGAGCCAACAGGCAGGCGGACGTAACGCACCGGGTTGTTGCCGCTTTTATCGTTCGGCAGGTGCCCGGCATCCGCCAACGCCTGATTGAGTCTTCCCGCAATGCCGATGTCGGTAATCGGATCGGTGAGAAGGAAACCGATCTGCGTATTGCTGCGACCCTCCGGCTGGCTCGTTTCCAAGATCCAGGTCGCTTCGATCCCCGGCAGCGGAGGCGAGTCGTCCAGGACCACCACAAACTGACGCGAGAAATTCTCCTTTCTCCGCTTTCTCGCGCCGCTGGCGTCGGGCTTGAGTGCCGACACCGAGAAATAGGTATTGCACGCTGGATAGTCGGCCA
>NZ_NHSQ01000121.1 GCF_016653465.1 Thiocystis minor | reverse complement strand
ATCGCGGCGCGCGTCGCCCAGAGCGATCCCGCGAAATTCGTCTTCTGCCCAGCCCATGCGATCCCCAATGAACGTGAATGCTCAAACCTATTTTACCCGCACACGGGGAGTTGTGTGTAATGGGATGGGCTAGGAGGGACGCTGGAATGCCAGAACTCAGAATGCACGACCTTCGTCATTCCTTTGCCAGCGCGTTGGTCAACAGTGGTCGCTCGATCTATGAGGTGAAACAACTGCTGGGACACAGCAAGATCACGACGACTGAGCGCTATGCTCATCTGTCGCAACAGACCTTACTGGATGCCACCGACGCCGCTGCAAAGGCCACTGGAATCACCGTATCGGAGTAAACCTTAGCTCGCTCACTCATAAAGAGCGAGCCTTCTCCTTTGGAAAAACCAATAAATACACTTTATGAGATTCCCAGAAACACTCACAGAGACATCTTAGTAAAGCACTAAGTGTGTTAAATTGTTGAGCAAGCGACCTTACTTCATTAATTTAACCGCTTCAGTAACTTATCTTCCTGAACCCATGGAGTCTGTGGGAAGACCGTAGGTGCCATGTCTGACAAGATTGCTCACGCATTAACCCTTCAAACGAGTCTGGTAATGAGCCCTTCTGAACGTGGGGTATGCGTGGGTGGAAAGCGCTAATGCACAGGACACGGACCCAATGATTTTAGCTATCCTAAAGGGACAGACTAGTGCAGCACTTCCTGTCAGTACGAGCTGGCGCGCGAATTCCCGGACCGCGCCCACCTCCGGCTCTATCGCGGCATCAACCGCATGGACGAGCACGAAATCCAGGAGACCTGCAGCGGCGGGTTCCATCGCGTGCTGTTGAATAATCTCAACAGCTTCACCAGCCAACGCGAACGGGCGGACGAATTCGGCGATTACATCCTGGAGACCGACGTTCCGCTCGCCAAGGTATTCTTCTATAACCGCCTGCTACCGGGGATGCTCAAGGGCGAGGATGAGTATGTGGTGATTGGCGGGGTCTACGAGGTTAGCATCGCGACGTTATGAGAAGAGTCGGGCCGGATCTTCCACGCGCGCCGCGGCCAGCAACCAGCGCTTGAGTTGCGCCCGGTCTCGACACGCGAGGATACGCGCGCGGTCGGTGGCGTCGAGGGTCAGATCGCGGTCGGCCAGCAGGGCGAGAATCGATTCGGCGATACCTTGTTCGACACCTTCGCTCAGACCTTCCTCGCGAATCGCCTCAATGCTGTCGTAGCCCGCGCGTTGCAGCAGATTGCGTAGCATCACGCGATGGCTGGCGTCGCGATCGTAGAGCGCCTCGACGGGCACTGGATTGCGCAGGATGCCGGGGGCGGTGAGGATCTCGCCGGGTCCGAGTACCCGCACCGGCTGTTTGGGGCAACGTACCTCGACACGCCGCGGCCCGACCAAACGCACCACCCAGACCTGCTGAGTACCATGGTCGAGCAGCTCGGCGATCTTGTTTTCCAGTTCCTGTTCGTCCTGCCCCGGTCCGCAATATTCGACGGCGAGCGGCGGAACGCCGGGGATCCAGCCCCGTTCGTCGCCCGCGGCGGCCACGGCGATATCCGGCGCGCGCAGGGTACCGCTCGTCGGCGTGAAACCGGCATCGACGCCCGCCCATTCCACGTCCGGGTCGGTCTCCAGCGCCCCGCCGCCGGACAGATTGCGCCCCGAATGGTCGCGCCCGGACGGGGCGCAATAAATCGGGTGGCCATTGCTCAGTTCATAACGATCGCCCTCGCGCAACTGATCGACGCGAAAGGGGCCATGCGGGATCGAACCTGTCTTCGTGGTCATCTCGGATCTCTCTTGAAGCCGTTTACTCGCTCGCGTTCCGCGCTGCCGGGTACTCTTCCAGTTGAAGCAACTGCTCCAGGGAGTACGGACAACTGGTCGGAAATGTCGCCTCGTCGAGGTCGGTTTCCTTGACCGCGAGCAAGACCGCCATGGGGTATGCCTTCTCGATGCGCACCTCCAGAATGGTCTTCAGACTCGGATTGTCATCGAGCAGGTCGAGCAAGGACAGCCGCTGTTCCTTGATGGTGGCGCGCCAACTCCTGGAACGGTATTCCGGCTGATATTGCCACTTCAGAAGATGGGCTAGAAGTACCTTCAGACGCTGTTGCAACTGGCGGCGTTCGCTGGCACCCATGCTCTCCAACTCCTCGACCAGATGCGTCAGATCCACGTCCTGAAATTGTCCCGCCTGGAGCAGCCGGGCCTGTTCCCGCGTCCAGGCGTGGAAATCGCGTTGATACAAATCGGCGTTCATCGTCGTTCCCGGTCACCTTAGACCTTATCGCTGGAGGATCTTCCCCATAGGGAATCATTATAGGCATAGCGCGTCCAGGGGATGCCGGACTGCCGGGTTGCATTCGGCTTCTTGCACCGAACTTGCGACCGGTGCCGGGGACAAGCCGGCAATCCCGGAAGCTTTGGCGGCATTTGGATCAGGCCCTCGATTCCAGGCACAATACCGTCCTTTGCGCGCCCCACCAATGCCATGCCCGACTCACTGCTTCGTCTCGTGACCTGCGATCTGGACGATACGCTCTGGCCTTGCCTGCCAGTCATCCAGGCGGCGGAGCAGGCGTTGCAGGTCTGGCTACAAGCCCATGCGCCGCGACTCGCCAAGGCCCATGACGTGGCGAGCCTGCGCCAGCATCGCCGCCGGATCATGGACGAGACGCCCGCGATCGCGCACGACTTGGGGCAAGTCCGGCACCGCTCCCTGACCATGCTGTTGCACGACTTCGGCTACCCTGTCCAACTCGCGGACGCGGCCATGGATCTTTTTCTGGAACATCGCAACCGGGTCGAACCCTACGCCGATGTGCTCCCGGCGCTGCGCTCGCTCGCCGCGGACTATTGTCTGGTCTCGCTCACCAACGGCAATTCGAGCATCGAGGCCACATCCCTGCGGGGACTGTTTCGGCACCG
The DNA here is from genome assembly GCF_016653465.1 of Thiocystis minor. GTDB lineage: Bacteria > Pseudomonadota > Gammaproteobacteria > Chromatiales > Chromatiaceae > Chromatium > Chromatium minus. The sequence continues at coordinate 7,554 of NZ_NHSQ01000121.1, read as the reverse complement.
CCTCACCGCCGCCGAGGTCGGCGCGGCCAAACCGGACCCGGCGATGTTCCGCCGCGCGCTGGAACTCAGTGGCTGTCGACCGACCGAGTGTCTGCACCTGGGCGACGATCCCTGGATGGATGTCGAGGCCGCGCGCGCCATTGGCCTGACCGCCGTCTGGGTCAACCGGACCAGCCGGATCTGGCCGGAGGCGCTGGCTCCGCCGATCCTGACGGTGACAAACCTCGCTGAAGTGACCGACTGGTTGCACCGCCAAATTCACATTCAGCGAAATCCAGCATTTTGAACCGCAAAGGCGCAAAGGACGCAAAGCAAAACAAGGGCTTGCAATGCGAACGACAGTCACGCCTTAAAGACGAATGCCATCATCGATGGCAAGACATTGGAATCCTTCACGTTCTTTGTGTTCTTTGCGGTTCGATGGCTTTTTTAGGTTTCAACACGGAGACGACGATGGAATTTGATCTGCTTGGCCGTGATGGCCTGGCCCGCCGCGGTCGCCTGCGCTTCGCGCGCGGCACGGTCGAGACCCCGGCCTTCATGCCCGTGGGCACCTATGGCACAGTCAAGGCGATGACCCCGGAAGAACTGCTGGAGGTCGGCGCCGAGATCGTCCTGGGCAACACCTTCCATCTGATGCTGCGCCCCGGTACCGAGATCATCCGCCGCTGCGGCGATCTGCATCGCTTCATGCACTGGGAGCGCCCCATCCTCACCGACTCCGGCGGGTTCCAGGTATTCAGCCTGGGCGAGCTGCGCCGGATCACGGAGGAGGGCGTGCACTTCCAGTCGCCGGTCGACGGCAGCCCGGTCTTCTTAAGCCCCGAGGTCTCGATGCGGGTCCAGCGCGAGCTGGGATCGGACATCGTCATGATCTTCGACGAATGCACGCCGTATCCCGCCGACGAGGACCGGGCGCGCGCCTCGATGGAACTCTCGCTGCGCTGGGCGGCCCGTTCGCGCGCGGCCCATGGCGACAACCCGGCGGCGCTGTTCGGCATCGTCCAAGGCGGCATGCACGAACGCCCGCGCGCCGAATCGCTGGACGGGCTGCAAGCGATCGGCTTCGACGGCTATGCGATCGGCGGTCTCTCGGTGGGCGAGCCGGAAGCGGATCGGCTGCGGGTGCTGGACTTTCTCGCCGACCGGCTTCCGGTCGACCGTCCACGCTATCTGATGGGTGTCGGCACCCCGGAGGACATCGTCGCCGCCGTGCGTCGCGGCATCGACATGTTCGACTGCGTCATGCCGACCCGCCATGCCCGCAACGGTTATCTCTTCACCCACCAGGGCACGGTCAAAATCCGCAACGCCATCCATCGCACCGACGAGGGACCGCTGGATCCGTTGTGCGACTGCTACACCTGCCGTCATTACAGCCGCGCCTATCTGCATCATCTCGACAAATGCAAGGAGATCCTGGGGGCGCGACTGGCCACCATCCACAACCTGCGCTATTACCAGACCTTGATGCGCGGACTGCGGGAGGCGATTGCCGCCGGCCGGCTCGATAGCTTTGTCGCCGAGTTCGAGGGGTTGCGCACCGGTGAGATTCGGAGAGACCGGCTGTCGATGCCCGGACATCCAGTCGGGCATGACATCTCTCCATAGCGGCGCGATCGCGCGAGTCTCTCGCCTGCCGTTTGGCCGTTACTTGACGATGCGCGGCGGGAGCGCGTCCTGGCTTGCGCCGGGTTGAGAGATTGCATGAAAACGCACATGATCGGATCCAGGGGCCATGTTGAACACCTCGCCACTCCCTGTCACCACGGCGCTTCGCATGGACCAATAATGATATTCCTCGTCTGGAATCGCGATCGTGCTTTGGTGACGCCCATTAGGGTCAAAGACGAGAACGTCAATGGCAATGGAGTCGTCCTGTTCGGCTTCCGTCTTCACGTAGAAATTTCCGCCCTGATCTTCTCCGAGAAACTCCGCCCCAATGACACCGCTCTTTGGCAGAGACGCCGTGACCGAGCGACCATCCGGGTAATCGATCCGAACGTTCCCGACCTTGTTCCGCCAATCGACTTCGGGCACGAATCGCTGTCCGTCGGCACCACGAAAACCCTTGGCCACGCCCTCTCCGATCTGTGCCTCGGTCGGCTGGGTCAATGACCCCGAGGCGACTCCGGCAATTGCCGTATCGCCGATCCCGTTTGCGCGTATCGAGATCGTGCCATCGACCATCCGCATCGGTCCCCGACTATCCCAACGAGAATGATCGACCGCGATGGTGGTCAGCACATTGCCATTTGCATCCAGTTGGCTCAGGGTGTCATCCGTCCCGTAGACGTAAATCAGCCCGTCTTTGTCAATCACCACATCCTCTGGAACGATCTCTCCGAGAGCCATGCTTCGTACATGCCGACCGTCCGGATCATAAACCTGCAACCGATGATTGACGGTATCGCAAACGAGAAGGTTGCCATGCTGGTCCACCGCAAAAGAAGCCGGTCCCTCGCTCGCGCCTTCCACGCCATCGACCGCGCCAAGTTGATCGTCGCCCGGCCCGTAGGCAACTGAAAAACCGCGTTCCTGACTCGTCTTCCGATCGACTCCACGCCCGAGTACGATCACCTTTTCCAATTTCCGACCTTCCTCGGTCTGCCGGTAGACAAACACATTGCTGGAGCCGGCGAGCGCCTGGATCGCCTCATCCAACGGAACCTCGTTAAAAATCCGGATGATCGGAGATTGTGCCAAATTCGCGCTTTCGATCGCAAAGTCGATGCCGGTCTGACTGCCGAGCAGTTCCAGCGTGGCCGCCAGCGTGGCGCCATCCACACGGCCCGTGACCAAACGCTCCTTGACCGATAACTCCAGGACAGGATCGGCGGAAGAGGCCGCAATGCTTAGAACGCAAGAACATGTGGCGAGAAGAACGCGTAATTTTGGAAGGATCATTTGGATTAATCCTTGAGAATCGAGGTGGAGTCTCGGGCGTAACGTCTCATTGCATCCTCTCTTGCATCATTGATTTCTCTCATGATGCTGTCGAGATCGGCCTTTTTATGCTGGCCTTTGAAGTGACCGGTGAGTTTCATGTCGGGCGACAGATTGCCGCTCTCGTACAGGTACCAGATCTCCTTGCCGTAGCTGGTGGTCAGCAGTTCAGGAGCAAACTGACCGAAGTAGGCGGCCAGATTGTCGACATCCCGCTCCAGCATCCGGGCGGCGTGATTGTTTGCCGCCGCGTCAATCGCTTGGGGCAGATCGATAATCACCGGGCCGCGCGCGTCAATGAGCACATTGAATTCGGAGAGGTCGCCATGCACCAATCCTCCGCAGAGCATTTTCACCACTTCCGCGATCAGTGCTCCGTGGTATTCCAGGGCCTGTTCGCCTGTCAGTTCGAGATCGTTCAGCCGGGGTGCCGCAACGCCCTGTTCGTCCGTGATCAGTTCCATGATCAAAACGCCTTCGAGAAAGTGATAGGGCTGTGGTACTCGCACACCCGCTGCGGCAAGTCGATACAGGGCGTCGACTTCGGTATTTTGCCAAACGTCTTCCTGTTCCCGGCGTCCATAGCGGGTGCCTTTTTCCATCGCGCGGGCCTGCCGGCTATTGCGCACTTTCCGGCCTTCGCGATAGAGCGACTGTTTATGAAAGCCGCGTTTATTGGCCTCTTTATAGACTTTGGCGCAGCGCACCGCGCCTTCGGAAAGCACCACATAGACCGCGGCCTCCTTGCCGCTTTTCAGCGGGCGGATCACTTCGTCGATCAGACCGTCCTGCAATAGCGGTTCGAGACTTTTTGGAACTTTCATCGTCGCCCTTATGTATACGGTGTCCGCTTGCCGCGCCAGGATCGGGTTGGGTTGGCCAGCATCGCGAGTGATCATTGCCGGTAAAACGCATGGGACCGTCTCGGCCGATCCTCGCCAGCCCGGAAGGCGCGGTCAAACGATGCCTCGCGGCCCGGAAGCGGAAGGTTGCCGACAAAATGTGCGTTATATTGACAGCATCGACAGGGTATCGCCAATGAGGGTTTGCGCCATGGCCAAAGCAGTGTGGAAGAATCAGATGATCGCTGAAAGCGACACGGTCGTCGAAGTGGAGGGCAACCTCTACTTCCCCCTGGACGCGGTTCGTCGCGAGTTCCTGGAGCCGAGCGAGCGAACGACCCGATGCCCCTGGAAGGGCGAGGCGCGGTATTACCACATCGTGGTGGGGAACGATTGTAACGTGGATGCAGCCTGGTTCTATCCCGACCCCAAGCCCGCGGCCTCGAACATCAAGGGTCATGTGGCATTCTGGCGCGGCGTTACCGTGGAACGCTAAGGAAACAAACGTTGCCACGGGGTGAATCCCCATAAGCGCCAACTTAACCGCACCGTTGACGCTCTTGTGAATTCATCATCTCAATGACCCTGGCCGGAAGGGATTGCAAGCGGCGGCGGCGTGGACGCTCTTTGAGCACGTCGAGGCAGGCATCCCAGCGATTGAGGTTCCCTCGGTTTTTCGTCTTCCAAGGGAGTGTGCTCATGCGACCTGTTTTTCTCCCCGCTGGGTGCTGATCCAGTCTTTCAGGAACTGAACCGGTGAGGTGTACCCGAGGGTGGAGTGCAAGCGCTTGCGGTTGTCGAACACCTCGATGGACTCGAAAGCCGTGGCCTTCATCGCTTCCCGCGTGGCGAAGCGCTCATCGAAGACCCGCTCGTTCTTGAAGCGGTTGAACCAGCTCTCGGTGGGGGCGTTGTCCCAGCCGTTTCCCTTGCGGCTCATGGAGCAGACCATTCCATCTTCGCGTCGCTTGTCCTGAAAGGCATGGCTGGCAGACTGGCTGCCCCGGTCGGAGTGGTGCGTCAGCCCTGGCGCTGGCTTGCGGCGGAACCAGGCCATGGTCAGCGCATCCGTGACGATGGTCTGCCGTCAGGCGCGGTTTCAACGACCAGCCGACCACTTCCCGGTTGAACAGATCCAACACGATGGCCAGGGACAGCCAACCTTCATCGGTCCACAGGTCGGTAATATCGGCGGTCCAGACCGGATTCGGGCCGCTCGGGGCGAAGTCGCGTGCGAGCAGGTTCTCCGCCACCGGCAAGCCGTGCTTGGCGTCGGTCGCGGCCTTGTCACGGCGTTGGTGCCGCCCCCGGATGCCAGGCGCGTGCAGGAGGCGCTCCACGCGTGCCTTGCTCACCGGAAAGCCCCGTGCACGCCGTTCCCGCACCCTCCGAGGACGGCCGTCGGCACCCTTGAACGCGGCATGGATCGACGGGATGAGGACCCGCAACTGGACATCGGTCAGCCCCTGACGGTCCGCATGACCACCACCTTTCCAGGCCCGATCGCCACTGACGCTGACCGCCAGAACCTCACAGCGCTCGCTCAAGGCGAACGCTTGGCGGTGCGCATCCATCCAGACGTCCTTCACCACGCATCCCTCGCGAAGGACGCCGTCGCTTTTTTGAGGATGTCGACCTCGCGTTTGAGGCATGCATTCTCCGCACGCAACCGCGACCGTTCCATCGCCTCGGGCGCCACCTTCGCAGCACCCGGGCCGTTGCGCGTACCCGCCTCGAACGCCTTCACCCAGTGGCGCAGGGTCTGCTCGACCAGGCCCATCTCCTTGGCCACGACGCCAACGGTTTTGCCATCCTTGACGCGCTTGATCGCCGGTTCCTTGAACGCGGCGGTGTACTCTTGCTTCGGAATCTTCTGCATCGTCATCTCCAAGGTGACCGTCATTCTACGTCACCCTTGGAAGACGAAATTTCGGGGGAACCTCAGAAAGGCATTCCACGGGTTCAGCGTCGTACTGCCCGCAAGCGATTGCAAGGGGCGATCCGGCGCATGAAGGAATGGATCAAAAGCCACCGGCACCTGCCGGGCAGGGAGTTTATCAAGGGACTCAATCGGCGGCTGGTCGGTCATGACAATGACTATGGGCTACGAGGCAACTCGGAGGACCTGTGGCGCTTCTATGAAACGACCGTCGCCTGCGCGCTCAAATGGCTGAATCGGCGTGGGGGCAAGCGCAAGAGCTTCACATGGGCGGTCTTCGGTCGCGCCATCGAAAAGCTCGGCATCGCCAAACCCCGCATCACCGACACACCGCGCGCGCAACCGGTGTCTGCATGATTTTTTGCTCGCGCGAAAGCGAGTACGACCGAGGAACCGGATGCGGGAAAACTGCACGTCCGGGTCTGTGGCGGGGGCTCCGGGCAACCGGAGTCCCTACGCCGGAGATCCGGCGGTGCTGATTGAGCCCTTGGCGCGCGCGGAGCTGGCGAAGGCGGCTAAGCATGGTCAGACCCTGAGGTATCCCAAGAATATTTTTTCTAAAACAATAGCTTGAACGGAGATTTCAGCACAGTCATGAACATGCACGGGAGGTTGTGGTCCCTGGAAAGTGACAAAATCGACCAGGATACCTCCCATGCCTGTCATCACGATTCTCCACCGATGCCTGGATCCCTTACTTCCACACATCCCTTGCCGGCGTCTGGCGACCCTGTTCGCGGCGGTGGTGTCGTGCGTGAGTGGGCCGGCCCTGTCGTTGACCGATGTGGGCCGACGTTTCACAGGAGCGATCGATCTCCGTTACAAGATCAAGCGTGCCGATCGCCTGCTCGCCAATCGGCATCTGCAAGGCGAGGCCCGATCAATCTACCGAGCACTCTGCCGAGTCACCCTGGCGCGCCTGAAGGAACCGCTGATCCTGACCGACTGGTCGGACCGGAAAGCCGATCAGTCGCTACACCTGCTGCGTGCCTCGCTGCCCGTCGGCGGGCGCAGCCTGACCCTGTACGAGGAGGTGCATGCGCAGAAGACGCTTGGCAACCGCACGGTCCAGCATCATTTTGGCGTTGGTGCATAAAGAACCTGAAGTTTCTCACTTTCATGCAGCCATATCATAATATAATCAACCACGAATATGCGCGCATATTCGTGAAAGCTTATTGATGAAATCCAGGCTGCCACGATGACCGAACGAGTGTGAAAAACGCGGACGATTCGGTGAATAAACAAGCAGTTGAAGATGAATGCAGGCTCGCGCAAGCGTATAATGAAAGGTGCCTAAGCCAATGATTAGACGCCAAATACGAGCCGCATTCGATGCCGATCCTACCCGCACTCGCCACCCAATTCCAGAGCCTTTTCCCCAGCTCCGATCACGGCCAGGAACGCGCCCGCTGGTTCATTCTCACGCTGCAGGCCATCCTGCTGCCGATCACCGCCTCGCGCACCTCCAACCTGCTGCGCACCATCGCCACGCTCTTCGGCGTGGCGATCGGCGAGGCCAGGTACTACACCTTCATGGCCTCGGTGAAGCTGCCGTGGACGCGGGTCTGGGCGGTGCTCTGGCGGGCGATTCCCGACCCCCTCACCGACGGGCGCCTGCTGGTGGTGTTGGACGACTCGATCAATCCGAAGAGCGGCACCAAGGTGTTTGCCTGTCAGCGCAGCTTCGACCATGCCGCCCTGATTAGCAAGCTTCCTCAGCCAGACGGATCCAGCGCTCTGGGCGCGGCCCGACGGCGATGGCGGCGACGAGCAATCGGCTGGGCAGGGTGTCGAGGTGAAAGCGCCGGTTGAATCGGTAGGCGA
>NZ_NHSQ01000120.1 GCF_016653465.1 Thiocystis minor | reverse complement strand
CCCCAATCCCGTCGCCGCGCCGGTTTCCGGCGAGACACACGACATCGACCCGGCGCTGATCGCCGCCATCGATCAGGCCGTCGCCCGTCAGGTGCGTCCGCTGCGCGAACAACTCATCGCCGCGCAGGATGAGGTCCGGTTACGCGACATCCTGGGCGGGCTTGGCTACATCCTCGGTCTGACCGGGCTTGCGCTCTGGTGGCGCAGCCGGCGGCTCGACACCCAAACATGAGCCAGACCACCTTGCTCATCCCTCGCGGGTCGGGCTGGATCACCGTCAGCGATCCCCGTCTGCGCATCGTCGCCGCCCTGTCGTTCGCGCTGGTCGCCGTCAGCCTTCAGCACCCGCCGGCGCTGCTGGCCGCCTTCCTATTCGCCGCCGCGCTGGCCGCCAGCACCGGGATGCGCGCACCCGATCTCTTGCGGCGGCTTCTGGCCCTGGAAGGCTTCATGCTCGTCCTGCTAATCACCCTGCCCTTCACGGTGCCCGGCAGTCCCTGGATTGCGTTCGGCCCTCTCGCCGCCAGTCAGGAGGGACTGGCGCTCGCCGTCACGATCCTGCTGCGGGCCAACGCCGTGGTGCTGGTGCTGCTCGCCCTGGTCGGCAGCCTGGAACCGGTCGTCTTCGGTCATGCGCTGGCGCGGCTGGGCGTGCCCGAAAAACTGGTCCATCTCCTCTTGATGACGATCCGCCAGATCCATCTGCTGCATCAGGAATTCATCCGTCTGCGCCAGGCCATGCGGGCGCGCGCCTTCGTTCCGCGCAGCGATCGGCACACCTGGAACAGCTATGGCTGGTTGATGGGCATGCTGTTGGTGCGCAGTCTGGCGCGCTCGCAACGCCTGCTGGCGGCGATGCGCTGCCGCGGATTTCAGGGCCGACTCTATCTGCTGGATTCGACCCATTGGGAGCCTGCCGATACCGCGCTGGCGCTTGGATTCGCGCTGTTTCTCGGCGGCCTGACGACTCTGGACTGGCTGGCATGACGGCGCCGCTGCTCGAACTGCGCCAGGCCACCTTTGAGTATCCCGAACGCGCCGTCCTGAACCGCGTGGATTTCACGCTCAACGCGGGCGACCGGGTTGCGCTGGTCGGGCCGAATGGTGCCGGCAAGACCACCTTGCTGCATCTGCTGGTCGGTCTGCGGCGTCCGAGCGCCGGGCAGGTGCTGGCGTTTGGCGAGGTGCGCCGGAGCGAGGCCGATTTCCGCCCGGTGCGGGCGCGGGTCGGCTTGCTGTTCCAGGATTCGGACGATCAGTTGTTCTGCCCGACCGTGCTTGAGGATGTCGCCTTCGGACCGCTGAATCTGGGCCGCCCGCCCTCGGTCGCGCGCGACGACGCCCTGCGAACGCTGGAAGCGCTCGGGCTGGCCGGATTTGCCGAGCGCATCACCCATCGTCTGTCCGCCGGCGAAAAGCGACTGGTGGCACTGGCCACCGTGCTCGCGATGAACCCCGAGGCGCTACTGCTCGACGAGCCGACCAACGGTCTTGACGAGGCCACCGAACAGCGTCTCGTCGAACATCTGTCCGGGCTGGATCAGGCTATGATCATCGTCTCTCACGACCGGCGGTTTCTGGAACGACTGGCGACCCGCGCCGTGCGGCTGGCCGATGGACGCCTGACGGACGCCATCCTGCACAGCCACGGACACAGCCACCGACACGCCCATCTCCATCTGCACGCGCCCGGCGTCAGCGCCGAGCACGAACATGATTCGACCGTGCCAGCCTACGCGGACCATCATGCCCCGGATGAGCGCTGATGGCCATGGCCGGACGGGAGATGTGCCCCGTCCGGAACCTTTTTCCAGCAGGTGGGACGGGAGTGATCGACGACGGATTTCAGTTTCTCTCGGTCGCGAAGCGAAAGGGCGCGGCGAGAATGCCTTCCGGGGTATAGAGCAGCACCCTGGCCTCCCAGATCATGCGCGCGCGCGCACACACTGGCAGCATGCCCTGACCGGCGTAACGTCCCGACCGCACTTCCTGAAGCGACACGCGATTGAAGCCCATGTTCATGTCGACACCGACGAAATCCACCTCGACAGCGGTCGTCGCGAAGCCGCTGGCCTCGACACTCAGCCGCAGTGGCGTCGCGATGGGGATGGCACGGGGTTCGATCGCAAAGCTGACCGCGCTGCCATCCGGGAAACGCGCCGTGCAGGGACCGACGCGCAGATCGCAGTCGGGATCGGGTTCCGCGACCTGAAGCAGCGGCGGATGCAGAATCGGCCAGACCTTCTGCACGGCAACCGCGACCACCCCCGCTAGCAGCAGACCCAAGACGCCCCACAGCAGGATGGTCGTGCGCGTCGGAGAGGGCGTGACTGTCCGCATCCGGCTCAACGCATCTGCCGCCACCAGCGATTGACGATCTCCGCCACATCCAGATCTTCCGGACCTTCACGCCAGCTCCGCGACAGGGGCGCGTCATGGCTGGCCGGCGCCGGATTCGGCGGATGGACCAGGATACGCGAGGGCAGCAGCGCCGCATCACCCACCGCCAGCACCTCGCCGCGCCGCAGCGAGGCCAGCATGTCGGCCAGATTCTTCGCGCCCTCTGGCAGCAGACGGCGGACATACTCCTGATCGTCGGCGTTCGAGATGCGCAGACACAGATAATTCCCGCATTGCGAGAGCACGGTCTCCGACAATTCGGTCGGTCGCTGGCTGACGACACAGAGCGTCACGCCGTATTTGCGCCCCTCCTTGGCGATCCGCTCCATCGCGCGGCGCGTGCCGACATACTGGGTGTCGGCATCGCGCGGGATGTACTGGTGGGCCTCCTCGCACACCAGCAGCAGCGGGAACTCGTGGCGGCGCGGATTCCAGTAGTTGAACTCGAAGGCGAGCCGTCCGATCTGGGCCGAGACGACCGGGCGCAGATCGACCGGGATGGGGCTGAGATCGATCACCGTGACCTGACGCTTGGGTTCGCCCAGTCCGACGAAGTCGCGCAGCAGTCCTTCGAGACTGGCGGAGCTGCTGTGTTTGCGGGGATGCAGGAAAAAATCGTAGCGGGCATCGTTATACATCGACTGAAAACGGACCAGGAAATCGTCGAAGGCGCCGTACAGCGGTCCCTTGACCTTGCCGAATTCCAGCTTTTCCTCATTGGCCTTTTTGAACTTCTGATACAGCTCCTCGATGGAAAAATAGACCGGCGAGTCCACCGAGAGACGTTCCAGACCCATGTGCTGATTCGACTGGCGGCGCAGGCTGTAGAGCGCCTCGCGCAGAAAGGCGATCTGTACCGTGGCGTTGGCGTCTGTACGGTCGATGAAAAGATCGACCAACTCGGCATAGGTGAGCAGCCAGTAGGGAATCTCCAGCTCGCGGGCATCGAGATGCCGCGCGGTCTGGTCTGGAAACACGCCCTCGTAGGGCGCGCTGGGAGACGCGCGCCAACCGTATTCGCCATGCAGATCGAGCAGCACGATGTGCGAGCGGGGCATGGACGTGACCACCCGTTGCAGCAGGCTGGTCAGGGTCCAGGATTTACCCGCGCCGGTCTGACCCAGGATGGCGAGATGCCGACCGAAGAGCGCCGAGGGATCCAGGCACGCCTTGAGCGTCGGCCGGGTGGACAGTCGGCCCAGTTCCAGCGCGCCCTCCTGTTCGCGCACCAACAGGGCGGCGAGACGACTGCTGGCGATCAGATGCACGGCCGCGCCGATCAGCGGGAAACGACTGACGCCCGGTTCGAGACGGCCATCCGCGCCAATCTCGCCGAGCGCGATCAACTCCAGACGCCGTTCGCGGACAATGCCCCGCCGCCTCTCGGGTGCCGCCGGATCCTGAACCGGGCGGCGCTCGATCGTCTCTTCCAGGCTGCGCGAGACCTCGGCGAGCAGGTGCCCGGCCCGATCCCGCACTTCCACCAGACTGCCCAACTGGCCGATGGGCAGGGTTTCCTGACCCAGAGTGACGAAGGATGGAAAACCTTCTTCCGCCGGAAACAGGGTGACCACCAGGCGGCCTCCCTGAATGTCGGTGATGCGGCCGATCAGACTGGATTCCGGCATAGCCATAACGGGTAAGACTCCACGGGGTTGAACAGACGACTCATGCACAATTGTCGCCGAAGATCGCCGTCAACGCTGGAACGTCATGACGAACGGCGCCGCTTTTGTTGAGTGTCGGCGCCGCTAGGCGAAACAGATGAAAATCGAGACTTGCTAAATTAGAAAATGCTTATATAATAACTAACCATACTTAGCCATTAACCAGAAAGGAGATGTACCATGGGTGCACTTGGAATTCTTGCCGCAGTTGCCGTCCTGGTTGGCGGTGTTCAGACCACAATGGTGATGTCGGAAAGCGACCGCCTGGCGGCCGAGGCAACGAAGGAGCCGGTGGTCGAAGTTCAGGCCGTCAAAACCGATACGTCCCGGTCGTTCGATTTGACCGAACGTTAAATCGGCTCATCCTCGCCGGCCACCAGCCCCGCCGCCCCGCGCGTCGGGGCTTTTTTTCGATCCCGCGAGACGACATGACGAATCCTGACGAAACCATCCGTTTTAGCGTTTCGCTACCCAAGCCGCTCCTCGACGAATTGGATCGGCGGGTGGTCGGCAAGGGTTATGCCTCGCGCTCGGAACTGGTCCGCGACCTGATCCGCGAGCGGATCGTGGAAGACACCTGGGAGCGTGGCGACGAGGAAGTGGCGGGCGTGCTGACCATCGTTTACGACCACCATCAGCGGGAATTAACGCAGCATATCCTGGATATCCAGCATCGTCAGTATGTCCATGTCGTGGCCACCACGCATGTGCACATGGACCATCATAATTGCCTGGAGACCATCATCATCCGCGGGATGCCGGCGGAGATCGAACGGCTCAGTCACGAGATCGGCGGATTGCGCGGGGTGCGCTTCGCCGAACTGACGCGGGCGTCCAGGATCCAGAATTAGAGGCGGGAGACGTTCAGGGTCTGCTCCAGCTCCGGCTGCTCGCCGTCGCCCCTGCAGGTCTGACGCAGGGCCTGAATATCCCGCGCGTCCCGGCCGATCGCGACCCGCAGATAGGTCGCGTCGGCGAGCAATCTCAAGGAAGGATCGAAACCCCGCCACCCGCCTCCTGGAATCAATACCTCGACCCAGTGATGCAGCGTTTGCGGACGCGGCTCGGTGCCGGGCGGATCCTCGTCGTCAGGGTCGAAGTAGGACGCATCGAGATACCCGGAGACAAAACGGGCGGGGATCCGCCACTGACGCATCAGGGCGATCAGCAGATGCGCCAGATCCGCCGCAGTGCCACGCTTGGCATCGAAGAGCGCCGGCAGTGCGGTCACCGAGGTCTCCGCGGCGGGATCGAACTCGGCGATCTCGGCGATCCAGTCGAAGGCATCCCGCACCTGCTGAAACAAGGGCACGCCGTCGCGCAGTCCCGGTACCGCAAGGCCCGCGATCCGCTCCGGGAGCGCTGGCGTCAGGACGCCCTGATGCAGCACGAAATCCCACAGCCGCGGGGCCTGACGCAGACTGTCGGCGATCCAGGCCAACTCGCGCGCGGGCGGAACCTGGGGGAAATCGAAGGGGTTCTCCCGTTTCGTCTCGACCTCGGCGACCATGGAAAATCTCAACTCCCGATGGGCGCCCAGCACGGCAAAATGGTGCGCGAGATTGCCGAAGCCGTCATACCCCGCGACCGCCAGCACCTCGGGCTCGACCGCGAGCATGATCCGGATCAGCGACTGGCTCTCGTCATCCCAAGGCGCCAGACGGATCTGGACATGATGCTCGCGCGCAGCGGAGGCGAAGCGAATGCGACAGGCTTGCTCAATGTGATATTTCACTGGGCGTCCCCAAGGTGAGCGTCAAAATAGTCGGCCTGCAACGCATCGCTGAATTCCGCCAGCCGCGCGAGGAAATCGTCCAGATATTCATGCAGTCCCTGATCGATGATGTCGTTGGCGGTGACACCCGAAAGATGTCCGCGCAAGGCATGCAGCCGATCCGTGACCGCGCCATCGGGCACATGGCCGATGCGCCCGAGCGCCCGTTCGATCCCTTCCACGCAGTAGGCGAGCGAACGGGGATAATCTGGATCGAGCACCACGAATTCAACCACCTCGATCGGCCGGATTCCGCCCTGGTATTGACGGCGATAGGGCTCAAAGCCGGAGAGCGATTTGAGCAGCGCGCCCCATTGGTAGTAGTCCAGGGGAGACCCCACCAGACTCAGGTCGGGCAGCAGCAGGTGATAACGCACGTCGAGGATGCGCGCGGTCATGTCGGCGCGTTCCTGAAGGCTGCCGAGCGCGGTGAAGCCGTAGGCCTGACCGCGCATCATGGTGCTCTGGCTCAACCCGAAAAAGGTCGCGACCTCACGATGCACGAAGGCGTAGAACTCCGCCGCCCGCCAGGGCTGTAACGTCGCCGCCAGATGTTTGTCCGTCGTCAGCCAGAACTGGTTCAGGGTCTCCCACATGGCGTTGGAGATCCGGTCGCGCACCACGCGCGCGTTCTCGCGGGCGAGTTTCAGGCTGTTATGAATACATCCAGGGTTTTTGCGATCCTGGGTCAGGAGATGGATCACCCGTTGCACCGTGATCCGCCCGTCCGGGTGGAATTCCTCATAGAATTCATCCGCGCCGACGATCGCCAGCAGCGGCTTCCACTGCATCTCCTCGGTGACGCCCTCGTCGGACTCCAGCATGTGGACAACATTGATATCCAGAACGCGCGCGGTGTTATCGGCCCGCTCCAGATGACGCGACATCCAATACAGCGATTCGGCAATTCGGCTCAGCATCGTCAGTCCGCCAGCACCCAAGTATCCTTGCTACCCCCGCCCTGCGAGGAATTCACCACCAGCGAGCCCTTGGTCATGGCCACGCGGGTCAAACCGCCAGGAACCACCTCGATCTCGCTGCCGAAGATGGCGAAGGGGCGCAGATCCAGATGACGCGACTCCAGTTCGCCGTCCAGATAGCAGAGATGACGCGAGATCTGGACGACCGGCTGGGCGATGTAGTTGCGCGGATTTTCCTCAATCTTGCGGGCGAACTCGGCGCGCTGGGTCGCGCTGGAGGATGGTCCCATCAACATGCCGTAACCGCCCGACTCGGCCACCGCCTTGATGACCATTTTCTGCATGTTATCGAGCACATAGGTGCGATCCTGCGGATCGGTCATCTGATAGGTTGGCACGCTGGCCAGAATCGGCGCCTCGCCCAGGTAATAGCGGATGATGTCGGGGACATAGGCATAAACCGCCTTGTCGTCGGCGATCCCGGCGCCCGGCGCGTTGGCCAGCGCGACATTGCCAGCGCGCCAGGCATTGATGACGCCCGCCACACCCAAGGTCGAGTCCGCGCGAAACACCAGCGGATCCAGGAAATCGTCGTCGACCCGCCGGTAGATGACATCGACTTGTCGCAGACCGAGCGTGGTCTTGAGATAGATCTTGTCGTTCTTGCACACCAGATCCCGCCCCTCGGCGAGTTCGACACCCATTTCCTTGGCCAGGAAGGTATGCTCGAAATAGGCCGAGTTGAAGATGCCGGGCGTCAGCACCACGATCACCGCCGACTCGGCCCCGCGCGGCGACAGGTGACGCAGCGCCTGTAACAGCAGGTCCGGATAGTGCTCGACCCGACGCACCCGATAGCGGGCAAAAAACTCGGGCAGGATGCGGCGCTCGATGATGCGGTTTTCGATCATGTAGGAGACGCCGGACGGGGTGCGCAGATTGTCCTCCAGCACCAGATAGCGACCGCCCTCGTCGCGGATCAGATCGACACCGCTGATATGGGTGTAGATGTCGTGCGGCGGGCTGATATCCATGATCTCGCGCCGGAAATCCTTGCCCCGATAGATCAGCTCCGGCGGCACCACGCCGTCCTTGAGGATGCGCTGGCCGTGGTAGAGATCCTTCAGGAACAGGTTCAGCGCCCGAATGCGCTGCTTGATGCCCGCCTCAATCTGATTCCATTCGCCGGCAGGGATGACCCGCGGCAGGATATCGAACGGCCAGACCCGCTCGATCCCCTCGTCCGCGTCGGAATAGACGGTGAAAGTCACCCCTTCGTTATGCAGGGCGAGGTGCGCGTCCCGCGCCTTTGTTCCGAGCATCTGCTGCCCGGCGATCTGAATGTGCTCCCACATCGGGAGATAGTGCTCGCGGGGACGGAAATCGTCCTGATAGAACTCGTGAAAGGCCATGACCGGACCCTCGTTGCGATCCTGCAATTGCCCGGTGCCGCCGGATTGGAACTGTTTCAGCATGGCGAGAAAGCCCCCTCGACCTGGCCTGTTTCTTATCGTTAACTTACATCAAAAAACATGCCACACCCTGCCTGAAGCCGTTATTCAATGGAAATTCAATCGTCACAGCTCCCTAGACCTCCCGTGGCGCGTGACAAAATCGCTATTCGCCTGCCTGAATTGAGGCAAAAGGCCGAACCGAGTCAAAAAACGCACCATGAAGGTGCGAATATTGGATCCGATTCGCGATGGATAAAATGCAGTCAGACGTCCGCGCGCTCCGCATCACCTAGACGCACTTGGCCAATGTCATCCAAGCTCTTCTGCAGCTTGAGCCGGTCCAGTGAGTTCAATGGTAGGCTGACGAAAATCTTGATCCGGTTTTCCAGTTCCCGGAAGGTCTGACGGAAAGCCATGATGCACGCCACCTCATCGCCCTCAACCTCAGCGGGATCAGGAAGCCCCCAATGCGCGGTCATCGGCTGCCCCGGCCAGACCGGACACAGTTCTACGGCGGCGCGGTCGCAGACGGTGAAAACAAAGTCCATCCTGGGCGCATCCGCTTCGGCGAACTCGGACCAATCCTTGCTGCGCAGTTCGTCGGTCAGATAATTGTTACGCCTGAGAACTTCCACCGCCAGGGGATGAACCTCCCCTTTGGGGTGACTGCCGGCACTGTAGCCGCGAAAGTGACCGCGACCGTACCGATTGATCAGGCTCTCGGCAATGATGCTGCGTGCCGAGTTGCCGGTGCAAAGAAAAAGGACATTGTAAATTTGATCGGCCATTTTAGAGGGTACCCGCATCGGTCGGATAAGGTCTGTCAGAGCGATCCGTTGCGACCGATCATCGGTCACCAGGTTCGCCACGCATTGCCGCGAAGACGCTCCACCAAACGCGCAAACTCGATGAGGAATTGGGAGTTTGATCGGGCATCACGGACGGCAACGGCACATCCTCGCCGATCTTTATGACGGCATTATGACGTTTTGTTGTCGATCCAATGATTTAAACCGTGTCCAGTATGGCCGGCGAGACGCAGCTCAGGAGCCGCCTTCACCGTAGTAGTTGCCGATATAGTTCTCGAACTTGGTGTATTTGCCGAGAAAAGTCAGGCGCGTGGTGCCGATCGGTCCGTTGCGCTGTTTCGCGATGATGATCTCGGCGATCCCCTTGTCGTTACTGTCCTCGTTGTAGACTTCGTCGCGATAGATGAAGACGATCAGATCGGCATCCTGCTCGATGGCGCCGGATTCGCGCAGATCCGACATCACCGGACGTTTATTCGGACGCTGTTCGAGACTGCGATTGAGCTGCGAGAGCGCGATCACGGGCACGTTCAGTTCCTTGGCCAGCGCCTTCAGCGAACGCGAAATGGCCGAAATCTCGGTCGCGCGGTTTTCGGTGGATCCCGGTGCCTGCATCAATTGCAGATAGTCCAGCACGATCAGCCCCAGATCGTTCTGGTCGCGTTTCAGCCGCCGTGCCCGCGCGCGCACCTCGGTGGGCGACAGCGCCGGCGTGTCATCGATGAACATGGGCGCGGCGGAGAGGATGTTCACCGCTGAGGTCAGACGCGGCCATTCGTCGTCCTCCAGCTTCCCGGTCCGCACCCGATGCTGATCGATCCGCCCCAACGAGGACATCATGCGCATGGCGAGCGAATCGCCCGGCATCTCCATGCTGAAGATGGCGACCGGACGCTTGGACTGAATCGCGACATGCTCGGCCATGTTCATCGCGAGACTGGTTTTGCCCATGGAGGGGCGGCCGGCCACGATGATGAGATCCGCCGGTTGCAGTCCCGAGGTCATCTCGTCGAAGTCCGAGAAACCCGTGGCAAGACCGGTGATCGCCTCGTCACGTTGATAGAGCAAGTCGATCCGCTCGACCGCCCGGCTCAGCAGGGTTTTGATGGGCTGGAAACCGCCGCCGCCGCGCGCCTCCTGCTCGGCGATCGCGAAAACCCGTCGTTCCGCGTCGTCGAGCAATTCGGCGGCGTCGCGCCCCTGGGGGTTGTAGCCGCTGTCGGCGATCTCGACGCCCGCCGTAATCATCTGCCGCAGCACCGAGGTCTGCCGCACGATCTTGGCATAAGCCTTGATATTGGCAGCGCTCGGGGTCTCGTTGGCCAGAGTGCCGAGATACGGCAGGCCGCCGGCATCCGCCAGTCGCTCGGTGCGCTCCAGGGTCTCGGCCAGGGTGACAACATCGAAGGGCTGATCGCCCGCCGCGAGCTTGGCGATGGCACCGAAGATCAAGCGATGCTCGCGCCGGTAGAGATCGCCTTCGGTGACCATGTCGGCAACCCGGTCCCAGGCGCTGTTATCGAGCATCAGCGCGCCGAGCAGGGATTGCTCCGCGTGGATGTTGTGAGGCGGAACCCTCAGCTCGTCGAATTCGGCCTCGGCCAGCGACATCGCCATTCCGTCATCCGATCAGACTTCGGGAATGATCTCGAGCTTAATGATCGCATTCACATCGGTGTGGAGATGCAGCGTGATCTCGTACTCGCCCGCCGAACGGAATGGCCCGCTGGATAGACGCACCTCCGCCTTATCGAGCACGTAGCCGGCTTCGACCGCCGCCGCCGCGATATCGGCGGCTCCAACCGAGCCAAACAGGCGCCCCTCATCGCCAGCCTTGCGCGCGACCGTCAGACGGATGCCGTCGAGCTGTGCCTTGCGAGCCTCGGCGGCCGCCTGGATTTCAGCCGCGGCCCGCTCCAGTTCGGCGCGGCGGACCTCGAACGCTTCCAGGTTCTCGGCGGTCGCCGACACGGCAAAACCGCCGGGAACCAGATAATTCCGGCCGTAGCCAGAACGTACTTTTACCTTATCCCCGAGCACACCCAGGTTGGCAACATTTTTCAGCAGGATGACTTCCACGATAGATTCCTCTCAAAATTCGTCTGCAAGTCGCAGTTTGGCTGTCTCAGCCAAGACTCTTGGCTCGCCGCGCGACACGGGCACGGATGTCTGCCCAGATATCGATCAATCCAACACTGGCCGTCAGGAATAGAGCCTGCGGCATGAATAACACCAACAGCACGTACAAACTCACGATCCAGGTCACGCGCGCGCCAGCGATCTGACGCACCCCGTGCGCAACGGCAAGTCCTTGGAGAACCAGCAGGATTCCCAGCACCAGCACGATATCGGCAACCAGACCGGCGCCTCGCTCGAAGCCCAGCAGAACCAACAGCAACAGGATCGGAATCCCAACGATACGGCGCAGCCTAAATGATTTGAACTCCGCGCCGAAGCCTCCGGGATTGTACAAGGCAGCCTGCCACCAACGAGCAATGAACAAACCTGCCAGAGTCTGAACGACGAGCGCGGCGGCAAAGCTGCCGGTCATCCATTTCGCCAATTCGCTGAACAATGCCTGGCTAACGTCTGCTTGGACGATACTGTCGTTTACCAGCGCTTGCTGGAAAGGCTCCAGCAGTTGCAGCCAGTAGGCCGCCGGGTCGCCGACGAAAGCGTGCAATGCAAACACCAGCGTCAGGCCGAACATCACTGCGAGTTGAACGGCCATGACCAGCGATCGCGAGGATCTCAGCACGATGGCAAGAATCCAGATCGGCATCCAGAACACCGCCAGGATTCCAAACGCCGGCCAGGGCGACCCTAATGCCAGCGCGGAGAGAACGCTTGCGCCCAGCGTCGCCAGCCCCACGACCAGCAGCCCCGGCACGCCCCCGCTGCGCAGCGTCACCAATCCAACCGCCGCAGCGCTGATTGGTCCCAACAGGGGCATCAGCAATGATAGGAGCGCGGCCATGGCAGCCACGAGCGCCGCCTGCGAGTAACCCCGCATGATGAAGTTAGCCAAAGGCTTCATCGTCGATGGACAGAACCAGATGACATCAACAGGGGCAGCAAGCAGCGCCCGGAACCTTGCCTGCTCCAACCGACAGGGTTCCAGGACACTGTGACTGGCTCAGTGGCCGTCGGTATAGGGAAGCAGGGCCAAAAAGCGAGCGCGCTTGACGGCCTGCGCGAGCTGACGCTGGGACTTGGCCGAGGTTCCGGTGATGCGGCTCGGCACGATTTTGCCAGACTCGCTGACATAGGCTTTGAGCAGATTGAGATCTTTGTAATCGATCTCCGTAATGCCCTCGGCGGTAAAACGGCAGTAACGTTTGCGGCGAAAAAAGCGGGACATAATAGTTCTCCGTTACGGGAAGCTTAAGCGTCGATTCCGACAGACAAGGGATCAGTCGTCGCGACCGGAATCGTCATGGCGGATGTCGTCGCTTGATGCGTCGACACGCTCACGCTCCTCGCCAGCCTTGGTGAGCGGAGAGGGTTCTGTCACTGCAGCGTTGCGATGGATGATCATGTTGCGCATGACCGCGTCATTGAACCGGAATGCGCTCTCAAGCTCATTGATGGCTTCCTGATCGCATTCCACATTCATGAGCACATAGTGCGCCTTATGTACTTTATTGATCGGGTAGGCTAGCGGGCGCCGCCCCCAGTCTTCCATGCGGTGAACGATTCCGCCACGCTTCTCCAGATTGCCCTGGTAGCGCTCAACCATAGCGGGCACTTGTTCGCTCTGGCTTGGGTGGACCAAAAAAACCACTTCATAATGTCGCATTGCTGCTCCCTTCGGATTGACAGCCTCCCGTCGTAACAGTGAGGCAAGGAGTTTCCCGCCAAGACGGGTAATCCGCCATCATACGTGAAATTGTCGCGCATTAAACCCCCATGCCGCGCAATTCTTCCAACCAAACCCTGCTTGATCAAAATTCTAGCCTGGATCACACTGTTGCAGCTAAAATAAAAATATTAGGGGACAGAAATGAGCATTGAGCACGATTTCGTTTCGCTTCGTAGTTCCAGCCTGAGCGCCAGCCTGAACGACGAACAGGTCGAAGCGCTGGCCAGAATCTCGCATTGCCGCCGCCTCGCGGATCGGGAGATCATCATCCAGGAAGGAAACGTCGACAACAGCCTGCACGTGATTACCGAAGGCGCAATTGCCGTCACGCGCGATCTTGGCAAGGGCGAATACACGACCATACACGTTTTACACACTGGCGACCTGGCTGGCGAGATGGGGTTCATCAGCGGTCAGCCGCATACCGCAACCTTGCGCTCGCTTGGTCGAACCCAGGTTTGCAGCTTCGAGCGGGAGGCGTTCGAATCGCTGCTCATGGACCATCCCTGGCTGGTGTATCGCGTCATGCAGACCATCGTTCAGGTCAGCCAGGATATCCTCCGGCGCATGAATGCACAGCATGTAGAGCTCACCAAATACGTCAGCCGTTCTCACGCACTCTATTGAACGCGAGAACGCTGGCGCATCGGAGTCGCAGACTCGACTCGGGCAACCATCGCCCTAACGCGATGGCGTATCCTGCAAACGATTCGGATCTGTTGCGTCGCCGCGTCGAAGCCCTGTTGAGCATGCTTCAGACGCGCCCTACCCTGCTTGAGCATCGCACGCCCCATGCCTTCCGCGAGCCATGGGTCTCCGACGCCCGCGCGCGCGGTTCTCCGGAATTGCATGCCCCACCTTGGCAGACCATCGAGTCTACATACTGGCCATCCTGTCAACGCGGTGGCGTGCGCCATCCCGGCCACGGCCCACAATCAAAACATTACATTTTTTCGGTGTCTCAATCGGCTGCCTAACAAGCACGCAATCCCCGCATGTCGGTACAATGACGCCGAACCATGATGGGCGCGGCTCTAATGACCGGAGCCACGCAGCAATTCCTCGTAACGATCCTTGAATGCCGCTTGGCGCAGCCGCGACGCCTCCTGCTCGGTCGACGCCAGCGGCGAATCCCGCCAGAGGTTTTCGGCATGATCAAAGGTCGAATAGCGGTAACCGCGACCGACCTTGAAAACCTTGGTCACATCGTTTCCCGCCTGCTCCATGGCATCAAGCTTGCTTAGACCTGCATTCGACATCGCCGCCGAACTGGACTGGCGCTCGACATCCTCTCGCTCCGCAAGGTGAAAACGGTTGTTCTGAATCTCGCCGTGGGTGTCCAGTTCCACCGAATCCACCCCCGGCAGACGCGTCAGGAGGTAACCTGACATCATCATTGCGAGCTTCTCGTTCTCGGACTCCAGGGCCGTCAGCAGCTTGTCGGCAACGATCTGGCAACGCTGGAGTCGATCTGGCTTCTCGACCCACTCGCGGCTCATCTGCCAGCCCCGGTTCATATCCTGGTCGAGTTGCTCATAAAACGCTTCCGCTTGATTCAGGAGTGAATCCGGTACTCCGATCTCATAAGATTGATCATCGATGATGGCCTTCAGGATCATTCGGTGCCTCGTCATGATATGCAACCACCGTGTATCGGTTGTCGTTATTCTATACCTTACATGAAGCGAACAGGATCTCCCCATGCTCCTCACGATCCCGGAACTGCTCAATCCCGCCCAACTTGCAAAGATCCACGAGACGCTCGTCGGCGCCGATTTCGTCGACGGCAAACTTACTGCCGGTTTCGCCGCCGCGCGAGTGAAACGCAATGAGGAACTGCGTCCCGAACCAGCGCGCATGCAACGTCTGATCCGTATCCTCATGGCGAGTCTCGGTCATCACCCGACCTTCCGTTTCGGCGTACTCCCTCACCGGGTCGCCGATCTCATCTTCGCCCGCTATCAGCCTGGGATGGCCTATGGCGATCATGTCGACGATCCGATCATGGGATCCGACGGACCAAGGTTTCGCAGCGATGTCTCCATGACTGTCTTTCTCAACCAACCCGAGCAATATGATGGCGGAGAACTCGTCATCCGCACCACGTTTGGGGAACAATGGGTCAAACTCCCCGCCGGCGATGCAGTCGTTTACCCCTCATCAAGCCTGCACCGAGTAGCGGAGGTAAACCGGGGCGAACGCTTGGTGGCGCTGACCTGGATTCAAAGTTACGTGCGCGATCCGGCCAAGCGCGAACTGCTCTATGAACTCAACCAGGCGCGCGAATTTCTGCTAAAGGATGCGCCTGACAACTTAGCCACCGGTTATGTGGATCGCTCCTACGCCAATCTGCTGCGGATGTGGGGGGACGTTTAGAACGCATCCGAGCAACCCGAGCCCTGCCGCCAGGAAGATGCGCGCGGGTCGCCTTGAAGATAGCCGGACCAGGATGGACTCTCCTCGCTAACCTTGACTTCGAGCAAAATAAACAACACGATCAACCTCAGATCAGAGACAAGCCCCAGCGAACATTTCAGGGATGGAGGATGAACGATGAAGATCAGATTTGTGACGGACCACCATGGCTTTACCCTGGTGGAACTCATGATCGCCGTCTCCATCGTCACGATCCTCTCGGCAATCGCTCTGCCCTCTTATCAGAAAGAGATCCGGCGCTCCAGACGATCGGATGGCCAGATAGCCTTGATGGCGATTGCCATCGCGCAGGAAAAAATGCGCAGCAACTGCACGCAGTATGCCGTTACGTTATCAGGCGTGACGCACTGCGATACGGATGGACCAAGCTCCGCGCTCGGTATCAGCGCAACCAGTCCGGAAGGTTATTACCGTCTGTCAATCTCCGGAGCGAGCGCAACCGGCTTTATCGCCAGCGCCGTCCCGATCGGCCATCAGGCAAAGGATGCCGCTGGCGGCGTTTCCTGCGATCCACTGACCATCGATCAGGACAGCAACCGTGAGCCAGAGGCATGCTGGTGAGCAAAACAGGTTTCTTTCATCATGCGCGACGCCGACGCTTCAGTGCGCGTGATCGCGCTTTCGGGACACCTCATCGCGGCGTTACAGACTCGCGAGGTTTCACCCTCCTGGAGCTGCTGGTTGTAGTATCCGTGCTGGCCGTCCTGATGCTGATCGCCGTCCCTTCCATGCAGGCGATGCTCACGCGCAATCATCTCAAGGCAGCGGCGCAGTCGATCGCCGAGGATCTGCAGTGGACGCGCTCCGAGGCGATCAAACGCAATCGGACACTGCGAGTCGCCTTCGATGTCCAGCCGTGGTGTTATGGCATCGGCGAGGATGCAACCGCGAACTGCGACTGCCGGCTGGCGCCGGAAGAAGAAGGCGCCTGCTCGCTGAAACGACGCTCCGGGGTCGATTTTCCAGACATCGGCCTGTCGGCAACCTTTGCCGGCACCAGCTTCGACCCCCGTCGCGCCACGGCCAATAACGGTACTCTGACCCTGACCGCCAGGAACGGCTCAAGCCTCAAAATCGTACTCTCGCGACTGGGCCGGGTTCGGATCTGCTCGCCCTCGGGCGCTTTAGCAGGCTATGCGTCATGCGGAAACTAACGCCTCAAGCCGGGCGGACCAGGCCCCTTCCCCACGCCGCCCGCCAGCGTCCGGCGCAATCCGGACTGACCCTGATCGGCCTGACGATCGGCATGGCCGTCGGCATCCTGGTACTGACGGGCGCGCTGTCCGTCTATCTGATGATCGTGAAGGGCGCGCGCGATAACATCCAGCAGGCTCGGCTGAATCAGGAACTGCGTGCCGCCCTAGAAATCATGCAGCAGGACATTCGGCGGGCGGGCTATTGGGACTTCGCCGATACCAATACGGACGGCGACGCCAACGCGGACGGTGCCCTGACTTGGAGCGATTTCGGCGTCGACGCAGACGGTTCCGGCACCTTCGACACCAATGGCGATGGCGCGACCGACGCACAGGATCTGCATCCGCTCAACAATCCATTTCAACGCCAATACGGCACCATCAACAACGACCTGTGCATCGGCACCGACTCCGGCACGGGTGCCTGCGTCGAGGCGCAGTGTACGGAGAATAATGCGGCGGGAGATTGCCTGACCTGGATCCAGGCCGGTGGCTGCGTCACCTATACCTACGATCTGGACCAGGACGGACGGATCGGCACGCGCGCCTGCAACCCTGACGAGGACGCGACTCATTGCCCCCGGCCTACCGGCGAGCCATTCAATGCGGGCAACCATGAACCGTATGCCTGGCGCCCCTGGTATCCGCCCGCCGAGGCGGACAAAACAAAGGCGATCGCCATGGAAATGTTCGGCTATCGTCTGCTGCGTGGTGGAATTGACATGCGCGTCGGCTGGTTCAACCACAACGATGTCAGCTTCGGCTGCGACAGCGGACGCTGGGAAGGCATCACCAGCTCGGACATCGTCATCGCCAACCTTGAATTCAGACTCACGACCCTGTTACGCAACGCCAATCCGTCCAAATCGAGAACCGATACCTGCGCGACCGGCGATCCCTGCCAGCGGATTCGCTCGATTGGCATCACCCTCACCGGCCATCTTGCCCAGGACGACAGTACGCGGCAGACCCTGTCCGCACTGGTCGCCGTGCGCAACGACTGCTATGTCCAGACTCCCTGAGCCATGAGACGGATCTTGCGATGAGCCACTGGAAACCTCACCCGCGTCACCGTCAGTCCGGCGCCATGACCCTTCTGGTCGGGCTGCTTCTCCTCATCGGCGCGGGGATACTCACCTTTAGCGCCACCCGCACGAGCGTCATCGAGCAACGCATCGCCAACAACGAATTCCGTGCCCGGGAGGCTCAGCAGGCCGCTCAGGCGGGACTCGAATATGCCCTGGCGTGGCTGGCCGAAAATCTCTGGATCGCCGGAGACTCCGAACCGACACCCCCACCTGTCACCGCCGCCAGCGGCTATGTGTATCGGACGCGGCTGACGTTCACGAAACAGATCAATGGCGTCTGCGCGCGGGCGCAAGTCACCGCCACGACCGAGCCGGAAATTCTCGCGAACGCATGGGAATGCTTCAATCAGACTGGCTTATTCGATTCGACCATTGCCACCACCATGCCACCGCCCCTGGCGATTACGGGTTGTCTGGCGGAACCGACCGAGCCGGCGGAACTTTTCGTCCTCAACGCGAACGCGGTCATGACCGGCAGCGCCGCCAACGCGAGCTGCCTACCCCAGGGCTCTCTTGATATCTCATCCTGGAGCGACACAAACGACAACCGCATCCTGGAACCCCTGGAGGAAGGCGCAAGCGCATCCTTCAATCGGACGGCGTTCGGCGGCTGCCCCGGCACTCTCTGCGCCTGGAACCACCTCTTCGACATGACGCTTGATGACGCCAAAACGGCCGCGAGCGTGTCAGGTCATGTGTATACCAACCACATCCCCTGCGGAGCCGCCGCGCCGCCGGGTATCTATCTGATTCAAACGACCGCGCCCATCGATACGGTGGATCTCGTTGGTTCCTGCTCGGGAGAGGACGGCGTCGACGACGACACCATTGGCACGCCGCGAAAACCCATCCTCTTGATCGTTCCCAAAGAAAGCGGTTGTCCATCCTTCAATGAAGGCGTCAGGATTCACGGGATTGTCTACTATGAATCGGCTACCGCCTGCGCGACTCAGGGCTGGGGAGGCGCTAGCGTTCATGGTTCGGTGATCTGGGAAGGCGATGCTGGCGCACCCGCGACGAACGCTCGCTTCATCGAGACCGATTATGGGGCCGGGAGCAACTTGAACGACGCCTTCCAGACGATCCGCGGGGCGACCCGCATTCCTGGAACCTGGCGCGATTGGGAATCTGACTGACGAGTACATAGACGGAGGCATATCAACGATGCTCAGACAGACCAAAGGAAAACAACGGGGCTTTAGCCTTGACGAGGCATTGATCTCGCTCGCGGTGCTCTCTTCCGGGCTTCTCTCGCTCGCCCAGTTCCAGGGGCAAATGCACGAAAACAGCAGTCAAACCAAGACCCAGACCACGGCTGTCAACCTCGCGCAACAGAAACTCGAAGCGCTCCGCGACCAGGCGTCCACAAATTACTCCGGCATCATCGACAGTCGCGATATCCCCCAGGCCCATGCTGGCGACAACACCGGTTTCAGGCGCCATTGGACAGTCACCCCCCACGCCTCGCCCGCCTACAAGGAAGTCAGCGTCACCACCGACTGGCAGGCGTTCGACGGCACGGAACAATCGGTGACCATCAGTTCTTACCTGGCCCCCAGCGCACCCTTTACCGGCGGTCTCGGCAACCTCCCAACCATGAGTGGCCGAGAAGCCGATGACGCCGAACAGCGCCACCGGGACGAGGAGTCGAACGTGGCCAATCGCTCCGACGCGGGCGCGGAATCCGACGGGGAAGGTGCCTGGCCCATTGCGCAGGCAACCTGCATCTGCAAACGCAGCGGATCTAGCCAACAGGCGCAGCTCGATGCACGCAGTAGCCACCCGGATTGCTCGAATACCTGCTGCCAGAACAGTTGGAGCGCAAGTTCGGAAGGAGCCTGCAACAGAGAGGATTGCGAATTCGTTGCGCAATGCAGATCCGGGTGAATCTGGACTGCCGTCGCACAGATGTGGCCCCGAGGCTTCACGGGCAGGGCAGAATGGCGGCCAACGCGCGATCGCTGCCATCCGCTCCCTGGCAACTTTACGCCCAAACCTGTTCGTGTCGACAGTCGCACCCATTGGCGTCCATGAAACGAACGGAGCGGTTTCTAAATCCGCCAATCGGTCCGATCAACCCAAGAAAATTCGTCGATCACAACACCCGTTCCGCACTCGATTCGAGGCGGCGCAGAGATCTTACGGCAGAAATGCCTTGCCGAATGGCTCAGTCTTCGGCAACATAAGAGGAGTGCAGTGTTTTCTTGTAGTGTTCCGGTCGTTCATCCTCTCCGCAGTGCGTGGCAGATCCTTCCGAGATCCTTCCGAAATAGCGAGACAGTCGTCTGCACATACACACGTTCAGTTTCATTCTAGAGATTACCGAAATGGCTACAGGTACAGTTAAGTGGTTCAGCGACGAAAAGGGCTTTGGCTTCATCGCCCCTTCCGACGGTTCCAAGGACGTCTTCGTCCATCACAGCGCCGTCCAGGGCAGTGGCTTCAAGTCGCTGGCCGAAGGGCAAAGCGTCTCCTACGATGTCGAGCAAGGTCAGAAAGGCCCGAGCGCAACCAACGTCGTCCCACAGTAACTCCGGGCGGCAGGCCTGACTGCCTAGCCCAGGGAAGCCCCGCCCCATGGCGGGGCTTTTGCATTTCAGGCCCGTCGAATCGGTGGCCTGCACTTCCTCCAGCCTTTTGCGGAACCCTGCTTTGATTTCCACAGCCAACATCACCATGCAGTTCAGCGGCAAACCGTTGTTCGAAAATATCTCAGTCAAGTTTGGCGGCGGCAATCGCTACGGTTTGATTGGCGCCAACGGTTGTGGAAAGTCCACCCTGATGAAGATCCTGGGTGGCGATCTGGAACCCAGCGCAGGCAACGTCTCGGTGGATCCCGGCAAGCGTCTCGGCAAATTGCGTCAGGATCAGTTTGCCTTCGAGAACCACACCGTCCTGGATGCCGTCATCATGGGGCACGACGAACTGTGGCGGATCAAGCAGGAACGTGACCGCATCTATGCCCTGCCGGACATGAGCGACGAAGACGGCATGAAGGTCGCGGACCTGGAGGTGCACTTCGCCGAGCTGGATGGCTACACCGCCGAGTCGCGCGCCGGCGAGCTGCTGCTCGGGCTGGAGATTCCGCTGGAGCAGCACGAGGGCCCCATGAGCGCCGTGGCGCCCGGTTGGAAACTGCGCGTCCTGCTCGCTCAGGCGCTGTTTGCCGACCCCGACGTCCTGCTGCTCGACGAGCCCACCAACAACCTGGACATCCACACCATTCAGTGGCTGGAAGAGATGCTGAATGCACGCAGCAGCACCATGATCATCATCTCGCACGACCGCCACTTCCTCAATAGCGTCTGTACCCACATGGCCGATCTGGACTACGGCGAATTGCGCGTCTATCCCGGCAGCTATGACGAGTACATGACGGCCGCGAGCCAGGCACGCTTGCGCCAGTTCGCCGACAACGCCAAGAAAAAGGCCCAGATCGCCGAACTACAGACCTTCGTCAGTCGTTTCTCCGCTAACGCTTCCAAGGCCAAGCAGGCGACCTCCCGTCAGCGTCAGATGGAGAAAATCAAGCTGGAGGACATCAAGCCCTCCAGCCGGGTCAACCCCTATCTCCGCTTCAGTCAGGACAAGAAGCTCTATCGACTGGCGCTGGAGGTGAAATCCCTGTCCAAGGGCTACGGCACCCCCCTGTTCAGCGGTCTCGACCTGAGCGTCGAAGTGGGTGAACGCGTCGCCGTCATCGGACCCAACGGGATCGGCAAGACCACCCTGCTGCGTAGCCTGGCCGGCGACCTGGCACCCGACAGCGGCACGGTCAAGTGGTCCGAGAACAGCAGGCTCGGTTATTTCGCCCAGGACCATGCCGCCGATTTTGCACTGGATATGACCCTCTATGATTGGATGGACCAGTGGAAACAACCCGGCGACGACGAACAGATCATCCGCGGCACCCTTGGTCGGCTGCTATTCTCACAGGACGAAATCAAAAAATCCGTGAAGGTCATCTCCGGCGGCGAGCAGGGTCGCATGCTCTTCGGTAAACTGATGCTGCAAAAACCCAATATCCTGCTGATGGACGAGCCGACCAATCACCTCGACATGGAATCGATCGAATCTCTCAACAACGCCTTGGAAGACTACCCCGGCACGCTGATCTTCGTGAGTCATGACCGGGAATTCGTCTCCTCCCTGGCGACCCGCATCATTGAACTGACGCCTCGGGGTGCCGTCAACTTCCGCGGCAACTACGAAAACTATCTGGAGAGCGAAGAAGCAGCGGCATAGATGCCAACGGGTCGCCGCGTTGATCGGGGTCGATATGAAGAAACTCGCCAATTATAAAAAAATCCTAGAATCAAAGCTGTTGCGACGCATTCTGACGCTGTTTTCAGGGAAGGCAGTTGCACAGATCGTTTTGCTTGGATTCGCGCCGATCATCGCCCGCCTGTTCGAACCCTCCGATTATGGCGCAGCCGCATTGCTGATTGCGATCGCGCATATTGCAACGCCGGTCGCCACCCTCAGCTACAGCACGGCCATGCAATTAACGAATCGTGACATTGATGCTCGCAAATTAGTCGCCATGGTGTTGATAAGCGCCTGCTTGTTCGTTTCCATCATGACGGTCTTGATATTTTTATTGAATGATTTGACCCATTCCGAATTCATGAAGCAGTTTGAAGGATGGGAATGGATCGTCCCTTTGATGCTTCTTTTATATTCCATCGAGACTGTTGTTTCTTCCTGGAATACACGAATGAAGCAATTCAAAATCCAGGCGACGACCTATGTATCAGGCACTGTGGTTGGAGCAGGCAGCCGGATAGTATTAGGCTGGGTGGGCGGCAGTTCCGTGGGAGCCTTGATGACCGGATATCTGTTAGGCACCTTGACCGGGGTTATTTGCATGGTCCGAAGGAGTTCGATCTTCAGCCAGCCCAAACTCCAGGAGCGAGAGAGTCAAAGCACCTTCAAACAATTGGCGGTGCAATATCGCGATTTCCCTCTTTATGCCACGCCAACGGCAATGTTACAGATGGCCAGCCAACAGCTGCCCTTGTTCTTTTTTGGAAGTCTATTCTCTCCTGCCGCCGCGGGTTTTTATGCGATGGCAGAGCGCCTAGTAATGAGTCCTTTTAATTTGTTACAAACCTCGATTCGCACTGTTTATACGCAACATACGGCGGATGCAATCAAGAAGGGACGACCGATTTCCTTCCTATTGACCAGAGCGTCACTCTTCACGGCGGGCGTTATGCTTGTGCCCGCACTGCTTCTGCATCGCTATGGCGAGCCGGCTCTTACCTGGCTTTTGAGCGAGAAATGGAGTACGGCTGGAATTTTTCTGGAAATCATGTCGCCAATGATCTTTTTTTCATCCCTGGCGATTCCTGCAAACGTCGTGATGGTCGTTTGCAGAAGGCAATCTCGATTACTGGGCATACAGGTCACGACAAGCGTCGCATTGGTTGTCGGGGTTTTGATCGCGTATCAGTTTTGGGGTACCGCCGAAGCGGCTTTACATGCCATTGTGATCGTATACGCAACACGGCATTTGCATGTCATCATGCTTGCGTTTTCCATCTGCGATCAATGCCAGCGCATGGATAGCGGCATGAAATCAGTTTGAGTTCCCGCGGATCTTCCTCGCGCCTGAACCCGGATCGGCACCAGGCCAGACCAGCCTTTGTCCGCCCACCGGTTTAAGCCAACTGCATGACGAATCATTGTCAAACAGGAGTTTCAGGCTGCTATACTCATAGTTGTTTTTCTGACTGATGCTCTCGGTTTCGACCTATGCAGACCAGAGAATTGAAAAACCGTCGCCTTCATGCTCGCGTGCCCCTGGGATGCGATGTTCAACTACAGCCGATCAGCACTCCATCTGCCAGCTCAACGAAGTGCAGCTATGACAGTATTTCGCGAGACATTAGCGCGGGCGGCATGCGGATCTGGTCCGACCGGCCATATCCTACGCAGACTCGATTGATGCTTGCGTTCGAGTGCGACGCACTCGAGTGGACGGGCATTACAACTTGCGTTGGCTCGGTCGTCTGGGTTGAACCAGATCCAACCGCAGGCCGGTGTCTGCTTGGGATCAAGTTCGGCGACACTGAACCCGGACAAACAACCCTTCAGTAATCGATTATTTCACTAAACATCCAATCTCGCTGGATGCTGCAATGCGGGCACGGACATCCAATGCCACCTCCAACGCCTTCAGGCCGGTTCGGCCATCCACCAGTGGCGGCTGGCCTTCGCGAATCCCCCGTATAAACTCAGCAAGCTCCAGATCCAGGGGTTTGATGGGCTCCACCTGGATACGCTCACGCACGATCTCTGGACGGGCGGCGCCATCGACCGAGCAAGGCGAGGCAATGTCGATGATTTGCGAGACAAAGTCCAGCGAGAGATAGCTTTTCGGCTGAAAAACCCGAATCCGGCGGGTGGTTTTATCCGAAACGCGACTGGCAACGACATTTGCGACGGTCCCGTTGGCGAATTCCAGACGAGCATTGGCGATATCCACATGTTCGGTCAAGACAGACGCGCCAACGGCAGAGATGCCGCAAATCTCAGCGTCCACCAAGGAAAGAATAATGTCGATGTCATGGATCATCAGGTCCGAAACGACGTCGACATCCGTCGCTCGCTCCACGAATCCCCCCATGCGCTGGGCCTCGATATAAAGCGGCGAACGAATTCGTTGCGCGAGCGCCATCACGCCAGCATTGAACCGTTCGACATGACCGATCTGAAGCGTCGCGCCATGAGCCTGGGACAAACGCACGAGCTCCGCGCCATCCGCCAGGCTCGGAGCGATCGGTTTTTCAAGCAGCACATGAATCCCCCGTGACAGCAAGGGGGCAGCCGCCTCCAGATGAGCGGTGGTCGGAACCACAACACTGACAGCATCGACCCTGCCAATCAGATCTCCGACGCGGCCATGACTCGCGCAACCGACTTCTGCCGCAACCGCTCGGGCACGGTTATGATCGATATCGACGACGCCGATCAGATCGACCTCCGGCATCCGCGAATAGATCAGCGCATGGAAACGACCCAGATAGCCGACACCGATGACGGCGACCCGAGTCCTGTCGGACGAAAGCTGTTCTGACATAGGAAGCTACCAGCCGGAGAGGCTAAAAACGCGAATGCGATCGGATGAATGTCAGGGAACGGACACAACGCGTTTTCAGCCACCCACGTCAGACGGTCGAGGCGCCTGTGTCGCGATCGGATTCTCCGTCGCATCAGAGTAGATCGCCACTTGATAGCCGAGCGTCGCAAACATACCCAGCGCGACAAAAACCAGTAGCAAGAAAAACGGATCGGGTTTGCGCCGGCTGCGTCTGGAAGGGATCAACATAACGGCCATCGCTTCGAGTAAACATTTAACAACAGCATACAACTCTATCAAATGATTAGAAAGAAACCCGAACGATTCGAGTCAATCATGGCTCTCGCGATCACCTCCAAAGCACGTCGGACACGACGTTGGTTGGCTCAGGCCAGGCGAATCGGACGAACAAACAACCTATAACATGCCGTACGCGCT
This sequence comes from Thiocystis minor, assembly GCF_016653465.1. Taxonomy (GTDB): domain Bacteria; phylum Pseudomonadota; class Gammaproteobacteria; order Chromatiales; family Chromatiaceae; genus Chromatium; species Chromatium minus. Next base: position 10,065 of record NZ_NHSQ01000120.1, on the reverse strand, counting down.
TTAATTGGTATTATCACGCTTTCCGATACGCTTGTCCGCACTGGAGACTCCGGTGAAAGAATTTTCGATCAAAATCGTGACTCAGAGCCAATACCAACCAGACCAGTCCTCCCCCGCGGAAGGCCGCTACGTCTTCGCCTACACCATCACCATCGAGAATCAGGGGGACGAACCCGCCCGCCTGCTGGATCGGCACTGGATCATCACCGATGCCGACGGGCAAACGCAGGAGGTGCGTGGACAAGGTGTGGTGGGTGAGCAGCCGCATCTACGGCCAGGCGAACGCTATCAATACACCAGCGGTACCATCCTGCCGACACCATTAGGGAGCATGCACGGCAGTTATGGGATGATCGACGATGACGGGATCCGTTTCGAGGCCAGGATCCCCGCCTTTTCGCTGGTTTCCACCACTTGCATCCACTAACGAGACCGCGGCTGGCATGACGTCCGCGATCGCGCAACGGCCGGCTTCAGGGGAATGAAGCGGCAGCGTCCGGGACGCGGTTATCCGCATTTTCAATCAGAGCACGCGAAAAGACCATGCCCATCTATGCGATCGGCGATATCCAGGGGTGCTATCTTGAATTGAGAGCGCTGCTCGACCGACTCGCCTTCGATCCGCAGACCGACCGACTGTGGTTCGTCGGCGATCTGGTGAATCGAGGACCGGATTCGCTCGAGGTACTACGTTTCGTGCGCGATCTCGGAGAGACCGCACTGGTCATACTAGGCAATCACGATCTGCATCTACTGGCACTCGCTGCCGGCAATACCAAACACGCCAAAAAGAGCACTCTGGATGCCGTCCTGAAAGCGCCAGACCGCGACGAACTTCTGCATTGGCTCCGTCATCGCCCGCTTCTCCACCATGACCCGGAGCGGAATCTGACCCTGATTCATGCCGGCCTGCCACCGCAATGGGATCTGGCGGATGCGCGCGCGCGCGCGGTCGAACTCGAGAGAGCGCTGCGAGGCGACGATTACCGGGATTATCTATTCGCCATGTACGGAAATCAGCCAGACCGCTGGTCACCCGAACTGACTGGCATGGAGCGACTGCGCTTTATCACCAACTGCCTGACCCGTCTACGCTTCTGCGCTCCGGATGGCACGCTGGCCCTGAAGGAAAAAGGAGACATCGGGAGGCAGGCGACCGGCCTGATGCCCTGGTTCCAGGTTCCAGACAGAAAGACCCGGCATGAGCGTATCATCTTCGGCCATTGGTCGACCCTGGGCTACCGCGAGGGGGATAACGTCTGGGCGATCGACAGCGGCTGTCTCTGGGGTGGCGCACTCACAGCTATCCGGCTGGACGTCATGCCGTGGATGCCGATTCAGTTGAACTGCAAGGGTTATCTCACGCCGGATCAGGATTAAATCGCATCCGCGACCACGCCACGGCCATGGGTTCAGGCGAGGCCAATGCAATAAGGTGATTTTCTGAAAACCCAAACCCACGCGGGTTCGCTCACAACCCGCGCCGGAGTTCCAAAAAGGTCATGGCGAAGGCATTGCGCGCATCCGCCGCCTGCTCGATTCGACTCACCTCTTGCCACTGCGCCGGATCCCAGTCTGGAAACAGGGTATCGCCTGCGATCCGGGCATGGACACGGGTTAGATAAAGACGGCTGGCGCGTGACAGTGCCTCGGTATAAAGCGCGGCGCCGCCGACAATCATCAGTTCAGGAACACCGCCCGCGATTGCAATCGCCGCATCGAGGGAAGCGGCAACGGTACAACCATCCGCGCAAAAGTCGGGATCATGAGACAGGACGATATGCCGTCGTCGCGGCAGCAGACCCGGCAGCGATTCCCAGGTGCGCCGCCCCATGACGATGGGTTTATCCAGCGTCAAGCGCTTGAAGTGCGCCAAATCGGCCGGTAATCGCCAAGGTAGGGCATTGTCGCGACCAATGACGCCATTCTCGGCCACTGCGGCAACCAACGCGAGGACCGGCATGTTGAGCGAATCGTGTAACAATTCAGACCGAACTCGCCGCCATCATCGGCTCCGCGGCGGGCGCGGACCAGAGACGTTCCAGGTTATAGAAATCGCGCACCTTCGGCAGCATCACATGAACGACGACACCGTTCAGATCCACCAATGCCCATTCGCCTTCGGCAACGCCCTCGGTACCCAAGGGTGTCTCGCCCGCTTCCTTCGACCGAAAGGCGACCGTTTCAGCGATTGCTTTGACGTGCCGATCGGAGGTGCCGGACGCGACCACCATATAATCGGTGATGGCCGTCTTGCCGCGCACGTCCATGACATTGACATCGCGCGCCTTCATGTCGGCCAGCGTCTCGACGACCAGTTGCCGAAGTTGCTCAAGTTGCATGCGGTCTCCTCTACTTAAATAACGAAGTTCAATGGCGTAATAGGTTTCGCGAAAGCCGCGGCGAGACTGGCTCACCGATAGAGACCCTCGCGTTCAATGATGGCAAGTACCGCCTCGGGCAACAGATAGCGCGGACTCAGACCGCGCGCGATCAATTGTCGAATGCGGGTTGATGAAATGGAAACCTGGGTGACGTCTTGATACAGGATGCGCCCACCCGGACGCTCCGCCAGGGACGCCGGCTCATCGCACCCATACTCCAAATAGAGATTTCGCAGAAATGGATCGGCGACCGAGCCATGACCTGGTCGGCGCATCACGACCAGATGCGCCAACTCAAGAATCTCCAGGGGTCGATACCATGACAGGAAGCCCGCGAATGCATCCGCGCCAACCAACAGATAGAGCGGCTTATCCGCCCCCACGTCGGCACGCAGCGAAACGAGCGTATCGTAGGAAAAAGAGCCGCCCGCCCTGTCCAGTTCGCGCCTGTCCAGGACAAAACCGGTCTGTCCGCCGATCGCCGCCTCAAGCATCGTCAGACGCATCGCCGCGGCGGCCAGGGGTTGAGGGCGATGAACGGCGACATTCAGGGGGATAAAACGCACCTCGTCGAGCCCCAAACCCTGGAGACAGTCCAGAGCCGGGCGCAGATGTCCGACATGAACGGGGTCAAAGGTTCCGCCAAGGAGGCCGATCATGGATTAAGCCGCGTCCGCTCCAACGGTCATGGGATCACGCCAACCGATCCGAACCATTGAAAACCACGCCTGTCATGGCTGGACACGATTTAGTTATGCGACTTCAACAGCAGTTTCAGGATCTTCAGATTGATCACCCAGAAGCGATAAAACTGCCAGATGAAGGAAGTCCGCATGTAGCGGACCCATTTCGTGGGTACCGGCGGATAGTACGCCTGCTGATAGGGCTCTTTGTTCTTCGCGGCCATAAGTCTCTGCCTCACTAAAAGATGAACGGAAAACGCCTCAATCCGGAAGAATGGACCAGCCCGGACGGAGCTTGGCCTGGTAGATGAACACATGGTGCAGAATATATTTCATCCAATGCCCCGCAAGCCCGATCTCGCCAAAGGTGAGATTCATATCCCGCCCATATTCAGGATAGGTTTCGTAATCCGGCACGACGGGGAAGACCGTCATGGTCGCGGCGGTGCCGTTGAAGATATCCGAGCCGGTCGAGGCTACGCAAGCGGCGCCCATCTCGCCCATGGAGGCGGAATGCGTCGGCTCGGGCGCGCCCTTGAGCATGTCGCGGATGCTCTCCGCGACGGCCTTGCCGATGGTGGCCGAGGGCATGCCGGTCCGCGGTGGGGTTGGACTGATCTGGGTGCCGTTGGGGCTCTTCATCACCTTGCTGATCGGATGCGGCGGCGCGAAGGCGATGCCGATGGCGAACATGTTCTTGTATTTCGGCGTTTGATAGGTTCTGGGCCAATCGGCCTTGCTCCAGTCCTCGAACGGCTTGGGAGCGTAATCGGCATCGACCTTCATGAAACCGTTGGGCGCGAAGACCTGATCGGTGATGTCGGCGCCGGACTTGTCGAACGCCTTCAGGCCGACCCCCGAGAAGGGCGGAATCAGCATGGAGAAATCGAAGTCCAGTTCATGATAGGTGCCATCGAGCAGCTCATAGTGAATTTTGCCCGGCTCGATCTTCGTGATGTGCGCGCGGGTGATCCATTCCATGCCGCGCTCGACCATCAGCGACTCGGCGAACACCTTGCCGTTGGTCACGTAGCCGCCGCGGGTGATATGCACGCCGCCCATGCCGAAATCGCCCAGTTCGTATTCGTTGCTGATCCAGACCAGCCGCCCGCGCTCGCGCACGCCGGCCTCGCGCAGGGCATGATCGACATTGTAGATGTACTCGAAGGCCGCGCCCTGGCAGGTGCACATGCCATGCCCCGTGCCGATGACGAAGGTGCGCTCCTCGCCGGCCTTCATCGCCTCGATGTTTTTTTGCAGTTGCGAGTTCGCCTCCAGCGCGTGGCCGGGCGTGCAAACGGACACCGTATAGCCGCCTTCAGGCCCCAGGCCAGGCGTGGCGCCGAAGTTCAACTTGGGACCGGTGGCGTTGACCAGATAGTCGTACTCGATGGCTTCGGTCTGCCCTGCCCGCGACATCTCCGTGTATTCGACCGTCACAAAGGGGCTGGCATGCTCGGCATCGCCTTCGGGGTTGATCGACAGCGCCTTGGCCTGACGAAAATCCACGTTGATTTTCTTGTAGATCGGGGCAAGTTCGAAGGTCACCTGACGCTCCGTCATTTCGCCCACGCCCACCCAGATATTCGATGGAATCCAATTCCACTTGGAGTTGGGCGAAACCACGATAATCTGATGCTTCTTCCCGACCCACTTGCCCAGGTAGCGGGCAGTCGTATGCCCAGAGATACCCGCCCCAAGAATGACGATACGTGCCATATAAAGACTCCAGATTCGTTAAAGCGTTGGAGGCCAAGCCGCGTCCCGAGTGAAATGCGCCGTCGCGAGACGAGTTCAGACTCATCCGCAATGGCAGGCGTATGGAGCGACGCAGTTTAGAGAGTTTCGGTAAAGAGTCGATGAAGACAGACGCTATTCTTATCAGCATGACTGACGATTGTCGAGGACAAGCAAAAAACGCTTATATACTGAATCTTGCCTCGCGAATTCGCGCCATCAAGCCCGCGCGTGAAGCTCTCGACACCAGAACTGTCAGATGCGTCCCTCACCATTGCCAAGCACCACGAACTTTAGCGAAGTCAACCCCTCCAGCCCTACCGGTCCACGGGCATGGAACTTGTCGGTACTGATCCCGATTTCGGCGCCCAGCCCATATTCGAAGCCGTCGGCAAACCGAGTCGAGGCATTGACCATCACCGAGCTCGAATCGACCTCGCGCAAAAACCGGCGCGCCCGACTGTAATCCTCGGTCACAATGGCATCCGTGTGGGCAGACCCGTGGCGGGCGATGTGATCCATGGCCGCATCGAGACCATCGACGATGCGGATCGCGAGAATGGGCGCCAGATACTCGGTGTCCCAGTCGCTCTCGGTGGCTGGAACGGCATCGGGCAGGATCTCGCAGGTGCGCGGACAACCGCGCAATTCGACACCTTTTTCCTGGTAAGCCGCAGCCAGTCCAGGCAAGATTCCAGCCGCCACCGGCGCATCCACCAAGAGGGTTTCCATGGTGTTACAGGTGCCGTATCGCTGGGTTTTGGCATTGATGGCGACCCTGAACGCCTTGTCCGGATCGGCGTGTTCGTCGATGAAGACATGACAGATCCCGTCCAGATGCTTGATGACCGGAACCCGCGCCTCGCGGCTGATGCGTTCGATAAGCCCCTTGCCGCCGCGCGGGATGATGACATCGATCGATTCGGGCATGGCGATCATCGCCCCCACCGCCGCGCGATCGGTCGTCGCGACGACCTGAACTCCCTCCTCGGGCAAGCCGCTGGACACCAATCCCTGCTGGATACACCGCGCAATCGCCTGATTGGAAGCGAAGGCCTCCGAGCCGCCGCGCAGCACCGTGGCGTTGCCCGATTTCAGACAAAGCGCGGCGGCATCGGCGGTTACATTGGGTCTTGACTCATAGATGATGCCAATCACGCCCAAAGGCACCCGCATCCGACCAACCTGAATTCCCGATGGCCGATAATTGAGATCGGTGATGGCGCCGATGGGATCCGGCAGCGCGGCGATCTGTCTCAGCCCATCGATCATGGCATCGATGCGCGCGGACGTGAGTTCGAGACGATCCAGCAAAGCGGCATCCAGCCCCTTGGCCGCGCCAGCCAGCAGATCCTGCCGATTGGCATGCGCGATGGTCGCGCGTTCCCGGTCCAGAAAGCCGGCAATCGCCAGCAGGGCGGCATTCTTTTCCGCCGTGTTCGCCCGCGCCATGGCGCGTGAAGCCGCGCGGGCGCGGCGCCCAAGATCCGCCATATAAGCGGCAATGTCGGTGATCTGTGCGTCGGTCATCTCGAAAACCTGTTGAACGAAACTGCGGCCAGTATGGCATGCGTTGCCGGTCATTCTGAGCGCGGTTCAGATAATATGCGGGCTGGTCAATGTCGGAATCCACCGGGAACGCGAGGCGGAAGGGCATCCCCTACCTCCGTCCCAGTATAGAGTAACGTACAATCAGGCCGCGTCAACGAAGGCCGCCACCTCACCACCGATCAGTTGACGTACCCAGGGCTTCCAGCCCTGGAAGACCAGGCCAGGATGGCCCAGCTACGCAGGTCTGGAGCGGCGTCTCCGGTTGATTTCGGGAAACTGACAGGTGATAAGGGCCGCCGCAGATCCCCGCTTCCTCGTCCGATTGCGCAAATCCATCCCTCTCATCTCCGGACACAGTTTAGGAGCGAGACCTCGATACGGTGATTCACAATATGCACAATGAACTGGAGCAGTCGCTGACGGATGGCTCGCCGTTCGACATCGTGCGGTTGAAAGATCACGATACGTCGCGGTTACCCCGACCACCGCATCGCCTGTATGGACGCGATCGTGAGCTAACCCGTCTGACAATCGCGTTTGAGCGATTCGTGGACGGCGGTCCGCAGTCCTATTTCGTGGCCGGCTACTCGGGCGTGGGCAAGACCGCGCTGGTCAACGAACTCCAGCGCCGCCTGCCTCGGACGCGGGGCCTGTTCATCCGCGGCAAGTTCGAGCAGTTTCAGCGCTATCGGCCGTTTCTGGCCCCGACCCAGGCGCTGCGTCAGTTGTGTCAATGGCTGCTGGCGGAACCCGAGGCGGAACGCGCCCAGTGGCGTGATCGCCTCCTGGAGGGGCTCGGCCCGGATGCCGGCGCGCTCTTCGAGATCTTGCCGGAGCTGGCCGCGCTGATTGGTTCTCAGCCCCCCGCGCCGGAACTTGGCTCGCTGGAGACGCAGATCCGTCTACGCGCCCTGCTGGTCGCGCTGATCCGCCGGATTGCCACGCCGCCCCATCCCCTGGTGCTGTTTCTCGACGACTTGCAATGGGCCGACCAACCCTCGCTGGATCTCATCGGCGCCTTGCTGCAAGATCGCACCATCAACGGCTTTCTGCTGCTCGGCGCCTATCGCGGCAACGCGGTGGATGCCGACCATCCGCTGTCACGTCTGCTCCGCCAGCCGACCGCCGCCGGCAATCCGCCGCCGGTGCTGACCCTGACCGACCTGACGCCGGACGACCTAGCCCTCATGCTCGCCGATCTGCTGGACATGCAACCGGATGCCGTGCGGCCACTGGCGGCCGCGCTCCATGCCAAGACCGGCGGCAATCCCTTTTTCACGCTCGAATTCATCCAGGCGCTCTCTCGGGATGGGGCGCTGCGCCCCGCCCCGGAGCCGGGCGCCTGGCACTGGGATACGGCGTCCATCGCCAGCCGTCCGGCCAGCGCCAACGTGGCGGATTTCCTCGCCGCGGGACTGACTGAATTAGAGGACGCAACCGCCGAGACGCTCGTCGCCGTCGCCTGCCTGGGCAATGCCTGCACCCTGGACCGGTTGGCGCTCGCCACCGGCGCCACGCCCGCCGCGCTCGCCGGGCAACTCAGGCCCGCGCTCGAACGCGGCATTCTCATCGCGCCCGACGCGAACGTCTCGCTGCGCTTCTGCCACGACCGGATGCAGCAGGCGGTCCACCAACTCCGCGACGACGCTTGGCGCGACCGACTCCATCTGGCCATGGCCCGACGTTTCGCCCAGGCCGGGGACGCTCCGGCGCATCGCTTCAGCGCCGCCGAACACTACGCGGTCGCGGCGGATCTGATCGTCGAGACCGCCGAGCGAAGCCTCGTCCGCGCGTTGTTTCTGAGCGCGGCCCAGCAGGTTCGTCAATCCGGCTCTTTTGCCGCCGCCGAGCGGTTTCTGCGCCTGGGGATCGACCTATTGGCCCCGGATGCCTGGCAGCGTGATCCCGACGAGACCTTTGCCCTGCATGCCGAATTGCATCTGGTGCTGTACAGCCTGGCCCGCCACGCCGAGGCCGACGAGACCTATCGGGTTCTCGCGGCCCGTGCGCCTTCGCCATTGCAACTGGTGGATTCGGCTTGCGTGCAGATCGCGCATCTGTCCGGCCGCGTTCTCTACTGGGAAGCCCTCGAACTGGGGCTCGCGCTTCTGGCCCGACTTGGCATCGCGGTACCGCTGGCCGATCTCGATCGGAGCCTTCAGAAAATTCACGAAACAATTCCAGATACCTTCGCGCTTTTCGACATCCCCGAAAATGGCTCAGCCGGGTACTCCCATGAAGGAAGCACACTCGAACGGGAGTTGGAGATTTTTTATCGCCATGTCACGGCGGGTGCGCTTGAGCAACTGCCAGACTGCCAAGATCGGGCCGACGAACGCATGGCGGCTTGTGCCAAACTGATGAACGCCATGGTGAACGCGGCCAATGCCACCCATGTGCTCCTCGCGGGCTGGTTGTTGCTGCGGACCAATCGACTCTGGATAGAACGTGGCTATTGTGCTGCCGCTATCTTTCCGATGGCCTGTAGCGGCATCGCCCTCGTTGCCTTTCGCGGTGATTTCGCGATCGCTGAACGCCTGTTACAGATCGCACTCGCGGTGGGGACGACACGGGAGCGCAGCCGCGAAACCGCCCGCGCAGCCTATATCCATGCCAATTACATTGGCCATTGGCTGCACCCACTTGAAGATCATGTCGCGCAGGCGCACCACGCATGCGGGGAACTGTTGCGCGCGGGCGACCTGGAATACGCCTCCTTGACCTTCTCTGCATCGCAGTCCGCCCTGCTGGACACCTGTGCCCATCTCGCCGACATTGAGACAGAAACCGAGGCCGCATTGAATTTTGTGCGCAAGGTCGGACACTTGCATGCCGAGCAGTCCTATCTGTCCTTCCGACAGATGATCCGCGCGCTGGCGGGCAAGACTGCGGGGTACGGTCGTTTCGAGGATGCGGATTTCGACGAGCAGACCCATCAGTCGGCCACGCGGAGCAATCCGATTGCCCTGAGTTATTTCCATCTCTACCGTGCGCTTTCGGCCTGCCTGTTTCACGATGAACAGGCGCTTGCCCACCACACCAAGTCGGTTGTGGGATCCTTGTGTATGACGATCCACTGTCATTACGCGACAGCCCTCGTCAACCTGCTGCACTCGCTGGCGATTATCCAGCAGTTCCGAAAGGCCGCCGAAACCGAACGTCCCGTCCTGCTGGAACGCATCGAACTCAATCAGCGCTGGCTCAAGGCACGCGCCGCGGACGCGCCCATGAACTTCGACCATCTCCACGCCCTGGTGGACGCGGAACGGCTGGATGCGCTCGACCAACCCCAGGCGGCGCTCCAGGCATTCGAGCAGGCCATGCGCAAGGTATCCGAAGTCCAGCGCCCCTGGCACAAGGCGTTGATCGTCGAACGGACCGGGGACTGTTTTCGGCGACGCGGAATGGAAGACACTGGTCGACTCCACCTGACGCGGGCGCACGCGCTCTATACGCAGTGGGGCGCCCATGGCAAGGCGCGGGCGATGCGGGGGTGCCTGCCCTTCCTGGACGCCAGCGCGCTGGATGGCTCAAACGCCTGAAGGTGGCACGCACTGTCGCGACCAGCAATTCCCATCTTCACGATCGGGTCGGGCTGACGGGATTGCGCCCGTCAGCCCTCCCACACCACCGGACATGCGGTTTTCCGCATCCGGCGGTTGGACCCAGCCACCATTAAGCGGCGGCGAGGTCTGATGGAACCCACAATC
>NZ_NHSQ01000119.1 GCF_016653465.1 Thiocystis minor | reverse complement strand
GACCAGCGCTGGCGACAGCACACCCAACTCGAACGCGGTAATGCGGTCCGCGTGTATCGCGGAGCCAACTGGACGCGCGAGCGGTGAACGACGGCCCCGCTCCTTGGCGACATCGTCTGTCGCACCGGCCTTGAGCTTGCGAGACTGTCTGCGCATCGGGCGGATTTGGGTGGACATCGGCGTGCGCCATCAGGCGACGCTCGACATCGACAGCGGGGAATGGCGACCACCCGAAGCGTTATCCTGAGCCTGAGTTGATCATGACAGCCTGTTGTCCCTCCAGCAATGGAGCACCCTAACCGGCAAGACCCTTGATCCGTGCGGCAGCGGACAAGGTGAGACGGGCTCGTCGTCGGCGATCTGCGCGATCTCGCCAAGCAAGGCATCAACTTGGCGCAGGGCGAAGAGACCGATGAGGAGCCGAAGGAATCGCCTGACCCCATCGGACACCACGCCAGGCGATTTCAACGCGGGTCGGGTTGACATCTTCTGGCTCTGCAAGCACCGACTCTCAGCGGGCGTTTCTGGATCTGCCGGGACACACCGCCGCGTGACTCACATCGCGGGGAGCATGAAGAGGTCGGCCACTATCGAGTGATCGTCCGGTTGGCGATGATCAGCGGCTGCATCGTACACCACCAGCATCCGACGGGATTGGCTGTCATCGGTAAACCAGGCCACGCCCTCGGCGCGGTCGCTGCCTCGACCGTAAGGCACGTCTACCAGCCGCTCCAGTCGGTCGGCGGGAACGATGGACGCGTCATCGGGCTTGGCGCCGCCGGGCCAACGGAAGATCGCCACCGGCCCGTCGAGATCCATGCTCGGTCCGGCCAGGATCAGCAAGTCGGCGCCAGACACGCACAGATCGCGGATGCCGAGACCGCCCAGATGGAGAAAATGCTTGCGATAAGGCCCATTCGCCTCACCGATGGCCTTTAGGCCCAGCCTCGCCGGATCATCGTCATCCATGGCGACTTCCACTTCCAGAACCACCGCCCAGCCACGCAGAACCGGCCCGCGCAGACCGAGAAACAGGCGCTCGCCGACAACGGCCAGACCTTCGATGTCAAAGCCATTGTCCTTGCCCGGAATCGCCAGGAACGGCCCCAGATGTTTATCTTCCCGTAGCGATTCGGTCAGCACGTTACCTTGCTGATCGCCACGCAGTTGGGCGGCGGTGAGTTCCTTGTCTTTCCGTCGGGTCTTTTTCGCCAGCGCGAAAGTTTCGCCGCTGTCCTCGACGGGAATGCGGGCGATCAGTCGCGCTACCCGCCGTTCCCGGGGACTCCCGGAGTTTGGGCGTCAGCCCAAGGATCATTTATTCAGCCCATCATCCCGAGCGACTCGATCGAACGAATCCCGGTCAGCATCCTCGCCGACAGTCTTTACCTTACGGATTCCCGATCAGCACATAGATCGTACTGTCGCCGGTCTCCGACAACCCGAGCCCCAGATAGGCCGGGCCGATCCAGGTATCCGAGCCGAAGAAGACGCTCCCGCCGAAACGGGTCTCCTCCGGGCTCATGAGCACATCCTCGCCCGTTCTCGGGTTTTGGACGACGCCGTCCGAAAGCCAGCCGGCCTCCAGCGAGGCGCCCAAGAAGAGCCCGCGACCGATCGGCGGCGGCAGCGAGGCGATCTGGCGGTAATAGGCGAGCGCGCCAAAGGCCATGTCGTTGCCGCGAAACTGCTCATTGGCGAAGCCGGAGAGTTTGAGAAAGCCACCTAGCGGAAACTGGTCGTAATACGGCATGGTGGCGCCGAAGCTGCTTCCGGCCCGGAGTTTGGCGGTGATCGTATTGGCTCCGAAACTGTGGGCGGTGGTGGCGCTCAGCAGCGCGCGCGTGTAGTCGACATCCGCCCCCAGCGCGTGCAGCGGACTCAGCGACTCCAGTGCGAGCCGGATACCCGAGCGCGGCGCCCCGGCGCTGTCGAGCGTGTCGTAGGCGATGCGCCCACGCACGCCGGTATCGGTGATGCGATCCTCCGGAAGTTCGAGCGAGCCGGTGTCCAGCGCAACCTCGGTTTGGCCGAGATAGGGACCGACCCGCAACTCCACGCCCCGCAGCGTGGTACCCACATCCGCGCCGACCCGAACCCGCGTCACATCGTAGCGCGCCACCCGCTGATCCCCGACAAAGACGCTGTACGGACTCTGGCTGTAATCCAGAAAAGGCGCGACGAAGGCGGCTCGGTCGAGATCCAGCGGCTGATAGAATTCAGTGTGAAGACTGGGTGCATTGCCAAGCGTCAGCTCGGTGCTCCATTCGGCCCCAAGCCGGTTGACCCAGGTCTGATCGTAGGTGGCGCGCAGTCCGAAACGGCTGTCGCCCTGATTGTCGGATGCCAGACCCAGCCCGAATCCCAGATAACCCGGCCCCCACGCCTTCTCGACCGCATCGACGATGAGCAGATCGGAGCCGTCGTGCTGGGGCTCGAAGCGGTAGCTGATCCGTTCGAAATCGCCGCGTCCGTAGACCTTCTGGATTTCCTCGTCCAGCCGCGTGCGGTCGAAGGGCCGATTCGACTGGTTCTCGATCAGACCCTCGAAGACGCCGGTGTTCACCCGCTCCAGCCCCGCGATCTGCACCTCGCCCACCCGCTGCACCGGTTGGCCGGGGCCAAAACGCTCCCGCTTCCAGGCCGCGTATTCAGCCTCGCTCAAGCTGTAGCGCCGCAGACTGGGGGCCGCCTTGCGAGCCGCCGTCACGCCGGTGGCGATCGCCTCGGTGGCACGCGCGAAATCGCCGGAGCCGATGTTACCCAGGTTCGGGAGGATCAGCACGTCGCGACGGGGATCGATCTCCTTAAGCGACGTTGCCACGTTCTGCTCGGTCAGGATGGCGATCATCTGACCGGTGACGCCGAGAATACTGCCAAGCTGCTCGCGCGGGAGAAACCCGGATCCCAGGTTGACCACGATAAGCGTATCGACCCCCATCGACCGCGCCACGTCGACCGGCAGGTTGCGCACCAGCCCGCCGTCCACGTAGATGCGTCCCTCCCATTCCATGGGCGCGAACACGCCGGGCACCGCCATGCTGGCGCGCATGGCGACCGGCAGCGGCCCGCTCTTGAAGACCACCATCTCGCCATTCTCCAGATTGGTGGCAACGGCGCGGAACGGGATCGGCAGCGCATCGAAGTCCGGCGCCGTTTCCACGCCCTTGACCAGATCGTTGAAGAATAATTGAACCTTCTGACCCGAGATGGCGCCCTTGGGCAGTCGCAGATTGCCTTCGCGCACCCCGATCGTGAAATTCCAGGTCGGGTTAAAGGACGTCTCCTTGCGCCGCGCCGGCCACTCCTCGCGCGGCGGGTTGTCGTCGAAGAGGTTGCCCCAGTCCACCTGCGTCACCCGCCGTTCCAGCTCATCCGCCGGCACGCCTGCCGCATAGACCCCGCCCACCAATGAACCCATGCTGGTGCCCGCGATGGCATGGATCGGGATGCGCAGTTCTTCCAGAACCTTGAGCACGCCGATGTGCGCCGAGCCTTTCGCGCCGCCGCCGGCCAGCACCAGGCCGATGCGGGGACGCGACGGATCGCCGCCAGCGGCGACCGGCGCGCCCGATGGGACCGCCAACGACAGTGCCACGAACAGGATTGCAAAAGAAGCAAATAGAGTTCGTCTCATAAGATCTCGCCAGAATCCAGTGGGCAAGAGACGTCGGCAATCCGTCTCTCGAAGAGCGCGCGACGATCGGCGCATCATGCTCGTCTCAGTCAAGGAGCGGGTTCGGAATTTGCTCGGGATGCGGACCAGACGGTTGAACCGAACCCGCATTCGTTTGAGGCGAACCGACCACCAGATCAGGCGTGTGACGCTTCCGGCGCCGCCGCCTTGCAATCGCGGCTTCCGCGTGACTATCGCTGAAAAAAATCCCCGCGAGAAAGGCAAAATAAACCATGTTCGCAGGCATATGCAGGTTGTAGTCCACCAATGAGTGAAGCAGCATAAGAAAAAGACCGATCCCCGCGCCCACCTGGACAAAACGAAATCTCGACCAGACATCCCGCGTCCAGACCTTCACCCACTGGAAAAAATACAGACCGAGCAGCCACGCAATCAGGAGCGCGGCGGCCAGACCGCCCTCGAACAGCCATTGAAGGTAGTCATTGTGCGCATAATTCACGAACCACTGACCGAGATCGACTGGCTGAAAAGCAGGGAAAACAGCCGCATAGGTTCCTGGGCCACTGCCCAGCGGGAAAAAGGCGCCAATCCCGTCGATGGTCGCCGAAAACATCGTCCAGCGGAGATCCTCCATGGGATCCATCTCGGCAAAACGATCGAACACGGGAGCCAGGCCGATCACGATGCCGAATCCCAGCGCAAAGGCGATGACCGTCCCCGCCGGCCCGTAGACATTATCCCCGCCAATCCGCCGCGAAAACACCAATGTCGCCAGCAGCACGCCCAGCATGGTGAGCGCAATACCGGCGCGAGAGCGGGTAAAAATCATGCCAACGAGCAGAAGCATGGCCAGGACCGCGTAAACGAAGGCCGCGTGACCTCGCATGGAGCCGAAGAAAGACACGCGACGGCGCCAATCGCGGATCCGTTCGTGGTCGTGACGGCCCATGGAATAGAGAAAGAGCGCAAGCGTCACCGGCAGGACCATTTCAATGAGTCCGGCCAAGTGGTTGCGATTGGTATAGGTGCCCACGGCACTCCCGAAGCTCGCCGACTCCATCCCCAGATAGAGGCCGCTTTCCTTCCCTCCGCCAAATTGCATCAAACCAAGGATGGCCTCCGCCGCCACGATCCCGATGAGCAGCAGCACGAGCGTGACAATACGCTTCGAGTCCAGCGCTCGCGTACCCACGAACACGGCGACCGGCAACAGCAGCGCGAGAAACGCGGATTGCGTCTCCAGCGGCACGATCGAAAGGTTAAGGCTCACGGGAAAGCGGTCAAGACCGAGCAGGGACAGTGAGACAAGATAGGTCTCGCGCCCCGGCAGCACATTGCCAACCGAGACAGGCAGGGGAATCAGGTAAAGCAGCGGGATGATCAGAAGCAGTCCCAGCGCAAGGAATTCGCGCGCCGTCAGCACTCCGCGGGGGCGATTCCACAACACAACCGCCAGTGTCACAAGCGCCAGCAGCTCCAGGAAGAGGAGCGCGAGCGGAGGCTGTCCGGAACGAAACAAGGGAGCGACCAACAAGAGTAAAGCCAAAAGCGCGGTAACCGCTGGTTGGGCCATTGATTCTGCGTGCGCCCTCTCGGATTGAAACTTCGCGTCTTGATCTTGCCGGATGGTCCTCATAAAGTCATTGATCGATGGCGAATCCTCTTGAACCAAAAAATCCACAAGGTCAGGTTCCGCCAAATCACGAGGTGAATATGCCAAGTTAAAAACTCTTAAAATTGCCAGACTAAAGCAGGCGATTATGCTAGCGTATTCGAGTACGCATTGCCACACGCACCCGCCGTGGATACACCTCACCTCCCATGCTTTCAGCTTCCTCGCAAACACCCATGATTAAGCCACTCCGGTTCGTCCTCGCCGCCTTGATCTGTGCAAGCCTGCTGGCATGCGCAACGCCCAGAGTGAGTTCGTCGGCCAATTCCAGAGTGAGTTTGTCCGCCAGCTCCTATGCCGGCAATGCAGTCGCAAGCGTCCCACCTTCCCAGATGGTTCCCGACACCCAGCCAGCCGGCCCCATGTCCATGGTGCTCGGCCTCCCTCCCGCCCCAGGCGCCAACACCACCTACCGCATTGGTCCACAGGATCTGCTCAAGGTTGAGGTGTTTCGGGTGGACGAATTATCGAGCAAGGAGCGCGTCAGCCAGGATGGCAGCATCGTCATGCCGCTGATTGGCTCCGTGATGGTCGCCGGCCTGACTCCACAGGAAGCGGAAGACAGGCTTACCGACATTTTGGGAAAAGATTATTTACAGGATCCACAAGTCAATATTTTCGTCGAGGAATACGCCAGCCAAAAGGTGACCGTCACAGGTTCCGTGAAATCGCCTGGAGTCTTTCCCCTGACGGGTTACACCACACTGCTGCAGGCGGTCGCACTGGCGGGAGGGGTCGACGAGTTAGCGAATACCAAGGAAGTGGTCATCTTCAGGGGCCAGGGTGGCCCTGCGCAGGCCTACGTCGTCAACCTCAAAATGATCCAGGAAGGCGACCTTCAAGATCCCGTGGTGATCGGCGATGACCGAATCGTGATCCCGCAGTCGGGCAGCGCCGCGCTGATCAAGAACGTGACGGGCACCATCCGCGGATTCGTGCGGCCGATCTAAACCGCGTCAGCTCCAGCGCTGACCGGTTGTCGCCCCTCTGGCCGACCATTCGAAACGACGCCGGTCACTCTGAACGCGGTTTACCATTGATTCGAGGCTGAAGCACCAGAATGACAAACGGAAACAACGCTGAAGGCGCGATCCCGCCGAATTACCAGCTTGAACTCGCGACACAGCGCAAGGAGCTTCAGCGACTCAGTGGGATGCTCCAGGCCGCCAAGGCAGAGCCGGAGAGCGAGGATGTCATCGATCTGCGCGAGATCTGGAATCTGCTCGTGCGACGCCGCTGGACCATTGTCACGGCCGTGGCCGTGACGACGGTCGTCGCCCTGCTCTACAGCTTTCTGGCGGTCCCGATCTACCGCGCGACGCTCCTGCTCCAGATTGAACGCGAAGACAACAAGGTGGTGGAATATCAAAGCGTCACCCCGACGGAGCTGGACCCGTCGTCCAAGGATTTTTACCAAACGCAATACGAATTACTGAAAAGCCGCAGCCTTGCGCGCCGGATCATCGACCAGCTCGGACTGGAGTCATCGCCGAACTTCGTCAGCGAGAAAAAAGACTCTTTTCTCTCCGGTCTGTCCGAGACCCTGACAGGCTGGATGGCCAGCGGCGAAGCGCCGGAAGACGAAGCGCCGGAGGGGCAGAGGGCGCCCGGTCTGGAATCGCGTTTCCTGGCCAATCTAACCGTTGAGCCGCTCAGGAACTCACGGCTCGTGCGCCTGTATTACGATAGCCCGGATCCAAAGGAAGCCGCGGCGATCGCGAATGCCGTGGCCAGCAATTTCGTCAACACGAGTCTGGAGCGGCGTTTTGAGGCAACGTCCTATGCCAAAACCTTCCTCGCAGAGCAGATCCAGCAAATCCGGGCCAATCTTGAAGATTCGGAGCAGCGGTTGCTGACGTATGCGCGCGAACGCGAGATTGTCAACTTGGACGATCGGGTCGCGATTTACCTGAAAAAACTCGACGAAATGAGCACGGAGTTGATCAAGGCCGAAGCCGAGCGGATCAAGGCCGAGGCGGAGTATCAGGGGCTCCTGGACAACGGCGCATTCAACACCGGGACCGTGATCGACAGCCCCCTGATCCAGAAGCTCAAGGAGCGCAAGGCGGAACTGGAGACGCGCTATCAGGAGCAACTCAAGCTGTTCAAGCCCGGCTACCCCACGATGCAGGAACTCCAGCGCCAGATCGCCGAGGCCAGCCAGCAGATCCACGCGGAGTCGGCGGCGATCGCCGGATCGGTGAAAACCATCTTCGAGGCCAAGGTCCGGCAAGAAGCCAAGCTCACCCAGCGGACCAGCGAGATCAAGCAAGAGATCCTCAGCCTGCAGGACCGCAGCACCGACTACCAGACCCTCAAGCGAGAGGTCGACACGAATCGCGAACTCTACGACGGGCTCCTTCAGCGCATGAAGGAAGTCGGGGTGGTCGCGGGGATCGGCTCCAACAATATCGCGGTCGTCGACGCCGCGGAGGTACCGCGGAATAAATACAAGCCCTCAACCAAACTGAATCTCGCCATCGCCATCGCCCTCGGCCTGTTCGGCGGCGTACTGCTTGCGTTCCTGTTCGAGACGCTCGACGACACGATCAAGACCAGCGCCGACGTGGAGAAGCGGGTCGGCGCCCCGGTGCTCGGGATCATCCCGTACATCCAACCGCAGACACACAATAGCGCGGCGAACGACATCGCGCTGCTCGCGCACAAAGACCCCAAAAGCCCCTTGTCGGAAGCCTTCCGTTCGCTCCGAACGTCGCTGGTCTTCTCAACCGCCGAGGGTGCGCCCAAAGTCATCCACATCACCAGCTCCAGCCCAGGCGAAGGCAAAACGACTCTCGCCACCAGCACTGCCATCACCTTCGCTCAAACGGGGAGCAAAGTGCTCCTGATCGACGGTGACTTACGCAACCCGTCACTGCACAAAGCGTTTACGCTACCCAATTCCACTGGACTGACGAATTATCTCGCGAGCGACGCCAAGCCAGCGGAGATTGCAAAACCGACGCAAGTCAAAGGTCTCTTCGTCATGACCAGCGGTCCCCTGCCGCCGAATCCGGTTGAGCTTCTGTCCAGCGCCAAAATGCTGGATCTCGTCCGCCTCACCGCCGAGCGTTTCGACTATGTGCTCCTCGACGGTCCGCCGATCATCGGTCTCGCGGACGCCCTGGTGCTCGCCAGTCTCGCCAAGGCAACCATCTTCACCGTGGATGCGGGCGTCACGCGCATCGGCGCGCTGGAGGGCTCCATGAAGCGGCTGCGCGACGCCAACGTCAACCTGCTCGGCGCCGTCCTGACAAAATTCGGCAAGGCGGGTTCTGGCTATGGCTATGGCTATGGCTATGGCTATGGCTATGGCTATGACTACCACTACACCTACAACTACGGCGCCAAAAATGATCCGTTGATTGAACCGCCGCAAGAGGCGATGTCTTGACGGCTCACCGCGATGGCGCCCGAACTCCTCATCCTTGCACTCGATTTTTATCGGCATCCACTGCGCTATCGGCATCTGACCGAGCCGAAGCAGCCGCTTCCCGACGTCTTCGACACTCTGCTGATTGATTTCGCGGCCGCTCTCTCGCCCCAAAACATCGAGTCCGCGGCCCTCAAACTCGGTCAGAAACCCGCCGACATCGAGAAGGCCGCGCGCTTCTTCATCCGCCAGGTTCTTTTGCTCCCGGAAGCCGATCACTACCGTCTCCTCGGCCTTTCCCGGCACGCCTCCGAAGCGACAGTGCGCCTGCACTATCAACTGCTGGTACGACTCTTTCATCCGGACCGCCCCTCTGACGAAGCAGAGCTCGACTACTCCTTCACCGCTCGCATCAATGACGCTTACAGCACGCTACGCGACACGGACAGCCGGCAGCGGTATGACGCGCACTTGACAAGCATCGACAGACCGGTCTACCCGCAACCGAACGCTCGCACCTTCTTCCTGCCATCCGATCCGATCTTCACGCCATCCGACGACCTGCGATCAACACGCACCGCCGCGAGGACATGGCAAGTGGTTTCCGTTGGATCGCTGATCGGGTTTGTCCTAGCGGTTAGCGTGCTTGTGTTGCCGCAACGGATCGGCACGGCACCGTCCATTCGAGCCACCCCCGAGACAAGCAGCGGAATGACTCCGAAACCGAATGATCTGTCTCGGGAGACGAGCGCGGGAGACGCCCAAGGCGCGGAGACACAGCGCGTCGAGACCCTGAGAGCGGCGGCAGAACGCGCCGAAGCGGAGCGAGCGGAGGCGCAACGGGCAGAGGTCCAACGCGCCGAAGCTCAGCGAGCGGAGGATCAACGGGCGGAAGCACAACGCGCCGAAGCGGAGCGAGCCGAGGCGCAACGGGCGGAAGCGCAACGCGCCGAGATCCAGCGAGCGGAGACGCAACGGGCGGAAGCGCAACGCGCCGAGAGGCTGCGAGCGGAGGCGCAACGCGCCGAGAGCCAGCGAGCGGAGGCGCAACGGGCAAAAGCGCAACGCGCCGAAGCGGAGCGAGCGGAGGCGCAACGGGCAAAAGCGCAACGCGCCGAAAGCCAGCGAGCGGAAACGCAACGAGCAGAAGCGGAGGCTCAACGAGCGGAAGCGCAACGCGCCGAGAGCCAGCGAGCGGAGGCGCAACGGGCAAAAACGCAACGCGCCGAAGCGGAGCGAGCAGAGACGCAACGAACAGAGGCACTGCGAGCAGAGGCCCAACGCGCCGAGGCCCAGCGGGCGGGAGCGCAGCGCGCAGAGATCCAGCGGACAGAGGCCAACAGGCTTATCCAGCGGTTGGCGGGCGCCTACCAGCGTGGAGATGTTGGAGGCTTCGTCAATCTGTTTACCTCGGACGCCCAAGTCAATGAAGGCAGGGGTGCCGCCTTTATCCGCAAGGACTACAGCGATTTTTTTCAGCAAGCCTCTGAACAGAAACTTGACGTTCGCCAGACGATCTGGAAATCCACGAGCGACGGAAAGCTCATCGGCAAATCACAGGCCAGCGTGACCATCAGAGAAAAAGGCGCCTCGCACTTGCGCCACTTCGGCGGCACCTTGGAGTTCGAGCTGATCCGATCGCAGGGGGAACTCAGAATTTCCAAGATGCTGTATTCGCTCCACGAAGGCATATAGCGCCGCGCCGCCTTCAATCGATGTCTCCATCAGCGTTCGCCAACGAGAAAGCCAAGAGATTCGGAGCGCCCGCGACGTGACTTTCGCAGTGACCATAGGAACAACACCTTTGAAATTGATTGCGCGCACCCTGCTGCTCTGCGTCACGGGTCTACTCGTCTGGCGCATCGTCGCGCTGGGGATCTCAGAACACTACGTGGATCGACTACGCGAAGGCGATCCCGGCGCGGCTGACAAAGCATTGGCTTGGCAGGCAAACCAACCCAAGGCGGCCTATCGTGTCGCGCTCGCGCGGATCGATCAGGATCCCGATCAAGGCGTCGTGCTGTTGAAAGAAGCCTACGCGAACAATCCCGCCGAGGTGCGTCCCTTGATCGCGCTCGCCAAGCTCGCCGATTCCCAGGGGAAACCAAGTCAAGCGCAAGCCCTCCTGTCTCAGGCCACCAAGCTCAATCCCGCGGATTCAGTCATCCGCAAGGAAGTCGCGGGCTATTGGATATCCAAAGGCGATCTGGAACAAGCCATGCAGCATTGGTCGCACGCGCTAGAAGCACAACCAACCGAAAGATCAACGCTCTTTCCGCTCTTCCTCAACATTGCGGAAAATCCCGAAACACTGGGCTTTTTCAGATCATTCGCCACCTCGCCGCCAACCTGGTGGGAGCCCTTCTTCGCCGATCTGGCGCGGCGCGCGCTTCATCTGGAAACCGTTCGCGCGCTCTATGCCATGCGACGCAACGCAGCGGGCACGCCAATCACCCCGCAAGAGCGCAAAGCCTACATGGCACGCCTTCAAAAGGAGGGCGAGCTCACCGAGGCCTACCTCGCCTGGGTGAACGGACTGAACGCAACCGAAAGGTCGCAGCTCGGCATGATCAACAACGGCAGCTTTGAACTGGAGCCAAGCAATAGCGGCTTCGACTGGCACATCGCGCAAACCGCCAACGTTACTGTCGAGACCGCAAAGACCTACGATGTCCACGGCAACAGAGCGCTGCACCTGATCTTCAAGCACAGAGAGGGGCGTTTCGCGCATGTTTACCAACCGCTCTTTCTGAACGCCGCGACCTATCGCCTGACCGGAAAGGTACGAACCGACAGCCTGGAAAGCCTTGGTGGGCTTCAGTGGAGGATTCAATGCACAACCCCAAGCGTCAACACGCTGGGCAATAGCGAGCGCTTTCTCGGTTCGGGAGACTGGCGGACATTCACCGTCGAGTTTCAAGTCCCGGACACCTGCACGGCGCAGGAAATTCGCCTCGTCTCGGCCGGAAGCAAGGCGTTCGAGCACAAAATCACAGGCGGGGCTTGGTTTGACGCGATGGTCTTACGCCGGATCGCTTTACCCACCCCCCAACCGTGAACGGATTCGCGGGGGAAGCCTCAAATCGCCGATCGCAAAATCCAGCAAATTCGCCAGCGCACGTCGGTCATTTTTTTCTATAATGGCTCCTGGATACGCGTTGGCCGCCAGTCCATCATCAAGCTCGGAGAGGATATGAGTCATGTGTAAGAGAAAATTCGTTGAGTCCACGATTACGGCACTCGGACTGACCCTTGTGTGTCACACCATCCATGCCGCCGAGCCGATCGGAGCCTTCTCCCGTATCGAGGGATTTGCCGTCGTCGTCAGCCATGGCGGCCAGTACATCAAGGGCCACGAAGGCATGGCCTTAAGCGAAGGCGATCGCCTGATGATGTTGGAGGGCGGGAAAGCCACGATCGCATTCAAGGACGGGTGCCAGTACGTCGTTGCCGATGACGAGTTGCTCAGCATTGGAGTCACCAGCGCCTGCGCCGCAAAAGGCGCTGGCAGCTTAAAGATCGATCCGTATACGGCAATTTCGCAGACTCTTCCCACATCTCAAGGTTTTCAGCTCGCCGCATTTGGCGCAACTGACCGAGATGACCGAGATGACGGAGCTGGTGTAGTTGGCGGAGCTGGCGGAGCTGGCGGAGCTGGTGCAACTGGCGGAGCTGGTGCAACTGGCGGAGCTGGTGCAACTGGCGGAGCTGGTGCAACTGGCGGAGCTGGCGGAGCTGGTGCAGTTGGCGGAGCTGGTGCAGCTGGCGGAGCTGGTGCAGTTGGCGGAGCTGGTGCAGCTGGCGGAACTGGTGCAGCTGGCGCAGCTGGTGCAGCTGGCGCAGCCACCGGACTTTCAATCGCGGCAGGCCTGGGAATCGCGGTATTCGCTCTTAATGAATCCACCAGCAACGACAACCGAGACAACAGAACATCACCCAGCAATTAAGCTTCCCATCGGCATTGCGTGCTCAGCGTTTGCGCTGGTCGAACCTCGGAAAGCCATGAGTCGGCGATCTTGGCGTGGGCCGCGCGAATGCGAGTCGCGTGCGAGCCGGTTCTCCGCCACGGGCAGGCCATACCGGGAGACGGTGTTGGCCTGCTGGTCACTCACCGCCATGAAGCGAAGGATTTTCCGTTCGTCCCGAGCTTGTCAAAGGATCTGAATCCAGATGCATGAACTGATCACCCGCCTCAACAGTCGCGAATCCCTCATCGGCATCCTCGGCCTTGGTTATGTGGGCCTGCCCTTGATGCTGCGCTTCGCCGAGGTCGGCTATCGCGTACTCGGCTTCGATATCGACGCCGACAAGGTCGAACAGCTCCAGCAAGGCCAAAGCTATATCGAGCACATCCCCGCCGAGCAGATCGGCCGGGCCATCGCCAACGGCTTCCGCGCCACGACCGACTTCAGCCGCGCCACCGAATGCGACGCGCTCATCCTCTGTGTCCCAACGCCGCTCAACCGATACCGCGAGCCGGATCTGAGCTTCGTCCTCCAGACCACCGAGTCGATCATCCCCCATCTGCGCGCGAGCCAGGTCGTGGTCCTCGAAAGCACCACCTGGCCCGGCACCACGGACGAAGAGCTGCGACCGCGCATCGAGCGCACCGGCCTCAAGGTCGGAAAGGACATTTTTCTCGTCTTCTCACCCGAACGCGAAGACCCCGGCAACCCCGCCTTCCAGACGCGCACCATCCCGAAGGTCGTCGGCGGCGTCACCCCGGCCTGCCGCGAGGTCGGACTGGCGCTCTACGCCCAGGTCATCGATCGGCTGGTGCCCGTCAGCTCGACGCGCGCCGCCGAGATGACCAAACTGCTGGAAAACATCCACCGCGCCGTCAACATCGGCCTGGTCAACGAGCTCAAGATCGTCTGCGACCGCATGGACATCGACATCCACGAGGTCATCCGCGCCGCGGCGACCAAACCCTTCGGCTTCACGCCCTACTATCCAGGCCCAGGGCTTGGCGGTCACTGCATCCCCATCGACCCCTTCTATCTCACCTGGAAGGCGCGCGAATACGGACTCAGCACCCGCTTCATCGAGCTGGCCGGCGAGGTCAACGCCAACATGCCGCACTGGGTGGTCGGCAAGATCGCCGACGCCCTGAACGAGCGCGGCCAAGCGCTCAAGGACGCCAACATCCTGGTCCTCGGGATCGCCTACAAGAAGAACGTCGACGACCGGCGCGAGTCACCCGCCATCGAAATCATGGAACAACTCCAGAGCAAGGGAGCCAGCGTCAGCTACTCCGATCCCCATGTTCCCAAGTTCATCAAGATGCGCAAGTACGACTTCGATCTCGCCTCCATCGCGCTGACGCCTCAAACACTCGCCGCCGCCGACTGCATCCTGATCGCCACCGATCACGACCGCTTCGACTACGACCTCATCAAGACCCACGCCCGGCTCATCGTCGATACCCGTGGCGTCTATCGCGAACCGGCCGCGCACATCGTGAAAGCCTGACGAGACGGCGACGGCGAAACCAGTCGCGACTTCTGTTACATCGACAACGCCGTCCAGGCCAACCTCCTGGCCGCCACCGTCACCGACCCGGTCGCCGTCAATCAGGTCTACAACGTCGCCGTCGGCGAGCGCACCACGCTCAACGCGCTCTTCGCGGCCATCCGCGAGACACTCGCGCCCCGCTTCCCGCATCTGTGCGACATCCACCCGCGCTACCGCGACTTCCGACCGGGCGACGTGCGCCACTCGCTGGCCGACATCGACAAGGCTCGGACCCGGCTCGGCTATGCGCCCAGCCACCGACTGGGCGATGGGCTGGCCGAGGCGATGGCCTGGTATGTGGAAGATCTCACTCGCGCTGCCTCCCAAGATCTCGGCTGATGAGCGCCTTGCATTGTTCGCCACGGAAGAACACGCAAGACATTCAAGCCGGACGGGGCATTCGCCCCGTTCGGAAGCGTTTCCGCCCTCGGAGTTCGGCGCGATGCGCGAGTGTTGGCAAAACGTGCGGGACGGGGTGAATACCCCGTCCCGCCTGGAAGTGCGGATCAGTCCATTAAGCAAGTTTGCTCAAGATAAATGGAGCAGAATCAAGCATGAAAGGTGAATTCACAGCGATTATCGAGGCAGCCCCGGAAGGTGGTTTTTGGGCGATTTGCCCGGAGATACCTGGCGCGAATGGACAAGGAGAGACGCTAGAGGAAACCAAGGAGAGTCTGCGACAAGCCATCGAAATGATCCTGGAGGACCGCACCTCGGATATCCTGCGTGGACTTCCACAGGATGCCATTCGCGACACGGTCGCTATTGGATGAAAAGACTTTTCCTGGAGAGAAAGTTGCGAATCGCCGGCTCTGCTACTTGAAACGCGAAGGTGCATCGCATGCGCTTTGGATCAATCCCGCGAACGGTAAAACCGAAGCCGTGCCTCGGCACACTGAAATCAAGGATCCCTTGGCAAGAAAGATTCTAAAGAGCCTGGGTGCGGAGTGAATCGTTCCTAAAGCCATCGAAAAATCTTCCGATGGCACGTCAGCCGAACCGTGCTGCTGACGATTCACGGGCCGGGGTCGCGCCGGCCATGGGCGAATGGATCGCCGGTCGCGCCGCGCCCCGAGGGGCCGGTGGCGACCGGGATCGGTTTTGCGACCGACCGCCCGCACGGGAGCACGCTTCGCTTTGCCCATCCTACAAAACTGCGTCATCACTCGCCAGCCGGACGGGGCATTCGCCCCGTTCGGAAGCGTTTCCACCCTCGGAGTTCGGCGCGATGCGCGAGTGTTGGCCAAACGTGCGGGACGGGGTGAATACCCCGTCCCGCCTGAAGCAACAAAAAATAGTGGAAAACGTGGTCTGTCCCTGAGGTATCCCCAGGGTCTGTCCCGGTTTTTTCTGCCGCCGGGCCAGCCCAGAACGCTGGATCCGTCTGGCTGAGGAAGCTTGCTAATCAGGTCTCGACTTGAATCTCCGAACACAGACGCCTAATGTTGCCTCATGGAGATTGAATTCGACCCAGACAAGGCCGCTGCCAACCCGTTCAATCACGAGGGTGTGACTTTCGATGAGGCACGGAATGTCCTGCTCGATCCCTACGCGCTGACCCGTGAAGAGACGGATACGGAGAACGAACAGCGCTTCGTGACGCTAGGCATGGGCGGCTTGGGGCGTGTTCTTGTGGTGGTCTGGACGCTCAGAGGGGAACACCTTCGTCTGATTTCCGCTTGGAAGGCTAACCAACCTCAACGGCGCCGCTATGAACAACAATTCTGACCCGCTTTTTGATCGCTATGCTGAACTGGATTTTTCCGATGCCAAGCCCGTTTCCGAGGTGCCAGCCCTAGTGCGGCTGCAGGCCGAGCGGGGTAGCCAATCCCAGATCCTAATGCAGGTGGATAACAAGATTTTGGCCGCGTTCAAAGCGCGCGCCGAGATCCTGGGTGGCAATTATCAAACGTTGATGAACGATGCGCTGCGCCAGTTTGTTGAGGGGCAGACGCTCGCTGATGTGGTGCGAGAGACAATTCGGCGCGAACTCCATCAAGGCTCCTGATCGAAAGGCCGGGGTCTGTCACCGCCGGGTAGAGTAGAGAGCAGACATCCCGCGCCCGTAGATCCGGCCTATCTGTTTCCGCCCCTTTCGTCTGACGGTGCCTCATTAGCCGAACCATAGTTACAGGATACCAGCCCTCCCTCATCAAACCGTGCATACAGTTCTCCCGTACACGGCTTTCCGATGTGCTTCACGCCAATGCATGCGCTGATCGCCAGCCTGCGGTGGTTGGGACTTTGAACAGTCCAAGGTGGCCGTAGAGATGCGCATTGGGGAACCGGCTGTATCTCAAGCCGGACGGGGCATTCGCCCCGTTCGGAAGCGTTTGCACCCTCGGAGTTCGGCGCGATGCACGAGTGTTGGCAAAACGTGCGGGACGGGGTGAATACCCCGTCCCGCCTGAAATGCCTTTCGCATGATGATGATCCGCACGGCGCAAGAGCATGCCTTGCCCTTTGAACCGCTCGTCCCGAACGAGGAAACCATCGCCGCCATGCGTGCCGCGCGTGAGGGCCAAGTGGAAACCGTCACGCTGGATCAGTTGCAAGCGTTGCTGGATGCGGACGATTAAGCAAACGGCAAGCTTCAAGCGCGACCTGAAACGCGAAGCCAAAGGAAAACACCGGCCATCTCTGCAAACCGAATTCACGACCATCATCGAGAGTCTTGCTCGAGCTTTCCAGGGACGAGGCCCATGACCGCCAAGATCTTCTGGAGGCACAGAGTCTGGATGAGGTGTTGCATTGATGGGATCACACCAGGACGCGGCTTACTTCCGAACGCACGATTCGGGATGTTGCTTTTCAAGACCTGACTCCGGTTTTTGCCCCCGGTTTTCCTTTCAAGACCTGACCGTATGCCGTAACAGGCTGATTAACTTGCTGGTTAAAGTCCAGCCGATGGAGTTGCTCGTACACCATTGTAGTGCCCCGGAGCGGCGTTTGGGTAACCAAGGGTCGTGAGTTCCGAGGGTGCAAAACCGCAGGCCGCAGCGCAAGCGAACTGAGATGTAGCCTCGTCACTTAG
>NZ_NHSQ01000118.1 GCF_016653465.1 Thiocystis minor | reverse complement strand
CACGGTTTGATGAGGGAGGGCTGGTATCCTGTGACTACGATTCGGCTCGTGAGGCACCGCCAAACGAAAGGGGCGGCAACAGATAGGCCGGATCTACGGACACGGGATGCCTGCTCTCTACTCTACCAAGAATTTTTGAACCTTAAACCTATTGTTAGGAAGCTGCATAATAGTCAAATGCCTTTTTTTAGAAGCAATCCATATTCTCAATGGGATTTTGATGTGATTTTTACTTTAATTCGTTATCATAAAGCTTATTATATTCTTAAAAATAACAAAAGGCTGCCACGTAAAGGTTTCTTTGAGGAGTTGTTTTTTCTTCCAGAAGAACTGCAACGGGAATTTCTAGAGAGAAAAAAGAAAGCAACAGATAAGACTCCCTACCACAAAGCTGATCGTACTTTAGAATTACAGAGGTTTTGGGAATTTCTTCACCATGAATAGTAGTATTTTTTGTTTAACCTATTAAGTGAAACCATCTGGCTCAAATCTTACAATCAAGCATTAGCCTAACAAGTAGAGCTGCACCGAATAATTTTGTTATAAAAATCAGTTATTTGCTTAATTTTCAGTGGTCTTAGATGCGCGACTTTGACGTAAAACCAAATTATGGGCTATTTTCCGCTGGATCTAAGGATTTGAAAGCCCATTATTTTCAATTACTTAACATCTGGCAAAACGCTAGTAGTTAAAGAGCGGACTCCGCGGACGGCGCGGCGCTTATTCTGTTACGTCGTGCCAGCGGGGCCGCTTACCTCTTCGTTAGAGCGATCAAGGAGCATACGATGACCAAGTATCACGTCGCATTTTCTTTTGCCGGCGAGGATCGCGACTACGTGGAGCGCGTCGCGAACCTGCTGCGGTCTGAGGAAGTGGACGTTTTCTATGACAATTTTGAGGAGGCCGATCTGTGGGGAAAGAATCTCTACACGCACTTATCTGACGTGTATCAGAATAAGGCTCTATTCACTGTAATATTTATCTCGGAAGCGTACAAAAAGAAACTGTGGACAAATCACGAGCGCGAGAGCGCCCAAGCCCGCGCTTTTTCTGAAAGTAGAGAGTACATACTTCCTGCGTTTTTTGATGAATCAGTCGAAGTGCCCGGCTTGTTGAGAACTACGGGATATGTATCACTTAAGAACAAAACCCCTGAGGAACTAGCTTCTCTAATAATTCAGAAGCTAGAAAAATCAGGCGTTACACGATCTCAGAAAATCTCTTACTCAGATGTTGTAAAAGCTGACGTTGACTACCCTCTTTCGAACGGTCAACCGGTAAGCGAAATCGTCCGCGATCTCAGGATATATACGTGGAGCGTTCAGAATCCCGCTATAAATAGGCTGCTTGGACTAGATTGGTCAAAGATCAGCACCGATGAAGCATTTATCCTCGGAAGGAATCTTTACCAAACCGCCTGCGGCAATGAGCGTAAAGCGGCAGCAGTCTTGGACGACCTGCGCAGAGAGCTTGCAGCAATTCCTGAAGACCGCGCACTTGACCTCCTCAACGGCATGTTCTTTGAGGTGTATTTTAATTCTGCCGGTGAGTTCCGTGGGCGGGAACTGAAGAACCGCTGTCTTTCAAAGCTGCTGGCGCTTCAAACTGTCACTAAATTTGCCGCTTCCATCGCATTTATTCGCCGCGCGCTCGAACCGTATCGTAAGAGCATTCTTTTTATGCCAAGCATCGACCCTGCGATTGTCGAAGTTGATCTCTCAATAAGCAAGGCTGACCCTTCTACGCTGAGGACCCTGAAGGTGAACGACCGAGATCTTCTAACGACAAATTCCGACGACGAAAACTTAGATCCTCACCTCTGGAGATTGTCTCTTCAAAACTTCACGCTCTCGAAGTTACGACAGTTACTTTCCAATTCCTGGGGCTTACCTCCAGGGCAACTCCAGATCAAGTGCCTGCTGGACATTGATGTAATGGCAAAGATACGTCTTCCTCCGGGCGCAAGCATTGTGAGGCCAGTCGAGTAATAACCGCTCTCACAAAAAGAGGGCCGTAGGATGCGGTTCCTCACGTCGCCGCATCCTACGGCCCTCCTCCCATTGCGCCTAAGCGCGGAGCTAAATAGTTGAGGCAAGATGAGCCCAACCATTTTTCGTGAACGAGGCTTTCGCTTCTATTTCTTCTCTCGGGAGGAATCGAGAATGCACGTTCATGTCTATCACGCCGATGGCGAGGCAAAATTCTGGCTTGAACCTAGTCTTGAATTAGCCCAAAACATTGGTCTATCCGCGAAGGAGTTGCGTGAGGCAGAAGGTTTGGCGCGATCACATGAACAGGAGAGACGCGATGCTTGGCGCAAGCATTTCCCAGGTTGAAGTTTCGACGATTTCCCGGCAGGGTTTTTCGCTTCTTCTCGATCAAGAGGAGGAATTATTTGTGCCTTTTTCAGAATTCCCCTGGTTTCGCGCAGCTCCTGTTGAACAGATCTTTCATGTGGAGCGTCCTCAATCTCGCCATCTGTTTTGGCCTGAGTTGGACATCGACTTACATGTGGACTCGATACGCCACCCGGAACAGTTTCCACTGATTGCGCGCCGGCCTTGATCCTCGTTCCGGCCATCGGCGATCCCGGAAACGACCCGAATGCCGACGACACGCTGAAACGTTAAAACCTGCTCCCACGCCCAGGCGTAGAGCCAGATAAAACCATTGACCACTAAACGACGACACTTATGAGCATCAAAGAATATCGCACCGCAGTCGAAGCCCGTGGCGGACTGCTGGTGGTCAAGAACACCCCCGCCGTGGCGTTCGGCGACCGGGTTCAGGTCGAGGATCACAGCGGTCAGATCCGCAACGGTCAGGTCATCCGCGCGGCGGATAACGAGGTGCTGATCCTGATCTTCGAGGGCACCGACGATCTGGATCTGGAAAACACCTGGATTCGCTTCCTGGATGAACCGATCGAGATCGCGCTCTCCCCCGAAATCCTCGGGCGCGAGTTCAACGGACTCGGCGTGCCCCGCGACGGGCGCCCGCCGGTGCTGTCGAGTCTGCGCCGTCCGGTCAGCGGGTCGGCCATCAATCCGGCCGCGCGCACCTATCCGCGCGAATTCATCCAGACCGGCATCTCGACCATTGACGGGCTGAACAGTCTGGTGCGCGGTCAGAAGCTGCCGATCTTCTCGGGTTCCGGTCTGCCGCATAACCGGCTCGCCGCCCAGATCGTGCGTCAGGCCAAGCTGAAGGATCAGGACAGCAGTTTCTCGATCGTCTTCGCCGCCATGGGCGTGTCCTACGCGGACGCCAAATTCTTCCGCGACGAATTCGCCAACTCGGGCGTGCTGCGCAACGTGGTGATGTTCGTCAATCTGGCCGACGATCCGCCGGTGGAACGGCTCACCCTGCCCCGCACCGCGCTGACCGCCGCCGAATATCTGGCCTATGACCTGGATCGTCATGTGCTGGTGGTGCTGACCGACATGACCAACTATGCCGAGGCGCTGCGCGAGGTCGCGACCGCCAAGGGCGACGTGCCGGCGCGCAAGGGCTATCCGGGCTATCTCTATTCGGACCTAGCCGAACTCTACGAACGCTGCGGACGCATCCACGAGCGGCATGGCTCGATCACCATGATGCCGGTGGTGTCGATGCCATCGGACGACATCACGCACCCGATCCCGGACCTGACCGGCTATATCACCGAGGGTCAGATCGTGCTGTCGCGCGAACTGCACAATCAGGGGATCTATCCGCCGGTGCATATCTCGCCGAGTCTGTCCCGCTTGATGAAGGACGGCATCGGCAAGGACGACACCCGCGAGGATCACCCGCGGGTCGCCGCCCAGCTTTATGCGCTCTATGCCCGTGCGCAGGAGACGCGCAACCTCGCCTCCATCATCGGCGCGGATGAACTCTCCGAGCGCGACCGTCGCTATCTGAGCTTCGCCGACGCCTTCGACCAGCGCTTCGTCGGTCAGGGCGAGTCCGAGGACCGTTCGATCGAGGCCACGCTGAATCTGGCCTGGGAGCTGATGAGCAGCTTCCCGAGGGACACGCTGACCCGGTTGAAGGAGACGGATCTGGCCAAGCATTATCAGGGGAGCGATTAGCGCGGCTGGTTGCCGAAAAAACGGCTATCATTTCGCCATCTTCATTGTCGGCGCGAGGGTTGACGCCATGGCGCTTGCATTCAAAACAGTCGTTACGCCAGCGGTCGTCGCTTTTTATGAGAGCGATTATTATCTCTGGCTGATCGAAAATGCGAACCTGTTGCGCACTGGGCGCGTCTCGGAGGCAGATCTCGACAGGATCGCCGAGGAATTGGAGGATATGGGACGGAGCGAGCGGCGTGCCCTTGCTAGCCACATCAGCGTACTGGTGTCACACCTGCTCAAGTGGCAGTTCCAGTCGAGCCACTGCAGCAGCAGTTGGCGTGGATCGATCCAGAATGCACGGAGTTCAATTCAGGATCTGTTGGAAGAAAGTCCAAGTTTGCGCAACCAACTCGCCCCTCTTGTCGTCAGTAAATACCCGAATGCTCGTTTCAACGCCGCAAACGAGACCAACCTGCCTGAATCGACCTTTCCCGACGACTGCCCCTACCGTCTGGAAGATCTGTTGAACTTCGATTTCTGGCCGGATTGAACTGCGTCCGCGCCCAATTCGCCAATCGATCGCCATGCCTCGGGAACCTGACCACGGAATCACCTGCGAAACCTGCGATGCGGCCTGCTGCCGCTTGGAGGTTTTGTGCCTAACCGAGACCGGCGTCCCGCAATGCTTCACCAGACGGGACGCCTGGGGTGGCACGGTCATGGATCGACTGGACGACGGCTGGTGCGCGGCGCTGGACCGCGACAGTCTGCGGTGCCGTATCTATGCATGGCGACCGCTAGTGTGTCGCGAATTCGAGATGGGCGGGCCTGACTGCCGGATTGAACGCGGAATAGCCGAGTAGCACTGAAATCCTGTCAATGTCGAACAATCCTGTCCCTACCCTCCTTCAATCGCAGCACCTATCGCATCGAGACCACGCATGGCCCAACAACTGATCAAGGTTCCACCGACCAAAAACACCCTGCTCAAGCTGAAAAAGCAGGTGAAATTTCTGGAAGAAGGCCATGACCTGCTGGAACGCAAGCGCGAGCTGCTCACCCGTCTGGTCTATGAGCGCATCGGCGAATACCGCCAGCTCCGCGAGACCGCCGAACAGGCGCTTGCCGCGGCCTATCGCTGTCTCTCCATCACCCATCTGCGCATGGGCAGCCGCGGGATACATCAGGCGGCACTGGGCGCCGAACCGGCCCTGAAGGTAGACATCCTGCCCCGCCGCGCGCTGGGCGTGGAATATCCGGCGGTGACCAGCGAGCGTGTTCCCTTGAAGCCGGTCGGCCTCTTGGGAACCGACGTCAGTTTCGACTCCACCCGCGACCATCTGGCCAATGCCGCCGTGCTGCTCGCGCGTCTCGCCGAGGTCGAGATTGCGCTGCATCGATTGCTGGAAGAACAGCGCAAGGCGCAAAAGCGGGTCAATGCGCTCAAATACAATATCATCCCGCTCTACCGACGGACGATCCATTTCATTCAGTCGTCGCTAGAGGAGGAGGAGCGCAACACGCTGTTTCAGGTGAAGCTGTTGCGGCAGCGGGCGGAGGCGGCTGCCTAAGGTTCTGAGTTGAGGTCGAGAGGCCGTCCAGAAGCCTATCCACCAGACTCTGGCCCCGGCATCGACGCCGGATGTAGCAATCCACAAAGATGCGAGAGAACCAATGGCCGATTGCGAATGCTTGAGCGGATGTCCTTTCTTCAATGACAAGATGGCGAATATGCCTGCCATGGCCGCCTCGTATAAAAAGCGTTACTGCCATAACGAGTATGCGACCTGCGGCAGATACATGGTCTTCAAGGCGCTTGGTAAGGCGAAAGTTCCCGCGGATATGTTTCCAAATCAAGAGGAGAGAGCACGCACAATCATCGCAGGGGGTTAATCCACACCCGCATGAGCGGTGCGATTCTCGAACATGGCCCGTTCAGCCCATTGAACGAGAGCCAAGGTTCGCATCGACCAGCCGGTCCAGCATCCCAAACAGCGCCCCATTGATCAGCGCGTAATCGTCCGCGTCTGCCGAGAGCAGACGTTGCGCGCTTTGCACAGAGGCCGCGGGCTGAAGCTCGTCGGCGCAATTCGCGACGATGTCAGCGACGCTTCGGGGCGTGGATTCCAGATGACATTGCAGTCCGAGCACGCGCCCGTCGTAGAGAAAAACCTGTTGCTCGCAGACGTCGCTACGGGCGAGATGGACGGCTCCAGGCGGCAGTTCGAAGGTGTCGCCATGCCAGTGAAACACCTGAATCCGGGGCGGCAGAAAACCGACGATTGACGATGCCTGTCCCGCGTCGGTGAATTCGATGGGGAACCAGCCGATCTCCTTCTCCGGGTTGCGATAGACCCGCGCACCCAGCACGGCGGCAATCAACTGAGCGCCAAGACAGACGCCGACAACGGTTTTGCCGATGGCGATGGTCTCGCCGATCAAGCGTTTTTCGTCGACAAGCCAGGGATAATCGATGTCATCCTGGACGCCCATCGGACCGCCCATGACGACCAGCCAATCGAACCCGGTTGGATCGGGCAGAGCCTTCCCCGCATACGCCGGCGTTAGCGTCAACGCGTGGCCTCGCGCTTTCGCCCAATCGGCAATGCCGGCCGGACCTTCGAAGGGAACGTGCGTGAGAGCGTGAATGCGCATCGGTGAATTTTCCTCTCCCGTGTTCACTGAATGGGTCGGACTGGCGATCAAGACCCGCCTTAATTGTTTGGAATCGCCCCGTTTTACGCCGTCCAGCTTTCCACGTCGGCCAAGGCGTCATCCATGACATCCAGCAGATCCGCGTCGGCCAGGTCTGCCTTGGCGGCGAGCCACGATTGACGGCGACAGTCCAGCAGAATCGACGCTGTCAATCCGGACATCGCCTTAAGGCGTCCCCTGCCCGATCCGCTCCAGCCGACTCTTCGCAAGACGCGCCTCGGTGCTGTTGGGATAGCGTGTGACGACCTGTTCCAGCGAGACCTTCGCCTGATCATAGGCTTGCTGATCGTATTGGATATAGCCGATCTTGAGCATGGCCGCCGGCGCTTTGGGACTGGTCGGATTGAGTTGTACCAGCCGATCGAATTCAGCCAGGGCGGCGGGATAGTTCCGCTGGACATAATAGGTCTCGCCAAGCCAGTACCGGCCATTGTCCGTGAACTCGCCCTGCGGATAGCGACGCAGCAGGTCGTTGAAGGCGTCCTTGGCCTCGTCGTATTTGCGGTCTTTCAACAATGAAAAGGCCGTGCTGTAGGCATCCCGTTCGCTCCCGCCGAAGGTCTCGGGTTGCGGCAGCGAGGGAATGCCGACAGGTCCGGCGGTGATTTGCGACGCGGGATCGGGCGCGGGCGCGACAGTTTCGACCGGCGGTTGCAGGTCGCCGCCGCTGGCGTCGATCACACCCTCGGGCAGTGTCGGTTGCTGGCCGCCGCCTCCCGGTGTCACCCCTTGCGGATCGGCGCGACCCGCGTTCAGTCGGGAGTCGATGTCGAGATACTGGTCGCGCTGCTGACGCTGGAGTTTGTCGATCTCGAAGCGTTGCGTTTCGAGCATGCCGCGCAGTTCCTGCATCTCCATTTGCAGGCGCTGCACTTGCAGCAGTAGCTCCGAACCGCTTTGATTTTCCAGGATCCGCTCTAGACGCCCCACGCGCCCTTCGAGTAGCGAGGGCTCTGCGGCGAAGGCACCGGACTGGAATGCCACGAGACAGGCGCCAGCGAGAAACGGCAGAATCGAGTGGTGTTTCACGGTCGGGTTTCCTCAATATTGAATGATGACGCGACGATTGGCGCGCCAGGACGGTTCGCCGTGCCCCGGATCGGCGGGGCGCTCCTCGCCATAGCTCAGGGTGGACATCCGGTCCGGCGGAACGCCCTCGGCGAGCAGGAATCGACGCACGGCATCGGCACGCTGATCGCCAAGCGACAGGTTGTATTCGCGGGTGCCGTGTTCGTCGGTGTGGCCCTCCAGCGTCACGCGGCGACCCGCGTTGGTGCCTAGATAGGTCGCGTGGGTGCGCATCAGGGGAATGAACTCTGGTTTGATGTCGACCGCGTCATAGTCGAAATAGATGGTTCGGCGATACAGCGGATTGGATGGGTCTTCCCAGGGACCGGCATAGGTAGGTCGGGTGGGTTCAACGGTCCTGGCGACTTCCGGCACGACGGGCGCGGTGATCTGGGCCGCCGCGGAGGCGTCTGAGACTGTCCGTTGGGGAGGCGTCGAGCAGCCACCAAGGGTCAGAATGGCGGTCAGACCAGCGCACGGGAGCGCGATCCAGGAGAAAACGTGGTGCGGAGAGCGTGTCATGATGCCGCGTGATCCTTTAGGTGATTTCCGGAACAGACTTTACCGATTTTCCGTTCGTCCTTCGAGTGCCTCAGGACGAACGGAAAATTTGCAGCCTCGGAGCCTGAAGCCGTTCGTGGTGAGGCAGAAGCCGTTCGTGGTGAGGCACTCGAACCACGAATGGCTTCAGGCGGATCACTAGACAGCCAGATTTTTGGTATGCAATTTTTCGGAAATCGCCTTAGCGGATGAAGGGTGACCAAGCCGGCTCGCGAACCTGACCCGAGTCCTGGGAGAGTCGCTGATTGCCGCCGCCTTCCACGGACGCGGCGGCCAGCACCCCGCGGCCGCCATGAATCGTCGCATAGATCACCATGCTGCCGTTCGGCGCGAAACTCGGCGATTCGTCCAGCGTGCCGTTGCTGAGCAGTCGGGTCATGCCGCGTTCGGTATCCAGCACCCCGATGCGAAAGTCCCCATTGATCCGCGTCACCATCGCGACCGAACGGCCATCCGGCGAATAGGAGGCGCGTGCATTGTAATCGCCATCGATGCTGATCCGTTCGGCGGCGCCGCCCGTGGCGGGCATACGATAGATCTGCGGACTGCCGCCCCGGTTGCTGGTGAAGATCAGATGACGGCCATCCGGCGACCAGGCGGGTTCGGTGTCGATCGCGAAATGGTCGGTGAGTCGGATGAGTTCCCGGCTCAGGAGATTCAGCACGTAAATCTCCGAGTTACCGTCTTTCGAGAGCGTCATGGCGAGTCGCTGCCCCTCCGGCGAGAAAGCCGGCGAACCGTTGATGCCGGGATAGCTGGCGACCAGATCGCGCCGGCCGCTGTTCAGATCCTGCACATAGATGGCGGCGCGCCGGTTCTCGAACGACACATAGGCAATGCGCTGGCCATCCGGCGACCAGGCCGGCGACAGAATGGGCTCGGCGGAAGAGACGATGGTCTGGGGGCTATCGCCGTCCGCGTCCGCAATCCGCAGGGTCACGGTCTGATTGTCGACGCTCCCGCTGGAGGTGACATAGGCGATGCGGGTCGCGGCCACGCCCGGCTGGCGGGTCAGCTTCTCGTAGATGAGATCGGCGATGAGATGCGCGGTGTGACGCAGCCCGGTCTTGCTGCCAACGAGCGTGGTGCTGGCCAATTCGTTGCCGCGCAAGACATCGTAGAGGCTGATGCTGACGCGAAAACCGGTACCCTCGGGCTCGATCTGCCCGATGACCAGACTGTTCATCCCGAGCAGACTCCAGTCACGCAGATCCACCGCCTCGCGGGTGGTCGGCATGTCGAGCATGTCGCGCGTCGGCATCGGCTTGAATTTGCCGGTGCGGGCCAGATCGGCGCTGATGACGGCGGCGATGTCGACCGGCGGAATCAGGCCCTCGGAGACGCCGAAGGGGACGATGGCGATGGGCTGCGCGGCCTCGACGCCGCCGGTGATTTCGATGTTGAGCCGGGGCGCGGCCAGACCGACGCTAGCCCCGGTCAGACTCAGGACGAAGGCGAGAACGATGAGCGGCAAGCGCTGATATCTGCTCATGATGAGATGTCCCTGTTAAGGCGAAAAGGTGAGATCGAACTCCCGGAAGCGTTCAAACGGCGGACCGGAGGGCACGGGTAACGGCGAGGCGTTATAGATCGCGGCGATCACGGATTGATCGAATGACGTGTTGCCGCTGCTCTTGATCACACGCACGCTGTTCGGCATCACGTCGCCGCCGGGAATCAGGCGTGCCGAGACGACCGTGACCAGATCGCGATCCGTCGCGGGCGGGCGGGTCCAGAACTGACGGACCCGGTCGCGGATCACCGGAACGTAGCGGTCGGCCTCACGCGCGAGTTGCTCGGAGGCCAGCGCGGACAGCAGGTCTTCCTCGCGCGTGCGCTGCGACTCCTCGGCCGTCTCCTGGCGCGCGCTTCGTTCGGCATCGGCATTGGCGCGCGCCTGCTGGGCGATCTCCTCGGCGAGCCGGCGCTCCTCTTGCTCGGCCATGCGCGCGGCCTCCCAGGCAATCCGCTCTTGGCGCGCAGCCTCTGCGGCCCGGCGCTCTCGTTCGCGTTCGGCCTGACGACGCGCCAATTCGGCGGCCTCCCGAAGACGCTCCCGTTCGGACGCCATTTCGCGCGCCGCCTCCTCGGCGAGACGCTGTTCCTCTTGGGCACGCGCGTGGGCCTCCTCGGCGAGACGCTCCTCTTCGGCCTGCCGGCGCGCAAGCGCCTCGGCTTGGCGTCTGGCTTCCGCCTCGGCCACGCGGCGCGCCTCGATGGCTTCTTGCCGGGCCGCTTCCGCCCGACGCTCGGCGTCCCGCGCCGCCTGACGGCGCGCGGTCTCCTGGGCCTGACGTTGCGCATCTAACTCCGCCTGACGCTGGGCCTCGCGTTGCTCGGCTTCGCGCGCCTGACGTTGCGCCTCCAATTCCGCCTGACGTTGCGCGGCCTGTTCGGCCGCGCGCAGGGCGTTCTCTTCCGCTTCGCGTCGGGCCTGTTCCTCGGCCTGACGCTCGGCCGCGCGTTCCGCCTGCCGGACGGTCTCGGACGCCTCCGCGCGTTGCGCCTCGGCCTGACGCGCCGCCTCCGCTTCGCCCGCGCGCGCCTCCTCCGTCAATGCCGAATCGGCCGCGCGCTTGGCATCGCTGGGCTGGATATCGGCCACCATGGATTCGAGCGCGCGATCTGACACGATGCTGGCCAGGACGACCTTGGATCGGCTGCCGGCATCGACCGTGGGCCGCGTGAACTGGGCACTGACGAAAAACAGCAGCCCGAAGAGCAGATGCAGCCCCAGCGACCAGTACAAGGCCCGAGGATTGCGCCGCAGGATCTGCCACATGACTAAGGCTCGCGACGCTCCGGCGGCACGGTGATCAACCCCACCTCCGGCGCGCCCGCCTTCTGTGCGATCGCCATGACCCGCACCACCCGACCATAATCCACGCGATGATCCGCCCGCACCAGAACCGGCGTCTCCGGTTTGTAGTCGAGCACGACGCGCACCCGATCATAGAGAATCTGATCGCTCGCCGGCTGATGCTTATCCTTGCCGACATCGATGTAATAGTCGCCGAACTCATCCACGGTGATGACCACCGATTCGATGGTCGGGCTGGCGAGTCCGCCGGTCTTTTCCTGGGGCAGATTGACCTTGACCCCCATGGTGATCAGGGGCGCGGTGACCATGAAGATCACCAGCAGCACCAGCATCACGTCGATGTAGGGCACGACATTGATCTCGGCCATGAGCCGGCGGCGGTTGCGACTGCGCTTGTGCTTGATCATGGCGTCGAGGCTCCCCGCACCTCAGCCCCGCCCCTGACGCTGGAGCAGGGTCGCGAATTCTTCCATGAATTCCTCGTAACGGTTGTTGAGCCGCTCGACCTGATTGGCATAGCGGTTATAGGCGACGACCGCCGGAATGGCCGCGAACAAACCGATGGCGGTGGCGACCAGCGCCTCGGAGATACCGGGCGCGACCAGCGCCAGGGTCGCCTGTTCGACGTTGCCGAGCGCGTGAAACGCCTGCATGATGCCCCAGACGGTGCCGAACAGACCGATATAGGGGCTGGTGGAACCGACCGTGGCCAAAAAGGCGAGATTGGTTTCCAGCCGATCCATCTCACGGCTCAAGGCAACGCGCATGGAGCGTTCGGCCCCTTGCAGGATCGCCATCATGTCGTTGCCCTCG
The DNA here is from genome assembly GCF_016653465.1 of Thiocystis minor. GTDB lineage: Bacteria > Pseudomonadota > Gammaproteobacteria > Chromatiales > Chromatiaceae > Chromatium > Chromatium minus. Next base: position 4,470 of record NZ_NHSQ01000118.1, on the reverse strand, counting down.
ACCTTGCGCATGCGCACGTATTCCTTGAATCCGGCGCGAAAAATGGCGGCCAGCCCCCGGTTGCCCTTCTCGTCCTGACCCAGTTCCTGATAGAGCGCGCTGAGATCGCCGCCGGACCAGAACCGCTCCTCGAAGGCCAGTGCCGTTTTGCGGGCCTTCGCGAGGATGCGGCCGCGATCCAGGATCATGGTCCAGGAGATGACGGACGCCGCCAGCAGGACCAGCAGCACCAACTGGACGACGAGGCTGGCATGCAGGATCAGATTCAGCAGCGACAGATCGGTGGTCATGACGTGGTTACTCCGTGGAGGCCGGCGACGGGCGGCCGGTTCCAGCTAAAATTCCGGACACGAGCGCGGCCGGCAGACGGCGGGGGCGCAAGGTGCCGGCATCGATACAGGCGACGTTCACGGTTCCCCGGCAACAGAGTGCGCCATCCGCGTCGCGAAGGATCTCCTGCGCGAAGGTCAGACTGGCGCCGCCGATGTGCGCGAGGGCGGAGCGCACCGTCAGCAGATCATTGAACAGCGCCGGCGTCCGATAGTCGAGTTCCACCCGCCGCACCGTGAACAGAATGCCCTCGTCCCGGCGCAGCGCATCCTGCTCATAGCCCAGTGCGCGCAGCCACTCGGTGCGGCCCCGCTCCAGGAAACGCAGATAATTGGCATAAAAGACCACGCCGGCCGCGTCCGTATCCTCGTAATAGATACGCACGGGCCAATCGAAGGTTGCCTTGGGATCGTCGCGGGATGTCGGCATCTTGTCGATAAAGCGGATTGGCTCGCTCAAAAGTTGTTGAGTTTAGCGGAAACGGCTGGTTCAGGCATCTTGTCCCTGGGAGCGCCGACTTGTAGTTGGCTCCTGGGGTAGTCGACATGTTGTCGACTGGCATGCAGGAAGACGTTGTTCGACTACAAGTCGGCGCTTCCAGAAGCGGTCCTATGGGTGATGACGGAGCGGTCAGAATACAGGTACGCTAAAGACATTGCTCACGCTCCTGGCAGCGACGTCTCACCCAGCGCGTGTTTCGCGGACACGCGGCATCACACAGAGAGAAAACACCATGAGCACGATCGTCCTCGACACGCTTCGCGAATCGGAATTGAGACTGGAAGTCCGCATTGCCGAAGCGAAGGCGGAATTAACCCGTTGGGTCATCGGCGCGGGCGTCCTGCAGACCACCGTCATTATTGGCGTCCTGATGAAAGTGGCGAAGATGATTTAGGTGGTCCGCACAAGCTTGTCCAAACATCCCGCTTCCACGCATTCAGGAAACCACCATGTCACGTCTCTCTTTTCTCCAGGGCAAACGCGGCGAATATCTCGTCGTGCTCCAATTCGTGCTCTTCTTCGTCTTTGTGATGATGCCTGCCTGGAATCCACTCGCGACGCCGGCCCTGCTCGACACCCTGGCCATTGCGCGCGGGACCGCACTCGTCCTGCTGGGACTCTTCGCGCTACTGCTCGGCGGTCTGGGCTCGGTCCACATCCGGGATTATCTTACTCCCCTACCCTATCCGGTCGACCACAGTCAGTTGGTTCAGCATGGCGTCTACAATTGGGTGCGACATCCGCTGTACGCTAGCCAACTCTTTGCCGCACTGGGCTGGACGCTCTACAGCCTGAGCCTCACGCATCTGTTGATTCTGGTCGTCGGCTTTTTCTTTTTCGATTACAAGGCAAGAAAGGAAGAAGGCTGGCTCACGGAACGTCACCCCGAATATGCGGACTATGCGCGGCGAGTCAGGAAATTTATCCCTTGGCTTTATTAAGCCAACATTTTCGGTGAGCCATGCCATGGAATTGAAGCACTACTCTCCAAACACCGATCGCGATCAAATTCGGTCGATCTGGTCAGAACTGTTTCAACCAGATTGCCATTCCTATTTTCTATCCTGGGGATGGATTGAAACCTGGCTGGATACAATACCGAAAGACACGCCATTAACCTTGCTCGTCGCGTACAGAAACGAGCAGGCGAGCATCGCATTTTTTATCGGAGGACCACGCTGGCGTCGCCGAACCATTTTTCCGGTACGGTCGATCACGTTGAACGCGACAGGCCAATCGGAACTTGACCGACTCTGCATCGAATACAATTCCATCCTGCATCGCGATGATGTCGCAACCGACCTCCTGGAATTGCTCTCGGCGATCCGCCTCGAATGGCACTCGTTCACGTTGCCCGGCCTCGATGTCAAACGTTTTCCAGGCTGTGCGCTAACGAACGAAGTTGCCGGGTATTCCGTAGCGCTCCTGCGAGAAGAGCCTTCGTATTTCGTCGACCTGGAGAAAGTCCGGCAAGCGGAAGGCGGTTATCTTACTCAGTTGAAAAGCAACAACCGTTATCAATTGCGAAAGGCAAGACGCTACTATGAACAAGCTGGCTCAATCAGGACAGAAAAAGCCGAAAGCATCACCGATGCCATCGCGTTTTATGATGAACTGATCCAGCTCAATACGAAAAACTGGTCAGAGCGACAGCAGGACAGCGCCTTTGACTCGGCCTATTTCAGGGGCTTTCACCGTGAACTCATCAAGCGTCGATTTTCCACTGGAGAAATTCAGCTCTTAAAAGTGACATGCGCGGAAAAAACAGTTGGCATTCTCTATAATTTCGTGATGAATAAGCATGTTTACTTTTATCAGTGCGGCTTTCGCTACGATCAGGATACAGCCGCAAAACCCGGCCTCATCACGCATTGGGAGGCAGTAGAATACAACGTCAACCAATCCAACAATCGCTATGATTTCCTTGCTGGCGATGCACAATACAAGCGAAGCCTTTCCACTGATTTCAACCTGCTCCGCTGGATCGAGATTGCCGATAATACTGGATTATCCAAATGGATTAACACGCTTGAGAGAGGCGCGCAGAAGATCGTGAAACGGATCAGGAAGGGCAGGAACCAGTAACCCGGATCTGATCCAGATAACATCTCGCAACGGCTTCTGGCGAATAATTTTCTGTCACAAAATGCCGCGCGCGAGTCCCGGTTTCATGGTGGAGAGCGGTGTCCTCCAGGTATTTTTCGATCGCCAACACCATTTCCTCAAAATTCTTGGGGCAGGAACCGAGATCGAGCCGTTGATTCAAGCCATCTGGATCGAAATATGAAATCACTGGAAGCCGAGATGCCCAAGCCTGGAGGATCGAGTTAGGAAAACCTTCGATCTCGGAGGTATTGATCAGAATGCGAGACCGCAGGAAGTACTCTGTCACTGACTTGTAGGGAACCGCGCCGACCATTTCGAGGTTCGGAATCTCGCGCGCCTGAGTCGCGATCTCCCGATAAAAATCTTCATTTCCGGGAACCGGCCCGCCGACCATCACGAAACGGTGCTGCGTCAGACGCTTTGCGAGTTGCAGTACTTGCTGTGGGCGTTTAAGGGGACGAAAATTGTTAACCCACAGGACATCGATATCGATCTGTCGATCATCAGAGAAATGCGGAATCTCGACAGCCATATTGACCAGCCCGCTCGACCGATTGAACGAGTCCATGAGCAGCGATGCCTGATGGTGACTTTGCGCAGCCACGAAATCCGCTCCCTTCAATCCATATCGATATAAAGCGCGATCTCTGCCATAGTGAATCAAGGGAAGTTCTGGAATGCAGTCCGCATCGCTGGCGACTCGATATATGAATGAGCGATCGTTTCTTCTGCAATACCATGACACCAAACCGGTCAAGGCGCCAGAGCAGGACTGGTAGTAGATGTCGCTCTTCGCCTTTCGCAAAGCCGCGATGATGGATGTTGCCTTTGGGTGAAGAAATCTGATAATCGGTATGCCGCTATGTTCTCGATAGGATTTCCAGACTCGAATGCCATCGATGACTTCCCCGTCAGGTTGACCATAATCCAGGACGACCATGCTCACATCCAGCCCAAGATCCCTGAAGGCATACGCCAGCAACGTCTGCTGTACGGATTCGCCACCAAAATAGCGCTGACCGAATTCTGGGTTCAGCACTGGATAGTTATCCATACCCACGAAACAGATGGACCTTTGCATACGCACCTCGTCGCTAGGACATGATTGATCGTTTTTAAATATAAACCGAGGCTCAAAACGGTTAGTCTTAAATTTAAATGTATTATCCCACAATATGACTTCATTCATGCTCAATCTGGAAAACGGCTTGTCGATTTCGTCGGCAGTATACTCTAACGCATCCCATTACACACAACTCCCCGTGTGCGGGTAAAATAGGTTTGAGCATTCACGTTCATTGGGGATCGCATGGGCTGGGCAGAAGACGAATTTCGCGGGATCGCTCTGGGCGACGCGCGCCGCGATCGGCGGGTGGTTCAATTGGTGGAGCGTCTGGCCGAGCGACCCACGGCGAGCATTCCGGGCGCGTGTCATGGTTGGGCGGAGACCCAGGCGGCGTATCGCTTTCTGTCCCAGGAGACGTTCGAGTGGATGGATATCCTGGAACCGCATCGCCAATGCACGCGCGAACG
>NZ_NHSQ01000117.1 GCF_016653465.1 Thiocystis minor | reverse complement strand
CCGAGGATCACCTCCGAGCGACTATCACAGAGCGCTTGAGCGATCGCCTGTAGTGCCGACCTTTTTCTTCGAGGAACGAAGAATCAGCGGGTTGCAGCGCGAAAGACGCTGAATAGCCGAAGTCGGGCTAGGATCGCTTCGCGAGCCTCACGGTTTAACGGTACTCTCCCCGGCTTGCCGTTTTTCTGTCCTGTCTTGTCCTCCCCTGGGCGGGCAGCCTCGAAGGTGATCAAGCACCTCGTAGGTCGACCCGCTTCCACTCTAGCCACAGCATTTCTCCCGGTCGCATCCCGGAGTTCAACCCCAGGCGGATGAAATCATGCAGCCAGGGATAGCGCAGCTTCCGGCGTGGGCTCTCGGCGGCATTTAGCAGGCGGGCCGCTTCCGCTTCTGTCAACCAGCGGTCGCGTCCTGTCGGTTCCTTCTGTCGGCGCGACTCCCACGGGTTCGCAACGTCCCATTCAATCTCTCGCCGTGACCAATTAAGCGCGGCACTCACCAAGGCGATCTCCTTGTTCAGTGTGCTTGGCGCGATCCCTGCCGCCGTCCGGCTGGCGATATAACCGCGCACCTCGGCGGCTCCAATGTTCGTCAAGTTCCGCCCAGTGAACATCGGGAATAGCGCCTTTGCACTAAATCGATCCCGCCTTGGATCTCGCTTGGTCGGTGTGACTTGCTCCAGGTAGAGCAACAGCAAATCGTCAAACGTGGCGTCCTCTCCGGTATGCTCGATGTGCTTCTCGGCCATCCAACCGGCGCGGATCGCGGCGGCTTTCAGACCTTCGGGATCGTCGGCGACGGGAATCCCAGTACTGCGGCGAGTCGAACCCCCGACCCCGCTGGGGTAGACGGCCCACCAATACGGCGAGCGTGGCCGTTCGTAGANCCACCACCCCAAGAGCAATAGTACTCCCGGACACTTGGCGGTCGACATAGGCTGTGATATCGGCGGCACTAAGGCGCACGGATCGCCCGATGCGCACCGGCGCGAGTTCGCCCGCGTCGATCAGGCGTCGCACGCTGCGCGCACTGATCGCCAACGTTTCGGCGGCACTTTCAAGCGTTAAAAGCAGCGGCGCTGTCATTCGGATTCCTCCAGGCGCAACCTGCCCGTGCGCGGCGGGATAGGTCGGATCGACCGTCGCTCTTGGGTGGCAGCAACGGCTTCCAGCAGCGCCTTTACTGTGCGTGGCCCGAGCAAGGCGCCGCGTGTGCGCATCAAGGCTCAACACCATTCAAGGCGTGTCGGTCGCGGTGACAGCATTTCCAGGCGTGTATGGTGAGGACGAAAAGGTCTCCTGCCTGGTTCGCAACGGGCAACGGCCCGCCAGCCGGGCTGGCGCTTTCCTGCAAGAACCACGGGGTGGCACGCCCTTGACACAGGCGTTGTGGTACGCCGCCGCCGATCTCTTGCAGCGACAGGAGCGGAAGCGGGTGATCCTGGTGATGACCGACGGCAAGCCCGATGACGTGATCGGGGCGACGAACATCATCGAACAATGCCAGGCAACTGGCATCGAGATCGCCGGCATTGGCATCAAAATCGACGTGTCGTGGCTGTTTCCACGTCACATCCAGATCGATTCCCCTGCCGATCTTAAGCAAACGCTGTTCGGTCTCGCCGAGCAGTTCCTCGTTTAGGGCCAAGACCGCCCGCGGGTCCACCGATCTTTTCGGTGGGTCTACGGGCACGGAGAGGGTCGATGGAAAAACCTGCCCAGCCGATGATCGGTCTGTCCGATCACGAACGCACACCGTGCGAAGTGTGGACCCGCGTCATGGGGTATCACCGCCCGGTGTCGGCCTTCAATCACGGCAAACGCGCCGAACACGCCGAACGACGCCTGTTCCGCGAGGTCAAGACGCACTGATCGTGCGTTGACCTTCCTGCCCGGCGACCGCCGGGTTCAGCCACCCCTGGGGATCGTTCCCCATGGGAGCGGTCCTTCGCGATCGCTGTCGGGGCAATGCGCCCCGGAACCTGTCCCCTCCGCATCCCCGCTGGGTGCGTGTCGAGCGGACAGGTTTTCCGCGATCTCACCTGGTTGAGGTCGTCATCGCCTGCGCGGGCGATTCATCAAGACCGCGCGCACCATCGGCAAGCCTCGCGCTTACAGTCAACCCGCCAGCCTTCGCTGGCATCACCCCCTGGGGAGTCGCGACTCCCCTCCAGGGGGCGTGCGTCTCCCCGAATTGGAGAACCGCATGCGCAAACACGCCACTGAACAAACCGGCCTGACCGGGACAAGCATTCGTCAACAGGAGGAAGCCGCACTCTATACGGTGACGGCTGACACGAACGCCGAGTCCCTCATCCTTCAGCAAGCGATGGCGATCATCGAGCGACGCATGAAGACGGTCGACAACCAGGCACTCACCGCGCCCAAAAAAACCGTGCTTTATCTACAGATGCGTCTTGGGCATCTGGACATTGAAGTCTTCGGGGCGCTCTGGCTGAACAATCGTCATCAAGTCCTCGCTGCCGAGGATTTATTCAGCGGCACGCTCGATACCGCCGCCGTGTATCCGCGAGAAGTCGTGAAAAAGGCGCTGCAACACAACGCTGCGGCTGTCGTTTTTTATCACAATCACCCCTCTGGCCACGCGGAACCCAGTGCGCCGGATCTCGCGATCACGACGAAATTGAAAAACGCGCTGGGTGTGATCGAGGTCCGCGTGCTCGATCACATCGTGGTCGCTGAATCCTGCACCTCCATGGCCGAACGCAACTTGCTTTAAACGTCCTCGATTCGCGGCTTTTTCGTCCGCCTGTCATCGGCCAGCCCGGCTGGCATCACCCCCTGGGGAGAGTCGCATCTTCCCTTTGGGAATCATGCGTCTCCCCGATATTTCGGAGAAAACGCATGAATAATCAACATCTGTATTACCTGAACGGCTCCTGCATCGGCCACGAGAACGCCGAACGCCGCCGTCACGCGGTATTGGCGTGGCTGGGCCTGCCCTGCGCCGTCGTGCCGTTGGGCACCGACGAACACCTTCAGGCTTACCAAAAGGCCACCTGATTAGAAAGATTTTCCAGCAGGCCAGTTTTTCGCTGGAAATAGGCGCACAGTGGGTTACCCCGTCTCGCTGAGGAATCCCGTCATGCCCATGAACCGTATCCAATTCCAAGCCGGGCTGTCACTGCCCGCGTTCCAGGCACAGTTCGGCACCGAGGCACAGTGCGAGGCGGCGCTGGAACGGGCGCGCTGGCCGGTGGGGTTTCGTTGCCCGCGCTGTGGCGAGGTCCGGCACGCGCGCCTGCACGTCGGCGCGCACACGACGTTCCAGTGTCGGGCCTGCCGGACGCAAACGTCCCTGATCGCGGGCACCCTGTTCCAGAGCACCCATCTGGCACTGACCGTGTGGTTCCTGGCGATCTATTTGATCAGCCAGGCCAAGACCGGACTGTCCGCCTTGGCGCTGAAGCGTCAACTGGGCGTCAGCTACCCGACGGCTTGGCTGATCCAGCACAAACTGATGCAGGCGATGATCGAGCGCGACAGCGCCTACACCCTCACGGGCGAGGTCCAGGTGGACGACGCCTATCTGGGCGGTGAACTCACGGGCGGCACCGCCGGGCGTGGCTCGGAGAACAAGGTGCCTTTCGTGGCCGCCGTGTCCTTGAGCCCGGACGGACATCCTCTCGACGCCAAGATGACGCCGGTGTCCGGCTTCACCCGCACCGCAATCGCCGCCTGGGCCGCGCAGACCCTGGCGCCCGGCTGTCACGTCACCTCCGATGGCTTGGCCTGCTTTGGCGGTGTCACCGACGCCGGTTGTGATCACCAGGCCATCGTCGTCGGGGCGCGCAAACCGAAAGACCTGCCCGAATTCACCTGGGTCAACACCCTCCTGGGCAACCTCAAAACCAGTTTCGGCGGCGCCTATCATGCCTTCGACTTCGCCAAATATGGCGCGCGCTACCTCGCCGCCTTCGC
>NZ_NHSQ01000116.1 GCF_016653465.1 Thiocystis minor | reverse complement strand
TTCTTCGTTGATGCGTTCAATATTTCGTTTTCCCGCTTCAGTTTTGATCAGGCCCATGATGTAAGCTCGACTCAACTCGTGACCATCAGACGTTTCGTTTTGAAAATACTCATGATAATCCTCAATATGAACTGAGAGATTATCAACCATGGTTTTCAACACCACATCTTTTTCATTATCAATACTGTTAGCCATGATTCACCATTTTCCAACATTATTTTTCCCTAGAAATAATATTTGCAAATCATAAGCTTATGTCAAGATAACAAAGTAGAATTAAAGAGCTAACGTATCAATAAACTAACATAATCTTTAACGATGAGGTCTGACGTGACGCGCTTAGATACGAACAATTCGGGCTCTCTCGATTGCGAGCGGACCCGATCCTGGCGTCTGGTGTTCCAGACGCTTGAAACCTTACTGAGAAGAGAGAAGAAAATCAAGCCCCATATGATAGCAATTCAAGACCACTCATCATCAATCGACGATGGGGTTCTCAGATTAGGTAGGCTGCTCGCTTCCACCAAGATGAGAGGGACACCAAACCAGAATCAGGTTTCAGTCAGAATCTGATGTTAAGGAATCGTGTCACAGGACTTAATCAATAAATAATACGTAGTGAATGATTTCCGCCGTTAAACCGCCAAATTAAACCAACAGATCGTCGTGACAGGCAGATCAATGTAACAACTATTAAACAATCAAATCACTGGTCATTGTAAAATTGCGTCCACAATGAGTTTCAAGGTCGATTGCGCATAAAATTTTTTGGCTTGGTATTGACATGACCGCCGCCAGAAGAATACGATGCTTTCGCAGTCAGAGATTAGTGGCGACTTAAATTATTCGACCCTGCTCTATTCTCTGACTGCTCGCGCCAAGGTGCGAAATTACATTTTCTTAAATCGATGCCCTTATTCAAGGAGTTTTTATAATGAATTTAGATCACTCTCATTACAATTTGATTTTTGAGCACTATGGTACTCATGGACCTGAAAAAATCGCTATCCACCTCAGTAGTGAACTTCAAGTGACGGTTACTGCTAAAGACGTTACGAAGATTGCCAGCGATCTTCGTAAGAAGACGCAGCGCAAAATCGACCTGCTCGAAAAGGATGGCAAGGTTGATCAAGCAGAAACCCTTCGGGAACGGCTTGCTTTAGCGATCCCTCCTAAGCGTCGCCCGGTGAATAAGGCGATGGAGTCCGCTGTAGAGGGGTTTATGGCATCGCCAATGCCGTCTGATCCAGCACCGGTCGAGGAGGAGCACGGTACGCCTTAAGTTAAGCTGGTGGGCATTCTCTTTTAATCATTGAATGGGGCGCTTTGCGCCCCATATTTTTTCCGCGAGCAATGGATGACTTCATTGCGTTCGTTCGGATCATGGGTGATTTCATACTTCGCATACTGAATACAGTAACCGCCGTCACTGCGGAAGCCGCTAGGGCAGGAAGAGCCGACTTTGGGGATGACGATTTTATCGTCTGCTGCTTGGGCGATGGTTGGACAACTGCGGGGACTTGGGATGGGACCGGGAGGTGATCCAACCGGTGGGAAAAACAGGCGTGATCGCTTGTGTCAGTTAGGGAGTCGCAACCGTCGAAGCATTTTCAGCAATTCCGTGAATTTTATCGGTGGGGTTGTTTTGCTGGGGCATTAGCGGGGCAAGAAGGGTCACTGGACACTCTATAACTGGAGCGGTTCGGTCGAGCCCGCTGACAATCGAGTAAGGGGATGAGACATGGCAGCGACCTTGAGGATGCCGAAGGGATCGCAATCCTTGCTCCACAACATAGCACCGACATAGCACCAAAGAAAAACGGCCTAGACGCTTTGCATCTAAGCCGTTGATTGTATGGAGCTGACGGTCGGATTCGAACCGACGACCTGCTGATTACAAATCAGCTGCTCTGCCAACTGAGCTACGCCAGCTTGGGAGGCGCGACACGTTACTCTGCGTCAGCGACAGCCGGATTCTACAGTGAAGACCGGGGGTTTCTCAACGGGCAAAGTCTGGCCCTGATGATTCTCTGTTTACTGAAGCCAGGCGAGGCTCTAGGCTCACGACTTCGATCCGCATTCCCTATCGAGGTTCCGGACGCCATGAGCCTGATTCAACCGACACAAATCCCTTTCGACGACGCACGGCTGGCGACGGCGCGGGCCGGGTTGCTGCCCGCGCTGCGCGCCTTTCTGCCCGAGGATGCGATCCTGGCGCGGCAGGAGGAAGTCAGTCCTTACGAATGCGATGGTCTGTCCGCGTATCGGCAGTTGCCCCTGCTGGTGGTGCTGCCGCGCACGGTGGAGGAGGTCCAGCGGATTCTGCGCTTGTGCCATGAGCGCGAGGTGCCGGTCGTCGCGCGGGGCGCGGGGACGGGGTTGTCGGGCGGCGCCCTGCCGTTGTGCGATGGGATCGTGCTGAGCCTGGCGCGCTTCAACCGGATTCTGGAGCTGAATCCGGAGGCCCGCACCGCGCGCGTTCAGCCGGGGGTGCGCAATCTGGCGATCACCGAGGCGGCGACGGTCCACGGGCTGTATTACGCGCCAGATCCGTCGAGCCAGATCGCCTGTACCATCGGCGGCAATGTGGCCGAGAATTCGGGCGGCGTGCATTGTCTCAAGTACGGTTTGACGGTCCATAACGTGCTGGCGGTGACCGTCGTGACCATGGAGGGCGAACTCGTCGAACTCGGCTCTGCGGCGTTCGACTCGGCGGGCTATGACCTGCTGGCGCTCTATATCGGTTCCGAGGGCATGCTCGGGGTAACGGTGGAGGTGACGGTCAAGCTGCTGCCGGTGCCGGAGCGCGCCCAGGCGCTGCTCGCGGCCTATGACGATGTGGAGAAGGCCGGTCAGGCGGTCGGCGACATCATTGCCGCCGGCGTCATCCCGGCCGGGCTGGAGATGATGGATGGGCCGGCGATCCAGGCGGCGGAGGCATTCGTGCATGCCGGTTATCCGACCGACGCGGCGGCGATCCTGCTCTGCGAACTCGATGGCACCAATCAAGAAGTCTCGGAGCAGGTGATGCGGGTGCGTGAGCTGTTGCTGGCCAGCGGCGCGACCGAGGTGCGGACCTCGACGGACGATGCCGAGCGGCTGCGTTTCTGGAAGGGTCGCAAGGCGGCGTTTCCGGCGGTCGGGCGTCTCTCGCCGGATTATTACTGCATGGACGGCACCATTCCGCGCCGCGCGCTGCCCGAGGTGTTACGGCGCACCGCCGAGTTGTCCGAGGAATATGGTCTGCGGGTGGCCAATGTCTTCCATGCCGGCGACGGCAATCTTCACCCCTTGATTCTGTTCGATGCGAATCGGCCGGGCGAACTGGAGCGCACCGAGGAACTGGGCGGGCGCCTGCTGGAACTTTGCGTGGAGGTGGGCGGCACCATCACGGGCGAGCATGGCGTGGGCATCGAGAAGATCAATCAGATGTGCGTGCAGTTCTCGCCGGAGGAGTTACGGCAGTTTCATGCCGTCAAGGCGGCCTTCGATCCCAAGGGGCTGCTGAATCCGGGCAAGGGCATCCCGACCCCGCGTCGCTGCTCGGAATATCGGCAGTTGCCGGATCGCCAGCATGCCCATCCCCACTGATCGTCCATCCGGTTCAATACCGCTTTCATTCAGGCTGATTGATGAATAACGCCGACCGTCTCATCGACCCCGAGGCTGCGACCGATGACAAGTCGATCGACCGCGCCATCCGTCCGCGCAAGCTGGTCGATTATGTCGGCCAGCCGGCGGTGCGCGAGCAGATGGAGATATTCATCGGCGCGGCGCGCGCACGCAAGGAGGCGCTGGATCATGTGCTGATCTTCGGTCCGCCCGGACTCGGAAAGACCACGCTGTCGCACATCATCGCCCACGAGATGCAGGTGACGCTGCGCCAGACCTCGGGGCCGGTGCTGGAGAAACCGGGCGATCTGGCTGCGCTGCTGACCAATCTGGACGCGGGCGACGTGCTCTTCATCGACGAAATCCACCGTCTCAGCCCGGTGGTCGAGGAGATGCTCTATCCGGCGCTGGAGGATTATCAGCTCGATATCATGATCGGCGACGGACCGGCGGCGCGCTCGATCAAGCTCGATCTGCCGCCCTTTACCCTGGTCGGCGCGACCACGCGCGCGGGGCTGCTAACCTCGCCGCTGCGCGACCGCTTCGGCATCGTGCAGCGGCTGGAGTATTACTCGGCGGAGGATCTGACCACCATCGTGAAACGCTCGGCCCAGATTCTCGCCATCGAGACCGATCCCGATGGCGCCGCCGAGATCGCGCGGCGTTCGCGCGGCACGCCACGCATCGCCAATCGTCTGCTGCGCAGGGTTAGGGATTACGCGCAGGTCAAGGCCGATGGGCGGATCACGCGCGAGGTGGCCGATCGTGCGCTGGGGATGCTCAAGGTCGACGCACTGGGCTTCGATCACATGGACCGGCGTCTGCTGGAGGCCGTGATCGAGAAGTTCGACGGCGGACCCGTGGGGGTGGAGAGTCTGGCCGCCGCGATCGGCGAGGAGCGCGGGACGATCGAGGACGTGCTGGAGCCGTTCCTGATCCAACAAGGGTATCTGATGCGGACCCCGCGCGGGCGCATGGCGACCCAGTCGGCCTATTTGCATTTCGGGCTGACGTCGCCGCGCTCGCTGCAGCCGGGGAGCGTTCCCGATTTGTTCGAGTCCTCGGACAATTGAACCGCAAAGGACGCGAAGGGCGCAAAGAATGCATCTTGCTGTTCTTTGTGTCCTTTGCGCTTTTCCGGTTTTCATTCAGCCGATTCAATCACCCCGTCAGCGCCGCGAACACCGCCGGCAGCCGTTCGGGCAGCCGCTGGACATGGTCGACGATGGAATAGCTGTTCTCGCCGAAGATGCGGGCGACATAGCGGTCCGCCTGGGGGTCGAGCGTCAGGCAGTAGGTATGGATGCCGAGCATCCGCAGATCGTCGACCGCTTTCTTGGCGTCGTGGCGCAGATACTGCGGGTCGCGTTCGTCGATGTCGGCGGGCTCGCCGTCGGTGATGACCAGCACCAGGCGCTTTTTGGCCGATTGCTGGGTGAGATGCCAGCCGGCGTGACGCAACGCGGCGCCCATGCGGGTCGAGAGTCCGCCCTTCATCCCGGCCATGCGTGACTTAGCGTGATCGTCGTAGGGCTGATTGAAGTCCTTGAAGCGGTAGTATTGGACATCGTGGCGACCGTCCGAGGCGAAGCCGTGGACGGCGAAGTTGTCGCCGATGGAGTCGATTGCCCAGGCCAGCAGGCCGGTGGCCTCGCGCGTCAGGTCGAGGATGCTCGGGGCGTCCGCGTACCCCGGTTCGCCCTCGGCGATTCCGACCTTCTCGTTGGTGGACTGCGACAGATCCATGAGGACCACCAGCGAGAGGTCGCGGATGTGGCGGTCGATCCGGATGTTGATGCGCGGGTCGGGCATGATGCCGCGCCGGATGTCGATCATGGCGCGCACGGCGGCGTTCAGGTCCAGTTCCTCGCCTTCCTCGTAGCCGCGCCGACGGACGATGCCCTGGGGTTGCATGGCGTCGATCAGATGCCGGATGCGGCTCGCGACCGGTTTGTGTTTGGTCAGGATCTCGTCCATCCGCTCCGGGTCGCCACGGCCCTGGCGGCGCTCGATGACGGTCGCCCAATCCGGACGATAGAGCTGAACGTGGTAGTCCCACTCCTGATAATGATAGGGGTCGGAGACCGGTTCCTTGCCCTCCAGTTCGTTGATGGTGCAGCCTTCCTGGTCGAGCCAGAACTCGGTCGAGAGAGTCCAGATCTCCTGGGCGTCGTCGCCGGCCAGTTCGCAGTCCAGTTCGTTGACCATCTCCATGACGCTGACGTTGCGCCGGACCTGCTGCTGGGAGACCGGGAGATAATCGGTCCCGCGCGTGAGGAAGAGGTTCTCGTCGAACGCCCAGACATAACGGTTGTCGTCCCGGTAGGGCAGGGGCCAGGACTCCAGGATGCGTACGCTCGGCAGCGGGATGACCTGGAGAACCCGGTTGTAGAAGGTCACGCCGGCGTCCCAACTGATGCGGTTGTCCTCCGCCCGCTCGGCGAAGACGCGCCGAAAATCCTCGGCGCTCTCGTTGATCAGCGGATGGGCGTCGCGATAGTCCGCGTCGAGCAGCGCCTGGGCCAGACGCATCATCAGATCCATCATCGGATGACGCTCGCCGTCATCGTCGCCGCCCGGCGGTGTGGTGAAGAATTGCAGCCAGAGCTTTTTCAGGCCGGGAAATTCGCGGATGGCCAGATTCTCGACGCGCGCATCCTCGAAGATCCCGATGAAGGCCATCTGTGCCTGGCTCAGTTGTTCGGCGCTGAGCGGCTGGGTGGTATAGACCATGTGCGCGGCGCAATGGGCGGCGGCGGCGCGATAGAGTTCGATCCCGGCGATGCCACGCCAGGGGTCGAAGGCGTCGGGCAGATGGATCTGGAAATCCTCGACGAAGGGCTTCAGACCCTGGCGCGACTCATAGTCGCCGGAAGTCGGGCGCATGAAGAAGGCGCGCGCCCAGAGCGCGCGCAGATAGAAATTGAGCCGGCGCTGGTTGTCGACGAAGAGGGTACCGCGACGCTCTTTCTGGAGCACCGATCGGGAGGATTCGGTCTGGAGCCCGAAATAGGCCATCTGACCGTCCAGATCCCGCGCATGCGCCTGCGCACCCCAGAGCGCCCAGCGGCGTAGCCCGCCGAGGGTCAGCTTGGAGAGCAGTTCGTCCATGTTCTCCATCATCGGGCGCAGACCGCGCGGGGCCTTGCCGGCGAGCTGATGGAGCAGATTGAGATAGCCGCGCAGTACCTCCGCATCGCCGAGCCGGCTGGCGGCTAGCGGCATGTTGGCCATCATCAGGGTGACCACGGTTCCCGAGGTGTGCGAGGCGAGCTTCATCAGGGCGCTGACGACCTCGGGGATGATGTCCTCGCCGACCTCTTTGGCGACCCCCGGCATTTCCTGGACGTAGGTTAGTACCAGATCCGTTCCCCTGTTCAGCCCGCACATGGCGCGGATGCCGGTCAGATAATGCCCCAGTCCCTGCGCAGACATCACCCGCGCCGCCTCGTGATAGCTCGCCTCCAGCGCCTGGGCGTGCGGGTGCTCGGGATCGGCCTTGAGGCAGGAGAGGTATTCGCTGAAGTCGATGGTCATTTTAGGAGCCTCCAGCTTTCAGTCGCCAGCTTCCAGCCAGAGGGTTTCAGCGGGTAGCGAGCGTCTATACGGCGGATTGAACGAGTTTGGAGAGCAGGCCCGCGAGCATGCGACGCACCTCGGAGCAACGCACCATCAACACTTGGGCTTGATCCTGGGATAGATAGTGTAGGTCTCTGGATAGCAAACATTGGTATTCGAGCTCGTTGGCTGAACCCACCGCGATTCTGACGAATCGGGCAAAATCCGCATCGGTTCCCCGGCCACAACCTTCGGCGATATTGGAAGGAATGGAGACGGCGGCGCGCCTCATCTGGGCGGATAGCCCAAACCGCTCGTCCGCAGGAAATCCCTTCGTCGCGTCATACACAGAGAGCGCCAGGAGATGCGCGCTAGTCCAAACACTCAGTTTGCGATAATCCCTCATCCGCGCCCCTGCGCTGGTGGCTGAAAGCTGGCGGCTGGAGGCTCAAAAATACGTATTCACCGCCGCGTCCAGGGTATCGCGCATATCCGGATCGTCGGTCAGCGGGCAGACCAGGGCCATGCGGGCGGCGGATTGCGGGTCGATGCCCTTGCCGATGAGTTGGGCGGCATAGACCAGGAGTCGGGTCGACATGCCTTCGTCCAGTCCGTGTCCCTTGAGATTGCGGCTGCGATGGGCAACCTGAACCAGTTTCTCGGCGGTCGACTGGTCGACTCCGCCCTCGTGGACGACGATCTCGGTCTCGATCTCGGCGGTGGGGTAGTCGAAATCGAGCGCGCCGAAGCGTTGCTTGGTGGATTGTTTCAGATCCTTCATCAGGCTCTGATAGCCGGGGTTGTAGGAGATGACGATCTGGAAATCCGGGTGCGCCTGGACCAGCTCCCCCTTTTTCTCCAGCGGCAGATTGCGGCGATGGTCGGTGAGCGGGTGGATGACGACCGTGGTGTCCTGACGCGCCTCGACGACTTCATCGAGATAGCAGATGGCGCCGATGCGCGCGGCGACGGTCAGCGGGCCGTCCTGCCATTTGGTGCCGTTGATGTCGAGCAGGAAGCGCCCGACCAGATCCGAGGCGGTCATGTCCTCGTTGCAGGCGACGGTGATCAGCGGCTTGCCGAGCTTCCAGGCCATGTACTCGACGAAACGGGTCTTGCCGCAGCCGGTCGGCCCCTTGAGCATGACCGGCATGCGGGCCTCGTAAGCAGCCGTGTACATCTCCACCTCGTTGTGCACGGGGCGGTAGTAAGGCTCGCTCTTGATCTGGTATTGGTCACGGTCGATGTCGGTCATGGCGACGATTTCCAGGGTTGGATGCGATGGAGGTTAAGCGGCCAGCGGCCAGCGATCAGCGGCCAGCAAAAGGTTGATTCGGCTGGCTGCTGGAGGCTGAAAGCTGGCGGCTGTCAATCAGACCGGCTTGCCGCGGAACACCACCATCTCGGCGCCCTTGGACTGGGCGTAGTTGTCGAAACCGATCAGGCGCACATGGTTGTTGGGATGCGCCTTGTGACAGGCCTCGGCCTCGGCTAGGATGGCGTCGACGTTGGTCTCGCCGAACATCGGCAGCTTCCACATGTACCAGAAGTGGTCAAAGGCGTTTTCCGGCTCGGTGTGCTCGATGGCCGGGTTCCAGCCCTTGTTGACGATGTACTCGACCTGCTTGCGGATGCGGTCGGCATCCATCGCCGGCAGATAGGAAAAGGTCTCGAACTTACGGCTGTTGACGTCTTCGAGACTGGACTTGTAATCCTGCATTTCGCTCATTGGTGTGATGCTCCGATTGTTCTTGATTTGAGCCTCCAGCCTCCAGCGGCCAGCTTCCAGCGAGTGGAAGCAGGCGGCCGTGGTTTAGCTGGTGGCTGATCGCTGGTCGCTGGCAGCTTACTTGTGCGCCACGTCGAGCTTGTCGACGGTGTCGAACTCGAACTTGATCTCCTTCCAGGTCTCCATCGCGATCTTCAGCTCGGGGCTGGAGGCGGCGGCCTTGGTGAGCACGTCCTTGCCTTCCTTCTCGATCGCGATGCCCTGGTTGCGGGCCTCGACGCAGGCTTCCAGCGCGACGCGGTTGGCCGCGGCGCCGGCTGCGTTGCCCCAGGGATGACCCAGGGTGCCGCCACCGAATTGGAGGACGGAGTCGTCGCCGAAGATGGTGACTAGGGCCGGCATGTGCCAGACGTGGATGCCGCCCGAGGCGACCGCGAAGGCACCCGGCATCGCACCCCAATCCTGATCGAAGAAGATGCCGCGCGAGCGGTCTTCCTTGATATAGGAGTCGCGCAGCAGGTCGATCCAGCCGAGCGTGGAGGCGCGGTCGCCTTCCAGCTTGCCGACGACGGTGCCGGTGTGCAGGTGGTCGCCGCCCGACAGACGCAGGATCTTGGTCAGCACACGGAAATGGATACCGTGATGCGGATTGCGGTCGAGCACGGCGTGCATGGCGCGGTGAATGTGCAGCAGCAGGCCGTTATCGCGGCACCACTGGGCCAACCCGGTGTTGGCGCAGAAGCCGCCGGTGATGTAGTCGTGCATGATGATGGGTGCACCGATCTCCTTGGCATACTCGGCGCGCTTGTACATCTCTTCCGGGGTCGGCGCGGTCACGTTCAGATAGTGACCCTTGCGCTCGCCGGTCTCGCGCTCGGCCTTGTCGATGGCCTCCATCACGAAGTCGAAGCGTTGACGCCAGCGCATGAAGGGCTGCGAGTTGACGTTTTCGTCGTCCTTGGTGAAGTCCAGACCGCCGCGCAGACACTCGTAGACGGCGCGGCCATAGTTCTTGGCCGACAGACCCAGCTTGGGCTTGATGGTGCAGCCGAGCAGCGGACGACCGTACTTGTTCATCATGTCGCGCTCGACCTGGATGCCGTGCGGCGGGCCGTTGCAGGTCATGACATAGGCGATCGGGAAGCGCACGTCTTCCAGACGCAGCGCGCGCACGGCCTTGAAACCGAAGACGTTGCCGACCAGCGAGGTGAAGACGTTGACGACCGAGCCTTCCTCGAACAGATCGATGGGGTAGGCGATGAAGGCGTAATAACAGGAATCGTCGCCGGGCACATCCTCGATGGCGTAGGCGCGGCCCTTATAATGATCGAGGTCGGTCAGCAGATCGGTCCAGACCGTGGTCCAGGTGCCGGTCGAGGATTCGGCGGCGACAGCGGCGGCGGCTTCTTCACGCGGCACACCGGCCTGCGGGGTGATCTTGAAGCAGGCAAGCAGGTCGGTTTCCTTAGGCTTGTAATCGGGCATCCAGTAAGTTTCGCGGTATTCCTTGACGCCCGCGCTATATGTCTTTGCCATGCTGGAAAGTCCTCAGTGTTTAAGGTGTGGTGATGTCTCGCCGGCTCTGCCTTGGTGCCGCCTTTGCGTCGCGGTGAATCCAGTGAGTGGCTGAACCTGGAGAAATCATAGCGGGACAAAGGTTATAATGAATACTCAAGGTTTTTTATGAATAGCCTAACAATTTACTTATGATTTGGTTCTTTCTGGATTCGGCCGGTTTCGCATCGTGCATCTTTCATTAAGACAACTCCGGGTTTTCGAGGCGGTCGCGCGCCGGTTGAGCTACACCCGCGCGGCCGAGGAACTGCACCTGAGCCAGCCAGCGGTTTCGATGCAGGTCCGTCAGCTTGAGGACGAAGTCGGACTGCCGCTGTTCGAGCGACTGGGCAAGCGTATCCTGCTGACCGAGGCGGGACAGGAGGTCCAGCATTACAGCCTGGCGGTCAACCGCTCGCTGCTCGAAATGGAGGAGATTCTGGAGTCGCTGAAGGGCGTCGGCCGGGGGCGCCTGCAGATTGCGGTGGCGAGCACGGTCAACTATTTCGCGCCGCGCCTGCTGGCGGTCTTCCAGCAACGCTATCCAGGGATCGGTCTGCGCCTGGATGTCACCAATCGGGAGACGCTGGTGCACTTGCTGGAGAGCAATGCGGTCGATCTGGTGCTG
Source organism: Thiocystis minor (assembly GCF_016653465.1). GTDB lineage: Bacteria > Pseudomonadota > Gammaproteobacteria > Chromatiales > Chromatiaceae > Chromatium > Chromatium minus. The sequence continues at coordinate 30,050 of NZ_NHSQ01000116.1, read as the reverse complement.
ATGGGAATTCCGCCCAAGGGCATCGATGTCGAGTCCGAGGTCTTCATGGAAAATCCGCTGGTGGTGATCGCCCCGCCGGATCATCCGCTCGCGGGCGCGCGACGGATTCCGATGTCCCGGCTGGCCGATGAGGTCTTCGTGATGCGCGAGCCCGGCTCCGGCACCCGGCAGGCGATGGAGCGCTTTTTCAGCGAGCGCGGTCTGACGATTCGCCACGGGATGCAGATGACCCGCAACGAGGCGGTCAAGCAGGCGGTGCGCTCGGGTCTGGGGCTGAGCGTGGTGTCGCTGCACACCATCGAGCTGGAACTGGAGACCCGCCGGCTCGTGACCCTTGATGTCGAGGGCTTCCCGGATCTGCGGCAGTGGCATCTGGTCTATCGCCGCGGCAAACGTCTGTCGCCGGTCGCGCGCGCCTTTCGGGATTTCGTCCTCGCGGAGGCGGCGACCATTGCCGCGCCGGCCCTGTTTCGGCTTGAAAACCCCTAGAGAAAACCGCGTCGATTACAAGTGGGCAGCCCGGACGCGATTCGTCTAAACTAGCCAATCCGTCAAAAAAAAGACCTCTTCATCATGCCGCACCGCACCTTGAGCGATCCCGGTGTCGTCTCGCACCGACGCCAACTCCTTGACGCGATCGATAGCCCCGTCGACCTGCGTGCATTGTCCCAGAGTCAGCTTCCCGAGGTGGCGAGCGAACTGCGCGCCTTTTTGATCGACTGCGTGTCCAAGACGGGCGGCCATCTGGCGGCCGGACTGGGCGTGGTGGAGTTGACCATCGGTCTGCATTATGTCTTCGATACCCCGCATGATCGGCTGGTGTGGGACGTGGGCCATCAGGCGTATCCGCACAAGATCCTGACCGGGCGGCGCGAGCAGATGAGCTGTCTGCGCCAGAAGGGCGGTCCCTCGGGTTTCCCGAAACGCAAAGAGAGTGCCTACGACACCTTTGGCGTCGGTCACTCCAGCACCTCGATCAGCGCCGCGCTCGGCATGGCCCTGGCCGCCAAGCAACGCGGCGAGCGCCGGACGGTGATCGCCGTGATCGGCGATGGCGCGCTGGGCGCCGGCATGGCCTTCGAGGCGTTGAATCACGCCGGCTCGATGGATATCGACCTGATCGTCATCCTCAACGACAACGAGATGTCGATCTCTCCGCCGGTCGGCGCGATCAGCGAGCATCTGGCGCGCCTCTTGTCCGGCAAGCTCTATACCAGCGTGCGCGAGGGCAGCAAGACCGCGCTGGCCGGACTGCCCCAATTGCGCCATCTGGTCGGTCGCTGGGAAGAGCACATGAAGGGCATGGTGATGCCGAGCACCCTGTTCGAAGAGTTGGGATTCAATTACATCGGTCCCATCGACGGTCACGATCTCGATTCGCTGGTCAAGACGCTGCGTAACGTCAAGGGCATGCCGGGTCAGCGTCTCTTGCATGTCGTGACGCAGAAGGGGCACGGCTTCGAGCCCGCCGAGGGTCAGCCGACGACCTATCATGGCGTGACGCCTTTCGATTGCCGCACCGGCGAGCTGCGCAAGGGCAAGAGCAATGGCCCGAGCTACACGCAGATTTTCGGTCACTGGCTGTGCGACACCGCCGAGCAGGATCCGCGTCTGGTCGGCATCACTCCAGCCATGTGCGAGGGCTCCGGCCTGACGGCCTTCTCCAAGCGGTTTCCTGAGCGTTTCTTCGATGTCGGCATCGCCGAGCAGCATGCCGTAACGCTCGCCGCCGGCATGGCCTGCGAGGGACTCAAGCCGGTGGTGGCGATCTATTCCAGTTTTCTGCAACGGGCTTACGACCAGCTCATCCACGATGTTTGTCTGCAAAACCTGGATGTGACCTTCGCCGTCGACCGGGGCGGTCTGGTCGGGCCGGACGGCGCCACGCATGCCGGGAGTTTCGATCTCAGTTTCGGTCGTCCGATCCCCAAGCTCATTATCCTGGCCCCGTCGAACGAAAACGAGTGTCGCCAGATGCTCAGGACCGCCTACGAGCATCAGGGGCCGGCGCTGGTGCGCTACCCGCGCGGCGGCGGATCGGGGGTCGCGATCGACCCGAACGCGCCCGCCTTGCCCATCGGACGTGGCGAGATCGTCCGCCAGGGCCGACGGATTGCCCTGCTCGCCTTCGGCAGCATGGTAACGCCCGCGCTGGAGGCCGCGGCCAGTCTGGATGCCACGGTGGCGAACATGCGCTTCGTCAAGCCGCTCGATGAGTCGCTCATTCTGGAGCTTGCGCGGGGCCACGATCTGCTGGTGACGATCGAAGAGAACGCCATCGCGGGCGGCGCCGGCAGCGCGGTCTCCGAGTCGCTGTCCGCACGGGGCCTGGTCGCGCGCTGTCTGCATCTCGGACTCCCGGACCGCTACATCGAACATGCCGAACACGCCGAGCAACTGGCCAGCTGCGGGCTGGACGCGGACGGGATCCTCGCCAGCGTGCGCGCCGAACTCGACCGTTTGGCGCCGGACAACGCCGATGCGGCTGCCTTTGAGCCATTCCGTCAGCAGGGGCGGGGCGCTTAATTAGGTCACACTCTCACGCGGTCACCGACGATGCTTCAAATCCGCCCGATCCAGGCCTTCTCCGATAACTACATCTGGCTGCTGACGGAAGGCTCGGGCAGCGCCGTCGTCGTGGATCCGGGGGACGCGGATCCGGTGCTGGAGACGCTCGCGGCCGAGCGTCTGACGCTGACCTCGGTCCTGGTGACCCATCATCATCAGGACCATATCGGCGGACTCGACGACCTGCTCGCGGCCTTCCCCGAGGCGCGTCTGTACGGGCCGCGTGACCGGCGTATCCGCGACCTGACCGACCGGGTGGGCGAGGGCGATTCCTTCCAGCCCGCTGGACTCAAGACCGACGTCCGCGTGCTGGAGGTTCCCGGTCACACCGCCACGCACATCACCTATCTGGGCGCCGGTCGTCTCTTTTGTGGCGACACTTTGTTCGCCGCCGGCTGTGGGCGAGTGTTCGACGGAACCTTCGAGCAACTTGCCCATTCGCTGGAGCGGATCGCCGCTCTGCCGGGCGACACGCTCTGCTACTGCGCCCACGAATACACCCTGGCCAACCTGGGCTTTGCTCAATGGGTGGAACCGGACAGCGCCACGTTGGCGGACCGCCTGCGGGCCGACCGACAGCGGCGGGAGACCGGACAGCCCACGGTGCCCTCCCGGCTTGATCTGGAACGGGCGACCAATCCCTTTCTGCGCACGGGCGAGCAGGGAGTCATTGCCGCCGCCGAGGCTTTTGCCGGGCACGCGCTTGATTCTCGCGCCGAGGTGTTCGCGGCTTTGAGACGCTGGAAGGACGAACGCTACGATTGAGCATCGACCGCGCTTGCTGTGACGGGTGGCGTCAGGTTAAACAGGCGCGCTCTCGGGACCGCCCGGTTGCATTCGGTTTCCCGGCCGTCAGACCGAAGCGAGGACGCAGCATGCAACTCGGCAACCGCGGGATTCGTCGGCCCTCACTCCGGCTCCTGCCTTGCCGCCTTGATCGCACCGATCCGCGCTGCTCGAATCCGCTCCGGAATCAACCGCGACTCGCGTGTCGCCAGCGCGATGGCGCCGACATCCACCCCGGCGACGACGTCGAGCAGTCGACGCAATTGATCACCTTGCGGATAGGGGCGTTCCTCGTAACCGGTTCGACCCCGATAATCGGCCTCGCAGGCGATCAGCATCTGATGGAAGCGCGCCGGTCGGCGGATGGCGTCGGCCCCTTCGAGCAGATCCAGAATGGTCCCCGCCCGCAGCTCGTCGACCTTGTGGACGAGGCCATGATCGCGGGCGGTGATGCGCGCCAGTTCGCGACAGCGGTTGGGGATTTTAAAACGGTCGCACAGGGCATCCACCAGCGCCGCGCCGCGCGCCTCATGGCCCCGATGACTGGGCAGAATGTCTGGTGGTGTGGTGCCCTTGCCGAGGTCATGACAAAGCGCGGCGAAGCGGATCTCCAGGTCCGTCGACAGACGCGCGGCCATGTCGAGCACCAGCATGACATGAACACCGGTGTCGATCTCGGGATGCCATTGGATGGGCTGGGGCACGCCCCACAAACGATCCAGCTCCGGCAGCAGCCGCGCCAGCGCCCCGCAGTCGCGCAGCACCTCGAAGAAGCGCGAGGGGCGGTCTTCTCCCAGCGCGCGCGAGAGTTCCTGCCACACCCGCTCGGGCACCAGCGCATCCACCTCGCCGGCCTCGACCATGGACCGCATCAGCGCGCGGGTCTCGTCCGCGACCCGGAAACCGAGATCGGCAAAGCGGGCGGCAAAGCGCGCGACCCGCAGAATCCGCACCGGATCCTCGACGAAAGCCGGCGAGACATGCCGCAGCAGCCGCGCGTCCAGATCGGCCAGTCCGCCATAGGGATCGACGATCTCGCCCGACTCGCGCTGCGCCAGTGCATTGATCGTCAGGTCGCGACGCAGCAGATCCTGTTCCAGCGTCACCTCCGGATCGGCATGCACGGCGAACCCATGATAGCCGGGCGCCGTCTTGCGCTCGGTACGCGCCAAGGCGTATTCGTCCTTGGTTTCGGGATGCAGAAAGACCGGAAAATCCTTGCCGACCTGCTGAAATCCCCGTTCGAGCAGATTGTCCACGGTCGCGCCGATCACGACGAAATCGCGTTCCGTCACGGCGCGTCCCAGCAGGCGGTCGCGCACGGCGCCGCCGACCAGATAAGCGTCCAAGTCTTGCGTGGCGCTCATGAGACGCTTCCAGCCACCAACCGGGGCGACGGGCCGACAGTGCCGTCAACCGTCAGGTCGGGCGCCGGGCTGGCAGTGATTTCAATCGACTCGTCCACGCGTGTCTCCGTATTCCGATCGTTTTGGGATTATATCCAATGCAGGGTTGCGGTTAGAATGAACGCATTAAACTGCGTCCAGCGCGATATGCGTAATTTTCAGTTTGTGTTTGGCTCTGGGGATTTCACCAGACTCACAAGAGACGCGGTTTAAAATTTTATATTTTTTAATATCTTAAACCGCGTCCGCTCCGACTATCCTAGATGCGGCCAAGGTTTATCCAATCCAAAAACATCGCATACCGCACTGGACGCGGTTTAAGATCCGTACTCGAACAGCGATCAAGGTCCGCGTGCTTTCCGGGACCGCCGAGTGCAACTCGGCGGTCCCGGGGTTCTTGGCTGGCGGCTTGCGTGACTCATTCATCAAGGGATAAAACAGATGCGTTTTTTCGGCTACTTGCTGCTCTTCGCGCTGATTGGCTATGCTCTCTGGCCCTATTACACGGTATATCGACTCGACGCCGCCATTAACCAGCAGGATGCCAGTCAGCTTGCCGAGCTGGTGGATTTGCCGGCCATTCGCGCCAACTACAAAAAGCGAGTGGCCTCGGGCGCCGATGCGATCTTTCCCTCCGGCGATCCCGATAGCGTCATGCACTGGATCCGCCAAAATCTTGAGCGTCTGGGCGATTCCGCCCTGGATCAGGCGGTCACGCTACCCTGGGTTCACGAAACGCTGCGCGATGCGGTCAGTCAGGCGACGGGCCAGAGTCCGCCCTATCTTCTGGCTAGTATCGGCTTTGCCTTCTTTGAGTCCTATCATCGCTTTTTGATCCGCATCGGAGATCTTGGCCAGGGGCCAACCCATCTGCGGCTCTCGCTGGTGGACGGCCATTGGAAGATCACGGATATCGTGCCTTAGCAATATTGGCACTGATTGCACGTCCGCGATGACCTCATTGTCACCCTGGTGGACTCGCGAGCATGTTCCTCGTCTGTTGACGGATCTGGTCGCCGCCGAAGTCGCGCGCCTGCGGCCTGGACTGCTCGGGTTGCGCAACGCCCTGGAGCCGATCGCCGCAGCCGCGGCCGAGCGGATCGGCCCGGGGATGGGCCGGGATCTCGGGACGCTTGAACTCGACTCGTTGGAGTTTCTGGATCTGGCCACGGTGGTGGTGGTGCAGTTCCATCTTCACGAAACGGGGCTCGACGATGACCTCATGGCCAGTCGCCACCTGGGAGAATGGGCCGATCTTATCTTGCGCAGCCGCGCCCGCTGGGATGAAGCGATCAGCTTTCAGACCTCCGGCTCTACCGGTCGCCCGAAACTCTGCACCCATTCGATGCCTTTCCTGGAGCAGGAGATCGCGTACTTTGCCGACCTGCTGCGTGACCGACAGCGTGTGCTCAGCGCGGTGCCTGCCCATCATATCTACGGTTTCCTGTTTTCGGTCATGCTACCAGCCCTCTTGGGCATTCCGGTACGAAACGTGCGCGATACGCTGCCCGGCAGCGTACTCAGGCGCGCTTGCGCGGGCGATCTGATCCTGGGGCATCCGAGCTTTTTCGATCTGTCCACCCGCACTCCGGTCGCGGTGGCGGACGACGTGATGGCTCTGACCTCGACCGCGCCTTGTCCAGAAGCGGTCTGGCGTCGACTCGGCGCGGCGAGTTTTGCCAGGGTGATCGAGATCTATGGCGCCTCGGAGATCGCGGGGATCGGTATCCGCGAGGCGTTGGACGCCCCTTTCCGACTTCTGCCGCATTGGTCGCGCGTTGCCGGTTCTCATGATCGGATCCGACGGTGGCGGACGGCTGACGAAGCGGTGGAGAGTGAGCTTCCGGACCATGTCCGATGGCTCGACGACCATGCTTTCCACGTCACTGGACGTCGTGACGGAGCGGTGCAGGTCGGCGGGGTGAATGTCTTTCCGCAACGGGTGCGGCATTGTCTGTGCGAGCATCCAGAGGTCGCGGACGCGCTGGTGCGTTTGGCGAGTGTCGGGCAAGGCGGGCGATTGAAGGCGTTCGTCGTCCCTGGTCCCGCCTGTCTTGAGGCCGAGCGTCTGCCCGAGCGCCTGCAACTCTGGCTTGCCCAACGCCTGACGCCCGCCGAACAGCCCCGTTCCATCACCATCGGGTCGCAACTGCCAAGGTCGGTTCTGGGGAAGGCGATGGATTGGGATTAGGCTTTTTCGGTGGTCAGTGGTCAGTGGTCAGTGGTCAGTGGTCAGTGGTCAGTGGTCAGTGGTCCGTTGCCTGCCTGCTTTTCAGGCGTAAAGCTTCCTCCGGGGGGACCGGACGCGACCAGAGATAACCCTGCCCCCAATCGCACCCGAGTTCCTTGAGCAGTTCGAGTTGCCGCGGGGTTTCGATGCCCTCGGCGATGACCTCCTTGCCGATGGAATGGGCCATGGCGATCATGCCGGCGACCAGACTGCGGTCGCGGGGGGCCTCGATACCGCGAATGAATCCGCGGTCGATCTTGAGATTCGAGATCGGTAGCTCGCGCAGATAGACCATGGAGCTGAAGCCGGTGCCGAAATCGTCGAGCGACAGCGTGACGCCGCCACGGTCCAGGATGTTCAGGGAGGTTTTCACGCTCGGCGTCATGCGCAGCAGCAGGGATTCGGTAATCTCGATCTCGATCAGATCCGGCGGCACGTCGGCGGCGTGCAGGTCTTCGAGCAACCGGCGCGCGAAGCCGCGCGCCTCCAGGTCGGCGGCGGAGACATTGATGCCAAGCCGCACGCCCTCGCCGTCGTGTTCGAGCTGTTCGCGCAGGAGCCGGATGGACTGGCGCAGCACGGCGGCGGTGACGGCGCCAATCAAGCCGTTGCGTTCGGCCGCCGGGATGAAATCGCTCGGCATGACGATCGCGCCATCCTCGTCGCGCCAGCGTGCCAGAACCTCGAAGCGCCGCTGCCGCTCGGTGGCGGCGATGGCGATCTGCGGCTGAAGCAGGATTTCGATGGCGTCCATGGGCGAGCGGCCCAGCACCGCGCGGTCGATTTCCAGGCGTTTGAGCGCCTGCGTTTCCAGATTGCGATCGAAGGGGCGGGCACAGTTGCGGCCATCCGCTTTGGCGCGATAGAGCGCCAGATCGGCCTGCTTGAGCAACTCGCCAGGCTCGGAGTCGGCGCCGCCGATGGCGAGCCCCAGCGAGCAGGTGATGGAGAAGCTGTCCCCCTCGATCAGAATGGTCTGGCGCAGCGTTTCGATCATCCGCTCCACGCGCGCGAGCGGATCCTCGCCCGCCGGTTGCGGCAGCAGCAGCACGAATTCGTCGCCGCCGAGTCGCGCGGCCAGGCCACCGCCGGGCAGGGATTCGCGGATGCGCTCGGCCAGGGCACGCAGCAGGAGATCGCCCTTGTCGTGACCGAGGGTGTCGTTGATGGTCTTGAAATGATCGATATCCAGGAGCGCGACCGAAAAACAGTGACCATCGCGCTGGCTGGTCTCGATCGACTCGGCCAACGCCTCGCGGAAGCGCGCCCGATTCGGCAGTCCGGTCAGCGAGTCATGCAGGGCGCGATGACGCATCTCCTCGCGCGACTGGCGCAATTGATCGCGCTGACGCGCCAGCGACTGGGCGAGGCGCTCGAAATGCGCGGCATTGGCGACGATCACCTGCTGGATCAGATTCTTCAGCGCCAGTCCGGTGGCCAGCGCGACCCGCGACCAGGGCCGCGCATGATGGGTGCGTTCTTCCTTCCAGACCTGAAAGGTCCGGTTCGACCAGCCGAAGGGACGCTCGCCATCGCTGGCGGCGAATGGCAGCGAGGCCGGATCGGCACCCCAATTGACGGTGTATTTGACCCGTCGGCGTCCGAACAGCAGGATGTCGTCGTGCCGGTCGTCGACGAAGATCGCCATGACGCCGGCGAGTCGATCCGGATAGGTCGCCGCCGGCTCGAATTCGCCGGAGAGACAGTCGGTACTCCAGAGCGGTCCGGGGCGTGTCCGCAAAAAATCGAGCAGGGTCTGGATGTGGCCGTTCGGGATGTTGCAATCCTGACCCAGAAAGAGCGGTTGACCGTGATGGTAGATCTGGACCATGTCCGCGCCGACCAACTCGCACAACAGTTGTTCCTTGCCGATGAAACTCTCCGGAAAGGGCTGCTCGATGTCGATCTCGCCGACGATGCCGTTGACCTCCGCCATTCCCAGTTCGCTGGCGCGATTGCGCTCGCGCTCCTCGACCAGACCCAGTCGCGCGGACAGACAGCCGCTCAGTTCGATCAGTCCGCGCCGCAGGGTGGCCGTCACCGGATGGGGGGCGCGATGATGAAAGATGATCAGTCCCCAGAGCCGCTCCTCATGCAGGATCGACAGCGACATGGAGCCGTTCACGTCGAAGCGTTTCAAATAGTTGCGGTGAATCGGCGATTGCGCGCGCAGATGGGCGACGCCGATATCGATGGCGTCGGGGGCCAGGGTTTTGCTCAAGAGCGGCACGTCGGAGTGATCGCGGCTGGGCGCGTAGCGCAGCGGCGTCTCCCGATAGAGCGCGCGCGCCTGACGCGGAATATCGGTCGCCGGATAGCGCAGATCCATGATCGAGGGCCAGGCGCCCGGCAGCAGGCTCTCGGCGATCACGATCCCGTCGTCCTCGGGTTCGAAGCGGTAGGCGACCACGCGCTCGAATCCGGTCAGATAGCGGAAGATCTCGACGGCCTCCTGGCAGATCCTGGTGGCGCTGTCGCAGCCGCGCAGCCGTTGCTGGAAGGCGGCGAGATCGAAGCCGCGCAGACGCGCATCCATCGCCATCTCGCCATGGGGTTCGATCTCCAGCAGCAGACGCCCGCGCCAGCGGTGCACACGGACATCGAGCGGCAGCTCGCCGACCGGCGCCATCGCGCGAAAAAAGGAGGGACAAAAGAGGGCGGCATCCTCGCCCGCGCCCAGGCAGGCGAGTCGCTCGGCATCGCTGTCCGGCAAGGCCAGGGTTAGCGGCTCGCCAAGCAGGGTCTCGGGCTCCAGCCCCAGATACATGGCCGTATTGGCGCTACAGGCATCGATGCGCAGCGTTGCGGGATCGATCGTCAGCAGACAGCCGAAGGGTTGGATGGCGCCGCAGGTGGCGATGGGTTCCGCGTCGCATTGGGAAAAGTCGAAGGAGGCCGCCGACAGCGCCGCCAGCGTTTCGCAGAATTTGCCGGAGATCAGGTCATGGGCGACCTGTTCGTTGCGCGGCGGCAGTTGGCGCAGGGGTTCGATGAGGATCCAGAATTCGCCGGGGCGATGCGAGGCGCGCATTGAAATACGGACCTGAATCGGGTGCATCTGGAAATCGAAGACAAACTCGAAGGCGGCGTTCAGGTGTCCGGTCAGGACGCCCCGGCGGAAACGTCCGTAGAACTCGGGCACGACCGTGCAGGGCGCCACCTCGGAGAAGAAGTTGCGTCCGATCACCGCCTCGGGTTCGCGATTCGTGATCGCCGCCTGGGAGCGGCTGTAAAACAGGATGACGCCCTCGGCATTGACGCGGATCGCCCCGCAGGGCAGACGGTCCAGTTGCTCCTCGGACAGGTTGTCCAGTTGCCGGGGGTCGTGGATGTCGATGGCGTCATTGAACATCATGGGTTGGGCTTCGGCTCCAGCACGCCGCAGAAAACCGGTTATTATCCCTCAAGGATCGCGTATTTTTTGCAGAAAGCCGAAAAAAGCTTCCTGTTAAACCGCGTCCAGCACGATATGCGTCATTTTCAGTTTGTGTTTGGCTCTGGGGATTTCACCAGCCTCACGAGAGACGCGGTTTAAAATTTTATATTTTTTAATCTCTTAAACCGCGTCTGCTCCGACTATCGTCGATGCGGCCAAGGTTAATCCAATCCAAAAACATCGCATACCGCACTGGACGCGGTTTAGCATCTCCCTGGCTTCAACGGGCGCCCAGCCCGTCCAGATAGCGTCCGATCAGATCCTCGGTCAGCGCCTCGGCGGTGGCATCGCCGCCGAGGGCGAGCTTGTCGGTGATCGTCAGCACGGTAATGCCATGCACGCCGCTCCAAAGCGCTTGAGCGGACCGGCGCACGGCAAGCGGATCGCGTTCGGGTGCCAGGGTGGAAAGATAGCCGGCCACCCGCGTGAAAAAATCCTCGATCTTCGCGAGCAGGCCAGCCGGAACCTCCGCGTTCGCGGGCAGGACATGTTCGAAGATCAGCCGCCAGCGGACCGGATGCGCGGTCGCGAAGGTCAGATAAGCGCGTCCCATGCCAAGAATGGCCTCGCGCGGTTCGCGACAGTCCGCCACGGCCACCTCGATCCCGGCGCGCAATTCATCGAGCGTGCGTTCGTTGACCTGCAGGATCAGATCGTCGCGGTTGCGGAAGAGAAAATACAGGCTGCCGGCCGTGTAACCGATCCGACCCGCGACGGCGCGGGTCGTCAGGATCGTTGGCCCTTCTTCCTCCAGCATGGCTACGGCCGCCTCCAGGGCCAGGGCCGCGAGTTCTTCCTTGCTGTGTTCGCCGCGTCGGCCCATGTCATTCCGCCAGGCGCTGTTGCCGCGTCATTATTTAGTCAGGGCCATGAAAAGCTGGGGGAGCTTTTCCGGGAGCCGCTCGACGCGGTCGATCACGGTGAAGCGGTTGCCGAAACAATCGCGGACGTATTCGTCGGCGTGGCTGTCGAGGTTGATGCAGTAGGTGTAGATGCCCTGCTGGTCGAGTTCCTGGACCGCCTTGTGGGTGTCCTCGATCAGCAGCCGCTCGTCGTCCACATCGATGTCGTGAGGCTGGCCGTCGGTGAGAATCAGCAGCAGTTTTTTGTCCGCTTGGCGGGCCTCCAGATAATGGGCGGCGTGACGCAGGGCGGCGCCCATGCGGGTGGAATAACCGGCCTCCATCGCGGCGAGACGACCCTTGACCTGATCGTCCCAGCCCTCGCCATACCCCTTGATATGCTGATAGCGAACTTCGTGACGGGTGTTTGACGAGAAGCCGGCGATGGCGAACTCGTCGCCCAGATGATCGATGGCCCAGCCGAGCAGGGCGACGGCCTCCTGACTGAGTTCCAGGATGGTTTGGCTGCATCCGTCCGGGATCTGATTGAGCGACTGCGAGAGATCGAGCAGGAGCATGACGGCGATATCGCGCCCGTCGTGGCGGTGACTCATGTTGATGCGCGGGTCCGGCGTGGCCCCGCCGCGAAAGTCGATCAACGAGCGGATGGCGACATCCAGATCCAGCTCGCTGCCTTCTTCCTGATAGCGCAGACGCACGTACTGCTGCGGCTTGAGCAGGTCGAGGATCTGCTTCAGGCGCTTGGCCAGCATCCGGTGCTTGTCGAGCAGGGCGTCGATGTGGGCGGGATCGCCGCTGGGATGCAGGCCCTCGTAAAGACTGACCCAGTCCGGGCGATAGGTCTTGCTCTGATAGTCCCACTCCGGGTAGTGGCGGGGCGGCAGGGTTTCGGCCTCGTCGGCCTGACGCGGCTTGCGTTCCTCGAAGGCTTCCTCCTCGTCGCCCTGCTCGATGTAGCGCCAGAGGTGACGGTTGTCGTCGCGGTAGTCGACCTCGGTGTCGGTGAAATGGACGTTGGGCGCGAGATCCTGCTGACGGCGGGTGCGGGCGATGTAGGTGATGGCAAGATCCGCGATGGCCTGGGTGCTGGACGGACCCTCGGCCAGTTCGGCGTGAAAGCGGGCGACGAAGTCGAGCAGATCCGGGTTGCGGTAGCGATGGTCCGGGTCAAGAACGGCGCGGGAGAACATCGCCAGACGATGACGGATGCAGGATTCGCGCTCCGGGTTGCAGGCGTTCTCCGCCGGCGTGGGGTGCAGGGCCAGGAGGATCCGGCGCAGTCCGGGGTACTCGCGCAGCGCCAGCGATTCGACCCGACAATCCTCGAAGGTCTCGACCGCAATGCGCTGGAAGGGGCTGAGATTGTCCGCGACGAGCGAGCCGCTCCAGCGCAGATGGGCGGCGACATGGGCCAGCAGCGCGCGGTAGCGGTCAATCCCGGCGACCTCGTCGCGGTCGTCGTAAACGTCCGGGATGCGCACCCCCAGCGTATCGAAGTAGGGCACGGGCTTGCGCAGTTCGTCGAAGGCTTCCGAGTAGGGGACGAAGGTCTGGCGCTCCTGCCACAGGGCGCGCAGATACAGATCGAGCTGTCGCTCATGGTCGACGAACAGGACGCCGTGACGTTCGCGCTGGAGAACCGCCCGGCTATCCGCCGATTGCAGACTGAAATAGTCGCGCTGGCGGTCGGGATGGTCGGCATAGTGGCGCAGACCATAGTCGAGCCAGTTGCGCAGGCCATGGCAGGTGAGCTGATTGAGCAGGTACGGAATCCGCTCCAGCAGGTCCGGAAGGCTCGGACTGGGGATGGTGGTGTGGAAGCCGTGGATGGAGCCGGTGGTGCGCTCCATGAAGTCTAGAATCATCTCGGTATAGCGGGTCAGCAGCTCGGCGCTGGCCAGGCGACGCGACGCCTCGGCGATGCTCTGCAGAAAGGGCAGGATCGTCTTGCCGTTGGGACTGCGCGAGATCTTCCAGACGGTCTGGGAGACCAGCGTCAGGGTCTCCTCGCCCAACTCGGCGGCGACCCTCGGCATCTCCTCCAGATAGACCAGCACCGGCTCGAAACCGCGCCCGATGCGGCAGATCAGCGAGGCGCCCTCCAGATAGTCCCGGATCCCCGTCTCGCTCAACAGGATCTGGGCCTCGGTCATGCAATCGGGGAAGACCTGGTCGAGCTGGGGGAAGTTGCAGCGCAGTTGCTGGCGCAGCGGGGCCAGGGTCTCGGGCGGAAGCGGTGCGAGGACGGTCATGGTGGCTCCGGCGGGGTTGTCACGGATCGGTCTGGGGCAAGGCTTCAGGGTACCCCGGCCGGGGGCCGATGGGTAACCGAACCGCACGCCAGATCAATGGTTAGGTTATTTCCTGAAAATCCATCCCTTGAGCAGGATGCAATCCTGTAGGGGCGAATTTATTCGCCGCGTGGATTGCGCCGATATCGGGATGTCGGGGCGAATGAATTCGCCCCTACAGGGATGCCCCGCAACATTCGCGTCGAGCAGCATCGATCCGAGCCCTGGAACCATGTTGAAAAATCCTGTTAATCCTGTCCATTTGAAGCGTTGATTCCGGGTAAAAACTTCCCTGGAAATCGCCTTAGGGAAACACCGCATCGATCGCATGGTGCAGCGTGGAGCGAATATCCTCGTCGTCGGTGAGCGGGTCGACCAGCGCCATGCGGCTGGCCTCGCGCGGCGCGATGCCTTCGTCCATCAGGTTGGCGGCGTAGACCAGTAGCCGGGTGGAGATTCCCTCGTCGAGCCCGTGCCCCTTGAGGTTGCGGGCGGCGGCGGCGATCTTGACCAGGGCGGCGGCCAGTTCCGTGCTCGCGCCGGTTTCGGTGGCGACGATCTGGGTTTCCAGGTCGGCCGGCGGATAGTCGAAAACCAGGGCGGAGAAGCGCTGCTTGGTGGACTGCTTCAGATCCTTCATCAGGGATTGATAGCCCGGATTGTAGGAGATCACGAGCTGGAAGTCCGGATGGGCGGTGACGACCTCGCCCTTTTTGTCCAGCGGCAGGCTGCGCCGGTGGTCGGTCAGCGGGTGGATGACCACGGTGGTGTCCTGGCGGGCCTCGACGACCTCATCCAGATAGCAGATGGCGCCGATGCGGGCGGCCACGGTGAGCGGGCCGTCCAGCCAGCGCGTGCCGGTGGCGTCCAGCAGATAGCGCCCGACCAGATCCGAGGCGGTCATGTCCTCGTTGCAGGCGACGGTGATCAGCGGTTTACCCAGGCGCCAGGCCATGTATTCGATGAAACGGGATTTTCCACAACCGGTCGGACCCTTGACCATCACCGGCAGGCGACGCTGGTAGGCGGCCTCGTAGAGTGCGATCTCATTGCCCTGAGGCTGGTAAAAGGGCTCCTGTTTGACTTGGTACTGCTCGGTGTCGATGCTCATAGTCGCTCGCGGGGGATGCGGGGGAATGGGTTGTCTGGCGTTTCACAGCGCGCATGCGCGGATCATACTGGGGTTCGGTCCGCGCAGCGGACCCTACGGACGAGGTGTTGGGGTTGCGTAGGGTCCGCTGTGCGGACCTGAATCCTAGCGCAAAAAGCCCCCGCGGGGCGGGGGCTTTTGTTCACCGGATCAGGCTCGGAGAACCAGACGGCTTACTTGTGCTCGGCCGCCGCGCCGAGCTTGTCGCGCCAGCCTGGGTAGAGCTTGTCGGCGTCGAGCGGGAAGGACGCGAAGGCCCGCGCGAATTCCTTGTGCTCCTTGGCGAACTCGATCGGGTCGGCGCCGGTCTTCCAGCACTCGTAGGACTGATGTAGCGAAATCGCGCCGGCCGCCGGGGAGTCGATGTGGCCGTAAGCGCCGCCGCCGGCGGTGTTGATGACGTTGCCATGGCCCAGGTTCTCGAAAAAGCCAGGCAGACGCAGCGCGTTCATGCCGCCGGAGATGATCGGGGTGGTGGGCTTCATGCCGTGCCACTTCTGGAAGTAGACCGGACCCTGACACTCGTCGCGCTCGATCATGTAGGCGATGATCTTGTCGTCCGCCCCGCCTTCCATCTTGCCGTAGCCCATGGTGCCGACGTGGATACCGGAGGCACCCTGAAGACGGGAGATCTTGGCCAGCACGAAGGCGGTATAGCCACGATTGGCGGACGGCGAGGTGATCATGCCGTGACCGGCGCGGTGGTAGTGCAGGTACTGGTTGGGGTACTGACGACGGGCGGTGGTGATCATGCCAGGACCGCCGACGAAGCCATCGACCAGGAAGGCGACCTTATCCGCGTCGGGTCCGAAGGTCTCCAGGATGAAGTCCGCGCGGGCGCACATCTCGTAGTGATCGTCGGCGGTGATGTTCGCGGAGAACAGCTTGGCCTGACCGGTTTCGTCCTGGGCGCGCTTCAGGGAGTCATAGACCAGCGGGATGACCTTCTTGGAGGGACAGAAGGTCTGATTGCCCTGGGGTTCGTCGTTCTTGATGAAGTCGCCGCCGAGCCAGAACTGGTAGGCCGCGTGGGCAAAGGGCTCTGGACGCAGACCCAGTTTGGGCTTAATGATGGTGCCGGCGATGTAGCCGCCGTCCTTGATCGGGCGACCGAGGATGCGCCACAGGTCGGAGATATCCTTGGACGGGCCGTCAAACAACTGGATGGCGCGATCCGGCATATAGAAATCGATCATCTGACCGTATTCGATGTCGCCCATGCCCTGGTTGTTGCCGATGACCAGCGTCAGGAAGGACACGATCATCATGCGCCCGTCGGTCATGTTGCGGTCGAAGAGGTCGAGCGGATAGGCGATCCGCATATCCTCGGTCGCCTCGTCAATGTAATAGACCAGCGCGTCGACGCCCTTGGTGAAGTCGTCGGTGGTGGAGACCTCGACGTTAGTGCCGGTGGAGGATTCGGCCGCGAAATGCGCGGCGGCCTCCAGATAACCGATGCCGCCCTTGGGCTTCATCTTATAGGCCACGAGGATGTGCTTGCCGCCCGCGATCAGGTCGGCTTCGGTGAGGCTCAGGTCGGAGTAACGCGCGGACTGGTCAAGTGCCATGTAACGTCTCTTCTGGGGGTGATGGGCGTCGAAGCCCGTGGCGAAGGCGGGCGCCGAGGTGGACCGGGTCCAGTCGGCAGGATGATTCCCCGCGATGAATTTCCTGGTAGATTACAGGTAAATTGGGCATAAAAATATTATGAATTTCTTATTCTTCCAATAAGCTTTTCGATATGGACGTGATTGTCCGCTATCCTTGTTGTGTATGCCATTTGCGACATGGCGTCAATCATGGCCAAGTGCTGATCCGATTGTTTTGAATGGAAGTAAAAAACCGTGGCTATATTAAGGTAACGTCCGCGGCATCCTGGGCTTTTGGATGTTTCGGCAGACTTGTCTGCTTGTTGCCAAGGCCGCTGGGTGGAACGAGTATCGAGTCGCTGCGGTTGATGGTTCGGGAGGCGTTGCCGTGTGTCCAGAGCGCGCGAACTTGCTTTCGATACCCTTGTTGGTGTAAAAATGCGACAGGACGTGAAGGTGTGTCTTTTTTTTCGCCCAATCTGTTGCAAAACGCGATGCGCTCCACTATAGTTCAACCCGCAAAGCATGATTGCCTACAGTTTCAGCAGTCTAGTCTGACAAATTCACAACAGCGGAGAACAGCATGAACAAGAAACTTCTTACCCTGGCAGTCGCCGCCGCCCTGGCAGCGCCCGTCATCGCTCCTTCCACCGCCTCGGCGGAAGCCATTGTCTATGGCAAGTTCCACGTTTCTCTCGATTATGCAGATGTCTCAAATGTCGTGCGGCCAACCTACGGCTTTGCGCGTGATTCCGCCGGCGCGGTGATCCTCGACGTCAACGGCAACCCCACGCTCGTGAAAACCGCCGATGGCGAAGACTTCAAAGGCTGGGGCATGTCCAGCAACGGCTATATTCCTGGCGAAAGCCGCGCCAGTCGTTTGGGCTTTAAGGGCTCCGAGGATCTGGGCAACGGCCTCAAGGCCATCTACCAGTTGGAGTTCGGTGTCAATCTGAACGACACCAACGATAACGTCCTCAGCAACAGCGACTCGATCACCTATCGGAACAGCTTTGTGGGCTTGGCCGGCGACTGGGGTACCTTCCTCATGGGTCGTCATGACACCCCGATGAAGATCTCCACCGGCAAGCTGGATCTCTTCGCCGATACCATGGCTGACTACAACGGCACCGTTGGCTTCCGCGATCTGCGCGCCGACAACGCGGTTGCCTACATCAGCCCAAGCTGGAGCGGCTTCCAGTTGGCGGCTGCCTTCGTTCCGTCCGGTGGCGCCACCGGCGGCAACAATGGTCTGAACCTCGAAGAAGACAGCATTGCCGACACCTACTCGCTCGCGGCCATCTACAGCAACGGACCTTTCTACGCCTCCGCCGCCTTCGAGAATCTGAACAGCGAGCACTTCAACAATGAGACTGTAGCGCTTGGCGGCAATAACTGCCCGGTGAACACCCCGGTCGATCCCGCGAACCCAACTAGTCCCTTCACGACGACCTGCAATTTCCAGGATGGCGACGCACAAGCCTGGCGTCTTGGCCTGGGCCTCCTCGACTGGAACGGCTTCAGCCTGACCGCGATCTACGAGAATCAGGATCAGTTCAATAACGACAGGTTTGCTGGCTACACCGATCCAGCCAACCCGGCCGTTACCTGGAGCATTCCCGCCGCCGCCGACGATGCTGATCTTTGGCAGATCCAGGCCGGCTACGCCTTTGGCAACAGCATGGTCAAGGCCATGTATGGGCAGGCCGATTACTCGGGCGACGATATCGTTGCGGGTGCTGATTGGGTGTCCGTCAACGGCGGCGAAGCCTTCCTAGTGAACAGAACTCAAGCGCTGGACTACGATGTAACGACTTGGTCCGTTGGTTACGACTACAACTTCAGCAAGCGCACCAAGGCGTATGCGCTCTACACCGACAAGGACAGCGACCTGGAAGACATCGTCGCTGGTTCCAAGTGGAGCGGCTTCTCCTTGGGCGTGATGCACAGCTTCTAATGCTGTAAGCCACGCTTTAAGGAATCGCTCGGATGCGATAAAAATGGGGCCTTCGGGCCCCATTTTTTTGTCTGCGTTAACCGCTGAAATCAGCGGCCTCGATCGTTTTGGCGCCGTTGGGCGTCCCCAGGATCAGCACATCGGCTGGCCTCAGCGCAAAAATGCCGACAGTGACCACGCCGGCGAGATTGTTGATCTGCTGTTCGAATTGCAGCGGATCGGTGATTTTCAGATGCTGCACGTCCAGGATCAGATTGCCGTTATCGGTCACGAAACCCTCGCGCCAGATCGGTGTTCCGCCCAGCCGAACCAGTTCGCGCGCGACATAACTGCGGGCCATCGGGATCACCTCCACCGGCAGCGGGAATTGCCCGAGCACCTGGACGAGTTTGCTTTCATCGGCAATGCAAACAAATTGCCGGCTCGCCGCGGCGACGATCTTCTCCCGTGTCAGCGCGCCGCCGCCGCCCTTGATGAGTTGCAGGCGATGGTTGGACTCGTCCGCGCCGTCGACGTAAAGCGATAATTCGCCCGCGCCGTTCAGGTCGAGGACCGGGATGCCGTGCGCCTTGAGCCGTTCGGTGGACGCTTCCGAGCTTGAAACGGCCCCTTCGATGCGACCCTTGATGGTGGCCAGCGCATCGATAAAGTGATTGACGGTAGAGCCGGTCCCGACACCGATCACGCCGCCCTCGACATACGCCAGCGCGGCCTCGGCGGCCTGTTTCTTCATGGCGTCCTGATTCATTCAATGTTCTCCGTGGTTGAGTTGATGGGAAGCTGATCATCATAGCAGAGGCTCTCGCAACACCACTTCGTGCACTCCTGAAAACGGCCGCGCGTTTACCTGAATGCTGGTGTCGACCCGCCAGTCGATCACGGTTGAGCGTAAATGCGGCATTCCGTGATCACGGACTCCAGCGGAATGTCCCAGGGACGGGGCTCGATGCGATCAATGCGCTGGCAATTGTGAGCGAGACCGATCAGGCGGGGGCGTTGCCAGGATTGGTGCAGTCTGAGATAGGCCAGGGTGCGATCATAGAAGCCCCCCCCCATGCCAAGGCGATGACAGTCGGCATCGAATCCGACCAGGGGCATGAGCAGGAGGTCGAGGTGCCACGGCAGTTTGAGCTGACGTCCGCAGGCGATGGGTTCCGGGATGCCGAAGCAGTTGGGACGCATGCGGTCGCCTGGACGGAAACGCGCAAACCAGAGTTTTCCTCGGCCCCACCGGGTGTTCCGGGGTTTCAGGATGGGGAGATAGCAAGTTTTGCCGCATGCGTGTGCGTGGGTCAGGAGGGGGCGTGGATCGAGTTCGCCGTCGGTCGGCCAATACAGGGCAATCCGTCGGGCGCGAAGATACAGGCGATGATGCGAAAGCCGTCGCGTCACGCGCGCGGCGTGCTGGCGGTGTTGGCGAGGCGTCAGCTGTCGACGCGCGGCTCTGAGTTCACGGCGTTGCGTCTGATGTGATCGCTGGGGCTGCATGGAGTGAAGGGACACCCCCCATTGACGCCGTTATCGGTCTTCGTTCTTGAACCAAGCGGTTCAAGTGGGGACACTTGGCTTGACTTCAGGCTTTCCGCTCGAAGACGGACATGCTCAACAGCCTTGCTGTCATATCCCCTGGGTAGCAATTAGGCTCAAGAAAATACCCAGACCATGATCGAACGCTACAGGGGGTGTCTTGGGAATAAGGCTATACCCTTTCATTCGAGGCGTCCAGCGGTGCTTCGACGGGCGGGGCAACTGGCGGCTCATCGGCTAGAGCCATGGATACCCGCTCCTGGAGTTCGCGCAAACGCCGTCCGGAATCCTGATCGAGGCTAGGCTGTGCCCGTTGAAGCTGGATGAGGTCATGCGCGATGTTCAGTGCCGCGATGACCGCGATGCGGTCGGTGCCGATCACCCGTCCGTTTTGACGAATCTCGCGCATGCGATGGTCGAGCAGACGGGCCGATGCCCTCAAATCCTCCTGCTCATGTTGCGCGCAAGCGATTCGATACTCTTTTTCCAGGATCTTGATACTGACTTGCAGCGGCTCGTCGCTCACAAATTTTCCTCCATCGCGCGTAGCCGGGACAGCATGGCTTCCACGCGGCTACGGGCCTGCTCGGTTTTTTCGATCAATTCGCCACGCTCGGTCACCAGGGTCTCCTGGCGCGCGCGCAGCGTGGTATTTTCGTCCCGGAGCCGTTGATTCAGGCGAATCAGTGCGTTGATCTGCTGCTCCAGTTCGTCGAGGTCGAAATTAGCCAAAGTCCGCGGCTCCGTTGAAATTCCCTGCACTATAGAAGGGGCGTCGTAAGCGGTCAATCGGGCATCGGCGCATGCTATGATTCGACACAGATTTTGGCGTCTGTTCAATGCGATGGAGGTAGCCACGGACACTGACTACGATCTGATTGGCCGCTTGCTGGAGATCAGCCCTTTAAATCCGTCGCCCGGCGAAGCACATGGCATCCTATGCGGTCTCCTTTGCGGCGGCGCCTCGGATCCGCTGAACGCCTGGTTCCTGCAACTCCTGCCCGCCGCGGAATCTGCGGAGCCAGCCGATCCGCTGCTCGCCGGGGTCCGCGAAGGTCTGAGCGATCTGGCGACCGCGACTCAAAACGGGATACGCGATCCGGATCTAGGCTTCCATCCGCTCTTGCCGGATGACGACCGTCCGCTGGCGGAGCGCGCGACCGCGCTCTATGACTGGGTGCGGGGATTCCTCTTCGCCTTCGGCGTGCTGGGCGTGGCGGAGTCCGATCTCTCCGAGCAGACCCGCGAGATTCTGCGCGATTTTACCGATCTGACGCGGATGGATCTCGATAATCTTGACGATGCCGAAGAAAACGAGGAGGCGCTGGCCGAAGTGATCGAATTTATCCGGGTGGCGGCAATGCTGATTCATGACGAGCGGGCGAATCCAGTCGACGTGTCCGGGCAGCCATGAACGCAGCCGAATACAAACGCCGTCGGCGTGCCCTCTTGAAGTCCATCGGTCCCGAAGGTCTTGCGATCCTGCCGGCGGCGCGCGAGGCGATCCGCAATCGCGATGTCCATTATCCCTTTCGTCAGAACAGCGATTTCAGCTATGTCTGCGGTTTTCCGGAGCCTGACGCCTTCGCGGTCTTTGTGCCCCGGCGCAAGGAAGGCGAATTCATTCTTTTCTGCCGACCCCGTGACGCGGAGCGCGAACAGTGGGATGGGGCACGTCTCGGTCTCGAAGGCGCGACCGAGCGCTTTGGCGCCGATCAGGCCCATCCCCTCGACGCGTTGGATGAGGTGATGCCAACCCTGATCGACGGGCGGACCCGCCTGTACTACCCGATCGGCGCCGACGCGGGTCTCGATCAGCGGGTGATGGGTTGGGTGAATCGGGTCCGCGCCAAGATTCGCACCGGCGCGGTCGCCCCCGACACCTTCATCGCCATCGAATCCCTGCTGCACGAACAACGGTTGCGCAAAAGCAAAACCGAAACGGCCCTGATGCGCCGGGCCGCGCGCATCTCCGCCCAGGCCCATCGCCGCCTGATGCGCCATTGCGCCCCCGGCGTGAAGGAACTGGATCTGGAGGCCGAATTCCAGCATGCCTGCGCCACCGCCGGCGCCCGTTTCAACGCCTATCCGATGATCGTGGGCGGCGGCGCGAACGCCTGCGTGCTGCATTACATCGCCAATGACGCCGTGCTGCGCGACGGGGATCTGGTCCTGATCGACGCCGGCTGCGAACTCGACGGCTATGCGTCCGATATCACCCGGACCTTCCCGGTCAATGGTCGTTTCAGTCCGCCCCAGCGCGAACTCTACGAGCTGGTGCTCAAGGCCCAGCAGGCGGCGATCGACAAGGCCCGGCCGGGCGCTCGCTGGAACGAACCGCACGACACGGCGGTGCGGGTGCTGACCGAGGGTCTGGTCCGGCTCGGCATCCTGACGGGCGAGATCGATTCGCTCATCCAGGAGGAAGCCTACAAACCCTATTACATGCACCGCACTGGCCACTGGCTCGGCATGGACGTGCACGATGTCGGCGCCTACAAGCACGATGGTGCGTGGCGCGTCTTCGAGCCCGGCATGGTGTTGACCGTGGAGCCGGGGCTGTACATGCCGGACACGGAGGCGGTGCCGGAAGCCTATCGCAAGATCGGCATCCGTATCGAGGACGATGTGCTGATCACCGAAGAGGGTAACGAAATCCTCTCCGCAGCGGCTCCCACGCAGCCGGACGAGATCGAGGCGTTGATGGCGGGATCTCGTCAAGCACGTTGAAGAACGGGTGTGCGAACGATGGAGGTGAGCTTGGCAATGCTGCACGATTACGACGTAGCGATCATCGGCGGCGGTCTGGTCGGCGGCAGTCTGGCCTGTGCCTTGGTCAGCACCCGACTGCGGGTCGCGCTAAGCACGTTGAAGAACGGGTGTGCGAACGATGGAGGTGAGCTTGGCAATGCTGCACGATTACGACGTAGCGATCATCGGCGGCGGTCTGGTCGGCGGCAGTCTGGCCTGTGCCTTGGTCAGCACCCGACTGCGGGTCGCGCTGATCGAGGCGGTGCCGACGGTTTCCGCGCAACACCCCAGTTACGACGAGCGCGTCATCGCGCTCTCGCTGGGCAGTCAGCGGATTTTCGACGCCATGGGTCTGTGGCCGGACATGGCGCCCGAGGCGGAGCCGATCCTGAAGGTGCATGTCTCCGAACGGGGGCAATACGGCATCGCCCGGCTCGATCACGCCGAGGAGGGCGTTGCGGCGCTGGGCGCTGTCGTGCCGGCGCGCGCCATGGGCGTGGCGATCCGTTTGGCGCTCGATCATGCCGACAATCTCGAACTCCGCTGCCCCGCGCGGCTGATCGAGCATCGCGTGCATGGCGACGGGGTGGATCTGGATGTCCAGATGGACGGGGAGATTCGTCATCTGCGCACCCGTCTGCTGGTCGCCGCCGACGGCGGCGATTCGTCCATCCGCGAACGACTCGGTCTGAAGGCGCGGGAGCATGCCTATGGTCAGGACGCCATCATCGCCACGGTCACGCCGGATCGTCCTCGGACTGGCGTGGCCTTCGAGCGGTTTACCGAATCCGGTCCCCTGGCGCTGCTGCCCATGACCGGCGGGCGCTATTCGGTGGTCTGGACCTGTCGCGAGAACGAGACCGCCGACCTGCTGGCGCTCTCTGATGAGGAATTTTTGGGCCGTCTCCAGGATCGCCTCGGGTATCGGCTGGGTCGCTTGACTCGGGTCTCCTCGCGTCGCGCCTACCCGCTCAAATTCCGGCTGATCCGCAATCCGGTCCAGGAACGTCTGGTCCTGATCGGCAACGCTGCTCACAGCCTGCATCCGGTCGCCGGTCAGGGCTTCAATCTGGGACTGCGGGATGTGGCGGCATTGGCCGAGGTGCTGGCGCGCAGTGCGGTGACGGGCGGCGATCCCGGCGCGGCGGCGACCCTGTCCGAGTATGCGCGCTGGCGAGGTCGCGATCAGGCCGGAACCGCCAGTCTGACCGATACGCTGGCGCGACTCTTCGTCATCCCCTGGGCGCCAGTTCGGTTCGCCCGCGGGGCG
Organism: Thiocystis minor; assembly: GCF_016653465.1. GTDB lineage: Bacteria > Pseudomonadota > Gammaproteobacteria > Chromatiales > Chromatiaceae > Chromatium > Chromatium minus. Next base: position 6,226 of record NZ_NHSQ01000116.1, on the reverse strand, counting down.
GGTCTGCTAGGTCTGGATCTGCTGCCCTGCGCGCGCCATCGGCTCGCCAGACGTTTCATGGGCCTGGGCGGTCCCCTGCCGCATCTGGCGCGCGGACTTACATCGCCATCCTCCGTTTGAAACCTCCCTCTTCAGGGGGATAATGCGCGCGGGAAAGGGGTAACCTCTTCCGCGCGGTGTCGCCTGGCTTAAATTAGGCGCGGATTGAAACATTGGAGCATGCGCATGACTGAGTCAGAGCAGTCCTTCGATATCGCTGTCGTCGGCGGCGGCATGGTTGGCGCGGCCTTCTCCCGCGCCATGTCCGGCAAGGGGCTCTCCATCGCCCTGATCGAGTCGCGCGCGCCGCTTCGCGACTGGCCGGCGGGCGAAGTGGATCTGCGGGTCTCGGCCCTGAGTCGGGCCAGCCAACGGATGCTTCAGCGCCTGGGCGTCTGGGAGCGGATCCTGGAACTCGGCGCCAGTCCCTACCGCCAGATGCGGGTGTGGGACGCCGCCAGCAGCGGACGGATTCGTTTCGATAGCGCGGATCTGGGCGAGGCGGATCTGGGCCATATCGTCGAGAATCGGGTCATCCAACTCGCGCTCTGGGAGCGATTGGAACAAACCCCGGATGTCGCCCTGATCTGCCCCGCCGTCATCGCGGATCTGGATCGCCGCGAGCCGCCGGCGCGGATCCGGTTCGCCGACGGTCGGTCGATCGACGCACGTCTGCTGGTCGGGGCCGACGGCCGCGATTCGCTGGTGCGCGATTTGGCCGGCATCGCGACCGAGGGCTGGAACTATGACCAACGCGCGATCGTCGCCAACGTCAGACCCGCCGATTGGCACCAGGAGACCGCCTGGCAGCGTTTCCTGCCGACGGGGCCGCTGGCGCTGCTGCCGCTGTCCGACGGGCGTTGTTCGATCGTCTGGAGCGCCGACGACGAGCGCGCGCTCGAACTCATGAATCTGAACGACGGGCTGTTTTCGGAGATGGTCACCGACGCCTCCGAATCTTGCCTCGGTCGCTTGATCCTGGACGGACCGCGCGCGTCCGTCCCGCTGCGGTTACAGCATGCCAAGCAGTATGTCCTACCGGGACTGGCATTGATCGGCGATGCCGCCCATGCTATCCATCCGCTGGCGGGGCAGGGCGTCAATCTGGGTTTTCTGGATGCCGCCGAATTGGCGGCGACCCTGGATCTGGCGATCGAACGCCGTCGCGATCTCGCCGGTCTCTGGACGCTGCGTCATTATGAGCGGGCGCGGCGCGGCGACAATTTGCTGATGCTTGGCGCCATGGATGTCTTCAAACGGATCTTCGGCGACAGTCGGCAACCGCTGGCCGCCATTCGCGGTCTGGGCCTGACGACCGTTGATCGTCTTGCGCCGCTCAAACGCTTGTTCATGGACCGCGCCCTGGGTCTGGGCGCGGATCTGCCGCCGCTGGTGCGGCCGTACACCGCATCGTAGGAGCCCGCTTGCGGGCGACGCGGTCGACATCGCGGCGGAGTCGCCGGAAGCCTTTGCTCGCGGCCTATCGCCCGCAAGCGGGCTCCTACGGCGGTGGGGTACCCAACGAGAACCTGGGGACGGCGGGCATTATCGGCGGCTGGCGCCCTCGTGGTTTAACATTTGGAACTGGCGTCCGTTTTGGTTAGTCTTGCTGCATTTTTCACGGAGTGCTTGCGATGGCGCGGTTCATCGCTCGCCATACTCAATCGAACAACGTCCGACCAGCGACAACCCAATATGGCCACTATCCCCGACATCACGGAAACCGAGCAGTGGCTGATGCGAACCACGCTCCGCGAACGCTACGGGCGTGACCTGGAGATCCAGCTCGCTGACGCGGAGATCCGTCTCGCCGCCTCCGATCGCGAGCTGACGACCTGTCCGGTGATCTACTGGCAGTCCGATGACGGTTGCAACTTCGTCATCTTCAAAGCCGGCGAGCGCGCCTATCGCTGCCAGTTTTTTTATAAGCCTTACAAACAGATGGGCGTGGGTGTCGAGCAATACGACGACCTGGCCGAGTGCGCCGTCGCGCTGCTCCAGGCCCAGGCCGACTTTGTCGCCGAACAGCGCGGCGACCTGCCCCAGCGATAGTTGTCAGTCAGTCATCCAGGCGACTAACTGAAAACTGCCAACTAAAAACTGCCAACGAGGAAGCAATATGTCCGCGAAAAATGCCTTTTACGCTCAATCCGGCGGCGTCACCGCCGTCATCAACGCCTCCGCCTGCGGGGTGATCGAGACCGCCCGCCGTCACACTGACCAGATCGCCAATGTTTATGCCGGTCGCAACGGCATCATCGGCGCGCTGACCGAGGATCTGATCGATACCAGTCAGGAATCGGACGAGGCCATTGCCGCCCTGCGCTACACCCCTTCCGGCGCCTTCGGTTCCTGCCGCTACAAGCTCAAGAGCCTGGAGGCCAACCGGCGCGAGTACGAGCGTCTGATCGAGGTCTTCAAGGCCCACGATATCGGGTATTTCTTCTACAACGGCGGCGGCGATTCGGCCGATACCTGCTACAAGGTCTCGCAACTCTCCGAGGCGCTGGGCTATCCGGTGCAGGCGATCCATGTCCCCAAGACGGTCGACAACGATCTGCCCATCACCGACAACTGCCCCGGTTTCGGCTCGGTCGCCAAGTACATCGCCACCTCCGCGCTGGAAGCCTCGTTCGACGTGCGCTCCATGTGCAAGACCTCGACCAAGGTTTTTGTCCTTGAGGTCATGGGCCGCCATGCCGGCTGGATCGCCGCCGCCGGCGGTCTAATCGAGGATCATAATCTCCCGGTCATGATCCTCTTCCCCGAGATCGAATTCGATCAGGCGCGCTTCATCGCCGCCGTCAAGGACAAGGTCGAGCGTTTCGACTTCTGCACCATCGTCGTTTCCGAGGGCGCCAAGTATCCCGATGGCCGCTTCCTGGCCGAGCAGGGCACGCGCGACGCCTTCGGTCACGCGCAGCTCGGCGGCGCGGCGCCCGTGGTCGCGAACATGATCAAGGACGCGACCGGCTACAAATTCCATTGGGCGGTGGCCGATTATCTCCAGCGCGCGGCCCGTCACCTGGCCTCCAAGACCGATGTCGAGCAGGCCTACGCCATGGGCCGGGCCGGGGTCGAGTTCGCGCTGGCCGGACACAATGCCGTCATGCCGACCGTCCGGCGTCTGAGCAGCGATCCCTATGCCTGGGAGGTCGGCGAGGCGCCGCTGTCGGAGGTCGCCAATGTCGAGAAATTCATGCCGCGCGACTTCATCACCGAGAACGGTTTCGGCATCACGCCGGTCTGCAAGGAGTATCTGATCCCGCTGATCCAGGGCGAGGACTACCCGCCGTTCGAGCATGGCCTGCCGAAGTATGTGACCCTGAAGAATGCCCCGGTGGCGCGCAAGCTTGCGGCGTTTGAAGTCTGACCGACAACAGATGACGTTCCCACGTCATCTGTCGATCACGACATCACCTGTCAACGTGGTTTTTCCGCGTTGGCAGTGTGCGAATCGGGCGTAGAATTCCTCGCCGCCGCAGCTTGAATTTCACAACGGGTTGGTGCTATGGACAAGGCGAATAGGCCGACGGTGTCGCCATGACACTTGGCAAACCATCTTCACACTCTCAGACCGAGAATACCCCGCTACTCGTCGTCGATCTCGACGGGACGCTCCTCGTTCGGATTTGCTGGTCGAATCAGGCTTTGGATTCATCCGACGCTAGTAGTTCTACTTTGTTACCTTCAAAAAATCTTTAAGTGTTTAAATTTTATGATAATAAACAAAAATACACATAAACAATAGGGTTCTAGTGGCGCGTTGAGCGCCTATAATCACCCATAAACCGCCAACATCTATCTTCAATAGGGGCATAGTAAATGAAGATTTATTGCGCCTAATAAAAAATAACTTAAAATTCATTAATTTATGCGACAGTCAAAGTTAACAAAGTAGAAGTAGTCAGTCACGTTGAATTGGAGAGATATTTTAGGCGTGAGAAGGCCTTGGTGCATAAACCTGCCGCCAGCGGCTAATCTAGCGGTGGTTTCAGCGGAGAAAGTTCCCAGACATGTCATCGACAGCTCCCAACAATGGCGAAGGCGCCTCCCCCAAGAAGGCGAAATACCGGGTCACCAACTGGCCGGCGTCCGACCGGGCGCTGGTGGCGCGTGGGGACATCACCGTCTGGTTCGACCAGGAAGCGATCACCCAGCGCTGGAGACCAGAGCCGACGGGCAAACGGGGTGCGCCGTGGCGCTCTTCTGACTGGTCTATCCAGACGTTGCTGATGTTGAAGCAAGTGTTCCGCCTGCCGTCTCGCTCGCTGGAAGGATTTGGACGGTCCCTCATACGCCTGATGGGGTTGGACTTGCCGATCCCGGATCACACGCACCTGTCGCGTCGGGTGCGGACGTTGGTGGTTCAAATCCCGCGCCAGGAACGCACGGGGCCGATCCCTGTCGTGGTGGACTCCACCGGGTTGAAGGTGTTTGGCGAGGGGGAATGGAAGGTCCGCCAACACGGTGCCGGGAAGCGGCGCACCTGGATCAAGGTTCATCTGGCGGTCGACGCGGACGTCAAGGATGTCATTGGCGTGGAGGTCACGACGGCGGCCTGGACGGATGGCGAGGTCGTTGGGGATCTGGTGGATCAGGTCGACGGGGTCATTGCACAGATCGATGCCGATGGGGCCGACGATACCCGCGAAGCGGATGACGTGGCGGCGCAACACCAGGCCACGCTGGTGGTGCCGCCCAGAGAAAACGCGGTGGCCTGGGAAGCCGATCATCCGCGCGCACAGGCGCTGGCCGCGATCCAGGAGAAAGGCGTGGTGCAGTGGAAACAGGACGCCGGTGATCATCGACGCAGCTTGGCCGAAAATGCCATGTACCGTCTCAAACAGATCTTCGGGGAGGCGGTCGCCTCACGCATTTTCGAATCCCAGGTGAACGAGGTTCATGCACGGATCGCCACGATGAATCAGATGACCGATCTGGGGATGCCGATCTCGGTGCGGGTTGGGGTCGCTGTGTCCTGAGAAAAGGGGGGAAGGGGAATCCTGCCCTACTGCTTCTTTATGCACCAACGCCGCGTGAGAATGGTCTAAGGAAGCAAGATTCGCAACCCGGATGAGACCACCATGCCCGCCATCAAATATCGTGTGGCGCTGACGGACGAGGAAGTGGACACGCTGGAAGCCTTGTTGCGCAAGGGGAAGAGCGCGGCCCGCCAGCAGACGCGGGCCCGGATTCTGTTGAAGGCGGCAGCGGGTTGCCAGGATGCGGCGATCATTGAGGCCCTGGGGGTCTCGGCCACGATGGTCGGCCATCTCCGGCAACGCTGCGTTGAGGAAGGCGTCGCCGCGGCCTTGCATGATCGACCCCGTCCGGGCAAGGCACCGAAATTGACCGACAAACACTGCGCTCAGGTGATCGCGACAGCCTGCACGCCAGCCCCGACGGGGCATGACCACTGGACACGGCGTCTGTTGGCCGATCAGGTGGTGCAACTGGAGTATGCCGACACCTTTCGTCATGAATCGATTCGTCGCCTGCTAAAAAAAACACCTTGAAACCTTGGCAAGTCCAAGAGTGGTGCATTCCCAAGGTCGGTGCAGAATTTGTGGCACCTATGGAGGATGTGCTCGACCTGTCTGCTGAACCTGCCGATCCTGCCCGCCCCGTGGTGTGCTTCGACGAAAGCCCGAAGCAGCTGATTGGCGAGGTGCGGGCACCCCTGCCGCCGCAGCCGGGAACACCCCAGCGCCAGGATACGGAATATGAGCGCAAGGGCGTGCGCGATCTGATGATGATCTGCGAACCCAAGCGCGGGTGGCGGGAGGTGCTGATCATGGCGCGGCGGACCAAGATTGACTTCGCCCACTGCATGCGCCACCTCGTGCAATCTTAGCCCCAATAACGCTTTGCAATCAAGTATTGGCAGCGTTTGGGGCGCTGTCAAAAATTCTTCTATAGCGGTTTCAGTAATGGTGTATCGAGGAGTATCACAAGTCGCTCAAGTCCAATGCGGCCTTGGCCAAATCACCGACACGGACGCTGCGCACGCAGAGCAACCACGTTTTCCTCTCGATCTGCGCGGTCTTCAAGCTCGAACCTGATTAGAAAGATTTTCCAGCAGGCCAGTTTTTCGCTGGAAATAGGCGCACAGTGGGTTACCCCGTCTCGCTGAGGAATCCCGTCATGCCCATGAACCGTATCCAATTCCAAGCCGGGCTGTCAC